>JAIPBD010000010.1:150000-151942 GCA_021739765.1 Melioribacteraceae bacterium
TATCCGCAGCGAAAGCAAGTCTGAAATGGGCGAACTAAGTGACCTGGGGTAGACGCGAAACCGGGTGATCTACCCTTGTCCAGGATGAAGTGAGGGTAAAACCTCATGGAGGTCCGAACCATTGCGGGTTGAAAACCGCTTGGATGAGGTGAGGGTAGGGGTGAAAGGCCAACCAAACCCGGAGATAGCTCGTATTCCTCGAAATAGCTTTAGGGCTAGCCTCAAGCTAAAGTGTGACGGAGGTAGAGCACTGATTGGGCTAGGGCCCTCACAAGGGTACCAAACCCAGACAAACTCCGAATTCCGTACACATGTTCCTTGGGAGTCAGGCAGTGGGGGATAAGCTTCATTGCCAAGAGGGGAACAACCCAGACCAACAGCTAAGGTCCCTAAATAGTGATTAACAGAGAAAGGATGTTGAGTTGCTCAGACAACTAGGATGTTGGCTTAGAAGCAGCCATTCATTTAAAGAGTGCGTAATAGCTCACTAGTCAAGCGACTCGGCGTCGACAATTTGCGGGACTTAAATCACTTACCGAAGCTTTGGGCTCCGATTTATCGGAGCGGTAGAGGAACATTCTATCGACATTGAAGCCGTACTGCGAGGTATGGTGGAGTTTATAGAAAAGCAAATGTTGGCATAAGTAACGATAACAAAGATGAAAAATCTTTGCGCCGAAAATCTAAGGTTTCCTGAGCAACGTTAATCGTCTCAGGGTTAGTCGGATCCTAAGCCGAGGCTGAAAAGCGTAGGTGATGGACAACAGGTTAATATTCCTGTACCTGGTATAGTTTGTTTGACTGTAAGGAGGGACGCAGAAGTGAAGGTCAGCCACCTGTCGGATTAGGTGGTCTAAGCGTGTAGGTTTGAAGAGTAGGCAAATCCGCTCTTCTTTAAGACCGAGACGCGAACGGGAGGGCTTAGCCCATAAACTGATCGTAATCATACTGCCGAGAAAATCTTCGTATGGGAGAACTATATCGGACCGTACCGCAAACCGACACAGGTAGATGGGATGAGTATTCTCAGGCGCTCGAGTGAGTCGTGGTTAAGGAACTCGGCAAATTAGCTCCGTAACTTCGGGAGAAGGAGCGCCCCTAGTAGGTGATACCCTTGCGGGTGGAGCTGAAAGGGGCCGCAGTGAAAAGGCCCAGGCGACTGTTTAACAAAAACACATGTCTCTGCGAAGTCAATTAAGACGATGTATAGGGACTGACACCTGCCCGGTGCTGGAAGGTTAAGAGGAGGGGTTAGCTTCGGCGAAGCTCTGAATTGAAGCCCCAGTAAACGGCGGCCGTAACTATAACGGTCCTAAGGTAGCGAAATTCCTTGTCGGGTAAGTTCCGACCTGCACGAATGGTGCAACGATCTGGGCACTGTCTCGACCACGAGCTCGGTGAAATTGTGGTACCGGTGAAGACGCCGGTTACCCGCAGATGGACGGAAAGACCCCGTGAACCTTTACTGCACCCTAACATTGGGTTCGGATAAATCATGTGCAGGATAGGTGGGAGACTTTGAAGCTGGTACGCTAGTATTGGTGGAGTCAATGGTGAAATACCACCCTTGGTTTATTTGGATTCTAACCGCGGTCCTTGAATCAGGATCCGGAACAGTGTTAGGCGGGTAGTTTGACTGGGGCGGTCGCCTCCCAAAATGTAACGGAGGCTCTCAAAGGTTCCCTCAGCATGGTCGGTAATCATGCGTCGAGTGCAAACACAAAAGGGAGCTTGACTGTGAGACATACAGGTCGAACAGGTGCGAAAGCAGGAGTTAGTGATCCGGCGGTAGCGAGTGGAAGTGCCGTCGCTCAAAGGATAAAAGGTACTCCGGGGATAACAGGCTGATCTTGCCCAAGAGTTCATATCGACGGCAAGGTTTGGCACCTCGATGTCGGCTCATCGCATCCTGGGGCTGGAGAAGGTCCCAAGGGTTTGGCTG
>JAIPBD010000003.1 GCA_021739765.1 Melioribacteraceae bacterium
GTGGTCAGATAGGATGTAAATTTGTGTAGATCAATACCGGTATAGTACATGAGATGCCTCCAATTGATGTTGTTGATAAAAACAACATAAGTTCTTATTTACTTATTGGAAATATCAAGCAAATCAACCCGACCGCGAGGTCAAGCGGATTTTGTGCAGTTCTTTAGTTTAGTGTTTTAAGAAAGTTGCTCTTTAAAATAATTTATGTTGTAAAGTTAGTACCGCCTTGTTTATTACGAAAGTTAAACAAGGCTACAGTTCTAAACATTTTTAATAAATAAAAAAATTGTAGGGTCGGGCGGCGGGTTATTTGCAACGCCGTTAGGTGCATCAATTATTGCCAATGAATATTTGGTTTCTTATTGTTTTCGGCACATTCTCTCAAATACATGTTCATTAAATTCTGATAGGGAATGTCAATTTCTGAAGCTAGGTTTTTAAAGTATTCTACTGTTTCATTCTCTATACGAATTGATATTTGTTTTTTTAGTCTCTTTATATAAGGATTTTTAATGGATTTTGAAAAATCATACTCTTTTTTCATTTTATTTCACCTCTTGATAATATTTACTTTCAGATTTTGTGGCTTTTCTCGCAGAAATGATTCTGATAACTTCATCATTTTCTTTATAAGTATGAACAACAATTAGAAGTTTTAATTTGGCAGAAAGACCCAAAATGATAAATCTTTCTTCACTTACAGAATGTTCGGGATCTGAGATCAATCTTGCATTTTCATCGAAAAATACAGTTTTGGCTTCTTCAAAAGAGATTTTATGCTTTTTAATATTTGCAAGGTTTTTACTCTGATCCCATTTAAAATGAATGTTATTCATATATGCCATATAATGATATAATAATTATGGAATAACTTATAAAAAATGCACCTAACAAGCAACTCAACCGGACGCCGTTTTCAATTTGGCATCTGTGTAGTTCTTAAGTTTTGTGAAACAAACAACATTGCTGTTAGGCGGCAATTGTAAAAACTAAATTGTAGCAACCGGAAATTGCGTTGAAAATTAATCACCGGTTGCATAAACTTTGGTGTAGTCTTATTAATCGGCATTCCAGTGTTGGGGCGCCGGCTAGTTGCCACGGTAAATTAGAAAAGAAGGTCTCACAAACTTTGAAGGTGCATATTCCGAATAAACGGAATAAATTATAGCATCTCATACAAAGTAAGGAGACCTAAAATGAATGAAATAAAATTAAAAGTAAATCACTCCAATGACAACAACGATTATCCCAATTTTATTGATCAGTTTGACCATTTTATCGGAGTTGACTGGTCAATGAAAAATATGTCCATTGCAAGGCTGACAAAAAATATGATTGCCCCTAAAGTAATAGATGTACAAACAGATTTATCGGACTTAAAACATTATCTGAGAAATCTAATAGGGGCAAAAATACTCACAATTGAAGAAACAACATCAAGTCATTGGTTATACGTCGAACTTTACGATTATGTGGATAAAATAGTGATCTGTGACCCATACAGAAACAGACTTCTTAGTGAAGGGCCCAAGAACGATAAAATAGATGCCGGTAAACTGACTTTGTTACTCAAAAACGGATTACTCAAAGAAGTATATCACACAACCGATTCATTATATGAGTTAAGAATGCTTATCAGTGCCTACAATGATCTTGTCGGTGCTGGTGTAAGGCTACAGAATCAAAAATCTGCTATATACCGGGCTGAGAACAAGTCGCACAAAAAAGATAAAATTAAAATCAAGAATTTTATTTTAACACAACTTGATGATAACATTGAGAATTATTACAATAAAAAAAAGCTATATGAAGTTTAATTTGAAAGAATAGTTAGAAAAAATAAAACCCTAAGAAACTTAAAAACCATTCCGGGAATTGGAACAATTAGCTGTGTTACGATATTGGCTCATGCAATTGATTCTAAAAGATTTAAGAAACCAAGTAATTTCTTAAGTTATTGCGGGTTGGTAAAGCATGAAAAATTTAGTGGTGGCAAAAGTTATGGTAAAAGAACCCCTAGATATTCCAGAAAACTAAAAAGCGTTTATAGATCAGCTGCATTGAGAAGCATTTGTTATAATAGTCCGATAAAGGATTACTATGATCACTTAATAGATGAGAAAAAATTAACCGATCAAAAAGCTAGAAACATGGTCGCCAGACATATAGCTAAGATAAGTTTGGCAATAATAAAAAACGGAAAAAAATATAAACCTTACGAAAAAAGCAAAAAAATATTGAAGGAAGCGGCGGCATAAAAATAGCAGCTAATAGGATGTTGTTAGTATACTGAAAAAGGAATACTAAATAGTGGGAGACAGAGTTCATAACGGCGTGTGAAGTTCTGTACAAAACAGAAACATTCCAACGCAACGGTTAACCGCTCATATGTTTTTACTAAAATTTGCCGCAGCCTAAAAAGAGCTCAAATAGACGCGTAGTAAAACAAGCTATAAATTATTATTCGTGCAAAATAAGGAGGACTAATTAACAAACACTAATGACAAACGGCGATTAATTTTGATGTGAGACCAAAGTTAAGAGATTGAAAATTATCTCAGCGGAAATCTCTTTTCTCTTGACTTTCTTTTCTATAGACGCCGTTAGCCTTCTAATTAAGATTTTAGGAAGAGATGGTACGAGCGATATCCTTATTTGAAGTTCCAAGTGCTAATAATGATCTAATTATTAAATCTAGAGAAACAGATGGATCACCGGTTTCAAGCTTTGCCACACGTGATTGGCTAGATTTGATAATCTTTGCAAGTTCAACTTGTGTTAATTTTCGCTCTGTTCTTAGTTTCCTTAAATTAGAACTAAGTTTTATTTTAAGTTCTATATATGATGATGATTCTTCTGACAAATTTAAGAATTCTTTGGCTGAACCAATCTTCCAACCCTTTTTCTCTAAGTTTTGTTGTTTCTGTTTATCCATTGTCATATTCCTTAATTCTCTTTTTACTAATTTCAATAACTTTTTTAGAAGTTTGTTGAGTTTTCTTGTTAAATACTTCAAGAATTATTATCGCATCATCATCAATTCTATAGATTATTCGCCAGGTACTTCTTCCATCATTAATCCTAAGTTCATGGCAATTGGAACCAATACTGGGCATTGGTCTCGAATGAGGCATTTTCAACTTTTCTCCGATCTGAAGAAGTCTGAGAAGAAATCCAGCTTCTATTCTAGCAGTTGAAGAAAATGGAGGAGTTTTAATTTCTCCATGCACCATACGAGAGGTTTTTCTTTAATATTCACGGGAGAAATATATGTCATATTTGACATATTGTCAAGAAATTAGAAACTAGGCTAACCAGTTATTCCGATTGAAGTCAACGAAAAGTTGAAGATAATAAAATATAAAAATTGAGGCATAATAATGGCTATACCTCAATTTACTCTTAGCTGCCATAACTTTTTTTCTCAATAATATCGGCGGAGTGGACAGTCAGTTTGAACGATGTTTGTGTTGAGGTTATGAATACTTGAGCAGAAATTATGACCTTTATACTCAAAGCAAAACATTACCAACATTTTGTATTTTAGGGAAAAGGAAAAGATCAGATGGGTAAAAAAGGACCAATGCCAAACTTTGAGACGGTTGACGATTATATTGCCAATCAACCGAAGGAGGCACAAAAAGTTTTACAAGAATTAAGAAGTATTATCAAAGAGGCCGCTCCGGACGTGGTTGAAATTTTAAATTATAAAGTCCCCTCTTTTATGTTAGTTCCCGGAGGTAAAAGGGATCAACAGATTATGATGGCCAGATACGAAAAATTTATCGGGTTTTATCCTTTTCCAACGACTATGGAAGAGTTCTCGCATGAACTCAAGGATTATAAACGAGGAAAAGGTTCGGTACAGTTTCCTTTGAACAAACCTTTACCGAAAGACCTAATTATTAGAATGGTCAAGTACAGAAGGAAAGAGATTTTGAAACATTGGCAATAGCCGCAAATATTGAAGCAGCTTAAAGTAAAAAACAAAGCTAACCGGCAAATCGACCCGCCCATTTCGTCAAGCTGAAAAGTTGATTTGCTTAAATTTTGTGAAAAAAGCACTTTGTAGTTCAGGTCAGCGGTTGTTTAGCAGCATAGTTAGTCAACAATAAAATTCAGCTTTTACAAAAGGAGTTATGATGAAATCAAACAAAAAAATACTTATATGGGACCTGCCAATTCGATATTTTCATTGGTTCTTGGTTATTGGATTTTCTGGTGCCGCAATAATTGCTCTTGGTTTTGGAGATGATCACCCAAATTTTGCATATCACGCAATAATAGGTCTAATCCTTTTTTTGATGGTAATTTTAAGAATATTATACGGATTCATTGGAACGACTTATGCTCGATTCAAGTCCTTTCTTTTTAATCCAACAGAATTATTTGGCTATTTGAAAAGTGCATTAATGCGTAACGATAAACCATATCTTGGTCATAACCCCGGTACTGCCTATGCTATGTTTGTAATGTTAGCATTAATTATCGGGATTGTTCTAACCGGGATACAACTTGGTCTTGGCAATGAAAATCTGGAAGAACTGCACGAAATATTCGTTTATACTATGTTAGGAATTGTGGGTCTACATATTATTGGTATTATCTTTCACATTTTTAGACACCGCGAAAATATTATTGCGAGTATGATTCACGGGAAAAAAACATCCGATTCCGAATCCGGGATCAGTTCATCGCGTCCGGTTATCTTAATTATTTTCCTTGCTTTATTAAGTTTGTTTACATTTGATTTGTTATCAAACTATCAAGAAATAAATAAAACAATTAATGTTCCTATTGTTGGTGTTCAGTTACAAATTGGTGAATCTGATTCCCAAGAAGAGTTTAACAATAACAGATATGAGCATGAAAAGGATGATGACTAATACTATTTTCAAAATAGTTTGTGTATTCACGAAAAAACAACTCAATCTTACGGTATTTTAGAATTTAATTATTGTACAAATTAAAAGCATTCAGTTTGGATTCAATTATGGTGGCCAAGTTTCAGATTGAAAGTTTGTTCTAACAAAAAATTGTAAATAAATATGACATTATGGTGCTTGAATTCGAATTTGGTATAGTACTGTTTCGAAAAATAATTTAAGGATTTCAATGAAAGCTGTTATCTGCACAAAATATGGCCCACCCGAGGTTCTTCAGATTATAGAAGTTGAAAAACCAATCCCTAAACCGAATGAAGTACTTATAAAAATACTTGCTACAACAACGCATATTGGTGATACTAAGATCCGCCGCTTAGAACCAGGTTTAGGACCGGTAGCAGATTTTTTCTTCAAGCCGTTGATGAGAGTTATTGTCGGCTTTACCGGACCGAGGAAAAAGATACTCGGGATGGAACTCTCAGGAGAGATAGAAAGAATAGGCAAAGATGTTACCCTCTTTAAAGTTGGCGATCCTGTTTTTGCATCAACCGAATTTCGATTTGGTACGTATGTGCAATATTGCTCTCTTCCCGAAAATGGAATTCTTGCGGTCAAACCGGTAAATATGACACACGAAGAAGCCGCACCGGTTTCAAACGGCGGAATTACCGCATTGATCCACCTTAGAAAAGCAAATATCCGGGAAGGTCAAAAAGTATTAATCTATGGCGCTTCAGGCAGCGTTGGTACTTATGCGATACAGATTGCAAAATACTTTGGTGCAGAAGTCACGGCTGTATGCAGCACCTCAAACCTGGAATTGGTAAAATCCCTCGGTGCGGATAAAGTAATTGATTATACAAAAGACGATTTTACCAAAAATGGTGTGACTTACGACGTTATTTATGATGCCGTTGGTAAGATTGAAACTTCAAAACGGAAAAAATCACTCTCTGATCAGGGTCAATATCTAAATGTTCTTGCTATGTCCGGCAACATCAAATTAAAAGTAGAAGACCTCTACGCTCTAAAAGAACTCTGCGAAGTGGGAAAAATACGAACGGTGATAGACAGACGCTATCCATTAGAGAAAATAGTAGAAGCCCATCGATATGTTGATAAAGGGCATAAAAAAGGAAATGTGGTAATAACTGTTGATCATAACTGCTAAACCGAATAAGCGGACGCATCCACAAAACAATCGAAGGCAAGCAGTTTTCATATTTGGTGTTTTGGAATTTTTTACTGTTTAACAATCCGCATCGGCTGAGATGCATAAAGTTATTCCATTAACAAATATTGTTACACACCGCGCTTACTGCGAATATTGAGCTCCGCGCCGCCGTGGGACTAAATTATCGGCAGTTGTTATTTATGCGGCCTCTTTGTGTTGGGGCGGTCTTTATCGTGACTCATTTATACTTACTCAAAGACTAAAATATATTTTGGGCGATAAATTGCTTATTCGCGGTAAAAGTAAATTGGAAAGATTCGGCTCAATCTTCTTGTTGATTGAGCCGGTTTAAGAAAATTCTTAACTGTACAAATAACGTTTAATTTTGTGTGTAGGTGTTTTTTCGAAAGGTTCGGTCTGCATAGTGAATTTGTGAATTTTTGAATGTCCGGAAATACTTCCATTGACGTTTTTTTGTAATTCCTTCAGAATGGAATCCAATTTTGCTCGTGACTCATTTTCTGAAAGTTTACCCAATCCGTGCATTTCATCAAGCAAATCACTATCGAAAAATACTTTCGCCATTAATTGATTATCCCTTTCAACAACCAAAGATTCCACAACACAATCTTGAGAATTTATGACGGATTCCAATTCCTCCGGATAAATATTTTTCCCATTGGCACCTATTATTACATTTTTGGATCTTCCTTTCAAATACAAATAATTGTCTTCGGAAAGGTAACCGAGGTCGCCGGTATGAAACCAGCCGTCTTCGGTTAAAACTTCGGCTGTTTTCTCGGGATCTTTATAATATCCCATCATAACATTAGGCGCTCTAACAATTACATCCCCTTCCCCGGTTTGTTCATCTTTATTAATAATTTTCACTTCAACACCTTCCATCGGTTTACCGGAAGACTGGAATTTTGTGTATTTCTGGTTCGTACCGGTTAGAAGTGGGGCCGTTTCTGTTAGACCGTAACCCATCGCATAAGGGAATTCTGCCTCACGTAAAAATTGTTCTACATCAGGATTAAGAGCCGCTCCTCCGATGCACAACATTTTCAAATTACCACCGAAAGTTTCATACAGTTTTTTGCCTGCGGCTTTGTTAATTTTTTTACGAACTGCGGGAATTTTATAAAGGGCTTTTACCAGTTTTTTTGAATTAATTTGAGGTAGTACTCTGTTTTTATAAATTTTTTCGATCACAAGCGGAACTGCAATCATAACAGTCGGTTTTACCTTTTTAAGCGCCGGCACCAAAACCGAAGCGGTCGGTGGTTTATTTAAGTAAAAAACAGACGCTCCAGTGTAGAAGACAATAACCATTCCCAAAGTTGATTCAATTGTATGAAACAATGGAAGAATTGAGAGAAGTCTGTCATCCCCAACAACTTCCGCCATTTCGGTTGAAACAACAGCATCGTAAACAATATTTTTATGCGAAAGCATAACGCCTTTGGAATGACCTGTTGTTCCTGAAGTATAATAAATCAAAGCGAGATCATCAGGTTCAACATTTTCATTTACCAATCCTGCAAGTTTAAGAGCGGCAAACTTAATTTTAGCAAGCTCTTTTTGTCCTTCTTGAACAAATTTTTGGAGTAAATCCGAATTCATTTCATTGGGGATAATCGAGAAATCATCCAAAAGAATTCTTGTGGTTAAATTTTCGAACTTAACGCCTGCTACTTTTTCAAAGAATTTTTCGGAAACGAAAATAGCTTTAGATTCCGAATGTCTTAAAACATGGTGAACTTCAGATTCGTGAAACTCAGTCATTATCGGAACGCCAACCGCGCCCATTGTTGTAATCGCGAAATATGCGACGCTCCAGTTTGGAGAATTTTCGCTCAAAATTGCAACTTTGTCACCGGGGACAATTCCTTGCTCTTTGAGGAATTTTGTAACCGAGAGGACTTTTTCCTTAAACTCGGAGTAAGTTACCGGTTCTTTATCCATCCAGCTGACAAACGGTTTATCAGCGAATTTTTCAGTACTGTAGTTGAACAGATCAACCAAGGTAAGTTTTTCTAAGCGATCCATTAATATTCCTCTCTTTGTGAAGTTAATTCCAATATAAGAAATAATTTTTTTAGTTAGTTGATAACAATTGGAAGGAATTAATCTTCGGGTGAAATACTTTTTGAGTGCAATTCACCCGAATAATGTTAATTAAAAATTCAAATTATTCAGCCCAAATTCCGCTAAGTGTAACAATATTTCGCACAGCCATTTCCATATCTTGAATCGCGACATATTCAGTTACCGCGTGGAAATTATGACCGCCCGCGAAAAGATTCGGAGTCGGTAGACCCATATAACTTAATCGAGATCCATCGGTACCACCACGAATAGCGGATTGAATTGGTTTTATGTTAAGCCGCGAGAGAGCTTCAACCGCATTTATTTCAATTTCGGGGTGTTGATCTAAAACATTTTTCATGTTCCGGTACTGTTCAATTATTTCAAATTCAAACTTAGAACCGGGGAAATGAGAAACTGTTTTTTCGCAAAGGTCTTTTAACAAATCTTCATATTCGACCAACTTTTCATTGATAAAATCTCTTATAATAAACTTGAGCACGGATTTTTCTTCATTTCCATTAATCGAAACACAATGAACATAACCCTCTCTAGCTTCGGTAGTTTCGGGTGAAAGTCTATCTTTGGGCAGGCTTTCCATAAAAAATGAGGATACTTTTAATGAGTTTACCATTTTTCCTTTTGCGTATCCGGGATGAACATTTATTCCATGAAAAGTAATAACTACGGCGTCAGCACTAAAAGTTTCCGTTTCAACTTCGCCGAGTGTTGATCCATCTATTGTATAGGCGAACTTCGCGCCGAATTTTTCAACGTCAAATTTTTCCGCTCCTCTGCCAACTTCTTCGTCAGGTGTAAAACAAACTTTAATAGTTCCATGTTTTACTTCCGGGTGATTTATCAAATAATTCATCGCATCCATTATTTCCGCGACACCGGCTTTATCATCGGCGCCGAGAAGTGTAGTTCCATCGGTTGTGATGATATCAAAACCTTTCATATCCTGTAATTCCGGGTTTTTACTCGCTTCAATCACCACTTTGGGATTATCGCTTACAATAATATCTCCGCCTTCATAATTTTTATGAATTTGAGGATTTACGTTTTTGCCTGAAACGGCGGGCGAAGTATCAACATGAGCAATAAATCCGATGACGGGAACATCTTTTTCTACATTTGAAGGAAGTGTCGCAATCACATATCCGTTTTCATCCATGTGAGCGTCGTGCAATCCTATCTCTTTTAATTCAGTAACTAAATCTTTCGATAGTTCCAGCTGTTTCGGATCGCTTGGGAAAGTCTCGGAATCTTCATTGGATTGAGTATCATATTTAACATATTTAAGAAATCTGTCAGTCACAGTGAATTGATAATTATCTTCGAACATTTTCCACCTAAGTAAATTTTAATCAAAATTGTTTTAAGCAACTTATCGAAATAGGGTTGTAATATCAATTTAATGAATAGGTAAAAAGATTCTTCCCGCTACCAAATGGAATAACTACTTAATATTTATTCGAATTGAATCGGATTTCAATCCGGTGCTGTTAGCGGAAATGATCGCTTGCTCACCTTTTCCATCGGCACTGATAATTAACATCGCTTTGCCGTAAAACAATTTTCTTTTGTTCGAAATAAACGGCTCCAACGATTGCGGATTGCCGTTCCCGACGGCAGCAATTTTTGCCGCTCCTTCAACTGTAAACTCAATTTCATTTTCAGCTAATGGACAAAATTTCCCTTCTTCATCTAAAACCTCAACAAGAATAAATGCCAGCTCATCATCCTCTGAATCGATTGCGGTTTTCTCGGTTGTTAATCTAATTTTAGAAGGAGACTTTGCGGTTCGGATGATCTCTTCCCCAATAATTTTCCCTTCTTTGTAAGCAACTGTTTTCAGCTCACCGGGTTCATATTTAACATCGTTCCACATCAATCGATAACGTTCAAACATATTTTCCGATTTAGGATTTTTTTCTTTCATTCCCAACGATTTTCCATTCAAAAACAATTCAGCTCTATCACCATTTGTGTAAACAAAAACCGGAATATTTTCACCTTCTTTGCCGTTCCAATTCCAATGAGGCAGAATATGAATGGTGGTCTTTTGCGGCGCCCAATAACTGCGATATAAATAAAATCTATCTTTAGGAATTCCGCACAGATCTACAATTCCGAAATAAGAACTTTTCGCTGCTTGCTCGATTTTAATTTTTCCTTCATTTACCAAAGTGCTATTGTAAGGTGTCGGTTCGCCGATGTAGTCAAAACCGGTCCAAACAAATTCTCCGGCAACATATTTATCTTGTTCTTGCCACAAATAATCTTGATCGGCCGGTTCCGCCCACCACGGAGCGTTCATATCATAAGAGCTGATTTGGTAATCTTTGTTTAGATAATCTTCTTTGTCGGATGGCAGAGGAAAAGAGTAGTATCCACGCGTACTAATTGTAGAAGCAGATTCACTGATGATTACAGATTTAGTTGGTTCCGCTTCTCTCGCGGGCAAATATCTTCTTCCGTAATTCCACGAATGGACATCGAAGTAATCGAAGAGTCTCCATCGCACACCTGAAGTATTATCTGTTACCATTGTTACGGGTCTGGACAGATCATACTTTTTAAGAAAACCAATCATTAATTCTAATTTTTTAATACTTCCCGGTTGATTTGCCTGGATATCATGAATTTCATTACCAACGCTCCACAAAATGATCGATGGATGGTTTCGATCCCTCTTTATGAAATTTCTCATATTTCTTTCAGCGGATTCGAAGAAATCATTTCCGGGAATAAATCCACCTTTTCGATCCCACTTGTCATAAATTTCATCAATCACCAACAATCCCATTTCATCGCATAAATCCAAAAGTTCCGGCGCGGGAATATTGTGGCTGGTTCTTATCGCGTTGCATCCAATTTCTTTCATGATTTCCAATTGACGGCGCATTGCACTTTTATTGAATGCGGCTCCGAGAGGGCCCAAATCGTGATGAAGATTGACTCCTTTAAACTGCACTCTTCGATCGTTCAAGAAGAATCCGTCATCTTCAGTAAATTTAAATTTTCTAATACCGAAAGGAGTGGAGTAGCTGTCAATAACTTGGCCATCCAGAATAATATCTGTTTTGAATCGATAAAGAGTTGGAGAATCAATATCCCATTTTTGCGGATTGCTTAGTGTGAACCAGTTTTCAACTTCAATCGATTCTTGCGCTTCAATTTCGATGTTCGATTTATGAGATTTTACAATTCCGTTTTCCGGACCGACAATTGATGTTTCCAATTCAAATTTCTTAGATTCGTTAAAATTATTCGCGATTGTTGTAACCGTTCTTACATCGCTCCATTTTTGTTCGACAGCAGGCGTGGTGACGTATGTTCCCCAAATTTCGACGTGCAGAGCGGAAGTCGCGATCATCTCAATTTTTCTAAAAATTCCTGCTCCGGGATACCAGCGGCTGTCGTGTTCGCGTGTATCGGCATGAATTGTTAGAATATTTTCGCCACCAAACTTCAGAAGTTTGGTTGCGTTGATGTAAAAAGAATTGTAACCATAATCCCATTCGCCGGCTAATTTGCCGTTTAGATAAATTATCGGGAACGCCATGATGCCGTCAAAAACAAAATAGATTTGTTTCCCTTCCAATTCTTTATCAATAATAAATGTACGACGATACCAGCCTTCTCCTTGCCATGGGAGTTTTCCGGTTTCGGGATCTCCTTTTTCATCAAACGGGCCGCTTATTGCCCAATCGTGCGGAACGGTAACGACTTCCCAATTTGAATCATCAAAATTTATGTTTATTGCTGATTTATGATCACCTTTAGCAAACTTCCATCCATCTTTTAATGTTTGGACAATTCTCTCTTGCGCTGGAAGAACAGATACAAAATAAACGAGCTGTAATAATAGAATAACTAGTAAACTTTTTTTCATCAGAATCTCCATTTTATAATCTTTGTTTTTTAGAATGAGATATGACTGAGAGGAGTAACGCCAAACTTTCTGAAATTCAGAATTGTAATTGAACCCACACCGAATACAGATTCGATAATTTTTCTATACTCATCAATAAAATCTTTTTTGAGAAATACCTGTATTGTCCCCGCGAATCCACCACCGTGAATTCGACACGCGCCCTCATTTTTTTGATTTATAAAATTTTCCGTAATTGCTAGAGCCAATGATATTGGCTGATTCGTGATCTCCTGAGGAGAATAAATATTCTGCAAATACTTAAAGGAAGAATTACCGGATTGATTTACGAGTCGCATAAACTCGGGCAGATTTTTATTTGTTAGCGCGGTTTTCTGTTCATCTACTCGAATGTTTTCTTGTGAAAAATGAAGCGCACGCAATATTGCCCTATGTGAATATTTTTGGTAAAGATCAGGTAAAGCTTTATTTAAATCTTCAGAATCAACTTCTGAACAAAGTTTTTTCCCAAAATAATTAGCAATTAATTTCATTTCTTCCGGAATTGATGCATAATCCGCAGTTAGATTTTGATGATTCCCACCGGTATCAACAACAAGCAATTTGTAATTGTATTGCTCGAGATCAAAATCTATTTGTTCAATTTTCGGTTTATCGTGCTCTTTAAAGTCGATAGCCACAACACTTCCACAGGCGCACGCAATTTGATCCATAAGTCCGCAAGGTTTTCCGAAAAACTCATTTTCCGCAAATTGTCCAATCAATGCTAAGTCAACAGGAGAAACCAAATTGTCATTATAGAAATGATTAAATATTGAAGCAATTAAAACTTCGAAAGAGGCCGATGAACTTAATCCGGAGCCGACTTTTACTTCACCTGAAATAACGGCTTTGAATCCACCGATTTTAAATCCGTTTTTTACAAATCCGGCAGCGATCCCTCTTACCAACGCAGTTGACGTTTCTTTTTCCTTTTCATTCGGTTGCAGTTCATCTAAACTCAAAGAAATTTTTTCATCAAATCCGATGGAAAATATTTCAACGACATTTTCTTGCAAGGAGGCGCATGCGATTGTATCCAAATTGATACTTGCGGCAATTACCTTGCCGCCGTTGTGGTCCGTGTGATTACCGCCGAGTTCGGTTCGGCCGGGTGAACTAAAATATTCATAAGATGTTGATGATGAAAATTCTTTAATAAATTTTTCCGTTAATTCCCGATACCGTTCGATCTGATAATTTTGGGTTTCGATGCAATTGTTGTAAAGCTTTTTTAGTTTTTGTTCAAGATTAATCATTATATATTTACATTCCATAGTTTCTAATACATCGAACCTGCGTTCTAATCCTTTTTTCTGACGACGGATATTTTTCCAATTTCAATTTTTGTGTTGATGTTTTTGTTTACCGATTCGTTCTCGAGAGGAATGGCAAATTGGATGAGATTTAATTTCGGATTTGAATTTATAACATTCGTGTCTCCGGTCAATTGAAACCAATACGGCAAAAATTTAGGATATGGTCTCGGCAATAACGCATATTTAATTTTTGTCAGTTCTTTCGGATAAATTTCCAATGTGTTTTTTGTCTCGCTCATCTCGATCGTTTTGCTGAATCCAAATCCGTTATCATATATAAATCTAATTTCTAACTTATTTTTAATGTTACTGGTCAGAGTAAAATCCATTTCATATTTTTCTATTTCTTCAGCATCCTCTAATTTATCCCCCGCAAATATTTGAAATGAAAATTCCGGCAACTCTTTTTTGTACTCGCCCAGAATTATTGACGCTGATAAATCGCCATTCTCATTAAAAATAAGTTCGTTTGTAAATCTGAGGCTCGCCCATACATTGGGTATAATCAGATTTTCCAGATCCGACTCAGGATCAAAAAGATTTACTTTATTTGACCACGGAAAAACATCAAGTATGAAACCTTTTTCACCATTAAATCCCCAATTGTCAGGTGCCAGTGAATAATTGCCGGGAAAAGTTTTTGTTTTACCATCTAATTGAAATGAAAGAAAATATTCGAGTCTTCCATTATTTAAAACATTCTCGGGCAATCCCGCCATAAAATTGTAATCGTTCGATTTCTCTAATTCTACTGAACCAAAACCACGCCAGCCAATTCTTCTGTAAAATATTTTCGCGTCGGTTATATGGCTATCAGACAAAATATTAAATTCCAAATTAGCAGGGTTTCCTGTTTCAATTTTATGCGGAGAAACATTAATCACATCCAGAAAGTATTTTGATTCCGTTAGTTTTTTAAGTCCTTCAAAATCAAAATAAGAAAGGTCTTTATTTTTTACGAACTTTTCTCTGCTTAAAATGTAGCTGCCGGGTCGAATTGTAGTTGTAAATCCTTCAGCTTTTTGCGATGCAGTATTTTTATTTAAAGGACTGCTGATAAAGTAGTCTGCACCTAAATCGGGAAGTTTAATGGAAATGGTATTCTCAGTCCACATAAGCTGTGTAACCGGTGACTCCAAATTATTAGATCCGAATGGATCTTTAATTTGTACAGCATCGGGGAAGACTTCCAATTTCCAGACACCCTCTTCAATTTTATCCAAATAGTATGAACCACTTCCCGAATAATTGACTATCGAGGAAGAACCAACTCCGGCAATACTTTGTAATTGATGAATATTGTTTGGTTCCACTTTGGTGGAGTTAGAATAGTAAAAATATTCTTCCGCATTAAGTAAGCTGATATTATCATTATAACTTACCGAGTAGTTGGATTTTTTTACATTATTAAAACCGGAAACTATTCCTTTTTGATTTTTGTCTTGGAATAATTTACCGGCAATCAAGTAACTGATTGCTTTCCCGGGTGCGTAAGCCAAATTAAAATAGTGCGTGAAATATTCTGTGTTGAAGGCCGCAATTGGAGTCGGATCGTAGCTGAACATTGTGACCCATTGCATTCCCGCCCGTTTATAACTATCGGCAATCACGGGATACATTATCGATGATGAAATATCTGCGGCATCAAACTCATAAATCATCTTTGCTTTGTTTTTTATGTTCTGAGAATATTTGGGAAGAACGTAATTTGAAACATTCGCTAAATAATTGCCTTTTAGTGTATTTCCCTTTACCAAGCCTGTTGGATACCATTGAAACGAAACACCGTCAATTTCTGCATTTGCCACTCCGCTCCAAGTATTAATTTCCGGATTTTCGCTGATATTAAAAAAGATTGGTTTGGTTACGCCCGTTGATCGAATCGATTTAACGAGTCTGTTTACGTAATTTGTGACCTGAACACTGTCATCGGGTAAATTCGGCTCATTAAATATTTCAAAAGCTATTATATTAGATTCGTTTTTATATAACTTTTCGGTGAATTTGTTTTTGTGATTTAAAAATTGCTTGAGATAATTTTCCTGTGATTGAATTAAATCTTCCTTTGTGGATAGATCTAGTTTTGATCCGAAGGAAGAAAATCCTTTTGTCTCCTGATCCGGTTCGGGATAACCATTTCCCCACCAAGCAATCGGAGTTACAATCACATAAATGTCATTTTCAATTAATTTCGAGATCAAATAATCGAACAATTCCAGATGATCATTTGGAATCAGATTTCCATTTCTATCCGAAATTTCTCTATCCCAAACATGAACTCGATATGCGTTAATACACAATCTTTTAAATTGCTGAATGTCTTGATCGATAACTTCTTTATGATCAAATCCTTTTGCTTTGATTGCGCGAAAAGAATGTGCGAAGGGGACGGTGTAATTTACTCCCCAAAAATATGCTTCGGTTTCATCGGATGACCAACGCATGCGTCCTTCGTCATCAACATAAACCAAATTTTCTTGAGGAATAATTTGAGTCGAAACCAGCAAAAAACTGAAAAGCAAAAGCATTTTACACTTCACAACAATTACCTCAACAAGACTAATTTTATATTTTTCTGTTCATTACCGGAAATCATCTGCAAAAAATATATTCCCGCCGGCATTGCTTTACCCGAATCGGAATTTCCGTTCCATGTTTTCTGAAACTTTCCCGCTGAGCTATATCCTTCAAATAAAGAATAAACCTTTTCTCCGATTGAGTTGTAAATATTTAATCTTATGTTTTGTGGTTCATTGAGCGCGAATGTTATCAGCGTACTCGGATTAAATGGATTTGGATAATTCTGGAGCAAATTAACTTTGCCGGGAATCGAAATTTTTTCATCTATTCCGGTAATAATTTTCATGTCATCAAAATAAACCCAACTTAGTGTTGTATCTTTAGTCGGAATACCAAATATTCTAGGCTGAGTAAAACTTTCTATTTTCACGGACGAACCTTCAAGAACAAATTTATAAGCAATTTCTGATCCGGAAGGCAAATCATTCTTAGCAAAGTAAACTGTTCCGGAATAAAACGATCCTTCATCAAAAGAATAAAGTTCTCGTTCTAAATAGAATTTTGTCTCGTTCCATGAAAGATATTTACCCTGAAGATTATCATCCCCGCGTAAACCGATTGAATCATTGTCGTGATCAAAAAGTTCCGCATTTATAATGGGCGATAAATTAATTCTAAAAAGTACAGCTACCGAATCTTCGTATTCCGAATAAGGCCGCCAGAATTGATCATATTTTAACCCCAACGGATTATAGAATTCCAAATTCACCACGGTATCTTTTTCACCAATTTCAAGAATACGGTAATTTCCATTACTTCCATCAACCGGTGCTATTGGGCCTTCCCAACCAAGCCGCGCGTTTGTTGGTGTATCAGCATCTTTGCCGGTCCAGAATTTGTAATGAATTGTTGTGTTGGGAACAACTTCAACTTTCGTCTGCCAAATGTTGCCATCAACATTTTGCATAACAATTTCAGAAATATTATCCCATGAGATTTTTAAACCACCGGGCAAAGTATAGTTTGTACCATATTCAACCACTTCTCCACGCAATTGAACAAATGATGAAGCTGAGATTGTATCGGGGTGAAGTGCAGTGTTCAGATTAAATGTAACCGAAACCGACCCAAGATTTTCTTGTTTGTGAAAGGCTGATAGTCCGGCAAGAGCGTTTCCTTGAAAATCGAAAAGTGCTAAATTTTCCCAAGGACTATTTTGTCTCGGAGCGGAAATATATTCGGGCGCCCAATATAGTACGCCTATTCCTCTGCCATTTCTAACATTCCTTACCACATTAAACAAGTCATTCAAAAACGATCTTTGTCCTGACTGACTTGCACTATAACCCGCATGAAGCTGGGAGCTTGAACCAACAATATTTGACTGGCTGTCGTAGTAATTTAGTGTCCAGGGGTAAGCTGTTTCGGCAACAAGTAAATCTTTATTGTATGTTCTCGCGAGATCATTTAAGTTATTTTCTAATTGAGTGAGAGTTCCATGCCACCACGGATAGAATGAAACTCCGAAAATATCAAATTCAACATTTCGCTGATTAAGGTTATTCATAAACCATCGACAGGCGGAATTATTTCCTCCGCCAGCCACATGAATCATAATTTTAACGGTGTCTTCTTCTGCGGCATCTTTAACAGCTTGAATTCCGGATTTGAGAAGAGTCGTCAAATTATTCCATTGAGTACTGTTTTCGTAATCACCACCAACCCGTCCATCCGGCCAAAGCATTCCCGGATTTATTTCATTGCCGATTTGTACAATTTCCGGAAGTGTATTTTGAGATTTAAGTTTTGCAATCACATCAAAAGTATATGCGTAGACACTATCTGTTAAAGCCGAGAACGAAATATTTTCCCATGCTGCGGGTTTGTTTTGTTGACCGGGATCGGCCCACCAATCCGAATAATGAAAATCCAGCATTAGACCAAGATTCGCGTCTTTAATTCTTTTAGACATTTCAAGTGTTTTGGCAAGATCACAATATCCTTCCGAAGGAGTATGCCATATTCTAAGTCGATAATAGTTCAGATCATTATTCTTGAATATTTGGATTGGATCGGCAGCAGTTCCGTTTTCAGAATAAACACCGCCGGCATCTTCAATTTGAGGGATGAAAGATACATCCGCACCACGGATGAATTCACCACGATATTGTGCGGAAGTTAAACTCGAAACTATCAGAATAAATATAATTGATAAATAAGACTTCATATTTTCCTTTTATTTCATCAATATCATTTTTACAGTTTTTGAATATTGAGCGCTCTGAATACGCATAAAATACAATCCTGATGAAACAGAAACATTCTCCGCATTGGTACCATTCCAAGTAACTTCGTAGTTGCCGGATTCCATTTCTTCATTAACAAGTGATTGCACCGATGAACCCATTGCATCGTAAATTCGGATTTCTATGTTCATTTTTTCAGGTATTGAATATCTAACTTTTGTACTTGGATTAAAAGGATTCGGATAGTTATCCGTCACGTCAAATTTCGATGGAGTTAAATCGTTAATTAGAACAGAAGTTGGCTCCTGCAAGTTTGGAATTTCTTCAACTATCAATTCGCTTGCCTTCCAAGGCATAACAGGAAAATCAAATTTTGAAGGCCATGTAATTTCTTTTGAGTCGCTTATCGATTCGGGGTGAATGAATTGATAATACCGTCTGCCTCTCTGAACACCGCCCCCATTCCAAACTTCCCCATCAGTTGATTTATAAACTACTCTATAACTTGCTTGATACAAAGTTGGGGGAGTTAAACTCATTTTTCCGGAATAAATTCCGTCACCATCGATATCATCCAACAAAATTCTATTATCAGTTCCCCACATTGTAAAGCCTTGTGTAATTGGCATCAACGAACCGTCGAACTGAACCCAAACCGAGTCAAGTCCCGGTCTGAACAAAGGATTCGCGGCATTGCTATCAATTAAAGTCGCATTTTTCATATTTATATGAAATGATATATCGATTGGAGTTGTGATTACTGCTTCGGGAGGAAGACTATTAAAAAACTGTTGTTCTCTTCCGAAGTCACCTTGCGGAGTTTGTTCAGCGGCTTCGGTAAAGAGATAAATCCTATCCGCTCCGCCCGTAAAACTTGGTTCTTCCCAGCCGTCATCCAATGTTAAACCGGGAACAAAATTAGCATGATCCGGATCAACTTTTGTAGTATCCCATTTAATATAATACTTGTAAATAATTTCTGAACCGGCATAACGCGACATTGTTTCTTGTCCAATCCATTCTTGCAATGCGGGAACAAAAGTCATTTCAATTCCATCGGTTAAAGGGTCCCAGCCATTTGGGCCAAGCACCATAATACGGTCGCCCAATCCACGATCGAATAATCCGACATTTTCCAAAGCGTCTAGTTTGAGTCTAAAGGATAGATTAGCAGTTGTTTTATCTCCTGAGCGAGGTGCGAGATCTTGAAAGTAATACCAGTGAATTGTCGCGAATCCATTCTCGAACATTTCGAATGTGTAATTGAAACTACGGTCGGTAATTCCTTCTTCCCACCTGCTTAAATCTTCGATCACAAATTTGAAATTTTGAGTTTGCCCATCTTGGATATCGGTTTTGGCGACATATCCATATCCTGAGTAAAACGTTTCTCCCAACTGGCTTCCGGTTTCTTTCGCGAGTGTAACGAAGGAAACATCCCAATCCAATGGAGCGTTACCTCGTACAACTACAGGTCCATTATTTTCCGGATCGAAAACGTCTTCCTGAATTATCCCTGCCATATTCACCCTAAAGTAAACCGCAATCGAATCTTCTTTCAATTCGAAGGGACGCCAATATTGAGGTTTGGAATTAGGATCGCCGTTATAGAATTGGACTAACGCAGTTGTATCCGTATTTCCGGCAGTAAAATAACGATTGTCATCACTTCCTTCCGGTGAGCTCAAAGGACCTTCCCAACCATCCCAAAAGAAAGTGCCGGTTGATTTTGTGTAACCTGTCCAAAATTTGTATTTAATTTGCGAGCCCGCAGCCATCTGAAAATTTGCTTCCCAGACGTCTCCTCCAACGTTTGTCATTGTTATTCCGGTATTAGAGTCCCAAGTTAATGAAGGACTTACGGTTCCGGATAGAACTTCGCCTCTAATCTGAACTACATGGTTTGGTTTTAAAGTGTCAAGATTAGTAGCACCATTAAATTTCATTCTCACGTTGACATTCTGTGCTGATAGGTTTACTAAACCGATCATTAGAATTACAACAAAATACTGAAGAAATTTTTTCATTTTTTCCTCCCTCTATTATAATTGTAGAATTATTGAAAATCTGTTTACGCTTCCTAAATACTTCATTTGTTGGTATGAAAAATCCACCGAGATTAACAAAGTTGGAATTAATTGAAGTTTGTATAATCCAACTCCGGCGGTTAAACCCTTTTCTCGTTCGGGCAGAAAAATGTCACTGTACCCAATTCTTAACAGAACTAATTCATTCAGAAATGAAATTTCACTTCCAATGTCAATACTTTGAGCATTATCGTTTGGATTAACACCATCAACAGCGATAGTTATTCTTGTAGAATTTGTTTGGAATATTTCTCCGGATAATCCGATGCGCATTATGAGGGGCATATCGAATTTGTCCGTTTTAATCATTCCAACAATACTTTGGTTATTGCCCTCTTGATCGGGAGCAATATCGACTCTGACGTTCAAGTCATCTCCCATAATCTGCATTTTTGTTCCGAAGTTCGAGATGCTCGCGCCAAGTCTGATTCCGGCAAGTGGAGTAAGGTAAAATGTTCCCACATCAAAAGCGATACCAGCAGCGGATGAGTTATAAATGGTTTCATTTATGTATTTAAATGTTCCGCCAATCGAAAAATTTGTTGTCAACATTTTCGAATAAGTCAATCCCAAAGCCATGCTGGTTACTTCAAAAGTTTCACCCGTTCCCATTGGGTTTCTTGGAGTAGTAACATCCATTTGCGGTGATTGTAACGCGAGAACACTTACACCGATTGTTCCCAAATCGCCCAAATTTGTTGTCACGCCTACGAAAGAATGTTTAATGCCAACGAGCCAATTTGCATAATCAACAAGTATGTTTGTGTTGGAAAGGCGGGAAACTATTGCTGGATTCCAGTACAATCCCGAAACATCTTCACCCATTGAAACAAAAGCATTTCCCATCGCAGAAGCACGAGCACCGACAGGAATTCGCAAAAAATTTGCGGCGCTTGTACCAATTTTTCTGGTTTCTTGAGCTAAACTCAAGCTGCATATAAAAAGCATCATTAAAATTATTTTTGAAATCTTCATTTTACATTCACTTATACTTTCATTATTTAATTATGGCGAAGGTTCCGCTCTTCTCGCCAATTCCCGGGGCATCAACGTGATAGATGTATAAACCATAAGCTATTTCGAAGTTTTCGCTACTCAATACGTCCCAAATTGCGGTGCCGTTTTCGTTGATTCCATCATGAATAATCGTATCAATCAACACGCCATTTACATTATAAATTCGGATTGTGCAGCTGTTTGGAAGATTGATAAAGTGTATTTCTCGCGGGCCTCTTCCGCTTGTGTAAGTATTTCTCGGTTCCCAGATTTCAGCCGCAACATATGGATTCGGGACAACTCGAATATCATCCAATTCTGTCTCTGCATTATCCTTTATAATTTTTGAATTTTTGAATTGGAATCGATAGACATCGCTAGAGAGAAAAGGTTTGTTTAGAATAATGTTGAGTGAATCTCCGGCTTGTGGATTTCGACTGCCGGTCTGTTTATTCAGTACAACTTGCCAAGTATAATCAAGTTTGCCGGCTTTGTTAGGTTCCAAAAAATAAATCGCGTCTACTAAATTTGAATTGGTTGGATTGATAGAATACTTTCCATCATTTCCATCAGCTTCACTAAAAGCAAATTTTACAAATCGGTTTTCGGTTGCATTGTAAATTTTGAAATTAACATCTTTTGCAGGAAGTCTTAAAAATCCCAAGCTCGTATCATGCGAAGTTTCGAAACCGACTTCATCGAAAATTATTTTATAATCGTTTGGCCGCTGTGTTCCTTTTACCGAAAGGAATACAACTTTTTCGAAGTTGAAATTGTAAACATCCGAAGAATTCCAGCCCGATTTAGTTTTATTTAACTCAACTTTCTCGACGTTAGTCATCAATATTTTAAATCCGTCAAAAACTCTTCTCGCCGCATTATCCGAGATATTTCTATCATCTTCAATTATAAATTGACCTGTGGATAAATTTTGAACGGAATAAGATTTTGTGGTTAAAATTTCTTCTTGAGCATTTACAATCGTGGTGTCTTTGAATGTCAACTCATATTCTTCATTTTCCCGTAACTCAGTATTATCATAAATTTGAAGAAAAATTTGACCCGAGGCGCCTCCGTTGTAATGTTCAAACGAAGCAACTTCAGGAGGGAAGTAACCGGCGGAAGCCGCAGTCGGGCGAACACGAACGACATTTGTTCCCAATTTCAGATTTCCTTGAAGATCAACATCCACGCGTATATTACTTTCGGAAGGAGGAATGCGGGCAGCTTCGTATCCAAAATCGTAAGCAGTAACCGCGTAATAATAAGTTTGACCGTTCAATACATCTGTATCAACGAATTCGTGACGTAACCCATTATCATTACCCAAAAAATATTTAACTCCATTTATGTCAATTGGATGGAGACCGGAGATTCCGTCGTTTTTATCAAACCAGGTAATTGGTTTGAGTAAAGTTTGAACTCCATAAGCATCGGTCACAACTTTAGCATCAAGGAAAGCGGCATCGGTTGCTCTATAAATTTTATAACCTTCAAAATCCGCTCCGTTTCCGCCTATACGATCGATATATCTGTCAAATGATTTTTCCGCTTCGTCATCCCAATAAAGAGTAACTTTTCCATCGCCGGGAACGGCAGTTAATGTAACTTGAAGCGGTGCGCGTGCAAATTGATAATCCGCATTGTAGGCTAATTCGGCTTGTCTTTGTTTTTCGATACTACTGGCAATATCAGCGTTGGTGTTTATTCCGCCGCCGGAAATTGAGACTGATACAGCCATTCTTTGTCTTTCGCCGGGTAATATTGGGAAGAATCCGGAAGAAACAAAAGTATCAAACTCACCCAATTGACGTACAAGTTCGATATTTCCCGGAGCCATAAATTCATTCCAAATGTAATCATCACTAACTCGTGAATAGTTTATTTGTCCGACCGGAATTTGAACAACACTTGTTATTCCAACAAGATCAGTTTCCGAAACGTCAGTTTTATCGATTCCGGGCTCACCGGGGAAATTGGTTCCCGCACCGCTGGTCGGTTTTCCGTCTCTTTCGCCTTCATCGCCTGAATTACGATTTCCATCCAAACCATTGTCATCTAAAATCGAGTCCCAGTCATTATCATTATCAAACAAGTCATCGCGTGATTCATCGACCATTGGCGCAACATTTTCAAAACTCAATTCCGCATCTAAACCGGCAACCGCAAAACCTCGTTTAATTATATCGCCAATATCAAAATTCAAATAGTTGATAAATCTAACCGCTCTTTCGGTTCCACTAATTTCATCATATCTGAGCAGGTGAAGACTTCTGTTTTCATCGATTAGTCCATCCAAATCATCATCATACGCATTCGCGGTTGAATCCTCAAAAAGTGTTGTTCCTCCGGCCGGCAATTGATATTCTTTTCCGAGACTGTAAACCGTTCCGCCGTTTTGGGGATATTCGACAACAGATCTATTATAAGTTACAGGTTCGATGAGCACAATTTTGTCCCGGGGCAATAGTGTCCTGGCCAGAAAATCTTCCTCTTCAAAATGTGGGATTACCGAATCCGGATCGGCAGATAACAAGTCATGCAAAGAAATGTCTTTATCCGAATCCCCGTCATTATCGATTCCATCCACTTGGTTGCCGGGTGTTTCAATATATTTGATCGCCGCTACACCAACCGGATCTGTTCCAAAAGCTTCGACTCCAATTCTGTCATTATCCGTAAGGAACGCGATATCAGTTTGTAAATCCACGAAAGGAAAATCGTCTGTTCCATCGCCACCGACATAATCAGCCAGAAAAATTAGAAATGCCGCTTTATCAATTACTTTTGTTCCGTCGTTTTTTATATCGTGAATTGAAAACACAACATCATTAATTAAGACTTGCGACCAAGCCATGGTGCGAACATCCATAAGCAGCCCAAGTCCCGCTCTCGAATAATCAGTTGTATCCGGTACGTAATCGAACTTATCGTAAGCGTCGTCTGATGTGAGATAATAAAATTCTTGATCGGCGTTAAAAATATCTTTTCCAAAAAATCCATTCCACGACCCTACCCAACCTTCATCCAAATAATCTTCTCGTTTATCAGCCCATCCTCCTTGAGCTGCGGTTGGCCAAGAATTTTCATCATCGCTTCTTGCAATTTCTTCAGAAAGAGGATTTGAAAATCCCGGAACCGGTTCGATATTCCATGAATTGCCGTTTGGATCACTTCTCCAAAGAGGCATTTCTACGAGGTGAGTAATTTCATCGTTTTCGTTTTTAACTTCACCGCCAAGCCATGCGCCGATAATCGAAATGTAAATTCTGTTTGTATTTTTCGGCCATTCATAAGCAATGTATTCCGGAATGTTATCGGGTTTACCGCTGTAACCGGAATTGAAAAGTGTGGCTCTGATGTTATTACCATCAACATTGGAGTGCCGCCGTAAATTTGGATCGCCCCTAAAATCTGATGGTTCATGCATAAACGATTGACCGCTAACTACATTTGTAATTAGAGCAAAAGACAGAATGAGAAATAAATATTTTTTGGAACTTGTCATTGTTATTCCATTATCATAAACTTTAAAAAGAAACATTAAGACCTAGAAATATTTTTCTTGGTTCGGAGTAGAAATTAGGATAAACAAACCAGCCGTCATCGGCACCAAACGCGAGGTCTTGTTGCAATGTATAATCCGGAAGTCCTGTATCACCAAAAACCGTTGTTGGATTTTTTGCATCGAGCAGATTAAAAACTTTCACAAAAAATTGCAGCTCTTGTCCAAAGAGATTTAATTTTCTGTTCAACTCAAGGTCCACATTAAAAACATCTGGTTTGTTTCTGCTGTTCTCTGTCAAACCTGAGATAATATTTCGTCCGGAGTACGCTCCCGCAATTTGTGAAGGGGTGTAAGGTTGACCTGTGTTGAATCTGGAAATCAAACTCGCGCCCCATCCCTCATAGGCAAAAAACAATGTTGCATTAACAGTATGCGTTTGATCCCAATTGAGCGGGGTTAACACTTTTGTTGGTTCCGATCCATCGGCTTGGGCGAAAAATTCTTCTTCGGGTGTCGAGTTTGTGCCTTCCGCGACTTGAAATGTGTAATCTATTGTAAAGGCATAATTTTCGGCGAACCGTTTGTTGAGCGCTAAAGTTATTCCACGAACATTCGCGAAATCTCGATTGATTCTAATCGCATAGGAGTTTCCGGCGAGCACAGTTTGTATTGGTTGACCGGTTGAAACCCAATCCCGTATATCGCGATAGAATCCGGTTACATCCATTGCGAAATTTTCGGAAAGTTTCTGCTGCAAACCAATTTCGTAAATAGTTGTTCGTTGAGGTTTTAAATCCGGATTTCCAAACGGTCCTTGAATTCCTTGGGAAGATGTTAATTTTATTTCATCACCTAAATAGAGTTGGCTGTACTCAGGAATTTGTTGAAAAATTCCAAATGAAAATCGAATAATTCCTTCATCTGTTATCGGGTAAGCAATTCCTATTCTTGGGCTGATCTGTGTTTTTAAGGAAGTTTCTTTCCACCAAAATTTTTCTTTTTCCGCAAGCGAATATTTATTCGATTCGATTTGTTCGTCAAGTCCAATATCGCCATCAAGATTTAAATCTTTGTAGATGTGTGTCAATCGGAAAGGATTGTAAATGTTTGGATCTTTCTCATCGACAGCAATTTTGCCTTGTGGATCAAACAGATCGAAACGAATTCCGATATTCAAGATTAAACTTTCTAATTCTATTTTATCTTGAATAAATGCGGAAAGTTTGAAAGGGGTTCTGGTGAACATATCGTGAGAGGTTACATCAACGCCGCGAATTGAAGGCACAAAAGGAACAACCTCTTGTCCAAATTCATTTTCAAGTGGAACGAGATTTATGTCTTCATAAAACAATCTGTCAAATTGAGTTTCGATACCAACTTTAATCAAGTTGGATTTGTTTAGTTGACTGCTCAATTCCCATTTAAGTACAGCACTGGATGTGGATCTGAAAAAACGATTGAGATCTGTTCCCGCTCTTAAAAATTGGAATCCGCTGACATTCGCGGAATCGGGATGGACATATCGTTCGTCGAACGGTGAATCATAAAGTTTGCTTGTATAATCATTGTATCTGTAAGCAAATGTCAAATCTTGAAAAGTAGAACTGCTTATCTGATGCGAAATTTTAGTCACACCGGTTAAACCAATTCTTTCATCCGGATTGTATCCGTTTGGATTAAGTCTGTAAATATGATTGTAATATTTCTGCTTATCGTAATTGGCGAATAAATCAGTTTTAACTCTTAGATTCTTTAATATTCTATATTCAAGAGAGAGCTGGCCGCTCCATCTTTCGTGCCCATTTAATGAAACTTTCTCTCCGCTTCCGGTGGTATCGGTTCCGCTTAAATTACCTTGCGGCGAATAAATATCTTTCCCAAAAATCCAACCGCCATTGTTGAATCTTCTGATTGACGCAAAGTAGAATAGATCGTCAGGAATTAACGCGCCGCTGATAAATCCTTGAATGTCGTAATTGTTTATCGGATCAAATGAATTGTCTGACCAAAACACATCATCATTTGAAGTAAAATAATTACCTGAGAGAATTTCCAATCCGGATTTAAATTCGTTCGTTCCGGATTTTGTAACCAGATTAATAACGCCGCTCATCGCGTTTCCATATTCGGCGTTGAATGAACCGCTTATGATCTGCAATTCTTGGATTGAACCGGTCTCAAGCTGAACGGCTTGGAGTCGGGTAAAATCATCGGTGATGCTGATTCCATTTACCATGTATAAAACTTCTGTCGATCTTCCGCCTCGAATATGAATTCCTCCACCGGCATCTCGATTTACACCGGCTTGTAAATCAATAACTTGATTCAAATCCTGAACGGGGAGATTGGCAATCTCTTCCGCTGTTACTCTGGCTTCGGTGGAAGTTAAATCTTTTCTGACCATTGGAGCGTTTGCGCTGACTACAATCTCACCTTCCATTTCGATTGACATTGGCGACAATTCGAACTCCAAATCGGTGGTTAAATCCGTCAACACTTCAACACCGGAAATCAACATTTGCTGATAGCCGACAAAATTGGCCTTGATATTGTAACGACCCGATGGAACTCGTAAAATCGTAAAATTACCCTCTATATCCGATGCCGTACCAAGCGAAGTTTTTTCAATAATAATATTCGCGTAAGGAAGAGCCTCTCCGGTCGAAGCATCTTTTATCTGCCCGGTTATTTTCCCATAACCTTGTCCCGAGATGATTGTCGAAGACATCAAAATAATCCAGAGGACTATAACTTTATTGATTTTCATAGTTCTATTTTCAAATTTGTGATCTTTTCTTTGTTGATTCCAACTTGATAGCTTTGATCTAATTCATAGGCAAAAGCTCTTTCGATATCATTCAATTTCATCTGCAGAAATGCTTTTGCGACTTCATTTTTTACATCTTCGAATTGTGGTTTTACGGAAGTTTGCTTTTCGGTACATTTTAGGATTAGAAACATTCCTTGATAGGCAATCGGGTGTGATATTTCTCCGGCATTCAGCTTAAAAAGTCCATCTTCAATTTGATTTATTTCGGATTCTGTAAAATATCCGAGATCACCACCGTTTTTCGCCGTCTTTTTTTGGATTGAATATTTCTTTGCCAGTTCTTCAAAATTTTCATTTGCCGAAATCAATTTTAGAACAAGATCAACTTGTTTGGGATCATCGAGTAAAATTCCGGCAAATCTTGTTTTTGCCGGAATTATGTATGACTCGATAGTTTGATGGAAAAAATCTTCCATCTCCGATTCATCAGGCACAAATTCTTTTTTAAGTTTTTGCTGAACTTCATCAACCAAAAACAATTCGAAGTTTTTGTTAGTTGAAGCTATGAACTCTTCACTTTTATCAAGAGATAAACTAAGAGCTTTCAGTTCTAAGCTTTCTCTAACAACTAATCCGGCAACAAATTCTTTTAACTGCTCTACATCAGAAATGTTTTTTCTAACTCGTTCCGAACTAAATAAACTGTATTGGTGAATTTTTTCCATCGTCCAATCCCCAATCATTGATTTTGCAACAATTTTATTCCTATTTATTTGATTCTTAACATCAGAATCTTCAAGGCTTATTTCATCCCAACTTTGGATTGATTCAAATAACTCATTCACAGCTTTTTCAGAAAATTCTATTTGAAGAGATTCTCGACTTGACTGAACATAATTCTGCATAAAAGTTTCAAATTTTCTCTTCTTTGTGTAACGAAACAGCATTTCATATTTATTGTGAAATTCATTCTCGGTGAGAACCGGATTGCTTTTAATGTCATCGACCCGGATAATGCTGTAGCCATAAGCGGTTTTAACAGGTTCGGATATTTCACCGATTTCCATGGAGTACGCTTTATTCTCAAACTTCGAATCCATTTCGTCAAAACCGAAATATCCGAGTGAACCAAAATTGGCTTTCAGTTTGGGATCTGTGAAGGATGAGAATGCTAAACTGTCAAAGTTCGCTCCGGCGGCTAATTGATTTTCAAGCTCCAAAATGCCGGAATAAGTTTTGCTGAAAAGATGACTCGCTTTAATCTTTGTATTCAACCGATAGAAAGTTTCTTTCAAATCTGTTTCCGTAATTTCAACTTCTTTTGAAATTACTCTGCTTGTATAAAGGTTAATCAATTCTTGTAATCGGATACGTTCCAATTCCAGTTGCGCGTAATCTGTTTTATCAATTCCCAAATCTTTTGCATAAGTAACAAATAGTTTATCCCGAATCATTTTGTCCAGAAATGATTCTCTCATTTTGGGCGAATCCGATATTCCATTTTTTAACAGAAGTAGTTTATATTCTTTCGTGAAATCTTCAATCGTAATCACTTCTTCATGAACAGTTGCGACGACACCGTTTTTATTTTTATCCTCTCCAGCATGCAGAACAGAAGTAAACAACAGCAAAACAACTGACATTACTTTGGAAAGGAAGCGATATTTATTGCGATAAAATTGCATTAAACATTTCTCAATTTTTCAGCCGCTAATTCGGCGGTTATATCTCGTTGCGGATTTCCGAGCATTTCATAACCAACCATAAATTTTTTAACAGTCGCCGATCTTAATAAAGGGGGATAAAAATGCATGTGAAATTGCCATTCCGGGTGCGGAGAACCATCTGTCGGCGATTGATGAATTCCCGAAGAATATGGAAAGGAAACATTGAACAGTCTGTCGTACTTTTTTGTGAGTATTGAAATCGCTTCGCCAAAATCAACAAGTTGTCGGTTGTTGAAAGAACTAAAACTTTGCAGATTTGAGTTTGCAAGAATCATAGTTTCAAACGGCCAAACCGCCCAGTAAGGAACCAGAACCGTAAAATTTTCATTTTCGAAAATTATCCGTTCGCTTTTCTGTTTTTCTAAATGCAAATAATCTAAAAGAAGAGTGGATTTGTGAATATCAAAATATTTTTTTTGCTGTTTCGTTTCTTTTAGCGATTCCATCGGAAGTGATTCCTGTGCCCAAATTTGGCAATGCGGATGAGGATTACTCGCTCCCATCAGACTTCCTTTGTTTTCAAAAATCTGTACATGATTTACAAATTCTTTTTTTCCAAGATTTTCATATTCGTTCTTCCAAACTTTTACTCCTTCAAGCAACTGCTTTTCGGATAAATCGGGCAAAGTAAGACTATGGTCAGGCGAAAAACAGACAACCTTGCAAATTCCTCTTTCGGGTTTCGCGACAAGCAGCTCTCTTTCGTTTATGCTTTCTTCTTGGTTTTCAGGTAAAAGCGCGCTGAAATCATTCACAAAAACAAAAGTATCTGAATAATTTGGATTGAATTCCCCATTTGCTCGTTTATTACCCGGACAGAGATAGCAATCCTTGTCGTATTTTGGTTTGAGCGGAATGTCAATTTTTTCCGATTGACCCTGCCAGGGGCGATCCGAACGGTGCGGGGAAACTAAGATCCATTCACCGGTTAATATGTTAAATCTTCTATGTGGATTTTCCATTTTGCAATCGATTGCAAAGATTGATAAAATGAGTGATCACGTGGATTCCCTTTCAATTAAATTTGTTTCTAAAGTTATTTTTTTCTCAGGAAAACCATCTTCACCTTTTATTAAAGAGATCAAAACTTCAGCCGCTTTCTTTCCCATTTCATAAGCCGGCTGCTCAATAGTTGTTAAGGAAGGCGACATATATTCGGTAATCGGGTTATTTGAGAATCCAACAATTGAGACTTTTCCGGGAATTTCGATTCCCATTTTTTTCAGATATAAAGTCGCGCCAACGGCTACGGGATCATTTACTGCAAAAATCGAATCAAACTCTATATTCTGCGCTATCAATTGTTTTATGCTTTTCAGTCCGTCATCCTCATGCATTCCGCCATGCAAAACCAAGTTTTCGTCGAACGGAATTCCGGCTTCTTCAAGCGCTTCTTTGTAACCTTCGAATCTTCCCCTGCAATTCTGAAGAATTTGCGGTCCGGCGAGATGCACAATTCTTCTGTTTCCTTTGCTGATCAGATGGCTAACAGCATCTTTGCTTGCTTTGAAATCATCAATCACAACTTTATAAAGATCATCTTCTTCCCAAACTCTATCGAAAAAGACAATTTTAACGCCTTTCTCAATCAAAATTTTAAAGTGGTCAATGTTTTGTGTGGTTTGCGATAATGAAACAATAAATCCCGCAACTCGATGAAGGTATAGAGCGTTGGTATTAATTTTTTCTCTCTCTTCATCTTCATTTGATTGAGAAACAATTACCGTGAATCCGGCATTATATGCAACTTCTTCAATTCCACTGATAGCTTTGGAAAAAAAATCATGTTTTATTTCGGGGATTATTATCCCAATCTGATTTGAATATTTAGTCTTAAGATTTCGAGCAACAATATTTGGTTCATAACCGAGTTTCAGAGCGGCGGCACGTACCAGTTTTTTGGTTTCGATATTTATATCCGGATGATTCCTCAGAGCACGAGAAATTGTTGAGGTTGATAATCCCAGATTCAATGCTAAATCTTTTATTGTAACTTGAGTCATGCAAACGTTCCCGATAACGATTGCAACTTAGAAACATTTTTTTTCGATGTCAAGAAAAATTTCATTTTCATCCAAGCCATGTTGCTCTAAACAGATTCATTCCATCGGGAAAATTGTTATCTCAATTGAGTATATTTTGTCTTGATATAATAATCAATTAGGCGAAAATGAATACTGTTAGCATAATTCGAAAGAAAAGAGATGGTAAATCACTAAACGAAGACGAAATTTTTTTTCTTATTGATTCCTACACAAAAGGTAAAATTCCGGATTATCAATTTTCCGCCTTTCTGATGGCAGGATACTTAAACGGATTCACCAAAAAAGAAACCGCCTTTTTAACAAAAGCAATGCTTTACAGCGGAAAGGTTATCGACCTCTCGGAAATACCGGGTGCGAAAGTTGACAAACACTCAACCGGCGGAGTGGGGGACAAAACATCGTTAATCCTCGCGCCAATTGTTGCGGCTGCTGGCGTAAATGTACCCATGATTTCCGGTCGGGGATTGGGGCACACGGGTGGAACTCTTGATAAACTTGAAAGCATTCCGGGCTTTAGAACTGATTTGAACCTTAAAGAATACAACCACGTAATTAAAAAATGCAGGGCTGTGTTAATAGGTCAGACAAAAGATATCGCACCCGCCGATAAATTAATTTATTCACTTCGTGATGTTACCGCAACAGTCGAATCGATTCCATTAATAACCGGAAGCATAATGAGTAAAAAACTCGCCGAAGGAATTGATGGTTTAGTTCTGGATGTAAAAACCGGTTCCGGTGCTTTTATGAAAAAACAGAAAGACGCGGAGGAGCTTGCCTTATCCTTGATGAACACCGCCAAATCTTTCAAGAAAAAAGTAATCGCGATTATTACCGATATGAATCAACCGCTTGGGAATTATATCGGAAATTGGTTTGAAGTTTATGAATCGGTTAAAGTTTTACAAGGTGAAAAAGTAGACGATTTACTTGAAGTTTCTCTCAATCTTTCCGGAGCGATGATTTATTTGGGCGGAAAAGCGAAATCTATAAATGAAGGAATCGATATCTCAAACGAAATGATCTCATCCGGGAAAGCATTTAAAAAATTCCTCGAAATGGTTGAGCTTCAAGGTGGCGACATTTCTTTCTTGACTGATCTCGAAAAATATCCGGTTTCAAAATACAGCCGGCAAATTGTACTTGATAAAAGCGGTTATATCAAAACTATTGATAATTATGCAATCGGCATGGCAGCTTTGGAACTCGGGGCCGGACGCAGAACAAAAGCGGATAAAATTGATCCAAAAGCCGGAATAATTTTTCACAAAAAAATCGGCGATCGGTTGAAAAAATCTGACCCGGTTTGCACAATTTACACTGATGACCAATCGGTAATTGATAATGTTGTGCAAAAAATTCAATCCTCTATCGGGTTGACTTCACAAAAAGTGAAACCGCCCAAATTGATCAAAAAGTTCTTGTATTAATTTTAAAGGAATCTACATGAATAACGACCGCCCATCGTGGGATGAATATTTTTTAAAGGTAGCAATGTTAGTATCCGAAAGAGCCACATGCCCTCGAATGCATTGCGGATGTGTTTTGGTGAAGGATCGTCAAATTCTTTCAACCGGATATAACGGCTCAATTCCGGGTGATTCACATTGTGAGGATGATGGTTGTTTAATAGTTGATAATCACTGCGTAAGAACGATTCATGCTGAAATGAACGCCATTTTGCAATGTGCTTCGCACGGTGTAAATACGCATGGCGCGACTGCTTATGTCACAAATATGCCATGTACAAATTGTTCAAAAGCACTTATCGCTGCAGGAATAAAAGAAGTGATAATTTTTTCTGATTATCACTCTACTCTCGCCGAGGATTTTTTCAAAAAAGGAAAGGTGGTACTGACCAGAATGCCGATGCCGAAAATTAATATTGACTATGACTTAGATAGTTTTACTTCTGCAAAGAAAATCTCATAGAATTTGATTGATGTATGTACTGTAAAGCCGTACATTAATCAAAACAAAATTTTGGTAATAGATATGGCCGAACTTTCAGTAAATTATTTTAGAGCAAACCTCAAAAGGGTTGTTGAAGATGTCATTGACAAACATACACCCATCCGAATTAAACGAAGGGCGGGCAGGGATGTTGTAGTTATTAGTGCAGAGGATTGGGAACGTACAGAAGAAACTATTCACGTTCTTCAAAATCAGAATTTAATGACACAAATGAATGATTCAAGCAAAACTCATAAAAGCAAAAAAGGATACAAACCTTCGAATAAAGAATTAGATGAGATCAATAGTTTTTGAGGGCAATACCTGGAAAGCCTACGAAAAAATGAGGGACCAAGACAAGAAACTACACCTTAATTTGTGCAAAATTATCCAGGAATTGCAAAGAGGTGATCCGACAAAAGGGCTTGGAAAACCTGAAGCTCTCAAAAATAACTTGAGCAGTTTCTGGTCAAGAAGGATCTCGTTAAAAGATCGAGTGGTTTATAAGTTTGATAAAAATTCGATCTATATATTTGCGATAGGAGGTCATTACGACCAATTATAACGAAATTGTTTAGTTTTCGGTGGCTTCTGTTTCAAGAGCTTCGAAATATTTTCTGATCAAATCTTCATAGTCTTTTTTATAACCTTCACGGATTGCTTTAATCAATTCTTCGCGGAGTATATTTTTACCTTCTTCTGAAGAAAGAATAACTTCGGGCGGCGAATTCAAATCAAAATTGCGGGCGGTTTTTGATTCACGATCTTTTTCAAAATCGCGGTCGTTCATTGATCTTTGAGCGTCAAGCAAACGGGAGAGAATTCGTTCTTGTTTCTGTAGAACATCATCATCAAGGTTGTTGCTCCTCATATTTTGAACAACTTCTTTCATCTCCTGTAGCGCCTTTTTAAGATCCGCCGCGAGCTTTTTTGATTGACCTGATTCTTCAGCTTCTTTGTTTAGCTGTTCCAATGATTTTTGAATCAGCTCCTGCTCTTGCGCTAATCTTTGAATTTGCTGCATCTGTTGCTGAGATAATTGTCCGCTCTGCATCATTTGAGTCATTTGATTCAAACTCATTTGCTGCTGTGACATTTGTTGAAGCTGCTGCATCAAAGACATCATGCCGCCGCTTCCTTGTCCGTTGCTGTTCATCATCTGCGCCATCATACCTTGCATAAATTGCGCGGCTTGGTTCAACGATTTCATCGCATCTTGCTGATTCTGTTTCGATGCGGTTTTATTTCTTTCCTGCATTGAGTTTACGGCTTGAGCCATTTCGCGTCTCGCGTCACCAAGTGCTTTTCCCATTTCGGGAGTTATCGCAAAAGTTTTGTTGGAAAGCGCAGACATTTTTGACAATATTTTGCTGATGTTGTTTAATAGTTCACTTTGTTCTTGAGCTGTTTCACCAAATTTTTTGGTGTTGATATCAGTTGATTCCGTAATGCCTTTTAACCGCTCCTGCTCTTTGGAAAGCGTTAAAACATCATCAATTATACGCATCAAATCTTGGAACACCTCCATCTGATTTTTTTGCTGCATACTTTGCTGCATTTGAGAAATTTGCTGCTGCATATTTTTCATATTTTGCATGAGCTGTTTTTGCGTTTCGGAAGCTTCGCTTTTTTGCATTTCTGAAATTTGTTGTTTGGCCTGTTCTGAGAGTTCTTCGTTGTTTTGGTTCGCGAATTCCTCCATCATTTTCATCATATCTTCCATCGGCATATCGGAAAGTTCGCTCATTTTTTCGGCAAGTTCTTCCATGCGTTCCTTCATTTTTTCGATCTGCTTCGAAATTTCATCTTGCTTATTAGAAAGCTCATCTTGTGCTTTTTGATCGTTCGGATCACTATTCTGAAGTTGTTCGTTAAGCTGTTCCTGCTGCTGCTGAAGTTGTTCGGCACGTTTTGCGAGTTCATCAATACGCTGTTCAACTTGCATTCGTTTTAACAAATTAAGCGTGCGTTCAATACTTTTTTGAAATTGTTCCTCATCAATTTTTACATTTTCGAAATTTTTCTGAACTTGATTCCGTTGGAATTTTTCCAGCATTTCTTGCATTCTTTCAAATGATTTTTGCATCTCTTCATTATTAACTTCATTCATTAATTCTTGAAGCTCCATATACTTCTGCATTGTTTCTTCGGAGAGCAATTCATTTTCATTCATCTCCTTCATCATGTCGTTTAACGATTTCTGAATATCATCAATTTTTTCTTGGAGTTTCTCGAACTTATCAAGCGTGTTTTTTATCTTTTCTTTCTCTTCAAAAGTGACTTCTTGTTGATCCTTTTTTAGTTCATTCGAAATATTCTGGAATTCATCCTGTAGTTTTTTTGCTTCCTTTAAAATTTCACTCAACTCATCAACAGCTTGTTCTTGGGTTTCATCAGATTGCGCGAATAACTCATCCATTGATGGAACCTTTACCGTAAAAATTTTAGTCCGTGATGATTTCGGACCACTAACATTGTCATTATCAAATACTTCGAAATAATATGAAACAACATCACCGGCGGCGAGATAAAGTTCAGAAAGATCCCATGTATAATAAACCTCCGATTCTTTGGAACCATTTTCATATGGAATTTTCACTCCCTCAAAATTTTCTTTAATCACTCCGAACTGAGTAGCGGTCAGTTTATATTTTAACAACAACTCGCTAAATCCATAATCATCAGAAATTTCCAATTCGATTGGAAGAACGAACTGTTTTGAAATTCTAACATCCTTATTAGGTTTAATTACTTCAATTAAAGGATATTCATCTAGAATAGTGTTGATCGCGTATTTAATCGGTTTGTTGTTGCGAATTCCGGCTGTATCAACAATTGAGAAAAAATAATCCGTGTTTCGGGAAATATAAAATTCGGTTTTGGCGAGTTTTGCTTCGATCTTCATTTCTTTGATTTTATTATCGCCGAAAACAATGGCAGCTGAATCTAATATTTTGGATGACCGCAAATCAAACTCAATTTTGCTTCCTTTTAAAGATGTTACAGCACCATTATTTTTTAATATAGTCGGAGGAAGATTTGCGTATGAGGGCGGAATAATTTTTAGAGAAAAGTCCTCTATTATCGGTGGGGCCAAAACAGATATTTCGTATCTATTCGATTCTATATTTTCCGAACTGAAATAATATGTAAATTCCTCACGAATTTCGTTCTCATTGAATACAAATTGTGAAGCGGAATCCGTTAAGATTTCTTCAATCTGAAACTCGGCATCATTTTTACTTTTTTTATAGAAGCCAATCGAAGAAGGTTTCTCGCCGAGTATCTCCACAACAATTTGTATGTCATTACCTTTTAACACAGAAGCATCGCCGGGCTGTACTTCAAATGAAAATTTTTGAGGTTGAATATATTTCAGATCATAATTCATAATTCTTAGTGCGGAAAATCTAAAATCCGGTGAGGCAAAAACAACTACGATAAGCAGAAAAACTGTTACACTCGCGGTTATAAATAAATGTTGAATATCCGAAAAATTTATGGCCTTGCTGAAATCCATGGATTCCGCTTTTTTGAATACCCGCTCAAAAGCCGCATTAATAAGACTTTGAGATTTAGGAGATTTCCCCGACTCATCACCATCGACCAGTTGAATCGCGTTCAATAAGTCGTCTTTCAATTCCGGATAAGTTTCACCTACTTCCCGGCTCGCTTCAAATATATCTTTCTTGGAAAACGATTTAAGCAGTTTTAGTAAGGGACGACCTGCGGTTGCGAGAAAGGTGAATAATGTAAATCCGAGAATTGCAAAAAACAAAACAACTCTAATTTCGGTGTTGAATCGGAATAGAAATTCGAGTGCAAAAAATAGAAGTAATAAAGCTGATGTGATTGAAATCCAGATGTACAATCCTTTTAAGGAATTTTTGTGGATTTCCTTTCGAATTAATCCACCGAGTCGTTTCTTGATATTTGAAAGATGTTGGTTATTCATTTTAATTTGTCAAAACCCATACGATAATGTTTGTGCCGAATTTTAAAGCTTCCTCTCTTTTTTCCGGTGGATTTTTATGAACTTCGGAATCCGCCCAACCATCCGATGGATTACTTTCATAAGTGTAATAAAGAACTAACTTTCCATCGACAAATATCCCGTATCCTTTGGGCGGTTTGTTGTCATGTTCATGTGTTTTTGGCGGTCCGTTATTAAAGTCGTAAACCGAGTGATAAATTTCATGATCGAAGGGTAATTCTATCAAATCATTTTCGGGAAACACTTTTTTGATTTCCCTTCTGAACGCTTTATCCAGACTGTAATCATCATCAACATAAATAAATCCGCCATTTTCAAGATACTTTCTGAGATTTGAGGCATCGTTTTCGCTAAGGACAATATTACCATGTCCGGTCAGAAAAAGAAATGGAAATGAAAATATGTCGGAGCTTCCCACCTCAACAAAATAGTAATTCGGATCGGTTTCAAGGTTTGTATTTTCAGACAAAAATTTAAGTAGATTTACATCAGCCGAACGGTCGTTGTACCAATCACCGCCGCCATCATATTTTAGTCTGCCAATTTTAAAGCCACTTTCAATTTGAGAAAATATAAAAGTGGAGCTGAAGAACAAAAATAACGTGAGTTTAAGAATCATAGAAAGCAAATTATTGATTAACTAGAATTTGGGAAACGTAATTATTAATCACCTAAGAATGGTTTCAATTCTAAAGGCATTTAGAATTTTATTAAACTGTTCATTCCCCTTTTTTATTACCGCTTTGTAATTATTAAGTTCCCTTCTGAAAGGATATTCCTTACGCAACTTGTCAAAATGTTTTCCGCGTTCATGCTCCGGCAAATTCAATGCTTTTTTTAATCTATTGGAATCTTCAAAAATCAGATATGATTTTCTAAAAATTGTGTAAAGCAATTCTTCAACAGAATCACCGGAATATTCAATTTCATTATCATCTACTTTTGGTAATTTTGGTTCCCATGTTGATTTAACGTCAAGAAATTCGCACAATTGATTATACAGCATAGTTGTACCGTTAACCTTTCCTTCAAATGAATATCCGGCAATATGCGGTGTTCCAACGAAAGAATTACTCAGTAATTCGGGAATGTATTGCGGCTCGTTTTCCCAGACATCTAAAACGTAAGTGAGATTTTGTCGCTTGTAATTTTCCAGCAATTTCTGATTATCAACAACAGGTCCTCGCGAAGAATTAATTACAAACGAGTCTGGTTTAATTAATCCGATATTTTCACCGAGCAAATGAAAAGTGGGATATTTTCCGGTTTTATTTATGGGAACATGAAATGTGATGAAATCGGAGTCTAAGGCTTCGGAAAGTGAATTAAAATCTAATCCTTCAGCTTCTTGTCTCGGCGGATCGTTTCTTTTTACATCAAAACCAATTTGCTCTGCGATGCGCGAAACTTTTTTACCGATATTCCCGATTCCTACTATCCCAAACGATTTATCCGTAAGCCCTATTTTATTCTGATAAATAAAATGTGAAATCGCGGAATAGACGTATTCAGTTACTGCCCACGAATTGCAGCCCGGAGCAAAGGCAAATCGAATATTTTCTTTTTGTAGGTATTGAAGATCAATATGATCCGTTCCGATAGTTGCCGTTCCGACAAATTTAACTTTGGTTCCTTTCAGCAAATCCCCATTTACATTGGTGATTGAACGAACCAAAAGAACATCCGCATCTGAGAGGATTTCGTTCGTAATTTCGCGTCCGTTATAAAGATGAATTTCACCGAATTGTGAAAAGGCCTCTTCTGCGAATGAAATATTTTCGTCAATAATTAGTTTCATAAAAATTATAATTAATCAAAATATAAACGAGTATAATACGAAAAACGAAATACTATTTCGTGTAATTTGTCTAAACTTGCGCTATTAGTTATTTTTCGAATTCAATTAAATCTTATGAGGAAAAATGAAGTTCAGTAAACGTACACACACATGCGGCGAATTAAGAGAAACTAATGTAAATGATAAAGTTGTGCTTAATGGTTGGGTAGATTCTACAAGGAATTTGGGCGGAGTATTATTTGTAAATATTCGAGATCGATACGGTGTTACACAGGTTTTGTTCGAGGAATCATCTCAACCGGAAGTTTATAAAAATGCAAGGGAAGCAAGAAGCGAGTTTGTTGTATCGGTCGAAGGTGAAGTTAGAAAACGTTCCGAAGACGCAATAAACACCAAAATGCCAACCGGTTTAATAGAGGTGGTGGGAAGTAAAATATTAATATTGAACGAAGCTGAAACACCTCCTTTCGTAATTAAAAATAATGTTGAGGCAAATGAGGATTTAAAACTTAAATACCGTTACTTGGATTTACGCCGTCCTGAAATGCGAGACAATATGATATTGCGGCACAAAATGTATCAATCGGTTAGGAATTATTTCGATAAACAAGACTTCCTCGAAATCGAAACTCCGATTTTAATGAAATCTACACCGGAAGGCGCGAGGGATTTTCTTGTGCCCAGCCGTTTACACAAAGGAAAATTTTATGCGCTGCCCCAATCACCTCAACAATACAAACAATTATTGATGGTTTCGGGTTTTGACCGTTATTTCCAAATTGTAAAATGTTTTAGAGATGAAGATTTCAGAGCGGATCGCCAACCTGAATTCACCCAAATTGATGTGGAAATGTCATTCGTTGATACCGAAGATATTTTTGAAGTGATGGAAGGTTTGATGAAAAAACTTTTTAAGGACCTAAAAAATTATGAACTGGAGACACCAATCCCAAGATTGACTTATGCCGAAGCGCTGGAAAATTATGGCAGCGATAAACCAGATTTAAGATTTGAAATGAAATTGACAACATTAAATGATGTTGTAAAAAATAGTGAGTTTCGGGTTTTTAACGATACAATAAATAACGGAGGTATCGTTACTTCGGTTGTGGCAAAGGGATGTGCGGATTATTCCCGCAGTCAAATCGACCAGCTCACGGCTCATGCAAAAAAATACGGTGCGGGTGGTTTAGTCTGGATGAAAGTGAAAGACGGAGCAATTGATTCCCCCGTCGCTAAGTTTTTAAGTGCAGAAATTCTTACGGGTATTATATCCGCTACAAAAGCCGAAGAAAATGATTTAATTCTTATAATTGCCGGACCCAAAACTAAATCCCTTACATCGATGGGTGCGGTTCGATTAGAATTAGCGAAGAAGAACAATCTTATTGATCCGAATTCGGAACCAAAATTATTGTGGGTTGTTGATTTCCCTCTATTTGAATGGGATGAAGAAACCGAACGATTCTACGCTATGCATCACCCTTTTACATCTCCTCGAATTGAAGATTTCGAAAAAATGGATTCTGCACCGGGCGAAGTTAGAGCCCGCGCATACGATTTAGTATTAAACGGAAGCGAAATCGCGGGCGGAAGTATCAGAATACACGATTCTGCCCAACAAGCCAAAATGTTCAAAGCTCTTGGAATTTCCGATGAAGAAGCACAAATGAAATTCGGCTTTTTGATGAACGCTTTTAAATTCGGCGCGCCTCCTCATGGCGGTATTGCTTTTGGATTTGACCGTTTGGTTATGCTGTTCGCGGGTGAGAATTCTATCCGTGATGTTATAGCGTTTCCAAAGACCGCAAGTGGAATTTCGCTGATGGATGAATCACCTTCTCCGGTGGATGAGGGTCAATTAAAAGACCTTCACATAAATATTCGAGAAAACTAAACATTTTATCAACATTAAAGGTTGATAAAAAATAGAATGATTGATATATTTGTTGTCTTGTTATTTTAGAATACGATATAGAAACGCTGTTATTTAATTTGAAATTATGAACGAATGTTGGGCGCATAGCTCAGTGGTAGAGCATCTCCCTTTTAAGGAGAGGGTCCCTGGTTCGAGACCAGGTGCGCTCACAACATTTACAAAGCCTTGTAATTTTTTGCGAGGCTTTTTTATTTTAAATGATTCTCCGAACTTTAATGGCCCCCTTCACTAAAATTTGGATAAAAATATTGGGTATTGTCTTGATATGATCAGCGTATTTATTATTTTTCAATAACTTTTGAAAGTGACTGGATGTATCAGGAAATCATATTTGATTTTGTTCTAGACGCAATAAGTAAGGCAAAGCCCGAATTTCTTATCCCGCAAAAAGTACAAGTCGCAGGAAATATTCTCCAAATCGAAAAATCTGAGATCGATTTGGATAGTTTTAAAAAAGTGTACGTAGTTGGAGCCGGAAAAGCTTCGGGCAATATGGCGAAAGAGATAGAATTAATTCTTGGCAACAGAATTGATTCGGGTGTTGTCGGCGTTAAATACGGGCACAAAGCCGGCTGTAAAATTATTGAAGAAATTGAGGCCGCGCATCCTACTCCCGATAATAAAAGTCTCAAAGTTGGAAAGAAAATCTCAAATATTTGCTCCGAATCTACAAAAGAAGATTTAGTAATTTTTCTATTTTCGGGAGGCGGCTCCTCTTTAATGGAATCACTCCCAGAGGTCATTCCCCTCGAAGATTTTCAAAAGTTTAATTCCCTGCTGCTTCATTCCGGTCTGCCGATACAAGATATTAATGCCCTTCGCAAATCGGTTTCTCTGGTTAAAGCCGGCAAATTGGCGGAAATGGCCTTCCCGGCAAAATGTATAACTTTAATTATTTCCGATGTAATTGGGAACGATCCGGCCGATATTGCTTCCGGTCCGACCACAAAATCCGAAACTGATTATAAGTTTTGCTTGGATTTATTAAAAGAGAACAAGCTTCTTTCTAAAACTCCAGATGCAATAGTCAGTTTTATGAAAGATCGATTCAGTACCAAACCTGCAGTTTCGCCCATTTTTAACAAAAACATCATTCTCGGCTCAAATATCGACGCCATTAACACACTCGTGAAAACCGCCGAGATTAATAAATTAAATCCTATAGTTATAGGCAGCGACATCAGTGGGGATGTAGAAACGGTTTCAAAATTTTTTATTGATAAAATTATCTCCGTGAAAAAACTCGCCGGTAATTCTAACAAACCAATTTGTTTAATTGGTGGAGGGGAACCTACGGTCAATGTTAAAGGAAACGGAATTGGAGGCAGGAATACTCATTTCGCCTTAGTTATGATGATTGAAATGATAAAATTAAATCTTGAATTTAGTTTTGCGTCTGTTGGAACCGACGGAACCGACGGCTCAACCGATGCGGCAGGAGCTTTTATTTCTCATAACACCAAATTTAAAATTTTACAGAAAAGGATCGATCCTACTAACTATTATAAAAATTTCGATTCGTACAATTTTTTTAATGATGTTGGAGGATTAATTAAAACCGGTCCGACTGGAACTAATGTTATGGATTAAATGATTGCAATCATTTAAATGGTTAACGTCTAAATGTTTCTCTTAAAGCCGGTTCAAGATCTTCAAAACTGACAAATAAATCTGTTGCGCCCATCGAATAAGGGGCAATTTCATAATGGTCATAACGAAATATTAATCCTTTCTCCAAAATTCCGAAGTTAGTGCTCAAATAAAATTTATCATCTGAGAAAAAATAGCCCAGCTCGGAATAGCTTTTTCCACTTTCAATATTCTTTAATCTCCGAAATTCTGCTTCAGCAATATCCGCCGCTTTTTTGAGATCTAAAATTGTGGACAATTCAATTAACACAAATGATTTTGTATCAAAATTATAATATTGACGGAAGCTGTTTGGGTGTGCCCCTCCCGAATATGTAAATTCATCGAATTGAATCGTTAAGTAAAAACCGGAATTTGCAACCGTAACCCTACGGTCAAATGTCCAAGGTGATGCATGATCGGGGAATTCAGTTGCAAGCGAGAGGTACTCTCCCTCCGCATTTGTATAAACATCATCCCAACTATTTTGGAAATCCGAATTCATAAAATCATATCGGAATAAAGAATCAATAAAAGCATTTAATTTTTGGTTGAAAGTTCCGGTTGCCGGAAACTGCGGATAATTATAAACCAACGAAAGACACGTATCTTCCTTCGCACATTCTGTCAAATACCTCTCAAACTTTTTGTTTTCGAATTTAATCGGAGTGTTGTTTTCTGCGGAAGACTGTTTTGAAACTTCCTCGCTGCACCCGTATAGAAAACCAAGCAAGAAAAGAACGCGTAAAATATTTTTCATTTTAGCAATTAAAATTAACATTCGTGAAAAATAAGGATTCTCATAGATGGATAAAACATTTCTGTGGATTATTTCAAAATTATTTTATAAGAATCAATTTTATTGATTGGGATTCGTTACCATAAAGAATATTGGCAAAATAGACTCCGCTTGGAAAAGGGGAAGCGTCAAATTCAACTTCGTAGATTCCTGCGGCTTTTGCTTCATTGACAAGTGTTTCAATTTCCGAACCGAGTACGTCATAAATTTTTAACAGCACTTTTTTATTGATGTCGGGATTATTACCGTGAGATCTTGGGATAGAATATTTTATTTTCGTCACCGGATTGAACGGATTCGGATAATTTTGATGCAGCGTTAACTCTGTTGGATAAAAAAAGTTTTCTTTTACTGAAACTACTTCACCATATTTTTGTCCGTTAATTCTTGCTCCGATTAATTGAAAACTTGATGTTGCTGAGGTACCATCTCCACTGATATCAATGCTCACAAAACCAAATTGTTTTGAGAAAAATATTTGTTGGCCGCCAAATAACCCGTAATAACTGTTAGTTATGAGAGTATCGCGCGATCCAAAAACATCGGTATAAAAGTCATTATAACGTTCAAACCATGACATTGGATCTCCATCCAAATTTCGCTCCCAAATCTCGGTGAAGCCAATTTCTGCGTAGAAATCCAGATATAAATAGTCCTTATTTTCTCTATTTGAATAGGCAAAAACTCCTTGGTCAGTGATTCGAAAAAACCCTTCACCATTGATTAATGGCAGCCGAACCATCGCGTAACTCAATCCATTTTGCATTGTTGTGTCATCGGCTACTTCAAAGCTTAAAGTATCGCTTCGATTTATGGTCCACATATTTTCCTTGTAAGAATAGTTGTAGGTCCATGTGTTCCCAATTTCAAAAAGATCGGGATTTATGGTTTTGAATTTCTCTGGAATTTCGCCGTAAACTTTACCATCGATTACGCATGCGAGCAGACTAAATTCCTCCGTCCCTGCTTGATCCCAACCGATGGAGCGTAAAATAGGTCCAAATTTTTTGTGAAGAACAACTCCGCCATAATTGCAACAATCAGAATATGAAAATCGAATAACGGAATCCTCAATCCCCAGATATGTAAAAGAAGTGTCAAACCCCCTTCCGGTATAAAGTTTGTCCCAAAAATCTGATTCCTCGTTAAAATCAATTTCGCTTCCCTGATCCATTGAAAAATCAAACAACAAAGAATTTGGATTCTCCCCTCTCGGCATTGCATAAACACCACTTGAATCACAAAGAATAGCTTCTTCCGACCAAAAGAAATTTGGTTGTGTTTTATAATAGACTTTCCCTACATAAGACAGAGTATCGACTATACAAAATTTCAATGTGTCTTCGGTATATATCATCTTTCCCGCATCCCAATAACTCTGTTTATAATACCAGGTGTTGCCGAGTGATAAAGGGAAATAGTCTTGCGCAAAAATTTGAAAAGAGGACATCATACAAATTATTAAAATAGGACTTTTCATATTTTATTTAATCTTTTTTTTTACACATTTAATGTAATAAATTGTTTGGAAAGATGAAAATAATTTTAACTAAATTATAAATGGAGACAAGACATAGAATGTCAGAACGGCGAACTTAGTTGGTTTTCGTTCGTCTCCTTTCAAAAGCGAGGGAATAAATGAATGCTTTGTACGATGTTGTTATAATTGGTGCCGGACCCGCCGGAGCTTTTGCATCATTTAATTGCTCTACATTAGGTCTAAAAACTTTGCTGATCGACAAGGCAAAATTTCCACGTTATAAAACTTGCGGCGGCGGACTTGTAAAAAAAGGATACGATTTAATTCCTTTCGATATATCCCCAGCGGTTGAAAGGGAATGTTTCTCAATTTCGCTTTTTGACCACGAATCCACACACCAATTCACCGTCCGAAAAGATTATCCACTTGTTAAGATGGTAATGAGAGATAAATTCGACAATCTTTTGGTAGAAAGCGCAATCGAATCAGGCAGCCAATTTATTGATGATACCCGGGTTTCGGGAATCGAAAGCAGCGGTGAATCCATAAATATCAAAACCAATAGAGGAAGTTTTACAGCGAAATATCTTATCGCGGCGGATGGCGTAAACGGAATTGTATCCAAATTCTTAAATAATAAGTTCAATTTTAATCGTACTCCGGCTCTCGAATATGAAGTATTTGTTGATGAAAAAACCTTTTCCGAATACAATAATTCTGCGAGATTTGATTTTGGTTTTATTCCTGAAGGTTATGGTTGGATCTTTCCCAAAAGAGATCACTTATCTGTGGGCATAGCTTCATTCAATCCAAAAGTTCGAAATATAAAATCTTACATGAATGACTATCTGAAATCACTCTCTTTTGAAAAATTCAATCTGGAAAAACATGGATTCATAATTCCTTTTAATTCAAAGTGGAAAACTTTTCATAGCGGAAACATTTTATTCGCGGGAGATACTGCAGGTCTTCCTGATCCGATTACGGCCGAGGGAATAAGCAATGCATTATTAAGCGGGAAAATAGCGGCTGAAATTCTAACAAATCATTTTGCTGAAAAGAATGTTGTTGGTGAAATATATTCAGAAAAAATAGCGGCTGAAATAGGGAATGAAAATCGTTACGCGCAATATGTTGCTTCCTTATTTTATAGATCTTCAACCGTTCGCAAATTTTTATTAAAAAGAAATGGAATAAAACTTGCCGAACTGATGAGTGATATCATCGCAGGAAAGAGGAAGTATAGTCACTTAGTACGAAAACCTATTAACTATGTTAAATTGATTAAAAACCGGAATGGTAAAATCAATTAAGCGTCGAGATTTTAGAAAAATCCAATCGGAGAACAACTTCGGGATCGATTCGTTTTTTATTCCACATTATTCCCCAGTGCAGATGCGGTCCGGTCGATCTTCCGGTTGATCCCATTTTACCGATCAGATCACCCTTCTTAACATAGTCACCATCATCGACAAGCATTTCATCCAAATGAAGATAAAAGCTTTCTAGACCTTGCCCATGATCCAATAGGATGAAATTTCCATTATAGTAAAAATTTTCACCCGCAATTCGAACTATTCCATCGGCGGAAGCAAAAACCGGTCGCCCCATCCAACCCGAGAGATCAATTCCATTGTGGACATTTTTAGGAATGCCGTTCAGAATTCGCTGCGAACCGAAGCGTCCGTTAATTCTACTGTTCTTTACCGGAATTGTGAATCCTGACATAAAGTAGGCTGAATCCAATCCCGCCTTTTTTTGTCTTGCCAGAATAAGCAACTCTCGTTCTTTTTCGATTCTGATTTGTTCTTCTTCAGGTGGCTCAACAAATTTTTGATTAAGATTATTAATTCTTTGAATATCGAATTGACGAGTTATTATTTCGATTTTGCGAAGTTTAACTTCTCCGGATTTATATTTTACTTTCAGAATCGAATTCGTTGAATCATCCCTGTCAATCGCGAATGTAAAATAACCATTAGCATCATGTTGAATATTAACCGAATCAACTAATATTGATTCAACACCGGGAGCAAAACCAATAATTAGCCCGCCTTGTACCGGTTCCCCGACTAATTCCAAATCTTGCGAAAACAAATTATTTGAGATAAAAATAAGTGAGACAAACAGTAATTTAATCATAAGGTATTATTGTCCGGGAGCTTGTAATGTCAGTATAAATTCCGTGCCTTCATTTTCTTTGCTTTTAACTTCAATTTGCCCGTTGTTAAGTTCGACAAATTCTTTCACGATTAGCAAACCTAAGCCGGTTCCTTTTTCCCGATTCGTGCCCAGCCTTTGGAAATCAGCTGATCCGTCAAACATCGAATGCAATTTATCGTTTGGAATCCCTATTCCCGAATCCTTCAAAAAGAGCTCAATGGAATCTTCTTTCCTGACCGCATCAATTTTAATTGTTCCGCCCACAGGAGAAAATTTAATCGCGTTGGAAAATAAATTCCGGAAAATCACCTCTAACATATCCTGATCTCCGAATGCCACTATTTCAGGGTTTACACTATTTTCGACTACGATTTCTTTTTCTGATAGTTTTGCTTGATAAAGAGCGATATCTCGTTCAATTATTTCGCTCATTTTTACTTTAACAAAAAATGGCTCGATATTTTCCAACTGAGTTTGTGACCAATTGAGCAAATTTTCGAGCAGATAATAGACATTTCTCGCGGCTATATTTAGTTCGTTATTAAGTGTCCTCATCTCTTCGTCGGTAAATTCTTCATCCTCGCTTGCGAGCATCTCCGAAATATTTAACAATGCGTTAAACGGACTTTTTAAATCATGTGCAATAATTCGATATAATTTATCCTTGGTAGAGTTTAAATTTTGAAGTGATTCTTCCGATTCTTTTAATTTTTTATTCAATTGATTCAAATCCGAATTCGCTTTTTCAAGTTCTAACTTTTGCCGATTGATTTTTTCATTTTGTGCCCGTAATCTTTGAATCGATTTTTTCCTTTCCGTAAATCTTCGAAAATAGATGGTCCCCAGAAATAAGATTAAAACAGTAACAGCTCCTGTGGAATATGTAATTATCCTTTGGCGATTTAGATCAAGTTGGGCAATTTCATCATTTTTCTTTAATATCTCAATTTCCTTTTCCTTAGTGCTTACCTCGTATTTCGATCTTACAATCGCGACCTCATCACTATATTTGATTGTTATAAGCGAATCATGAATCGCGTGATACTTGTTCAAATATAGGAACGCATTCTTATAATCACCTTCGGCTTTGTACAAATCCGCAAGGCGTGAATATGAATTTTCAAGTTCATTATTAGCTTTAGCTTCCTGAGCTACTTTTGCGGCTTCCAAGTGTTTTTGTTTGGATAGCTCAACTTCTCCCTTTTTCTGATAAATCGCTCCGATGTTATTTAGCACTATCGCAATTTTTTGTTTATCCCCGATATCTTCAAGTATAATCAATGATCTTTCAAACTGAGTTAAAGCTCTGTTTTCATGCCCTAATGAAATATTTACTTCGCCCAAATTATTAAGCGCAACGGCAACTCCGCTTTTCCTGTTGAGCCGCTCATTAAGTTTAAGGGAAGCTTCATAATTTTCTACTGCTTTGTTCAATTCACCTTTTTTCTTGTATACTTCTCCTATTGAATTTAAAGTAATTGAGACCAGGACATTATTCGGAATTTCCTCAAAGCGCGTTTTTGCCGAAGAATAATATTCCAGCGCTTCATCTAGTTCGTTCATGTCTTCGTAAATCATCCCCATTAACAACGTTGCGTAAGATGATTTATAAGCGTCCTCCTCATTTTCAAAAATCTCTCTTGCTTCCAAAATCATTGAGAGCGCTTCGTCATACTTTCGTGTAATATTGAGGTGAATTGAACCCAAATTTAATAACGCATGGGCTTTCTGGTAAGTTGCTCCCAAATCATCAAATATTTCAATAGCCTCATCATTTACGATTATTGAACTGTCAGTTTCCCCTTTCGTCACTAAAACAATACTTAAACTAATTTTCGCCAAAGCTTCAATCAGTTTGTACTCATTTTTCTTCGCCACCGAAATTGATTTATCAAGAAACAGCTCAGCCGAATCAAGCTTCGATTGATTTGAATAAAATACTCCGTAGATACGATTCGCAAGGGCTAAGCCTTTAAGATAATTTACCCGTCTGGCGAGGTTTAAAGCAACCTTAATGTTGGAATTAAAGTTTTTGATATCATATTGATTTACATAAATGTTCGCAAGATTGTTCTTTGCGTCAACTTGACCTTCAACGTCTTTGTTAATTTCCGCATAATCAAAAGCTTGCCGCGCATATTTAATCGCGTCATTAAACTTACCCCGTTCCGCGTATGAAGAGCTGATAGTGTTTAAAAGTTCAATTCGCTCTTTACCTTTTGAACTTTTAACATTATTAACAAGTGTATCAATTTTAGCTTGCGCAAACGCGACCTGGCAATTAAGAAAAAGCAAAAACAACAAATATTTAGCTATAGTTTTCATCATATCAATTAAATACTAATTAGAATTCCAGTTAAAATTATCAAGATCAATATTCCCACCGGACAATATAACTCCAATTGATTTATTTTTAAACTTTTCTTGATTTTCCAAAACAACCGCTAAAGGAACAGCCGCCGAGGGTTCGATTACAATCTTCATTCTTTCCCATATATCGCGCATAGCCCGGATTATTGAATCTTCCCCAACAGTAATTATTTCATCAACATATTTTTTTATCAACTCAAATGTTATTTCGCCCAAACTTGTCAACAATCCATCGGCAACGGTTTTGGGATTAATAGAAGGATAAATTTTATTATCACGAATCGATCTAAACGCATCATCGGCACCTTTTGGTTCGGCACCAATTACTTTAGTTGAAGGTGAATAATAAAATGCAGATAAAGCTGAACCGCTTAATAATCCTCCTCCGCCGACCGGAGCAATAAGATAATCCAGTTTAAATCCGGAATCAAATATTTCCTTTGCGCACGTCGCCTGTCCCTTCACAATATCAATATTATTATAAGGGTGCACAAAATAAGCTCCCGTTTCCTCTACAATTCTATTGCAAGTTGTTTCACGAGCTTCCAAAGTCGGTTCACAAAAAGTTATTTTTCCACCATAACCCTTTACAGCTTTCTTTTTAATCTCCGGTGCGGTTTTTGGCATAACGATAAATGCTTCGGATTTTAACAACCGTGCGGCTAACGCAAGCGCGGCGGCGTGATTCCCGGAAGAATGGGTAGCAACTCCATTTACCAACTTCTCCGTTGGGAGCGAAAGAAGCGTGTTAATTGCGCCCCGAATTTTAAATGCTCCGACTTTTTGAAAGTTTTCGCATTTGAAGAATAGATCCGCGTTATAAATTTTATTTAAAAAGTGTGATGTGAGTACCGGAGTTTTGTTAATCAATCCCGATATTCTTTTATGGGTTTCTGCTAACTCGATTTGGGATGGAATAATCATAGTAAAATATAATCATTCTAATCAAAAATTTTGTGCGATTTTACTCACAATAGTTGATTCTTAAAATTATTGCTCATCATTGTGGTTTAGATCAAGTTTGGTGCAGAAAAACTTAACATGTTTAACAGCTTTTGAAACTGATATCTGCAGATTGTCTTCATCTTCGCTTGTCAAATACTCCAGCCTAATCATAAATAACGGATTAATAAATTGTTCCGCCAGATGTAGGGGATTCTCGTTGCAGATAATTCCGGCATTGATCATTTCATCAAAAATCATCCACCATATTGAGCGTAATTCGTTTACAATATCCTTTATTTCCATTGTACAATTCTTATCAGCGGCGAACTGTTCCCGAAGTACAATCCTAATAAATCTTTTTTCATTTCTGGAATTCCACAAGATTATCAAATCTTCGGCAAAAGTTTCCAGAAAGAAAATCGGTTCCAAAAATTCATCATTATCCTTTTTATCAAGAATCTCACGTCCCGTAGAATTGTGTTTGTATTTATCCAGAATTGAAAGCAGGATTTCCTGCTTCGATGCAAAAACCGATTTAATAGAATTTCGCTTGACTCCACTTTTTTCCGCGATTCGTTTAAAGGTGGTTTCTTTATATCCGACATTGGCGAACAACTCCAATGAAGCATCGATTATCATATTTTGAGTTGGTGTAAGCTTTCCCATTTAAGTCCCCCATCGAGGTAATAAATAAGGAGTAATTTTAGTAATAGATCAAGGTAAAATAAAAGGGAGTGTTAGGGTGTGGTTCGTTCGTAATAAGCGATATTCAAATTTCTTTTTGCTGAGCCGAGTCTCATTCTAAACCACATCCTCGTCATAAAAAATCCGCAAATTAAAGCCGGGAAAATTAATGCGCCGGCTTCGGGTCCGAATTGTCCGCCGGTCCAATATTCACTTCCGAGCTGCTCAATACTTAGCACGGACACCTCGGGTTGAAAACCACTAACCGGAAATCCGAATATATTTCCTTCAACAAAGTTCCACATAAAATGCACACCGATTGGGAAAGCAAGTGATCCCCGCATTAAATAAGAATAGCCGTACAGACCACCGATAAAGATTAAATTTAAAGATGAAATAAAAGATGAGTTTGGATTTGCACCATGCAAAACGCCAAAAATTATTGAAGAAATTATTAACGCAAACATCACCGATTGTTTTGCAGAAAATCTGTGGCTAAATCCTTCCGCGATATTTTTGATCAAATATCCCCGCGAAAAAATTTCTTCCATGTATGCTACTAGAAAATAACCAAAAAACCTTCCCAGCAACTCCATTCCAAAATTAAGATTGTTTCTTGAATAGAAATATCCGGTAACTTTAACCCAGCCGAGCGAATATTCTGTAACAAAAACAATTACGATTATAATTGTTCCTATCAACATTCCGCCGCCAAAGTCTTTCAGCCAATCGGAATTTAGGGAAAGCCCCAGATCAGTCAGATTTCTTTTATCTGCGAATCGGGCGAAAAGATAAATCATCGGAACAACAACTACGAATAGGGCAATCTCAAAAAACAGATTAAAAACATAATCATTTGGGATAAAATTTAGTGAGGCGGGTAGCAGCTCAAAAGCTAAAATATAGACAATAACCGTTGAGGCTATGACAGTCCATACCGGATAAACGCGGTTCTCTCTCGGGTTTATAAATATTTTAGATAATGTGTTCAATCAGTAGATTATTATTTTTTATCAAAGAATGAATTTCTGGTTAAGAATTGGTTTTATTCATGACACAGATCACAATCTAACTCAAATCGGCAAATATTTCTCGTAATTTTTCCAATGAATTTTCCCAATCGGCTTTCTTCGTTTTTTCCTTTTCAACAACATCAGTCGGTGCTCTACCGACAAATTTTTCGTTCGAGAGTTTTCTTTCAACTCCGATTAATGCGCCTTCGATTCGTTTTATCTCCTTATCAATTCGCTGGCGTTCAACTTCCAGGTCAATTAGTCCTTCCAAAGGAATGTAAATTTCGCATCCTTTCACAACAGATGAAGCACTTGTTTTTGGTTTTGTTAAATCGGCACTATGATTTAACGATTCAACTTTCCCCAGAAGTTTTATGTAATCAATTTGATTCTGTTCGAGAGATTCAATTTTTAATTCAACATTAATTTTCTTTGAGGGAGGAATGTTCATCTCACCACGAATATTTCTGATTGCGGTAACAATGTTCTGGATCAATGTCATGTCGGAAATAGCTTTTGCATCAATTTTAGTTTCGTCGATTTCGGGCAGAAGGGCAAAACCGATACTGTCGCCTTTTTTACGTTCGGCAATAACAGACCACAATTCTTCGGTTATAAAAGGCATAATCGGATGAAGCATTTTTAGCAGTTCTTCAAATAAATTGAGTGATCTTGTAATAACCGCAACTTTCACTTCTTCATCATCCGAATAAAGACGATTTTTAGCCAATTCGATATACCAATCGCAAAAGTCATTCCAGATAAACGAATAAAGGATCTTAGTCGCGCCGTTGATATCAAAATTATCCAGCGAGTATTTGTAACGTTTAAGTGAATCATAATAACGGGAAATTATCCAGCGATCTGTAAAATCAATGTGTTTGTCAATGTAATATTGATCTTTTTGAATTGAATCCGCATTCATTAAAAGAAATCTGCCGGCATTCCAAATTTTGTTCGCGAAGTTTCTTCCGATTTCACATTTATCGCTGCTGAATAAAACATCCTGCCCGATCGGAGCCACATAGTTAATTGTGAATCGCAAAGCATCGGCGCCGTATTCAGTAATCACATCGATCGGGTCGGGAGAATTGCCGAGCGATTTACTCATCTTTCTGCCCTGTTCATCCCGAATCAAACTTGTGAAATAAACATCGGAAAATGGAATTTGATTTTTGAAATGTGTTCCTGCTATAATCATTCGTGCAACCCAAAAGAAGATAATATCCGGAGCGGTGACGAGAAGACTCGTCGGATAGTAATAATTTTGCTCCTCTTCCGTTGTAAAAACATCCTGCGCCCAAAGCCAACTTGAAGCCCAAGTGTCCAGAACATCTTCTTCTTGCCTTAAATTTGTTGAATCGCAATGCGGACATCTTTCCGGGCGTTCAACAGAAACAATTGGTTCTTTACATTCCAGTTTGCAATGATCATCACCAACGCAATACCAAACCGGAATTTGATGGCCCCACCAAAGCTGACGGGAAATACACCAATCGCGAATGTTTGTCATCCAGTGCTCATAAGTTTTAATCCAATGCTCGGGATGGAATTTAATTTGTCCGTCGCGCACAACTTCCAAAGCGGGTTTTACCAGCTCATCCATTTTCATAAACCATTGCTCTGAAAGATATGGCTCAATCGGAACACCGCCGCGCTGAGAATAGCCAACTTTATTTTGGTAGTCTTCTTCTTTTACCAAATCACCCAATTCTTTTAGTCGCGCAACGATTTTTTTACGAGCAACAAATCGGTCTAATTCTTGAAATTCCTCGGGGACATTCCCGTTTGTAGTCGCGTCCTCATTAAAAATATTTATCGATTCCAAATTATGGCGCTCACCCATCGCGTAATCATTTACATCATGAGCTGGAGTAACTTTAACAGCTCCGGTTCCGAAATCCATATCTACATAATCATCGGCAAAAATTGGAATTCTTCTTCCGACGATCGGCAGAACCACGAACTTCCCGACAAGGTTTTTGTACCTTTCGTCATTTGGATTAACGGCAATCCCCGTATCGCCAAGCATTGTTTCGGGACGTGTTGTGGCAACGATAACGTGTTCTTGTGTTCCTTCCACCAAATACCGGATATGCCATAACTTTCCGTTTACGGTTTTATATTCAACTTCTTCATCAGATATGGCGGATTTTGAAGCGGGACACCAATTCACCATTCTGTAACCGCGGTAAATTAGTCCTTCATTATAAAGTGTAACAAAAGCTTCGATTACTTTTTTATAGTAATGATCATCCATGGTAAAACGTTCGCGTTCCCAATCGCAGCTTGCGCCCAGTTTTTTTAACTGGTTGATTATGATACCACCGTATTTTTCAGTCCACTCCCAACAATGTTTTAAAAATTCTTCCCGTCCGATATCATATTTACTGATTCCATTTTCCTTTAAAAGATTAACAACTTTTGATTCGGTCGCGATAGAAGCGTGATCCGTTCCGGGAACCCAGCAGACGTTGTAGCCCAACATCCTTTTGTATCGAATGTAAACATCTTGAATGGTGTTGTTCAGAATGTGTCCGATGTGTAAAATTCCGGTTACATTCGGAGGTGGAATTACAATTGTGAAAGGTTCTTTTTCATCAGGTTCGGAATGAAATATTTTGTTCTCTAACCAGTATGAAGACCATTTATCTTCGCTATCTCGCGGGCTGTAAGTTTTGGGGATTTCGTTTTGTGACATGATATCTATTTTTGTTAAAAATTAGCACCAAATATAACGAATAGTAAATTCGATTGTTGGATGGAATTAATAAAAATTGGGGTAACAGTTTATATAATATAGTCCGTACGCAGTTGTTTTCAATTTAACTTCAAAGGATGCTCATTCGCAGGTAATCCAAAACGTGACAAGATTGCTTACAAGTTAAGCCCGACAATACGTTTACGAAAATTGGAAATAAATTCCAAGGTCATAGTAGCGTTACAAAAACCCCTAACCGTAACAGAAATACATAAAACTAAATTTCCTCAAAATCTTGAGTTTAAGCGGCGATGCAAGTAAACCTAACCAAATACGCCTAATAATTATTTGCTCTCAAATATCTAAAGACTTTTAAAAACGCTAATATTTGAGTAATTTTTAAGGAATTGCTTAATAGGAATACAAATCGGATATATTACGATAATTTCCTTAATAAACGTATTGGGTATATTGAGATGTTGTGCTACATTATGACAAACCGCTAACAATGATTAAATTCTTTAGAAAAATTAGGCAAGATTTACTTTCAAAGGGAAAAACTGGAAAGTATCTAAAATATGCCATCGGAGAAATAATTCTTGTGGTTATTGGAATTTTAATAGCATTGGGGATTAATAATTTAAATGCTAGAAAAAATGATAGAAATAAAGAAGTTGTTTATCTAAATCGTTTGACTACGAACTTGAATTCTGATATACGGCTATATAACTTGATAATAAAAAAAGATTCTTCCCTCATAAAAGATTTGGAAATAATGAATTCTGATTATTTAGATGGTCAAAACAATGGAAAGAAAACTATTAGCAATTTAAGCTCATTATTTTCTGGGTATCATTTTACCTCGAATAGTACAACAATAGATAATATAATTTCATCTGGGAAAATTGAAATCATCAGAAGCAATTATCTTTTGGAAGATATTTTTCTCTATTATAGAACAACTGATGATATCGAAAAAGGCATAGACGAAGCAATTTCGGAATATAATCGAGCAGTATTTGGTCCATTAATTATTGAATTAGATATTGAGAATTTGTCTGACAAACAAAAAATTAAATTCAAAAACTCTATAAATATGAAAATAGATTTACTAAATAATCAACTGAAAATTTATAGTAGTCAAAGAGAGTTGGCAAAAAATTTGTTGAATAAAATCAATAAAGAACTTGAATTAATAAGATAAAAATAACGAAAGCACAACAACGTATATAGCTCATAGCTAATTAGTTGCTTAAAAAAGTTAAGGCATACTTGGAAGTCGCCAAATTTTTAAATTTGACGATTTCCAATAAAAAGAAAAATAGTAAAATTTAAAAATCTGGCTTGTGCTCAACCGAAAATTAAAAGCTAATTTGCACGCTACGAGCCATATACAGAGACGTTGGCAACAAGCTAAAAAAACGAACTGAAATCGAACATTAAGGGAATGACAAAAATTATTTCAAGTCCGAATTGTGGAAATTCACCGAAAATGGAATTTTTAAAGGAATTCAACATTGCCTTTGCAAAAAGAGACGTGGCATTTATAACCGATAGTGTAACTGATGATATTAATTGGAATATAATTGGCGACAAAAAAATCGAAGGGAAAGAAATGTTTACGGTGGAATTGGAAAAAATGAAATCCGAAAAAGTAAGCGAATTAGTTCTTGAGCAAATTTTGTCTCATGGAAAAGAAGGTGCTGTGAACGGAATAATGAAAATGCAAGACGGTAAAAATTATGCATTTTCAGATTTTTATGTTTTTCAAGGAGCAAAAGGAACAAAAATTAAGTCTATGACCTCATATGTAATTGGAGTTTAATGAAAAAGAAAAAAGCCAGTTGCCAACAAAACCTATACGCAATGCGGGTTGATGAGCTGAATGAAAGGTCGGTGCTTTTAGCCCGCCAAAGGTTCGCTTTTTAATCCCACACTGCTCATAACCAAACCGTTCGATGCGCAAAATAAATAAGCCATGTTAACAAGATTTACAGAACATTTAAAAAACCAACTTCGATTCATAAACTTATCGTGTCAAAATTTTGACCCGATTGATAACAGCGGATGATTTCTCGTAAATTCCTTATTCTTACTTCCTTATCTGCCATCTTTGTCTCCATAGTTAATACGCTTGATTCAGCGCTCAAGTGAATAATTCTAGATAACTAAAAATGGCTCTTTTAATATTTACGAAGTGGGGAATAAAGTGGTCCGTGTTACGTTTTTACTGGGGAATGACCTGGATCCCGACAGACTGACAAATAATATTTTTCATGAGAAATTGAAAATATTCTAATCTTACTTATTTTTTATCCCTCAAAAAAATTATATTAATATTTAGTGGAATAAATAAATATGACGCAATTATGAGCATCGACAAATATTTCGAAGACATCAAGATATTAACTCCCGCAGATATTAGAGGAAAGGTTAATATGAATGATGCCGTTAAAGCCATGGAAGCAGCCTTCTCCAGTTTTTCCAATGGATCGTGTTATGTACCTCAGCGACATATTTCGAGTATCCAAAGTTTGAATTTGTTTTTAAAACCGGCCTTTAGCCAGGAATTGGGTAGAATAGCCGTGAAGATCATAACACAAAAAACAGATGGTTCTTTCGGTGGAATTCCGACAATATTAGGCGTCGTTTTACTCATTGATATAAAAAGTGGTGCGGTATTAGCAATGATGGATGGTTCTTATATTACCGCGCTTCGTACCGGTGCCGCGAGTGGGATTGCAACAAAATTACTATCCGATGTAAATGCTGAGACAGTAGCAATATTCGGTTGTGGAAGTCAGGGTAAAACTCAATTGGAAGCTGTGTGCAACGTTCGACCGATCAAAAAAGCACTGCTATACGATAATAATTTGGATGCTGCTACCAAATTGAAAAACCAAATGGAAGAAGAATTGTACATTTCTATTCAGGTAACTCAAGATCGTAGTTTGTTAAAACAAGCTGATATAATTTGTACAGCAACTAATTCTGAAAAAGCTCTTTTTAATTTTGAACATATTTCAAAAGGTACTCATATCAATGCGATAGGTTCCTATAAACCTCAAATGCAGGAATTAGATCCAGCGATCATTAAAAGTGGAAGATTTTTTGTCGATTCCAGAGAGGCTGTTCTAAGAGAATCCGGCGATCTGATCAAACCCATTAACGAGAATATATTTACAGAATCTGTCATTGAAGCTGAAATTGGCGAGTTAATCAATAAAAACTATGAAGGCAGGAAAAGTAAAGATGAAATAACGATTTTTAAAAGTGTCGGTTTGGGAGTTCAAGATCTATTTATGGCAAATGCGATATATGAAAAACAATAAAAACAAAATGAAATCACAACATGTACCTGGAATATTTAATGATGTAATGGGACCGATTATGAGGGGTCCTTCCAGTTCTCATACAGCTGCTGCGCATCGTATCGGGAGCATGATAAAGCAGATCCGAAAACCGGATTATTCCGGCGTAACTGTGAAGTTTGATAAAACAGGCGCATTAGCTACAACCTATCTCGGTCAAGGTTCCGCAATGGGTTTAGCCGGCGGTCTGTTGGGTTTGGAGATAACAGATCATGAAATTATCAACTACGAAAAACAAGTGGAAGAGCGTGATCTTACAATAGATTACATCATTACCAATATTGAAAACAAACATCCAAATGCCTATCAGATCAGTGTGGAATATCCCGATGGAGAAGAGTTGCAAATTCTCGCCATTTCCACCGGTGGAGGGATGTTTGATATAGTGAAGTGGGATGGTTTCGAGGTTTCTTTGAAAGGTGATTTCTACGAAACAATACTGATATTAAATAATGGAAATGTTGATATTGAAGAAGTTATAAATGCTCACTTTTCAGATATCATAATATACAAATCGTTAAAAACCGAAAATAATTTGTTACTAAATGTTAAATCCGGAGCAAACATCAGTGCGGAGATTGACGAGCTACTTACACCATTCTCAAGTACATATTTAAAATTTGATTTAGTTCCGGTAATGCCGGCTCCATCAGCTACAAAAATCGAATTGCCTTTTACAACAGTCGATGAGATGCTACAATTGGCATCAGCGGAAAACCTTTCACTTTCTGAGCTGGCGATAAATTATGAAAATGCACGCACCGGATTAAGTGCTGAAGCTATCCTTAAAAAAATGGAGGAAATTGTTCTAATCACCAAGGAAGGAATAAATGCGGGATTGAAAGGAACTGTTTATGAGGACAGAATTCTGGGAGCCCAATCTCCATTGATTGAGAAAGCGGAAAAAGAAGGCCGTATACCCAAAACCATTAATAGCAGCATCATTGCATATACTTCTGCTTTAATGGAAGTAAAAAGCTCGATGGGAGTGATTGTCGCTGCCCCGACCGCGGGAAGTTGCGGGACAATTGGCGGAGCACTGTTTGGGTCGTTAAATGAGAAAGAATTCGATTTGCGGGAGATGACTAAAGCATTTCTCGCTGCCGGGCTTATCGGAGTTTTTATTGCCTGGAAATATACTTTTGCCGCAGAGGAAGGCGGATGTCAGGTAGAAACAGGTTCTTCCGCTGCCATGGCGGCTGCCGGATTGGTTGAATTAAACGGTGGAACAGCGAAACAAGCCGTGGATGCCGCCTCGATGGCATTACAAAACCAACTGGGCTTGATCTGCGATCCGGTGGCCGTGAGAGTTGAAGTTCCATGTTTGGGCAAAAACATCATGGCTGCAAGCAATGCATACAATTCTTTTATAATGGCTATATCCGGCTTCGATGCCGTCATACCATATTCAGAAGTGATAGATACAATGAAAACGGTTGGGGAAACCCTGCCATCTTCCTTATGTTGCACCGGATTGGGAGGACTTGCACAAACGGAAACCGGGAAATGTTTAAATCAAAAATTTAACTTTTGACAAAAGATATATTTGGGATAAATACCAAAAGGATAAATTAAATATAGATTTGAAATAAAGGAATTATCGTTATTTCACCCGATAAAGATAATTCGGAAGTTTTAATTTCTTGCCTGTGAATTCTCCCACCAAATCCGAATTTTGATCACCAATTGTTGCTATAATTTCATATCCGGCTTCGGTTAATCTTTTTCGTTCCGCTGCCTTAAAATCGGCTGAAGAAACACCGCCATAGTCTTCCGATTTACAAATTACGGTGTCAAAAACCGTAAAGCCTTCCTTCATTAAATTTATGATTGTGGCATCATAAACGGATTGTTTTCTTGCCGTAAGGAAAATAATATGATAGTGCTCTTGCAGAAAAAAGGTGTATAGATTTTTCACTTCCGGTATAGCTTCGGCAGACGCTTTTTGCATATACGCATCCCAGAGTTTATACTCATAGCCGAAGTCGATTTTTTTGATATAGTCATAATTACTTAAAACTGTTTCGTCAATATCAAAAATCACAGCGGCGTTATTCGGATAATCATCGTGTTTTGTTTCAGTAATAAAGTTTTGAATAAGTTCGGTCAATTCCTCAGAATGTTTTCCCGATTCATAATAATTTGAAACCACTCTCTTAGAATCTGTTAAATTCTCTAACTCCGCCTTTTCTTTTTCACATCCTATAAAAATTACAACTGCCAAGAGTAAAATAAAATTTTTCATTTTCGCCTAAACCATATTGAACACAAAAATAACTAACAGGCTTCAATAAATCCTTTTCTTAGTTCTTTTGCAAGAATTCATTATTTTTATTTTCCTTCAAATAATCTCAGGGGGCTAAATGTTCAGATACTTTAGCAAGTTACTTTTCCTTCTTTTATTAATTCCTTTTTTATTAAACGCACAAGATGAAGAATCAGAAGAAACAAAAGATCCGTTTTCGTCTTCAACTTTTAGCGGATTAAAATGGCGCGGAATCGGACCGGCCAGAACCTCAGGCAGAATAGCAGATTTTGCCGTGAACCCGAACAACTTCAATGAATTTTACGTCGCAACAGCGAGCGGACATGTCTGGAAAACCACTAACAACGGTACGACGTGGGATGCTGTTGACGACAAAATGCCTTATTCAATCGGTGTTGTCGAAATTGATCCGAACAATCACAACGTAGTTTGGGTTGGAACAGGCGAAAACAATCACCAACGCGCTCTAGGATATGGTGATGGAGTTTACAAATCAATTGATGGTGGAAAAAGTTTTCAAAATATGGGCTTGAAAGAATCCCGCCAAATTGGTGGAATTGTTATTGATCCCCGAAATTCCAATGTTGTTTATGTCGCTGCGGAAGGTTCGGCTTGGGGACCGGATGGCGATCGAGGACTTTATAAAACAGAGGATGGCGGGGAAAATTGGACCAAAGTTCTCGAAATAAGCAGGCACACAGGAGTAAACAACATCGTTTTTGATCCCAGGAATCCTGATATCCTCTATGCAACTTCCGAACAAAGAAGAAGACGTTCTTTTTCAAAAATCGGGGGTGGACCGGAATCTGCTGTTTACAAATCGACCGACGCCGGAGCAACCTGGAATAAAATAATGAAAGGACTTCCGAGCGTGCACATCGGAGGAATGGGAATTGATATTTCTCCGGTAAACCCGGATGTACTTTATTTAATTGTTGAAGCTGCTGAAGATAAAGGCGGATTTTTCAGAACAACAAACCGTGGGGCCAGTTGGGATAAAATGAGTGATCATCATTCCAGCGGACAATATTACAACGAAATTTACTGCGATCCGTTAAATGTTGATTTGGTCTATTCGGTTGAAACTTACACGTATTACACAGAAGATGGTGGTAAAACATGGGAACGATTAAATTCGAAAGATCGACATGTTGATGATCATGCTTTGTGGATTAATCCTAATAATACTGATCATTTATTGATTGGAGGTGATGGTGGTGTTTATATTTCCTATGATAAAGGCGCAAATTGGCACTTTACTACGAACCTTCCCGTAACTCAGTTTTACAGGGTTTCGGTCGATAACGCCGAACCTTTTTATAACATCTACGGTGGAACTCAGGATAACGCCACTCTCGGCGGTCCTTCTCAAACAACAAGCAGTGATGGAATTATAAACGCGGATTGGTTTGTTACAGTTTTTGGAGACGGCTTCTTTTCCGCTGTTGATCCTACTGACGAAAATATTGTTTACTCTGAATGGCAATATGGAAATATTGTCCGTTACGACAGAAGAAGCGGTGAGTTGATTACTCTCCGTCCTGAGCCTCCAAAAGGTGAAAAAATGTACAAATGGTATTGGGACACTCCTTTTTTGATCAGCCCACACTCCAACACTCGTTTGTACATCGCTGCGGAAAGAGTATTCAGAAGTGATGATCGGGGAAACAATTGGCAGGTAATTAGTGACGATTTAACTACAAAAACCGATCGTAATTCTTTCAAAGTTATGGATAAATATTGGAGCATTGACGCGGTTGTAAAGGATGTTTCTACTTCTCAGTTCGGTTTGATTATTTCGTTGGCTGAATCAAAATTAAAGGAAAATTTAATTTATGCCGGTACTGATGATGGTTTGATTCAAAGATCCGAGGATGCAAAAACATGGACTAAGATCGATAATTTCGGTGATGTTCCGAAGTTTACTCCGGTTCATGATATTCTGCCTTCGAAACATAACGAAAATGTGGTCTATGCTGTATTTAACAACCACAAAGCCGATGACATGAAACCTTATGTTTTGAAAAGTGAAAACAAAGGGAAATCGTGGAATTCAATTGCCGGCGATTTGCCGGAAAACGGACCGGTCAGCACAATTGTTGAAGATCCGGTAAATCCAAATCTTCTGTTTGTGGGAACCGAATGGGGAGTTTATTTTACTGTTAACGGCGGTAAAAAATGGATTCAACTTAATAGTGGAATGCCAAAAGTGAAAATTCCCGAACTTTCAATTCAAGAGAGAGAAAAAGATTTGGTCGCAGCTTCATTCGGAAGAGGATTTTTCGTTATGGATGATTATTCACCTCTGAGAGAAGTTTCTTCGGATGTGTTCGAAAAAGATGCACATCTATTTGATATAAAAGACGCTAAAATCTTTAGATACAAATCCGGGAAATATGGACAAGGCGCCAACTATTACCGTGCACCAAATCCTGAGTTCGGAGCAACTTTTACTTATTGGATTAAGGAAGTTCCCAAATCTCTTAAATCAATTCGTAAAGAAAAAGAGAAAGAACTTTTTAAGGATGGAAAACCAATTCCTCAGCCGACTTATGAAGAATTAAAAGCTGAAGAAGACGAAATTTCTCCTTATTTAGTTTTCTCAATTATAGACGATGCCGGAAATGAAATCAAAAAAATAACAAAATCCGCAAGCAAAGGAATTCAAAGGATGAACTGGGATTTAACTTTAAACAGTTATAATCCGGCTAGATTAAAAGACAATAAATTTAATCCGACAGCAAAACAAAGCAGCGGATTGTATGTGTTGCCCGGTTCTTACAAAGTCTCTCTTTCGATGATTTCAAAGGGTGAAGAAAAGCTGCTTGTTCCTCCTACTGAGTTCAATGTTGATTTACTTGAACATCATTCTTTGCCTCCAAAAAATCTCGCTGATAAAACCAAGTTTGAAAAAGACGCTCTTGAACTGGCAAGAAAGGTTGTCGGTGCGAGAGAATTAACATCCGATTTAGTTACAAAAGTTGAGCTTTTCAAACAGACTGTTCAGCAAACTCCGGATGCCGGATTCGATCTTCTGAAGAAAATCGAATTAACTTCAGAGAAACTTGACAAGATCAATTACAAATTTAGAGGGAAACCGGCAAAGGCAAGCACGGAAGAAATTCCGCCGGCAATTGTGCCGTTAAATTGGAGATTAAACGATTTGCTCGGACCTTCATATTATTCTCATGCGGACATTGTTCAAAGTCAACGAAGCGCTTATGAGGTTTTATCAACCGAACTTCCCGCGATTATTTCAGATTTGAAAACAATAATGTTTGTTGAAGTTAAAGCTATTGAAGATGAGTTGGAAAAACTCGGGGCTAATTGGACACCGGGAAGAATTATTGAATAAAGAAAGTCTTGTGGTGACGCACAAAAGGGTGCGTCACCACTAATCAATCACACTATTTAGCTTCGCGGAAAACAGGTATAATTCTCTACAAAGTAAGTTGATTTTCACCCTACGCTGGATATCCAAAACAGAACAAAGAGGCAATCTTTTTCTCTTTCAACAAATTTTGGCTAAAAACACACCTTGTTAATCGGTAAAATTGGATGAAAAAAGACCAAAATTTTAGAAAGCAGCTATTTGATTTTATTATGGAAAAATTAATCTTTGTGTTTACAGCGATTCATGACGATTTTTTGAGACAAGTCACTTCCACTCTACATTAAGTACAATTTATTGTGATATTTTTCGCTTCCCAAGTAAAGGCTGATTTTTTATCAAATGATAACGTAATGCCATTTCGATACATTCTTTCAGCTCCTTTTGTGGCACTTCCGCATCTAACTCAAATCTTATGGCTCTATTGTTTTCAAATATGAATAATTCTCCATACAATTCTTTAAACGTCGGCACCAACTTACCGGTACATTTAAAATACAGTGAATAAAAGTCAGGCGTCTTTTCCTTCCAATCTATTCTTATCGTACTACCTTTTTTAACTAAGTAACTTGGCTCGCCCCATTTCAAAGTCTCTTCAATTTCATTTATTGTTTCAATTTTTCCAGCAGTTTCAAGAATTAATTCTCTCAGTACATTTAGTTTTATTCTTACTTTTTGCGGATAGTTATTGAACTTCCGTTCAACTTCCGGATCCTTCTTGATAATTAATTTTTTCATATTTTTTATTTCCGCCAGAATAAAATATCCTAATCTACGCACAACCGATTTGAAGAAAATCGGCGACATAGCTTCGAAGAATTAATACTAAATAATACCTATTCCAAAATATTGTGGGATGAATTTATGGTCAATAATCTGTAATCATAATTATTGCGACAGATATAGACTTTCGCAAAAAACATAGCACAAATTAATCGAATTTATTCCTTTCCTTTCCTTGATCCCATTAGTCGCTTTTGAATTTTTTCAATGATTTTCAGGAAATAATTCCGCTTTTCTTTTTTCCATTTCCGAAGCTATAACTTGTTCGCTTTCACCTTTTTGTTTTAGTTTTTCAATGATATTGCAATAACTTTGAAAATCTCTATCCTGACTTAATTTGAATATATTTTCCATTCCCAGAATCTCGATTTCAATACCCACGATTGCTTTCATTACTCTATGTTTAAAATCATCAGGCAGATTCTCGAATGTTGTTGTTGAGTTCTCATTGTAGTTTTCGAAGTGGAGGCTGGTTTTCTTCAAAATTTCTTCAAGATCATTATCCCCCAGAAAACGGATTTTTCCTTTAACATGAACACTCATGTAATTCCAGGTTGAAGCGGTATGTGGATTACTGTACCAAGTACCGCTTACATAGGTGTGATGACCGGTGAAAACAACGAGTACATTTTCATTCTCTAAAAATGCTTTGTGGTGATCTGTATTCCTCATTATATGGCTTCGCAGAAACTGTTTCCCGTTTAGGTTATCGATAAAAACGGGAACTTGAGTAACGACCGGCATCTTGTCGGCATTGCAGCCGGTCAGGAACGCAAATGGATATTTCTCTATAAAATCCTCAATTACTTTTGGATTTTTTTCCTTGTGGTAAGGCAAATCATACATGGTTGTTTTTCCGGATTTGAATGATTAAATAGATTGTAAGAAGCAACTAAATGTCGGCACTTGCACGTTTTGTAAATGATTTGAAATTGAAGATTAGTTCCTAAGAATTTTCTCCATCTTTTTGCCTCTTGCTAATTCATCAATCAATTTATCCATATAACGAATTTTTTGCATCAATTCATCCTTAATTTCTTCAACTCTGTAACCACAGATAAGGCCTGTAATTTTTGAGACATTCGGATTAATTTGCGGTGCCTCGGCGAAGAATGTTTCGAAATCGGTTTTGTTTTCTATCTGTTTTTGAAGTGAATCCTGATCATACCCCGTCAGCCAGCAGATAATTGTGTCAACTTCTTCTTTTGTGCGTCCCTTTTTCTCAGCTTTTGTGATATAGTGTGGATAAACGCCTGCGAAGGACATTTTATATACTCTTTCGTTTGACATGACTTTCCCTTTCTGTTTTGTTGGAAGTTGGCTCCGTCTGATAAACTTGGCAAAAAATGATTTAAGTTCCTACCGTACTCATTCTGTGGCGCAAAATTTTTAGTAAATAAATTGAGGAAAAATGTCCGGATCATTCACTCGAATAAGTATTAGTCGGGAACATCCATCGAAATATATTAGGCCTAAAACCCAACTACAAGTTCGCGGCACTCAGGAGAAGACTCAACCAAAAATGTTATGAATTTTTATTATTTCTCAAAATTTTCACAATTCGGTTGTATACGATTTCCGATAAAGTCCAGGTGTAACCGTCAAAATTTGTTGTATTTACAAATTGAATGACAACCGCGTCAATATCCGTATGGTACTTGGCAATGCTTTGATAGCCTGGTATCAAGCCGGTGTGATTATAAACGTAAATTGAAGTATAGATCTCCTGCTCTCCATCATCAAACAATGAACCCTCGTTTAGTGCCCGAAGGAAAATGCCTACGTCTTCAGCGGAAGCAACCATTGAGCCATAATCGGTGGTCTTGATATCTTCCTCGACACCAACATAGTAACCGCTCATCAAATTGTCCATATTTACTTCATGAATCGAACCGAAAGTATTTTTTAGTCCGAGAGGACTCAATATTTCTTGTTTGATGAATTCGAATTTGCCGTAACCTGTTACTTTTTCAATAAGTTCGGAGATTAACAAATAATTTGTATTTGAATATTCATAATCTTCACCCGGTTCAAAGTTTGCCGGCAAATCAAGCACCAAGTCAAGCGCTTCTTTATTGTTTTTCGGCGGATTCATCCAATAATTAGGTGTATTTGTCAGATTAGGAATTCCGCTTCGGTGCTGAATCATATTTCTCAATGTTATTGTTTCAGCATTTTCGATTCTTCCCACAAGTTCCGGAAAATAATCAGCGAGCGTTTTATCCAAAGACAGACGTTCGGAACTAACTAATTTCGTGATAGCCACAGCATCATATAACTTGCTGATACTGGCAATCTTGAATAATGCATGAGGATCGGCGGGTATTTTATTTTCTCGATTTTTCCATCCTGCTGAATAAAATTCGGGTGGCTTGCCACCTTCATCCACGTAAACAACAATTCCATCAAATCCGTGGTTTAGTGCATCATCAACTTGTGTTTGGATTGTATCAGGTAACGGGGCAATCCAAGCCCACAATAATGCCCATGGTACGAATATAATTGTGCATGTAATTGCAACCAGAGGCATTATAATTCCGAGAATTCGTACTGTATTATTTTTCATAATCTTTTCCGTTTCGTGATCTATTTTTATTTTTTTAACGATTTTGCCTACAGTTCATTGCGTTGTCTGACTCAAGGTCAATAGAAATTCTGCAAGAGCAGATAACGATCCGAAGGAGAAATTCCTCTTTTCATCATCAAAAATAATGAAGAATAGAAGTTGTTGTTATACTTTTTTTAATCCGATCCGTTCACTACTTCTCAACACTCATATTGCGTTATAGATAATTGTCCGCCAAACGGAAAAGCAAAAGTTAAAATTAATTAAAAAAAATTGATTTAAGTATATCCGCACTTTTTATCGAGAAATATTGATTAACTCTTCTTGGCACAGCATAAAGTAGCTGAGAAGTTATCACCATAATCCTTCCGAAAATTTCCATGTTAAAAGGATGTTATATACGATATTGACTTGAATTTACTAATACTAACAGATAGTTTAGTCCTATGAAAAATTTCTCCAAAATATTTTTGATTTCCTGGTACATCTTTTTAACGATGGGATTCTCCATTGCCACACATTTTTGTGGTGGAATTGTTAATGATGTAAAACTGATATCAGTAGTTGACAGCTCAGAGCCTGAAAATTGCTGCGGAGAAAACAGCACTTGTTGTTTAACGGAAATCGAAACAATTAAGCTGACCGATGTTCACCAAACACAGCAAATCAACTTAAAGCAATCCTTGGTTTCTTATACTTTATTGTCTATACTTTCTGATAATACCATTTCAAACAGCAATAAAAATCTAATTTTTAAAACCACTTCTGATTTACCTTCTCCACCCGATTCAATATTCAGGCTAAACTGCGCTTATCTAATTTAGACACGACCTCCTTTTTCAATCTATTATATTAATTTTAATTAAGAAACTTCCTTAAGGAGGAAAGTCATGAAAAATTTATTAGTAATTCTATTTTTATTAATTGCATACACGCTTACATCGGCACAAGAAGTTGAAGTGACCGAAACAGAAATTGAAGTTTCGGGAGTTTGTGGAATGTGCAAGGAACGAATCGAAAAATCCATTGATATCGACCAAGTTAAATACACCAAATGGAACAAAAGAAATAAAATGCTCTTCGTCGCTTTCGAATCAACAGTAACCGCTGATTCTCTTATGAAACGCATCGCTGCGATCGGACATGATACCGAACTTTTCAAAGCACCAGACGAAGTTTACAATTCGCTCCCAAAGTGTTGTCGTTATAGAGAAGATGTAAGAACTCACTAATCAACGACTTACTTTACGGAGAGAAAATGAAAGCAACATTATTTATTCTGCTTTTCCTTCTTTCGTTATCCCTGAATGCCCAGAATACAATTTCCGGCATTGTTTTAGGTGAAAACGAAAATGGAGAAGCCACACCTTTAGCCGGAGCAAATATTATTTGGCTCGGCACAGCTTTGGGAACCGGCAGTGACTTAAACGGAAAATTTGAACTGCGGAGATCACCCGAATCAAATCATTTGGTTGTCAGTTTTATCGGATATGTTACCGATACAATTCTCGTCAAGAATAATTCTGAATTGAGCATTACTTTGTTGAGCGCACAAAACCAGCTCGATGATATTTCTGTAGTCGGTAAAAAGATGTCATCTTTTCAAAACTTTGCGCGAGTTGACAATACGTTTGTATTAACCCAGGACGAACTTCAAAAAGCCGCATGCTGTTCTTTAGCCGAAAGTTTTGAGACCAATGCTTCGGTGGATGTTTCATTCACGGATGCGATAACGGGTGTGCAACAAATTGAGATGCTCGGGCTAAGCGGCATTTACACACAAACCACAATGGAGGCTCTTCCTTTTATCAGAGGTCTTTATTCTAAAAAAGGTTTTGCTTTTGTGCCCGGGACCTGGATCAAAGCTATAAATGTTTCAAAAGGAATTGGTTCGGTTTCTAACGGATATGAATCTATAACGGGACAAATTGATATTGATCTTAAAAAACCGTTCGACAATCTCGCAGCGAACAACGGATTAGTTAACATCTACGCAAATCAAGATCAAAGGTTTGAAGCTAATGTTGATTACAGATTCGATGTTTCAAAAGATATTCACGCCGTAACTTTGTTGCACGGCAGTTCGATGAATTACGAATTTGACGGCAACGGCGACTCGTTTATGGATATGCCGACTTTCGAAGCGTTTAATTTAATGCAAAGATTTCAGTATGTGGATACAGATGGATTAGTCGCGCATCTCGATTTACAATTCGTAAATGATGAAAAAAGAGGTGGAATGCTGAATGGGGGAAATCCGAATTTAAATCGTTATGGCTTTAATTCGTTATCTCAATTGTTCAAAATTTCAGCAAAGACCGGATATGTTTTTCAGGATGATGTTGGTAAAAGCATCGGTTTCCAATTGTCATATTCCGGCTATAACAATGAAGCGCTTTACGGATTGAGAAATTATTTGGGCGATCAAATAACTCTTTTTATGAATTTACTTTATCAAACCAACCTCTTTAATGAGAACAACTCGATCCGCGCGGGGGCAAGTTTTAACTATGATGAATTTGACGAGAGTTTCACCAATCTTCAATTCACACGCACGGAACGTGTACCCGGCGTTTATTTGGAATATACTTACAAGCAGGGAGAAGAATTTTCAAGTGTTATCGGTTTGCGTTATGATTCCCATAATTATTACGGAAATTTATTTACACCCAGAATACATTTGAGATACAGCCCCACAATCGATTGGGTTTTTCGGGCCGCGGCGGGGAAAGGCTTCAGAACTTCGAACATATTTACGGAATATGCTTCAAACTTCGCTTCTTCACGAAATATTGTGATCGAAAGATCAAACAATTTCGGATATGGTTTGAATCAAGAAGAGGCTTGGAATTTTGGAATCAGCATAACCCATTACTTTATGTATAATTGGAATGACGCGACTCTTTCAATTGATTTTTACAGAACACAATTTGATAATATGACAATCGCCGATCTCGATTCAAATCCGCACACGATTCAGTTTTTATCAGTGAATAACGGTTCGTACTCTAATTCATTTCAAGCTGAGTTGAATTTCTTTCCCTTTGAAAATTTGAGCACGCGTTTAGCATATCGATTTATTGACGCCCGGCAAAAATTTAATGGGGAGTGGAAGGAAAAGCCATTTACCTCAAAGCATAGAACTTTAATCAATTTCGGTTACAGCACCGAAAAAGAAAACGATCACGATTCCCAAATGTTGTACGATTTGACGATCCAGTGGTTTGGCGATAAACGGATTCCTTCAACCGAACTAAATCCCGTTGGTTTTAGGGCAAGGGAATATTCACCCGATTTCGCGATTGTAAATGCACAAGTTACACGCACATTTAACGGATATTTTGATTTGTATCTCGGTGTGGAAAATTTACTCGGCTTCAAACAAGACAACCCGATTATTGATCCGGCGAATCCATATGGTCAATTTTTTGATGCTTCGCTGATTTGGGGTCCGATTAAAGGTAGAGTTGTTTACAGCGGATTGCGATGGAAGTTGTAGAAATTTTATAATTGAATTCGGAATTGAGATAAAAAAATAAAAAAGTAGAGACGCATCGAGCTGCGTCTCTACAGATAAGTTTATAAAATATACTTGCTCAAATCTCTATTTTTTACAATTGATTCGAGTTTATCGTTAACCATTTTTCCTGTTATTTTGATTTTATCATCCGGCATTTTATCGGGGACTTCGAATAAAATGTCCTCCAATAAAGTGGTGAGGATTGTGTGTAATCTTCGCGCTCCAATATTTTCAACTTCATCATTTACATGCGCTGCGATTCGTGATATTTCTTTTATCGCGTCTTTTGCGAAAGCAATCTCCACTCCTTCGGTTTCCAACAACGCGGTGTATTGTTTCAACAAAGCGTTTTGTGGAATGGTTAAAATTTTAACGAAATCTTTTTCCGTCAAACTTTGTAGTTCAACACGAATGGGGAATCTTCCTTGAAGTTCGGGAATTAAATCGGAAGGTTTCGAAACATGAAACGCGCCTGACGCGATAAACAAAATATGATCGGTTTTTACGACGCCGTATTTTGTCGTTACCGAAGAACCTTCAACAATCGGTAAAAGATCGCGCTGAACTCCTTCACGGGATACATCGGGACCTTGTCCTTTACTCGTTCCGGCAATTTTATCGATCTCATCAATAAACACAATCCCGGAATCTTGCACTCGTTTAATGGCTTCACCCTGAACAGAATCCATATCGATCAGTTTTGCGGCTTCTTCCTGTGTTAAAAGTTTCCGCGCTTCTTTAACTGTTGTTTTTCGTTTCTTTTTCTTTTTGGGAATCATGCTGCTCATAATTTCTTGCATGTTAATTCCCATGTCATCCATTCCAACCGGACCGAGAACTTGCATCCCGATTCCACCGGTAGTAATGTCAAACTCAATCATTTTGTCATCAAGATCGCCTTTTAAGAGTTTTTTCCGCATCCACTCGCGAGTTTTTTCATTTTGCAGCGCGGCCTCTTTTTCTTGTTCGGGAGCTGAAATCCCAGGCCTTTTAACAGCCGGAATTAAAATGTCGAGAATTCTTTCATCAACCATTTTTTCAGCTTTTTCCTGAACTTCTTCGGTTTTTTCTGCACGAACCATACTTACGGCAAGATCAGTTAAATCTCTAATCATCGATTCAACATCGCGGCCGACGTAGCCGACTTCGGTAAATTTTGAAGCTTCAACTTTAACGAACGGAGCGCCGGAAAGTCTGGCTAATCGACGCGCGATTTCAGTTTTACCAACTCCGGTCGGACCGATCAAAATAATGTTGTTCGGCATAATTTCATCTTTCATGTTAACGGCAACTTGTTGGCGTCTCCATCTATTTCTTAATGCAATTGCCACCGCCCGTTTTGCATCGTCTTGACCGATAATAAAATCATCAAGCTCTTTTACGATCTGGGTTGGTGTAAGGTTTTTAATATCATCTTTAGTTACCAATTTCTGTTTCACTCCCCTAATTCTTCTACTCGAATATTTTGATTAGTATAAATACAAATTTCGCCTGCTGTGTTTAGTGCTTCCTTTACAATATCAGTGGCCGAAAGTGATGTATGCTTTTTTAACATTTTGGCAGCGGCCAAAGCGTACATTCCACCGGAGCCAATTGCTACAATTCCATCCTCGGGTTCAATTACATCGCCGGTTCCGGAAACTATAAAAGCTGAATCCTCTGAAATTACAGCCAACATTGCTTCCAATTTTCTCAGATATTTATCCGTACGCCAATCCGCCGCAAGCTCAACACAACTTCGGCTAACGTTCCCTCTGTACTGCTCAAGCTTTTCTTCAAAACGATTTAACAATGTAAAAGCATCTGCTGCTGAGCCGGCAAATCCGCAAAGAACTTTGCCGTTATATAATTTTCTAATTTTCATTGAGTTTGCTTTTACGACGGTGTTACCAAGGGTAACTTGTCCGTCGCCGCCAATTGCGGCCTTACCGTTTTGCAATACTCCGAGAATCGTTGTTGAACGAATTCTTTTTCTTTTCAATTTTAACCTCAATTTCTATTATTTAAAAATTTTGAATGGAATAAAACGGGGGACATTCCTCTGGTAGGAAATATATTCGTCTCCAAACATAATCACCATTTTCCGTTCCTCGTAAATACTTCCGACAATAAAATATATAACTATACAAATGTAGGCAGTTAAGTAAAACAAATCCATTGTGGGCCGAAATCCCAGAAAAAGTATCGAAAAGAAATAGATCGGATGTCTGGAATATTTGAATGCACCCTTTACCGTGAACTTTGAAATTTCATCGAGCTCATTTGGATTGTAATTATTCTTCATAAATCTCTTAATCTGGTTCACACCTAAAAATTCGTAAAGATCAATTTGTGAGCCTGCCCAAAGAAAACCGCCCAGAGAAACAATTTGAAGACCGTAAATAATCAGATCAAAAGGATATTGGAGATCATAAATAATTACGGAAGGTTTCGGCGCGATAATCCAAATAAGAATAAAAATTATGATCGATGAAACATTGTAAAACAATCTAAAGAACGCGATTCGGTCACCGGATGTATCGGCAATTTTTTGTTTTACAATTCTTGAGGCCAGAACGGTGTGAGAAAGTCCGAATAAAAAGAATAGCCCGACAATGATTACAACATCGAGAAAAAGAATCATAATTCCTTTCGCAACCTCGCGACAGGAATGTTTAATTGCTCGCGATATTTTGCGACAGTTCTGCGCGCGATATGAATTCCTTTTTCAACCAAAATTTTTGCAATTTTATCGTCACTAAACGGAGACTTTTTACTTTCCTTTTCGCAGATCTCTTTGATTAATTCTTTAATATGTTTATTTGAAATATCTTCGCCCGAATCTGTCGACAATCCTTCACTGAAAAAATATTTCAGTTCATGTATTCCTTGCGGACTTTGGACATACTTTCCGTTTACAACTCTGCTTATAGTTGAAATATCCATGTTTATAATTTCAGCAATATCTTTGTAGATCATCGGTCGTAAAAATCTAGGACCGTTCTCGAAAAACTCAAACTGTTTTTCTAAAATCGCCCGCATAATTTTTAGTAATGTTTCTCTGCGCTGCTGAATTGAGAATATAAACCATTTTGCGGATTCAAATTTTTCTCGTAAAAACTTATGCGCCTCTTTATCCCGTTTCGATATTTTTCTCTTCCGTTTGTTTGTGTTAATCATTTCAAGATAAGTTTGACTGACGGTAACAGAAGGCATCGAACGATCGTTAAGTGTGATAATAAAGTTTTCTTCAACTTTTTCGATCAGAAAATCCGGGCTTATTTGATTTGTTTCGGTTATATCAATTGTGCCTTCACCCGGCTTAGGATCTAGTCTATAAATTATTTCCAAAGTTGATTTTAAGGTTTCACGAGTTAAATTTAATTCTTTTTGAATTAGATCGAATTTTTTATTTACAAAATGTTTGTAATGGTCCTCAAGAATTTTTTCCGCGAGAAAAGAGTAATATGGATCGTAGGAAGAATTTCGAAGTTGAATTAATAAACATTCTCGTAAATCCCGGGCTGCAACTCCAAGGGGATCGAAGAGCTGAATTTCTTTAAGAATTTTTTCCGCTTCTTCGAATGTTACATCAATATGTTCGAAGTTTATCAGTTCAGAAACAATCTTGGCAAGATCCGCTTTCAAGTAACCGTCGCTCTGCAAATTTTGGATAATCACTTCTCCGACTATCATTTCTTCGTCAGCTAAATCAAGCAAATGAAGCTGTTCGATCAGATGATCGGTGAGTGTTAATCTATCGGGAGCAACCGGTTGGGTATCGTCTTCATCGGCACTATAATTAATTCTATTACTTTCGATATCATCTTGATTCATATAATCTTCAATATCAAATTCATCCTCAGAAGATTCATACTCTTCGTCTGAGTCGGAATCAGTTTCCGTTTCTTTCTCCTTTTGAAGTTCCTCGAGGCTGATTTCCTCTTCCATCACTTCTTCAAGAACCGGATTCAATTCAAGTTCCGTTTTGATTCTTTGCTCCAGCGCGAGCGTATTTAACTGAAGCAGTTTTTGATACTGGATCTGCTGTGGAGATAATTTCTGTGATTGAGAAAGTTTTTGAGTTAATGACAACATAGAACTAACTTGCCTTTGCCTTCATTTTATTATACCATTTTTCACCAAAAGCTCTGATTAAAGCATCTTTGCAAAATTCAAAAACCGATAATTTGGTTTGTTTACCGAGTTTCACCGCCGGTTTGCAATCTTCGTATTTTTCATATTTAAGTACCGCACCACCAAAATCATTTACCCGAATTGGAAATAAATGGCAAGAAAGCGGTTTTCTAAATTTCACTTTGCCGTCAAAATAAGCTTTTTCGATTCCGCACTTTGCGATATCGCCTTCGTAAAACACAAATACACAATCGCGGTTGTTTATACTGCGAGTCATAAATATATCTTCTTTTCGTTCCCAAAATCCGTTTTCAGCAATGCTTTTAACAGAAACTTCCGGGAGATATTCTAAAATTGTATCCAGATCGTTTTCAAGAATATCAATTTCCGGTTCCGCCAAAGGTGCGCCATAATCACTTTCCATTGTACAACACGCTCCTTTGCACTTTTCCAGATCGCATGTGAAACGTGAAGTAAAAATCTCAGGATTAACAAAAATATCTTTATTACTCATAATCTCAAAAATTTTGGAATAATTTTTGCTAAACCTACAAAAATGGTTTTGTTTAACAAAGAAATATCGATTTTTGGTTCGTTCAAATGAAACTTTTATGTGACCGCCGCGGTTTGATACAACGCACTCAAAATCAATTTTGTGCGGTCTCTCATTTGTAGCGTCGATACATATTATAATATTGGCGTTGTTAATTTGATAAGATAATACCTAAATTTGTAGTCGATCTAAATATGATGTTAAGAAAATGAAAAAGTTAAGAGAAGATATTCGGTCATTTTTTGATGAACCGGCAGATTTACGTCAGGATCAGAAGAGGAAAAAAGTCTGGATTACGATTGTATTTTCTGTGTTTGCGATTGTTATATTTAATTTGATAATGTATCTCCTTACAAATGGAAATTCTTACTAATGCCAAAAAATAAAGTATATATAGAGACTTACGGATGCCAAATGAATGTGGCAGATACCGAAATTGTGCTTGGAATCCTTAAAAACAAAGGTTACGAAGTAACTAATTCTGCTGATAACGCCAACGTAATATTTCTTAATACGTGCAGTATCAGAGAAAATGCAGAACAAAGAATTTATGGGCGACTTGGCAATCTGAAAAAAATTAAGGACAATAAACCCGAAACCGTAATCGGAATTTTGGGCTGCATGGCAGAACGACTTCGGACCGACCTCATTGATCAGAAAAAAATGGTTGATATTGTTGTTGGTCCCGATGAATACAAAAGAATTCCCGAATTTATCGATAATGCATTTATCGGTGAAAAAGGAATCGGCGTTAAGTTATCTCGAACAGAAACTTATGATGATATTATCCCTTATCGCGAGGATGGTCTTTCGGCATGGATTTCGGTTATGCGCGGGTGTGACAAGTTTTGCACATTCTGCGTTGTTCCATTCACAAGAGGGAGAGAAAGAAGCCGCTCGCTTGAATCGATTGTTGATGAAGTGGCACAATTATCTCAAAGGGGGTTTCGCGAGGTTTCGCTCCTCGGCCAAAATGTAAATTCATATATTGATAACGGACGAGATTTTGCCGATTTACTCGCATCCTGCGCGGTAGTCGATAGATCGTTAAGAATTCGTTTTACAACTTCGCATCCACAAGATTTGTCTGATAAATTATTACATACAATCGCTGAACACAGCAATCTTTGTAATTATATCCACCTTCCGGTTCAATCAGGTTCAAACAGAATATTGGAAGCTATGAACCGAACTTATACCGTAGAGCATTATTTGGAATTGATCGAAAAGGCGCGTAGAATTATTCCCGGCGTCAGTTTTTCGACCGATATAATTGCCGGATTTCCGGGTGAAACATACGAAGATCACCTTCAAACAATCGATGTTATGCAAAAGGTTCGTTATGACGGTGCTTATATGTTTAAATATTCTCCACGCGAAGGAACAAAAGCTTTCAGAATGCCGGATAGCGTTGATGAGGCCACAAAGACAAAAAGACTAAACGAAATTATCGATTTGCAGCAATCGATTTCATATGAAGTCAATCAATCCATAATCGGCCAAGAAGAAGTAGTTTTAGTTGAAGGCTTCAGTAAAAAATCGAATGAATTTTTTGCGGGAAGAACCGACTCAAATAAAGTAGTGATTTTTCCATACTCAGAAGAATTCAAACCCGGCGATTACATTAAAGTTAAACTGAATAAAGCGACTTCCGCTACATTATTCGGCGATGTTGTTGAAATGTTGATTCCTTCGGGCTCAAAAGTGCCCAAAACCGCATAAAATGTTGAGGGAAATCGAGTAATAATTTAATATCCGATTTCCCGATATTATTCCAATTTAACACAATCCGGTTTGCTTACTTATTTTTCCAGATGTAAATTTGTTTTAAAACAATCGGTTAAAATGAAACGCATTTTGCTTCTTTTTACTTCAATTCTGCTTCTTAATTCAGCGTATTTAATTGCTCAAGATGTTGATATTGTTCCTTATTTAAAAATGGTGGAATCGGGCAGAATTGCCGAAGTGAATGAAAAACTTCCGGAATTAAAAGCTACTTATCCAGATGACCCTTCCATACTATTTTTGGACGCCGTATTAACTGAATCCGGTGAAGAAGCGCTATTGAAATATGAAAAAGTGGTGAAAGAATTTCCAACCAACCGGTTCGCGGATGCCGCGCGATACAGAATGTTTTCCTACTACTTTGCGCTTGGTTTATACAAACAAGCCGAAAATAATTTGCGCGAATTAAAGCAAACTCATCCGAATTCACCTTATATAAAATTTGCAGAGAAAAATTTAGATTTTAACGAACCTTCAACTGCTACAAACCAAACTCCGGCTGCTCCAAAGTCTGAAACAAAAAAAGAAAAAGTTGAATCCACCGCGGGAATTTATACGGTTCAGGCCGGCGCGTTTTTAAACTTAGATAATGCCCGGAAATTGAAGTCGCGCTTAAACGAAGCGGGATTTGAAGCTGAGATTAAGCCTAAATCGGTGGGCGCGTCAATATTAAATGCTGTAGTGGTAGGTAATTTTGCAAACGCAGACGATGCCAAAATTACTCTCGACAAAATTTTCGACACATTTAAAATTAAAGGAAGGATTGTAAATTTAGATTGAGAACTCAGATTAAATTTATAGGAACCGGTTCAGGAAAAACGTCTCTAAAAAGATTTCATTCTTCAATCTTAATTAAAACCGAAAATAATAATCTGCTTATCGATTGTGGTGATTCAACCTCAAAAGCACTTAAAAGCGCGGGTGTGCAATTTCAGGAAATTAATACTATCCTTTTTTCTCACTTTCATGCCGATCATTTTGCGGGAATCGCTTCATTAATTACACAGATGAAACTGGAAGAAAGGTTTAATCCTTTAACAATTTATACTCCGCCCGGATTAAAACCGAAACTTACCTCGTTTTTAAATTCTACTTATATGTTCCGGGAAATTTTAGATTTTGAGTTGACAATATTAGAATTCCAATTTGAAAATAGATTTGACATCACGGATGCTTTTGGAGTGTTGCCGCACAGAAATTCACACATCGAGAATAAACACAAACTTAAAGGATATGGTGATGTTTTTAACTCCGCGAGTTTTTTATTTAATCTTAGCGGAAAGAATATTTTTTATACGGCCGATATCGGATCAACTGCCGATTTAGATCTTATTCCCGATCAAACTGACATATTGATAATTGAAACCACACACATCCCTTTACAGAAAATTCAAGAGCTCACCACCCAAAAACAAAATGTGAAAATAATTCTAACTCACATCTCCGACGAGGATGAGGATTCAATAGAGAATCTTTGCGAGGAAGATCAATCCGGGAATCTGATAATTGCTTATGATGAACTGACCATTCCTATTTAGAACAAATTATTCCTAAAATTCACAAAAATGATTATCTTAAGTGTTCCATTTTTACAAATATGTCCGCCAAAATGACAAAGAAAGAATTACAAGAGAAATTCGGAATCATCGGCAGATCGAAAGCACTTTCGGATCTATGCGATATTGTGCTTCAAGTTGCGCAATCCGATATTTCTGTTTTGATTAATGGTGAAAGTGGAGTTGGAAAGGAAGTTATAGCGAAAGCTTTGCACGGAGCAAGCAACAGAGCCGATAAAAAATTGGTAAGTGTTAACTGCGGCGCAATCCCCGAAGGGATTTTAGAAAGCGAATTATTTGGTCATAAAAAAGGTTCTTTTACCGGTTCAACCGAGGACCGAAAGGGATATTTTGAAATCGCCGATGGAGGAACACTTTTTCTTGACGAAATAGCGGAAATGCCACTCACGACGCAAGTTAAATTGTTAAGAGTGCTCGAAACTCAAGAATTTATGCGAATCGGGAGTGAGACGGTAACAAAAGTTGACGTAAGAATTATCGCGGCGACGAACAAAAATTTGCAGCAAGAGGTAAATTCCAAATCATTTCGAAACGATCTTTATTTTCGCTTAAAAGCGGTAACACTTTATATTCCGCCGCTTCGCGAAAGAAAAGAAGATATTCTGCCCCTGGCAAATTTTTTCCTTCTGGAATATTCGGTCAAAAATAAAACTGAATTTAGGTTTTCAAGCGAGGCTTTGGATTTAATAACATCTTATTTCTGGCCCGGAAATGTTCGCGAATTAAAAAATACAGTTGAAACCGCAGCGGCACTTACACCGAACGAAGTTATTCCCGCTGATACATTATTGAATCTTATTAATGTCGGAATGACCGATGAAGAAAAGCATAATTTACCGGTTCATTTAAACAAATCTCCTGAATCACTTGATCGCGAGATGATTTACAGGGCACTGATCGAAATTAAAAAGGATCTAAATGAATTAAAAAGTTTTGCAACAAGCGTTCAAAACGGGTCGGTTGATTTTGAGGATAAGATGGAAATGGATGAAATTGTTCCACTCGATTCACTTGAACGAAAAGCAATCTCAAATGCTTTGGATTATACGAGAGGAAATAAAAGAAAGGCTGCAAAGTTGTTAAATATAAGCGAAAGAACGCTTTACCGTAAATTAAAAGAGTACAGCATTTAGATGAGAATCAAGTTATTTATATTATTGTTAATTGCTATTTTTATCCAAGGATGCAGCTATTCTTTTACAGGAGCTTCCGTTCCTCCGCATCTTAAAACAATTGCCATACTGCCGTTTAATGATAGAAGCAGTTCCGGCGAGCCAAATTTACAAACTGATTTAATGAATGAACTTATACAAAAGTTTATTGATGATAATTCATTACAGTTGACAGATAAAAAAAATGCCGATGCTTTGTTGGAAGGAACCATTAAATCTTTAAGATCATCGCCAATTGCAGTAACTGCCGGGGAATCGGTAAACACTGTTCGAGTAAAAATAATCGTCGATGTAACGTACCGTGATCTTGTCAAAAAAGAAAAAATTTTCGAAAAATCATTCAATAATTATGGAGATTATGAAAATTCGGGTGACATAACCACAGCAAGAAGTGATGCAATTGTTAGCGCGATTGATAATATCACCGAAGATATTCTTCTTGCCGTTGTTGCGAACTGGTAGTCATAATTTAAATTATGTTTTTAGACGAATTAGTATTAGTTATTTACATTTTCTCCCTTTCTGTGCTCCTCCTTTTTGGATGTCATGGATTCGTGATGCTATATTACCGAAACAAATATGCCCAAAATTTACCGACCGAAAGTGATGTAATTGAAGATTATAAGAAAGTGACAATCCAATTACCTCTTTATAACGAATTATATGTTGCCGACAGATTAGTAAACGCTGTTTGCGAAATTGATTATCCAAAAGAAAATTTGGAAATTCAAGTTTTGGATGATTCCACCGATGAAACAGTTGATATTGTTGCCAGAATTGTAGCTGAAAAACAAAAAGAGGGATTTGACATTAAGCATGTGCGAAGAACAAATCGGAAGGGTTATAAAGCCGGAGCATTAAAGGAAGGTCTTGAGTATGCAACCGGAGATTATATCGCAATATTTGATGCCGATTTTATCCCGAAAACGGATTTTCTTAAAAAAACGCTGCGATACTTTAAAGACGACCAGGTTGGTATGGTTCAGACTCGCTGGGAACATTTAAATGAAGATTTTTCAATTCTCACTAAAATTCAAGCCCTCGCGCTTGATGGTCATTTCGTTATTGAGCAAACCGTTAGAAACCGAGCCGGGTTTTTCATCAACTTTAACGGTACGGGCGGTGTTTGGAAAAAAAGCGCGATTGAGGATGCCGGGAATTGGCACGATGATACAATTACAGAAGATCTTGATTTGAGTTATCGCGCTCAGTTAAAAGGCTGGAAGTTTATTTTTCTCCGCGATTTTACTACTCCCGCTGAATTGCCGTCAGAAATAAACGCCTTAAAAGCGCAGCAGTTTCGGTGGACTAAAGGCGCAATTGAAACAGCAAAGAAACTTCTTCCTATGGTTTGGAGTTCGAAAATCTCTTTGAGAATTAAAATGCAATCGACTTTCCACTTAACAAATAACATCGTATTTCCGTTTATTCTGTTGGCCGGAATTCTAAATGTGCCGTTAATATTTATTAAAAATGCCGGACCATACGACAACTTTTTTAATTTTATGTCAATTTTCGTTCTAGCGTTTATCAGTAGTTTTCTGTTTTATCTTTATGGTCAAAAAGAGATTTATCCGAACTGGCGCAAAAAAATTGTATTATTCCCTGTTTTTATGGCCGGGAGTATGGGGTTAGCCGTAAATAATTCTCGTGCGGTAGTTGAAGGTTTGATGAACAAAAAAAGTGAATTTGTTCGAACACCAAAATATAAGGTTGTTAATAAAAACGATTCTTTTTCGGACAACAAATACATAGCAAAAAAGGTTGAGAAATCAGCTTTCGTTGAATTGTTGCTTGCAATCTATTGCTCAATTGGAGTAATTGCTTCAATTTATTTTGGCGAAATTTCAGCATTACCGTTTAACTTAATGTTTTTCTTTGGATTCGCGAGTATTTCATTTATGTCATTTAAACAATCTTCAATTAAATAGCAGGTTTTTAATTGGTTGATAGCACAAAAGATAGCTCAACAGATAAGTTCGCTCTAATTTATGAATTCAATAATAACTCGCCGCTTTTCGCGAGAGTTGCATTTTCCGAAATGCAAAAAGGTCAATTTGAATCCGCGCTAAAAATCTTAGAATCGGGTCTCGAAAATTATCCCGATTACCCAACCGCGCTTATTATATACGCGATCTTAAACGCTGAAATCGGGAAATTGAGTAAAGCAAAACAAGTGTTGAGTAAAGCTGCAGAACTTTACAATGATGATGAAAGTTTTGACTTCTACGTAAAACATGTTGAAGAAATTGTTTCGAACAACGCAAGATTTTCGGAAATACGCGGCTCATCTTTCGTATCCGAAAGTCTGCAAAACCATGAAGATTTGATGGAGGATGAGAACGAATCTTATCGGTCGGTGGAAACTCAAATTCCTTCACAAACTCATGTATCCAATAAGATCGATGATAATCTGGAAGAACTTGCCGAAGTTATCAGTAAAGTCAAAATTAAAAGTGACCCAACTTTGTTTTCGGAAAATAAAGATATTTCCGATGATGAAAATCATGAAGATGAAATTGTTTCCGAAACTATGGCAAGCATTTATCGAGCGCAAGAAAAATACAAAGAAGCGATTGGAATATATAGAAAGCTGATTTCCCGAAATCCCTCAAAAAAAGAACACTACGAAACAAAAATTGCCGAAATAGAAAAATTAATCGCCGAAAACGATTAATCTTATTTTCTATGATTGATGATCAAAATCTTAATAAACTACCTCAAAGTTTTTATGCAAGAGATTTACTGGAAATCGCTCCAGAAATTCTAGGCAAAATATTTGTAAAAAAATCCGGCTCAAAAATATTCTCCGGATCAATAGTTGAAGTTGAAGCCTACCATGGCGCCTTTGATGAAGCCGCACACACTTTTCGGGGCAAAACCAAAGCCAATGAGATTATGTTTGATGAAGGTGGAAAACTGTACGTTTATTTTATTTACGGGATGTATTTTTGCTGTAATATTGTTACAGGCAAAAAGGATGAAGGCTCCGCGATTTTAATCAGAGGAATTGAACCCATTTCCGGAACAAAATGTATGATGGTAAATCGTTCAAAAAGTGAATTAAAAAACCTGACCAACGGACCCGGAAAAATATGTCAGGCATTTGGAATTACCAAGTCGGACAATGGCACGGATCTGCTCGGAGACGATATGTATTTACTGGATACTCCGACTGTTTCGTCAGATAATATTGTTCAAACAACCAGAATTGGAATTTCTAAATCAAAAGACCTCCCGTGGAGATTTTATATCAAAAACAATCCGTTTGTTTCTAAACCATGAAAAAAAGCAAAAACATACTGATAATTCGAACCGACCGGATTGGAGATGTCGTTTTAACTTTACCGATGGCCGAAATTCTAAAGAAAAAATACCGCGACTCAAAAATCACATTTTTATTAAGGGAATACACCGAACCACTTGCACGCAATAATAAATTTATCGATCAGATTATAACTCTAAAATCCGATCCGAGGGAATTATCATTTTCTGAGATAAACGAAATTTTCAAAAACCAAAACTTCAACATGGTTTTTGTTGTAAGTCCCGAACCTAAATTAGCTCTTGCAGCTTTAATTAATCGAGTTAATGTTAGAATCGGTTCAGGATATAGATGGTATTCCTTCCTTTTTAACCGGAAAATTTATGAACATCGCAAGTATGGCAGAAAACACGAGCTTGAGCACAATATCGAAATGCTGAAGTCAATTGGTATTAATCATCAGATTACAACTAAAAATGTACATTTTAATATACACTCGGATATTAAATCTGGACAAATTGTCCAAAATTGGCTAAAGAGCAAAAATTTAGGAAATGGCTTAAAAACGGTAATCGTACACCCCGGAAGCGGTGGAAGCGCCGTAGATTTACCAATTAACTCGATGAAAGAATTGGTTTTCAAGTTGGCATCAGAATTGAACATTAATCTGATAATCAGCGGATCGAAAGCTGAAATTGATCTTTGTAATGATGTTAAGGGAAAAAGCAACGCGATTGTAGTTGCCGGCGAATTTAATCTTGAAGAGTTTATTGCTCTAATCGCGAATTCTGATATGCTGATCGCGAATTCTACCGGACCGATTCATATCGCTGCTGCTCTCGGTAAATGGGTTGTCGGATTTTATCCCAAAGTTGCCTCATGTTCTGAAACGAGATGGGGTCCTTATTCCAAAAAAAAGATAATTTTTGAACCGGAAACCGATTGTAGAAATTGCACAGTGAAACAATGCGCCGAAACAAAATGTATGAACTCAATTAACATCAACAAAGTATTTGAACAGATTAAATCAATTATTGAGAAGAAAAAATGAAAAATTCAGCCATTATTATTGTTGTCTTTTTATTGATTGGCTCCAGTTATATAAACGGACAAGATTTTCGTAAGATCGAAAACAAAGCTTTTACCGTTGGCGAAAAACTTACTTTCGATGTAAAATATGGGTTTGTAACCGCCGGAATCGCCGAAATGGCAATTCCTAAAATTAAAAAAATCTCCGGTCGTGAAGCTTACAATATCACTTTCCGCGTAAATACTATACCCGGATTCGATCCATTTTTTAAGGTTCGTGACAGATACGAAACTTATGTTGATGTTGAAGGAATTTTCCCGTGGAGATTCGAGCAGCATGTTCGCGAAGGAAATTATAAAAAAGATTTCGCGGCGTTTTTTGATCAGCGAAGAGGAACCGCCAAAACTTCGCAAGGATCTTATGAAATCCCTTTGTATGTCAACGATATTATGTCGGCATTTTATTTTACACGGATTTTGGATTTTTCTAAATCCAAAAAGGGCGATCGTTTTCATTTGGAAAATTTCTACAACGATAAAGTTTATCCGCTGGATGTGCTTTATCACGGTAAAGAAACAATTGAAGTTGAAGCCGGAAAGTTCGATTGTATTATTGTGGAACCATTAGTCGTAGAAGGCGGATTGTTTAAAAGCGAAGGCAATATTCTTATTTGGTTAAGTGATGATGAAAACAAAATTCCGGTTAAAGTAAAAACTAAAGTTCTGATCGGCTCTATTGATGCTGAATTAACCGCTTATGAAGGATTAGCGGGTGAATTAAAATCTAAGAAATAAAAGATTTCCGCTTCCAATCTCTGAAGGTACTGAATTCTATTTTCACGGATTTGAAGCGGAATCTGGTATTTTCTGATTGGCTTTAACTTTTCAGGAAAATTGCCATCATACTAAATCGATTTTTATTTCGTAAATCGACTCTTAAAATTTCATTTCGATAAAAACAATAACATCATAATTCTAAGAATTTTTACTCTCCATTGATTATCTTTCGGGACTTATGACAGAAGATTTCAGACCATCCGGGAATAATCACATACCACCATTTTCACCAATTGCGGCAGCGTTTTTAGGTCTTATCGGTGTTTTTATTTTATATCAATTTGTCGGAGCAATTCTAACTCTTGCAATTTTTGGGCTCGATATCGAAAACGCGGATATTAATTTGATGCGTTTGATGACTGTCGCCGGGCAAATTTTATTTATACTGCTTCCCGGTTTGTGGTTGACAAGATATGTTTATGGGGATGTTACCAAAGTGCTTAGGGTAAAACTCCCCAATATTAAAGAAGTTGCCGCCTTTTCAGTGGGATTAATTCTCATTACTCCTTTGCTTCAAAGTTATGTTTATCTTCAAACAGAACTGATTAACTATCTGGCGCAAAATTCAGATTTTGTGATGTCGATAAAATCAGCGCTGGATTCTCTGGATGAAATTCTTGAATCTACGTTTTCTAACTTGCTCGCGGCAGATAATTTTTTCGAAGGCTCATTTATCATTCTAGTTATCGCTGTTACTCCTGCAATCTGTGAGGAAGTATTTTTTCGGGGATATGTTCAAAACAGCTTTGAACAAAAATGGTCTCCTTTAAAAAGTATTTTGGTTACATCTCTCTTTTTTGGTCTTTACCATTTTAATCCTTATGGATTATTAGCTTTGATCGCGTTGGGATTTTACTTCGGATATTCTGTGTATAAAAGTGATTCAATTGTGGTTCCGATCGTTCTGCACTTTTTGAATAATTTTATAGCCGTTGTTGCTTATTTTATTATTGGGGATGAAGAAATTCTCTCTTCTGTCGAATCTGAACCTTTGTCCGATCAGTTTTTCTCATTCCTTGTTTTATTGTTTATTTTCCTTGTGTTTGTTTACTTCTTACGAAAATATTACCACAAATTAAGAGATTGATTTAATGGCATTAAGTAACAGAACAACAAGAATATTTTTCGCATTAATTGCGGCACCGATCGCAATCGGAATTACGCTCTACGGAGGAATTCCATTTCTGGTTTTTGGGGTTTTAATTGGAATTCTTGCCTATAGTGAATTCGATAATTTTTTAATTGCAAAGGAAATTGCCACTAACAAAATTTTCCCTTTTACCGCTGTTTTATTATTAATTACAAATACTTATTTCGATTTTATCGATTTGGGGAACTTAATTCTTGTAATAATCATTTTGCTTACCATAGTTGAACTATTCAGAAAAGAAAATGGATATTTATCCAGAGTCGGTGGTCAACTTTTAGGGATTCTGTACATTGGATTATTTAGCGGAGCCTTGATTGAGCTCAGAGAATTTTTCTCCTTCACTGAATATTTTTATTACCAAGGCGCATACTTGTTAATTGGAATAATGAGTACAATATGGATTTGTGATTCTGCCGCTTATTTCCTTGGATTAGCGTTCGGCAAGCATAAAATTTTTCCGCGTGTTAGTCCGAAAAAAAGTTGGGAAGGTTCAATTGCCGGATTAGTTTTTTCAATTATTGCGATGCTTTCCGCTAAAGCGTTAATTCTTGATTTTATCGGTTGGGACCAAGCTTTAATAATATCACTGATTATCGGAATTATGGGGCAAGTTGGAGATTTTGTAGAGAGTATAATGAAACGTGACGCTGAAGTTAAAGACTCTTCAGCACTTTTACCCGGTCACGGCGGTGTTTTAGACAGATTGGATTCCCTCCTTTTTACTGCTCCAATTATTTACCTGTATTTAAGTTTATAGAAAGAAAATTTATGATTGACAAAAAAGAGAAAGTAAGTGTTATTACACTTGGCTGTTCCAAAAATACTGTGGATTCGGAAAGAATAATATCTCAGTTAAGATTAAACGATAAGGATATAATTGATGATCCCGAAAAGGCGGATTCGGTTATTATAAATACCTGCGGATTTATTGAAGCTGCGAAGGAAGAATCAATCAACACAATTCTATCCGCAGTTGAGCTGAAAAAATCTGGACAGTTAAAAAAGGTCTATGTCGCCGGCTGTCTCTCCGAAAGATATATGAATGACCTCAAAATCGAACTTCCGGAAGTTGATCGTTTTTTCGGAACCGAGGATTATAAAAACATTGTTGAAGAATACGGCGGCGATTTAAAGTATGAACTTCTTGGTGAACGGGAACTCTTAACACCAAAACACTATGCCTATTTAAAAATTAGTGAAGGCTGCGATAATCCTTGTTCATTCTGCGCTATTCCGATAATGCGTGGCGGTCATATCTCCAAACCGATTGAGAAACTGGAGCAAGAGGTGAACCTGCTCGCTGCTAAGGGTGTAAAGGAGCTTATTGTAATTGGTCAGGATACAACAGATTACGGTAAAGATATTTACGGTAAACGAGTGCTCGGTGATCTTCTTAACAAAATTTCGGAAAACGAAGATATTAAATGGATCAAATTGCTTTATGCATATCCGTCACATTTTCCGGATGAAGCTATTGATATCATCGCCTCGAATCCCAAATTGTGCAAATATATCGATATGCCGCTTCAACATATTTCGGATAATGTTCTAAAATCAATGCGCAGGGGGATTACAAAGCGAAGAACAATTGAATTGATCGACAAATTGAAAAATCGAATCCCGGATTTAACACTTCGTACAACTTTTATTTCCGGTTACCCCGCTGAAAGTGAAAAGGATTTTAAGGAGCTTGTTCAATTTGTGAAGGATGTTGAATTTGACAGAATGGGCGTATTTGATTATTCACCCGAAGACAATACAGTAAGTTTTGATATGGGCGATCCGATCTCCGAAGAGGTAAAAGAAGAAAGGAGATCAATTTTGATGGAGATTCAAAAAGACATTTCTTTCCAGAAAAATAATTCTTTAATTGGCAAGCAAATGGAAGTCGTTATTGACGATATTTCGGAAGACAGATACATTGCAAGAAGCAGAAGAGATGCACCGGAAGTAGACGGCGAAGTTATAATTGAATCGCCCGAGGTTTATCTTGAACCGGGAAGTTTTAATACCGTTGAAATTTATGATTGCAATGATTATGATTTATTTGCTAAATTAAATTCAAAGTAGGTTTTGTAACCAATGAAAAAATATTTGTTCATTCTCCTTTTGATTTCCGGGTTTGGAATTGCTCAGGTGGAAACATCTAACAACTTGTTCCTCACTTCTTCTTATCCTGCTTTTTATGTTGATATGGCCAATTACAGAAGTGATTCGGTTAATAAAACCCGAGTTGATCTTTTCGTACAAGTACCTTATTCCAATATCCAGTTTATTCGAACGCCAAAAGGATTCACAGCCAAATACGGAATTCATTTAACATTTTTTGATGAAGATAACGAAGGTATCATTCTTGAAAAAATGTGGAATGAAACAGTCGAAGCTTCTAATTTTGAGCAAGCGGCTTCACAGCTTAATTACAATTACAGCTACAGAACATTCGACCTTAAACCGGCAAAGTATAATATTCGTTGCACGATAACCGACAAAGATTCCAAAAAAACTTATGAAGTTACTGCAGTAATCAATGTGGTTGAGTTTGATGATTCAATAAATTTGAGTGATATTCTTTTTATATCCGGAACCGTAAAGGATAAAGATGGCGAACGAATAATTCCAAATATTTCAAATCAAGTTTTTGATTCAGATTCGAGTATTGCGTTTTACTACGATATTTATTCCAGTCAAAACAAGAATGTGAAGGTAAATTACACAATCACAAATCGTGAAGATGAAGTTATCTTGCAGCAAAAAAAGGATTTTGAACTTACATCAGGTGTCAATTCGATCATTAATTCTTTCGCGAATCAAAATTTTGCCCTCGGCAAGTTTAAACTTTCTATATCAATCGAAGACGAATCCAACGGAACGCTGGCCACATCATCTAAATACTTTTACTCAACGATTCTTGGTTTTCCTAAATCCATTACGGATATCGAAGACGCGATAGAACAAATGGAATATATCGCATCAAAAGATGAAATTGAAATCATCAATGAAGTAGAAGACAGGCAGGTAAAATTAAAACGATTTAAAAGTTTTTGGTCAAAAAAAGATCCTACAAAAGGAACGATAATAAACGAACATTTTGTGGAGTATTACAGAAGAGTCGAATATGCCAATTCTAACTTCGAAAGTTATTATAAAGGATGGAGAACCGATATGGGAATGGTTTATGTTATGCTCGGCGCTCCCGATGCCGTTGAAAGACATCCTTTTGAAATTAATTCGAAACCTTACGAAGTCTGGGACTATTACGATTTAAACAAACGTTTCGTTTTTGTGGATCAAACCGGATTCGGCGATTACCGTCTGTTGAACCAGGACTATGGTGATTGGTACCGCTATCGTTACTAATAAAATCTTGAATAATAATGATACTTACAGTTACTCTTAATCCCCTCCTGGAACGAAGATTAAATTTCAACTCAATTAAAACCGGTGAAATAAACCGAGCGAACAATAAAAGATTTTCTGCCGGCGGAAAGGGAATAAATGTTTCCAGGCAGTTGAATAAGTTGGGAATTGCAAATATTGCTTTAACATTTCTTGGTGGGAATAACGGTAAAATTCTGCGCAGAATTCTTAATGAGGAAGAGATTCAATTTAAAGCCGTAAATCAGAAAAGTGAAACTCGTGCGGCATCTATACATTTTGATGAATCGAATAGCACCTTAACTACTTTTATGGATATCAACAGCGAGATCACCTCATCGGAAGCAGATGATTTTCTTGATCAATTAAAAAAGATGATACCGAACTCATCAATGATTATCTTCTCGGGTAGTTCGCCTTCCGAAAAAATAAACCATATTTTTGCCGAAGGAATCAAGCTCGCGAATGAGTATGATAAAATTTCAATTCTGGATAGTTACGGAGATCATTTTGAGAAATGTTTAAGTGCAAAACCAATGATTATTCACACGAACAAAGATGAAGCGGAACAATTTTCCGGACGAATTTTAACTTCCGATCAAGATTTCTGCGATTATCTGGAATACATTTACGGAAAAGGAATCAAAATTTCTACGGTTACCAACGGGTCAAAATCGTTTTTCGCATCAAAGTTTGGATTTAAACTAAAAATCACACCGCCGAAAATTGAAACCAAAGACCCAATTGGAAGTGGTGATTCCTTTGTCGCGGGATTAATTTACGGTTTTGATAATTCATTGGTTTTCGAAGAGACGATTCGAATCGCCGCCGCCGCCGGAGCCGCAAATGCTTCCACTTGGCAAACCGCCGCAAGTGAAAAAGATGTTATATTGGAATTAGCAAAAAAAGTAGATGTGGAATCTGTCGGCAAGAAAATGAAAACATTAGATGACCGCCCAAATTATTAAATATCTTCCTCTATTATTTATTGTTTCCAATCTTAACTGCTTTAGTCAATCTTATTCAAATTATATCATTAATGGCAATAATTCGATAATTGACGATATTTACTCAACATGGCTTGATGATTATTTTGATAAAGACGATTCATCAACCTCAATCGAAAAATTTGTTTTTCAAAAAATTTCCGCCCAAGGATTTCTCACTCCTAAAATTGTTATCGCTGATTCAGTAATTAGTGACACCGAGCGATCGTTAATCCTAACTATAAATGAAGGAAGCCCTTTTACTATCCAAGGAATTACTTTCCCGTTAAAAACAGAAAATGACTCTTTAATTTTCAAATCAGCAAATGATGAATACACCGGGAAAATACTCTCAAAAATTAATATTGAGGAAAGTATTTTGTTCGTTCTTGATCAATATGAATCAATCGGTTTTCCATTCGCTATAATCACAATTCAAAACATTATTTCAGAATTCAATCCGGAGGAGGACATCTATTCTTCGGAAATTATTTTAACTGTTGAAAAAAACATCAAAGGCAAAATTGATTCAATTAAAATTGCAGGAAATAAAAAAACTTCCCGGAATGTTATTCTCAGAACAATCGATATAAAACAAGGCGATCTTTACAACGAATCGAAAGTTAATTCGGTGTCTCAAAAATTAAACAAATTGCGTTTTTTTGAGCCGCTGCGGACTCCCGAATATTTCATAACTCAGAGAAATAAAGGAATACTTGAAATTACGGTTGAGGAGATAAGTACAAATAATTTCGATGGTATTGTTGGTTATGTGCCTTCTACAAATGAAAAGATCGATGGTTATTTTACCGGATATCTGGATTTTGGATTCCGGAATATTTTCGGAACCGGAAGAAATTTTGCATTTAAATGGGAAAAAGAAGATCGTTCTTCACAATTACTCGAGCTAAAATATTTGGAACCTTGGATATTTTCTCTTCCCATAAATGTAAATGTCGATTTCTTCCAACGGCAGCAAGATTCGACTTACGTAAAACGGAGGATCAAAACCGGTTTTGAATTTCTCGCGACAGACGAAATCACAGCGTCGATTTTATTTTCCAGCGAGTCGGTAATTCCGACCTTTAATGAAAATTTTCAATCAAATTTGTATAATTCCGAAATTCTCTCGGCTGGAATAAACTTCACAATCGATTCACGTGATGATTTTTACTCTCCGCAGAAAGGATTATTTTTTACCAATACATACTTTTATAGTTCAAAGAAAATCTCGAGCAGCGGAGACCGTCTGGAAAGAATAAATCAACCGAATTCAAACCTGCAGAGAGTAGAAGTAGATTTAATGTTTTTTCAAAAAGTGTTTGCCAAACAAATTGCAAAAATTGGTTTATCCTGGAGAGAAACTACCGGCAGTTTTTTAGAATTAAGCGATATGTACCAACTCGGCGGAACAAACTCATTACGGGGATATAGAGAAAATCAATTTCTCGGCAATCGAATTATTTGGTCTAATCTGGAATACCGATTGTTATTATCACAAAGAACATTTTTCTCGGTATTTTACGACTACGGTTATTATCTTCTCGAAAAAAAAGTGATCAATATATCAGAAAATGATTCTCAGTTTTTATATGGTTACGGAATTGGTATCAATGTAGAAACGGGATTAGGTGTTTTGAGGGTAAATTACGCGATTGGTGAAAATGACCAGATTAACGAAGGAAAAATTCATTTTGGATTAATAAATGAATTCTAAAAATGATTAGAATATATGGAATATTCCAAATTGTCCGCCCGCTAAATTTATTAATAACATTCCTCGCGGTATTTATTGCCGGATACTTTGCCACCGGTAATTTTGATATTATAAAAATCCTTATCACGTCAACATCTGCAGCATTAATTGCAGCTTCCGGAAATATAATCAACGATATTTTTGATATCGAAGTCGATAAAATAAACAGACCGGATCGGGCTCTAATTTCCGGAAAACTTTCCATCAAGCTCACAAAAATTTTATTTGTACTTTTTAATTTGCTTGGGTTGTCATTAGCTCTTTTTGTATCAATTGAAAATTTCCTCATTGCTTTTACGGCTGCGACTTTGATTTTTTTCTACTCATACAAATGGAAAAAAATCCTGCTTGTTGGCAATATTGTTGTGTCTCTGGTGACCGGATTTGCCTTCATATACGGAGCAACTGCTTCGGGAAATTATGAATGGGGTATTATCCCTTTTGTATACGCGTTTCTGATCAATCTAATCCGCGAAATAGTAAAGGATGTAGAAGATTTGGAGGGGGACAAAATTTCCGGGGTTCTTACTTTTTCGGCTGTTTATGGATTACGCACAACGAAAACTTTCATTTTATGTCTCACCTTATTTCTAATACTTTCTTCCAACATTCCATATTTACTGGACATATACTCTGTTATTTATTTTATAATTATTGTAATTTTAGTTATTCCAGTTTTGCTATATTTTATATTTTTGATTTACGACGGAGCCTTGGAAAAAAGACCTGAATATTTAAGTAGTCTCTTAAAATTGGGAATGGTTTTTGGATTGGCCGCCATCATCTTCGGAAGTTTATGAATTTATTAAAAGAATTTGACCTTGGTTACCATACAACAAAGAATTTTATGTTAGCTGGAATTGATGAAGCCGGAAGGGGTCCGCTGGCCGGGCCGGTTGTAGCCGCTTGCGTTGTCTTCGATAAAAACACATCTGTTTCATTAATTAATGATTCGAAAAAACTGCCGGAAAAACTCCGCGAAGAATTATTCCCGCAAATTACGGAAAAAACGATTTCATACGGAATTGGTGTTGTTGATAATTTTGAGATTGACAAAATCAACATTCTGCAAGCGACATTTGAAGCGATGAAAATCGCTTTAAATCAAATAGATTTCGTACCAGATAAAATTTTGATTGATGGAAATCAATTATTCGATAAATCAAAAAGATTTCAATCTGTCGTAAAAGGAGATAGCAAGTCCTTTTCAATTGCCGCAGCTTCGATTCTTGCAAAGGTAACAAGAGATAGGATAATGATTGAAGCCTCGGAAGAATTTCCCAATTACAATTGGAACAAAAACAAGGGTTACGCGACAAAAGAACATATAAATTCCATCAGAAAGTATGGCGCATGCCGATTGCACCGTCTCTCATTTTTGAAACGAATATTACCCTCCGAAGAAATTAGAGAATTGGAGTTAGATTTTAATGAATAACCAAGAAGCGGGATTATTAGGTGAAAATCTCGCCGCAAAACTAATCGAAGAAAAAGGTTACAAAATTCTTGAAAGGAATTATCGTTTTGGAAAAGGTGAGATCGATATCATCGCAAAAACAGAAAACGTTTTGGTTTTTATTGAAGTAAAAACCCGAACAAATCTGGAATACGGACCACCGGAATTAGCGGTAACGAAATCGAAACAATCTCAAATTAGACGAATCGCGCAAGCATACTTAAATGAAAATAATACGGATTGCGAATCAAGATTAGATGTAATAGCAATTTTGTTAAAAAAAGATCAGCCGGAATATATCAACCATATTGAAAATGCTTTTTAATAATCATATTATGATTTGCCTATATTGAATCTTTTATTTGTTCTCTCAATGAATTGCATAAATGGAATTACCAAAACTTATAACTAAAAGAAAACCTACCGCCGGAGAGAAAGTTTATAACTTTTTCACTGATATCTCACGCCTTTCGCTTTTTACATTTCGTGCGCTGAAATATGTTTTTATCCCGCCGTATGAGATTGCCCAGATAAGAAAGCACATGGATGAGCTGGGAGTTAAAACCTTTCCGATAGTTAGTATTACGGGATTTGTAATCGGTCTTGTTCTCGCTTTACAAAGCCAGCCTGTATTGCAGCGTTTCGGGGCAACCGATTTTCTTCCGGCAACTGTCGCTCTTTCGGTTATTCGTGAATTAGGTCCTGTTATTACGGCATTAATTTTTGCGGGAAGGGTTAGTTCGGGTATCGGTGCTGAGCTCGGTTCAATGCGTGTTACGGAACAAATAGACGCGCTGGAAGTTTCTGCAATCAATCCTTTTAATTATCTTGTTGTAACCAGAGTTATCGCTACAACAATGATATTACCCGTACTCACGATTTACGTAAACTTCATCGCTTTGATCGGAGGCTATTTTGCCGTTATTATTACGGACAATATGAGTTTCCAATATTACCAAAATGCGATTATTTCATCACTCGAATTTGCGGATTTAGTTCCTGGAATCGCGAAAACATTCTTTTTTGGATTTATTGTCGGAATTGTTGGTTGCTACAAAGGTTATACGGCCGAAGGCGGCACCGAGGGCGTCGGAAAAGCATCTACAACCTCTGTGGTAATGGCCTCTCTTTTAATTTTATTATTTGATACTCTCGCAGTAAAAATTTCGTTATGGTTATGGCCGACTTTAGGTTAGTTGAAATAAATAATTTGTCAAAAGCATTCGACGGAAATGTTATTTTAGATAATATTTCTCTCGATGTGAAAAAAGGCGAAAATCTCGTTGTATTTGGTCAAAGCGGAACAGGGAAAAGTGTTCTTCTGAAATGCATAATCGGGCTGATAACTCCGGATCAAGGAGACGTTTCCATTAACGGGCAGTTGACAAAAGGCCTCAATATTGACGAGCTCAATACGATACGGAAAAAAATGGGGTTTTTATTTCAAAGTGCGGCTTTGTACGATTCAATGAGCGTGCGTGAAAATTTGGAGTTTCCGCTCAGCCGCCACACGAACCTTAGTTCTAAGCAGCGTGAAGAAAAAGTTAGGGAAACTTTGAGAATGGTTTCACTTGAAAAATCAATCGATAAAATGCCGTCAGAATTGTCCGGTGGAATGCGGAAAAGGATAGGTCTTGCAAGATCAATAATCACTGATCCGGAATTGATGCTTTACGATGAACCGACAACCGGGCTCGATCCGATTACAACTAAAGAAATAAGTGAATTAATTCTTAATTTACAGCGCAAGTTGAATATGACTTCGATAATAGTTACTCATGATATTGTTTGCGCAAAAATTATAGCTGACCGGGCGATTTTCCTTAAAGAAGGAAAAATTGCTTACGAAGGTTCAATAGAAGAATTAACAAATACAACTGATATCTTTCTCGAGAAATTTTTCTCCACAGAAATTATCAAGGATTAGGGGGCAAGATGTTTAAGCAGTTTGAAGGTGCACGGCTTGGAATATTTATCTTTCTCAGCACGGCTATTTTAATTTCATTCGTTTTTCTGATCGGGAATAAAGACTCTTTGTTTGTCACTACGATTTCTGTAAAAAGTTACTTCCCAAAAATTGAAGGATTAAAATCGGGCGCGCCTGTTCGAATGAATGGTTATGATATCGGATCGGTCTCAAGTATTGTATTATCAAATGATACGTTAGGTAAAGTTGAAGTTTCGATGAATATCGAAGAAGAAGTTAGAAGGTTTATCAGGTTGGATAGTAAAGCATCGATTGAAACAGAAGGACTCGTTGGCAAAAAAGTTGTTGCCATTACTCCCGGTTCCCCATCTTTCGCCGAAATTGAGACCGGTGGAATAATTGAAGCCCAAGCTCCGGTTAATATCGCGGAAATTTTTGAAGAATCGCAGCAGGTAATAAAAAATCTAAATGTTATAACGGAAGATTTTGCGGATATTTTCGCGAAAATTAATTCCGGCGAAGGTACAATCGGTCGTTTAGTAAATGATGATGAATTGTATGCATCCACCGTTTCAATTACAAAATCAGCTGATAAAAGTTTAAATGCGATCACAATACGAATGGAGGAAGTAACCGGAATTATTGTTGATATCTCAGCAAGATTGAATGGGATTATAAGCGGTGTGGATTCTGTAATAAATGAAGCCGGTATTCTATTTTCAAACATCAACAATGGCAAAGGGGTTATCGGTGCTCTTGTTGCGGATGACAAAATGTACGATTCAATCAAAACCGTTGTAAACAATCTTGTTTATACCACAGATGAAACTCTCGCCGGCGCTCAAGGGTTTGCGGAAAATATGGAGGCGCTAAAACATAACTGGCTCTTCAAAACATATTTTGAAGAAAGAGGTTATTGGGATATAAACGAGCATGAGTCTGAAATCCAATCCAAAATTAATGAACTTGATCGGAAATCGAAACAGCTCGATGAAAAGTTGAAACAGTTTGAGGAGTACGAAGCCAAGTACGGTCAATTGAAACAAAGCGAACAGAATTAGCCGGTTTTTATTTTTACCTCAAAAACCGTTCTAGCCTCAGATTTAATTCGTTATCTTACACGTTCGAAAAATTGGAAAATATGTCTAAAAAAACGACGCCTTTTATAAAGGATAAAATAATTGTACAGGGTGCGAGAGAACATAACCTTAAAAATGTGAGTCTCGAAATTCCGCGAAACAAATTAAGCGTGTTTACGGGTGTCAGCGGAAGTGGTAAATCATCCCTCGTTTTTAATACTGTTTACGCCGAAGGGCAGCGTAGATATGTTGAAAGTTTATCTTCCTACGCCAGACAATTTCTGGAAAGAATTAACAAACCACAAGTTGATCATATATACGGAATTAGCCCCGCCGTTGCGATCGAACAGAAAAACGGGACAAAAAATCCACGTTCGACGGTCGGTACTTCAACTGAAATTTACGATTATCTGCGGTTACTCTTTGCGAGAATTGGTAAAACATACTGTTTCGATTGCGGAAAAGTAGTTCAAAAAGATTCTGTTCGAACGGTTTCGGAGTGGTTGGAAGATCAACCGGAAGATCAGCGGATGTATCTTGGTTTTCCAATCCATTCGCATGAAGGAAGAACTGTTGAGGAAGAATTAAATCTGCTCAAAAAGAAAGGTTTTTTCCGGGTGATTATTTCCAAGAAATTTTACGATCTGAATGACGATGAGTATCCGATTCCCAAAGAAAAAAAGCAAATATTTGTCGTTGTTGATCGATTCAAAATCAAAAAGGGAAATATTCGAGAAAAATTCGCTGATTCAATCGAAACCACTTTCTCCGAAGGTGATGGCAAACTGGCAGTGATAAACGCCGATACCGGAATAGCGAAACAGTTTAATAAATTTTATGAATGCTGCGGAATTCGTTACGAAGAACCGGAGCCAAGATTTTTTTCTTTTAATAATCCTTTCGGAGCGTGCCCGGTTTGCCAGGGCTTCGGGAGAGTAATGGGTTTCGATATGGATTTGATAATTCCGAATCCCAACCTCTCAATTTCCGAGGGAGCGATTGCGCCCTGGCGTACGGTAAAATTTAATAAACATTTAGTTGACCTCCTCCGGGTAGCCGAAGCTAAAAAAATTCCTACCAACATCCCTTTCAGAGAATTGAGCGAAGATCACGTTCAAGCCATCCGAAAAGGGTTTAGCGGTTTTATCGGGATCGATAAGTTTTTCTCAAAACTTGAAGAAAAAACTTACAAAATGTACATAAGGATTTTACTCAGCAAATACCGGGGATATTCAAAATGTTCGGCATGTAAAGGCTCACGACTCAGAAGAGAATCGCTTCAAGTAAAAATCGGTGATTTTTCTATTTACGATATTGTTCAGATGTCAATCAAAAAAGCGTCTGATTACTTCGAACAACTTACTCTTTCAGAATATGAGATGGCTATCGCCGAGAAGATTTTGGACGAAATAAAAAAACGGTTAAAGTATCTCAACAATGTCGGATTAGGATATTTAACACTCGATCGTTTGAGCAGGACACTCTCCGGAGGTGAAACTCAGCGAATAAATCTCGCAACTTCACTCGGTTCTGGATTGCGCGGTACTCTTTACGTTCTGGATGAACCGAGCATTGGGCTCCATCCCAGAGACAATACAAAATTGATTAATATTCTAAAATCCTTGCGCGATCTTGGGAACACAGTTTTGGTCGTTGAACACGATACCGAAATGATGGAAGCGGCTGATTTAATTTATGATATGGGACCAAAAGCCGGAATTCAGGGCGGCGAAATAGTTGAGCAAGGAACTTACGAGCAAATATTAAAGTCTGAAAAATCTCTGACAGGGAAGTATCTTTCAGGCAGATTGGAAATCCCATCACCCGAAATACGAAATACTGCCGAGTCCAAAGCAATACAAATTAGAGGCGCGAGAGAAAACAACTTAAAATCTGTTGATGTAGATTTTCCCCTCAATAAATTTGTTGTGGTATCCGGCGTTAGCGGATCGGGTAAAAGCACACTCGTTCACGATATTCTCTACGGAGGAATAGCAAAAGAATTTGGCATGAATCCGCCGAAAGTTGGAAGGTATGATTCAATTACCGGATTAAAACATATCGACGAAATCGAAATTGTTGATCAATCCCCGATCGGAAGATCACCACGTTCCAATCCGATTAGTTATGTGAAAGGATTCGAAATAATCCGGGAGTTATTTTCTAAAACTCCTCAGGCCCGTTCTCACGGTTACAAACCCGGTTACTTCTCTTTTAACGTTCCGGGCGGAAGGTGCGAAACTTGCCAGGGCGAAGGATTCGTAAAAATTGAAATGCAATTTCTCGCCGATCTTTATGTTGAATGCCAGGATTGTAAAGGCACCAGATTCAAAAAAGACGTTAGAGATATCACTTATCGTGGAAAAAATATTGTTGATGTTTTAAATATGACCGTAGATGAAGCGTTCGAATATTTCAATAACAATCCGAAATTGGAGAAATATTTGAAAGTTTTATCGGATGTCGGATTGGGATACATAAAATTAGGACAGCCGTCTAACACTCTTTCCGGTGGTGAAGCACAAAGAATTAAACTCGCATTACACTTAAACGCTCAAAAAGCTAACAGACATACATTGTTTATTTTTGATGAACCGACAACAGGCCTACATTTTGATGACATCCAAAAACTACTCAATTGTTTTAACATGCTGCTTCAAAACAACAATTCGGTTGTTATAATTGAGCACAATTTGGATATAATTAAAAACGCCGATTTTGTAATCGATTTGGGCCCCGAAGCGGGAGACGAAGGCGGATATATAGTTGGAACCGGAACACCCGAAGATATTGTTAAGATTGAAGAATCACATACGGGAAGATATTTAAAACCTTATCTCAACAGAAGGACCGCGAACATTTGATGAAATATTTACTGATCTTTTTGGGAACCCTCTCTCTCGGAATTGGGATAATCGGAATCATTGTTCCCGGGCTCCCGACAACTGTTTTTCTCTTAATTACAGCAGCTTGCTATTTCAGAAGCTCCGAAAGACTTTACAACTGGTTAATACATCACAAAGTTTATGGAAAGTTTATTCGCGATTATCGCGAACATAAAGCAATGCCGAGAAAAGCAAAAATTTCCGCTTTAATAATGATGTGGGCGATGATCTCACTATCAACAATATTTTTTATTAAAATAATGTGGGTGCAAATTGTGGTTGTAGTTTGCGGCCTTATCGGAACTATTGTTATTCTTAGTGTAAAAACCCTTAAATATGAAATGGAGTGAAAATGAAAAAAATTGTTTTATCTCTTTTCGTTCTGCTTTATGCCTTTACTTTTGCTTCCGCGCAAGAAATACAAAGTGGAAATTTCACATTCAACAGCAAATCAGCGGGATTTAATCTTAACGGCGGAAGCGGTGAAAGATTTTTTACTTTTGATATCAAATTCGAAGAAGAATTTGGGGATATTCCGAAAGTGATTGTGGGTGTGACCGAAATCGATGCCGACAAAAACACAAATCTTCGTTATAAATTGGAACCGATTTCAATCACTTCTGAAGGTTTCACTCTAAAAGTTAAAACCTGGGCTGATACAAAAATATTCTTGCTCGGCGGTTTTTGGCTGGCACACGAGATTGATTAAGTATGGTTTTCCCGGTATGAAAAATCAAAAATATAATGATGCGCTTATAGTTCTTGGAGCCATTTGGTTATTTACCGGATTGGTTATCTTTGAAAATGCTGCGCTTTGGCCAATGGGACTTGTATTTTTTATCGCCGGTTGGATTGGGAAATACGGACGCAAGAAATAAGCAGTTACATTTTATATAAATACATTTAACAAGGTAATTGCAACAATATAAATGATTTATATTTTCTCCGAATTTATTCCGATCCATAGATACTCATAAACTTCTCATATTCATCAGCAAAGGTGAGTTTTTTATGATGTTCTTTCTGATTCCGGATATAGGTTGCCACCTTCTCAACTTGCGATTCACTAATCGAAAAAGCACCATATCCGGTTTGCCAAGCAAATTTGACATTTAGAAAATCGGTCTGATTTATTCAATGTGAAGTATTTCCTTTTATTTTTTGCATAATCCCCGTTAAGGAATACTTTTGATTTTGCAAAAACAGTATGTGAATATGATCCGATGTACCGTTTATAATTTTTACATACGATTCAAGATCACCCTCTAATAATTCTTTGATGTGCTCAAATATTCGGTTCTCAAATTCCGGTTTTATCAGTGGTTGTCGGTTATAGGTTCCACAAATTGCATGTATCCAAATTTTAGTTAATGAGTGTGACATTTTATAACCTCTGTAAACCGTTGAAACGGTTTCAGTTATTTTGTATTTACGTTATAACCCATGACTGAAGTCATGGGTTTTCCTTCCTATAATCAATGTTTTTTATTTATACAGGACTTAAACCAAGGATTAAACATTTGATCATTTTTATCTCATGGTAATCAAATAATCATTACAATAAAATTAACCAATGGCTTTGGCCATTGGTTAATTGCCAATCTTTTGCATTTAAACCGTTTTATCGGTTTACTTTCTTCCGGGGAATCTTTGTTTTAGATCATCGCAGATTGGTTTGGCGCCGGGCACATCCATCTTTGAAGCAAGTTTGACACTGTTGTAATAAGCTAATGAACCAATATATGCTTCACTTCCACTTAACATAATTGAATCATCCAAGTTCGAAACTAGTTGATTTAACGGATTAAATATTGTTTTTAAAGTTTGAACAGCGTCAAAATCGATTTTCATTTCATCTGCTTTCATATAGGGTGGTGCGAATTGTGGATTGCTTTCCGTGTATGAAATAGTTTTTTCCACGAAAGGAGTTGTTTTATCACTCATTTTGGGTATTTGATGCCTTTCCTCCGGTGATAATGCAATTAGATATGGAGCTAATTTGGTTTGGATGTTTGTTACTGCTGTTTGAATTTCTTGCAATACTTCCGGTGGTATTTGAATTGATACTTGATTGCTTTCAGGCATATCGTACTCCTTGAGATTAGTTTGAGTTAGTTGATTAAGTGGGGAATTCCCATATATAAAAACCGATTAATTATATCAGTAAATTTAAAACTAACTAAATACTTTATCTTGACGGTTCAAATTTAAGGAAGTGGGGGTTTAAAAGAAAGGATTGCTTCGTATTTTTAGTGTTAGGTAAATTTTACCAAGTTTTCTATAAGTAAGTTTGATTGATTATCTGTTATATCTGCAGTCCAAAACAAATGATTTAATTGCGCAATTTTTGTCCGATAAGCTCTGGGCTTGCCTCTCCATTTCCTCTATTACGACTTCTATTGTTTTCTTTTTATTTTGTCTGAATCTATTATCATTTTCCTTAAATCTTTGCCATTCATCGCATAAATACCATCCGACCAGATACAAACCAAAACGATAGGGGCGTTCCTTTAAGTAGCGTTCTTTTAGTTGTGTTTTCATTGATTCATGCAATTTTGGATTCCAGGAGCCTTTGACTTCAACAATCACAGAAATTTGTTCGTATTTATCTGATGTAGCATCTACAATTAAATCGACTTGCTTTCCTTTTTTCGTTCTATTAAACCTATCAATTACTACTTCTGCGTTTACTACTATTGATTTCAAATCTTCTTTCAAATGGAATTGAAGCATGTCTGATAATGTAGATTCGTCTTTGGGAATATTAATCTTTTTTTCACTCCAAAGCTGACGCACTTGCGGCGGTGTACCATGCATCTTTGCTTCAAGTCTTTTTAGTGAAGCTATGATTTCAGACAGCAATTCATCTTCATTTGATACAAGACGCTTTTTGTCATTTTTCAAGAATTCTTTTAATTCGGGAATATCATTTGGTTTCCATGCGTTGTATCTAACCAGCACCTTTGTGTCATAAAGGATCTCTTTGAACATTGACTCCGCCGGATAATTCTTGACTAACAATTCAAGAGCACCAATGGATTCGGCTGTCTTTCTTTCTCGAATTGTCATTAGCAAGTTCGTTTTGAAGTCATTCAATTTATCATACGGCGAAACATAAGAAGCAAAATCATTCTCAGTTCGTTCAAGTTCTTCTTTGGTAAATAATTCTGCTATAATTAAGTATAATTCGACAAAAACTTGGATCGACGCATTGTTAAAAAAATCTGAATTGTAATCATCACGCTGCGCAATTCGTATTAAAATTTTTCTTGTGAGTTCACGATTTATGTTTTTATTATGTCCTAAATATTCAATAACCTCCTCAGATTTTATTTTAGCATTTAGAGAAATTCCCGAAATAAAATTTTCCAATTGATCGGATTCGGACGGAATGTTTTTTTTGGTTAATTCTGAGAAATATTTGATCAAATAATTTGGTGCTTGCTTACCTAAAAACCCGATGATCGAATTAAAGGAACTTGGTTTCAAAGTGATACTAAGTTTTTTGAGTAATAACTCACTGTATTTATCATTCCAACATTGCTCATAAAATTTAAGACAAGTCAAAGATTCGTTTCTGTCTAATTCTGAATCAAGAATTTTTTCAAATAATTCTTCGAATATTTTGGGAATTTTCTGATGAATCTCTACAATTAATTTTTTTTGTGAATCTATTGCATTGTCATCACTACCTTGGAGTGGGAAAGTAATTAGTACTGGGATCCATTTTTTGAGAACATTTATTTGTAGTTGGTTGAAGTAATCGTTTTCAAATCTGTGGAAATACAAGAGCAGCTTGTAAGCAGCATAATCTACCCGATTATATTGATTTTTTCCAAACCATTTCTTTGAATTACTTTCTTGCTCTAATAAGTAGGTTTTTCCTTTTCGTAATAATAAATCTATTTCTTCGTGATTTAGGTTTTTCCAACCCGGATGATTTTCAAGAATTGGATTAAGCTCACCAAAAAGTTCGTCGTTTACATGATCATAGGAAATAAAATAAATTAGACGCCAAACAGCACTTTTTGAATCGCTTTTTAGAAGATCGATATGGTATAGTAAACGTTCTTTGTGGCTTAAATATGAGAGACGGCTTTTACCATAGTAGGAAAAGGAGTGACTTTCTTTATATATTTTTTTTGCGTCATTCGCATCTTTGCCATTGAGTTCTATGGGTTGTAATAAACTCTTGAATACGACTTTTAATAGTTCATCCTCCTCAGCAAGGGCTAACATAATTTCTCGTTGTTCTGAATTCTCTTCATCAAATAATCTATGGCAGAGGTTATAAAATGCTTCTTTATATTCTAATCGACACTCATTAGTACCTTTTTCTAAAAGCCATAAAAAATCGGATTTGTTTACAAGTCTTGTGCGATGTGAAGTTAAAGACCAAATGTTAACTTGAGGGTTAATCATTTTATTAATCAATAACTCAATCAATCTTTTTCTGGAATTTGTTTCGGATAACTTTTTAATAAAACGATCTTTGTTCTTCTGCTCAACAATATTTGAGTGATTATTTACTAAAGCTACCACAGCATCTGCATAAGAATTCAAAATGCTTTCATCGTCAAGAAATTCTAAAGCCTCTATCATTATCCCATCAACTATATCATCTAAATGATAGTTTGATACTATATTTTTCGCTCCTAATTTTTGGACCCACTTTAGTCCTATCAGAATTTCTCCCATATTTAAGTCTGCTTTGCCAAGATTTATCCCTCCAAGAAATACCACATAACTTCCAATGTACCTAGTATTTTTTCGAGGTCTTAATAGATGTATAATTTCCCCAAAATTAAGATGTTGGGGGTACAATAAAGAAAGACAATCACCTTTTAACTGATCATTATCATCGTCTGATAAATAGTTATAAAGAGTGTTTTTTACTGCTTCAATGAAATCTCGATCATTATGCAAGTAATGTGCATCAAGAATCACTGTGCGCAAAATCGCCGGCATTGAAAATGTATTTAATTGATTACAATAAAAGTCCTTTAACTCAACTAGCCCGCATTGATTTCCAATACAAATTGCCTCAATCTTCGTTTGGATACTTTTTGTTGAATCTTCGACAAATTCGATTATTAGTTTTGAAATGTCGGGAAAACTCAGCTTATGATATTGTTTAATAAGCCTATGCCTCGGGTAAAATATTTCACTACTATTTACGCCATTCAATAGGCTAAAAAACAGAGTCCTTTTCAAATCGTTTTGTTGAAATAGTATATCGCACTTAAACATCAGAGTTAGATTCTCATTGAAGACTTTTGCAATTAAATCCGGTTTGATAGATAAAAGCCATCCTATGCTTTCTTCTAACTGAGGTATTGCGATTTGCTTATCGCCATCAAATTGAAAAAAAAGATTGAGTATTTGTTCATCCTGTAAACCCTTCTCATAAACGTAACTTGCACATAAATACTCCGCAAATGTTTGATGCGCCCAACTGTATTTATCACTTCCGTTCAACACAAATAAACCGGTATCAATTGTAGCTAAAATCAATTTTCTATCAACTTCAACCGGCGGATCAAAATTGTTTTCCGCACCTATTAATTCATTGATAAAGATTGAGTTGTTCGATTCTGTTTGCGTTGTTCGAGTTAAAGCCAAAGTAGATTTATTTGAAAGCAGCATTAAAAAGGCGATTCTCTTCGCAGCTATCAGTTTTTGATCAGATGCGTAAATGATTTTGTTGGATTCAGTACGAAGAGTATTGTGTTCATCCGAGACTAAATAGTAGAGCCCTTGTTCAAAAATTTCTTTTCTGGTCTTTGGTAATTCTCCTTTTTCATCAAAAACTCTGGTAATAAAATTTAGGGTAACCGGTCTACTTGCTAAAGCTCCAATTTCTTTTTTATAAATTTCATCAAATAATTTGTCGGCATCCAATCCATTTTCTTCAAAAGTAGTTTTCGCGTCTTTACGTGTTAATGGTTGAAGTTCATAAACTTCACAATCGTTTTGATACAAGGATTTTAATCTTTCTTCAAGCGTTGAATGCCATTCTGCTGTTCTGCAGGTAATACGGATTTTCAACCCATCCCAATGCATCCTTTCAATCTCACGGGCGATTATACCAGCTATATTATCGATTTGTATTTTGCATTCATCCAGGCTATCAAGGAAAAGGTAAAATATTCTACCTTCCCTTTTAGCTTTTGAGAGATTCTCATTTCTAAAAGAATCTTCCAAGAAAACTTTTTCATCTGAGTATTCTCCCAATTTGATATAAATAAAGTCATCATTGGTTAGTGCAAGATTTTCTTTTGTTGATTCAAATGCTTTTTTTAACTCTTCGGTTTTCCCTATTCCTGGTTCACCTAATAATGCAAGACACGGTATATGTGCAATTTCTTCAAATGATTTGATATCTTGAACGTAACTTGAGTAGTGGTTTTCAGGATCAAGTAAGAATCCTCCTTCGGTGTTTATATCAATTCTTCCGTTAGGTTTACACCAATATCGTTTCCAGTTATAATTTTTTTTTGTAGTCATATTTGTGCAAAATAAATTAATTACAACATCTTATTACAAATTTAACTTTTTTTAATCCTATTTCAGAGAATCAAAGTCAATTCTCATAGAATAATAATTCCCTCTCCCGGAGTAAAAAAGGTCTCTTTTAGAGCCGTGCGAGATTCTATTTGAATCAATTTATATTCAAAAAATCTCGAATTTGGGTCTTGGAGAGTCAAACGACCTTCTTTTGAACCAAATTTAGGTCTCGCAGACCCAAATTACATTCTCAGAGAAATTAATACGCCAGCTTCACATTGATAATTAACCCCCGGTTTCAACCGTGGGTTAATTGATAGGGAAAGAAATTTCGCAACCGATTTATCGGTTTCCAAGCAAACATTTTTAAACCGTTGAAACGGTTTCTAATTTTGGTGTTCGGGATATTACCCACGACTGAAGTCGTGGGATAATCAAATTAATTACTTCAATAAAATCCTGACTTCTGCCAATTTGTATGACAAAAGCCATTTATTTCTTCAATAATTTGGTAAGAATTTGGATTTATTGTTGCTCTTAGAGTAATTGGTTGATTTTACATGACTAAAAATGGCGCTTTTATTATTTACGAGGTGGGAAATAAAGTGGTTCCAAAGTGAGGAATAATCTGAACCCAACAGTGGGGAATAAACTGCCCCCCGACAGTTTTTCCATTACCTGTTTGTTTTAAGACTTTTACTCGTCTTTTTTTATAATAAACGATTTGTACAGCACTTGATGACTTTGTCTTTACTTTGCGTATGGATAGCACAAACAATATTCCTTGCACACTTATTTAGTATGACAATTTAAGAATATTATTGCCTTTTTAATCCATTTTCCAACTTTTTATATGACGTGGCTTTTTTTGGCAGAAGTCAGGAAATTAATACGCCGGCTTCGCATTGATAATTAACCCCCGGTTTCAACCGGGGGTAATTGATAAGGAAAGAAATTTCACAACCGATTTATCGGTTTCCAAGCAAACATTTTTAAACCGTTGAAACGGTTTCTAATTTTGGTGTTCGGGATATTACGCACGACTGAAGCCGTGGGATAATCAAATTAATTATTTCAACAAAATCATTTTCCGGCTTTGATGGAATTCTCCGGCTGAGAGTGAGTAGAAATAAATTCCGCTTGGCAAATGATCAGCTTTAAATTCTATTTCGTGGGGACCGGGTTTCAATTCACGGTTTATGAGTGTTTCGACTTGTTCTCCGAGTACGTTGTAGATTCGTAATGTTGTTTGCGTGAATTGATTCTCCAGCGCTGCGGAGATTGCAAATTTAATTTTCGTTGTCGGATTGAATGGGTTGGGGTAATTCTGCATTAACTCAAATTTATCCGGTCCCGTAACATCAATCTCAACGGTCTCCGAATATTCGTATTTACCGTCAAAGTCGATTTGTTTTAGTCTGTATTTAACTTTCCCCGCTGTTGGAGAAGCATCCACAAACGAATAAGATTGCGGTGAGTTCGTGGTTCCATATCCCACAACAAAACCAACCTTCTCCCAGTCAATTTGTTTTTCTACTGAATTCTGACTACTGATTTCTGACTTCTGTACCTCAAATCCATAGTTGTTCATTTCAGTAACAGTTTGCCATTTTAACAAAACAGATTTGAGTTCAACCGAAGCCGAGAACGACTTTAATTCGACAGGCAAAGGTGTAGTACCATTGAAATAGAGATTCAAATCTCCGTCGGGAGTTCCCATAACTAAGTCAAGATCACCATCGGCATCGAGATCGGCGAGGGTCGGAAAATAACCAATCTCCGATTTAACTGAATCTAAAAGATTGGGAATTGTTTTCTTTGTGAATTTATGTCCATCTGATGATGATTCGTTTTTTAGAAATTGAATTTCACCGTACTCATTTATTCTAATAATGTCATCTAGATCGTTTCCGTTTAAGTCACCTTTCGCAACTGCGCTTGTTGAATCAAAAATATTTGTAAAAGTTAGATTAAGGGGATTAGCAATTGTACCGTTTATATTGTCCGCTTGAAATGAGATGCGGTGATTTAAAGGATAAGCGGAATTTGCGGAATGATCAAAAAGATAAAAGTTAATGCTATTCCCGGTAAAATCTGAGTCATGTATTAGACCAAAAAAGTATTTTTTTTCGTTAAGTTCTTGAGGAACAGAAATTGCCCTCATACTTCCTTCAATCACTGAAACAAGACGGTCGGACGATTCGATATTCTCATCATTAATTATAGCTGTTAGTGTGGAGTTAAATTTTAGATTTGTTGGGGCGTTAAAACCGGTAATATCTGATGTGTCCAACTCCAAGAAAACTGGTGAGGCAGACGAACTGAAATTTTCATAGACTGCTGTTTTGTTTGAATTGTAAACCAATAAATCCTTGTCTGAATCGGAATCAATGTGGACAAAAGAAAATTGACTTGATTGGAATTTTTGAAAGAACGAGTTACTCTTTGGTTCTGTGGAAAATAGTGGTGAATCTGCCGTCCCGATATTTTCGTAAAAGGCACCACCAACTTGATTTTGAGAATCTCTTTCTCCAACTATTAAGTCATAATCAGAATCACCATCAAAATCGAAAAACGATATTGAAGGTAAATTAAATTTGGAGAGCGATTGTATTTCATCAAATGGATTTTTGAGAGAATCCAACTCATATTTCGGAAATTGAGCAGTCCCCGTATTTAGGAAATAGATGATTTTGGGCATGTTTTGGGTTACTGAAACAATTAGATCTAAGTCGGAGTCGTTATCTAGATCAGCAAAAGCGGGGGCAGAATTATTTAGATCTCCCGGAAACAGACCCGCAAATAAATCCAATTCTTTATCTGCGGGAATAAACTTTTGAGGTAAGATAGCTCCAGAAAGGAAAGTTAAGAATGTTAACAATCGCAATAACATGGTTATCAAAATTTATTTAAGTAAAATCATTTTCTTAACATCGGTAAAGTTATTTCCACCGGAATTGTTATTTACATTTATCCGGTAAAAATAAATTCCCGAAGGTATTGAATAACCAAATCTATCTTTGCTGTCCCAATTAGTTTTATAGTAACCTGGATTCATTTCATGTTTGAGTATATCAATTATCTTTTCACCGAGAATGTTGAAAACAGAGATCTCAACTAACCCACTTTCCGGCAAACCAAATTCGATTGTTGTTTCAGGATTAAATGGATTTGGATAGTTCTGACTCAAACTAAATTCTTCTGGAATAAAGCCTTCATCCCATATTCCGAGAACGATATCTGTGAACACAAATGGGTTGCTAATATTTCCGAGAATAATATCAGATTCAAAGTTTACTTGTTCGGCTAGTTTTTTAAGTTCTTCAGTTCGCACATCAATAAACTTGAACTCAACACTACTTCCCGCTTGAACCGAATCATATATCATAATAAAGAAATATGGTGAGTTATTTAAGATTACCGGTTCAGCTACACCCCTAATCTCATCATTAATAAATGCTCCCACGACATAATTTGAGCTCACATCCAAACTATCCCCAATATTTATCTGTGCGGTAACCGTCATGTTATATTGGAATTTAGAAGGTTCAACCTTCCACGAAACAGAATCCGCAATGTTTGTTTTCTCAACCAATTCCGGGGAATTTGATTTTGAGTCTGATTTCTGAATTTCAGATGGATAAGTTAATGTGCCTGAATTGGTTGTATTCATGAAATAAGCATGGCTCTTTTTCATGTGCGTTAAAGAACCCAACCATCCATATCCTTCAACGTAAAAAGCGAATTCGGTTTGACTTTTGATAAAATCATCATCAACAAAACCACCGGTGAAAGAAGAAAGCGCTGAATTAATCTCATAATTCAACTGTGGAATATAACCGATGAAGGTCCAGCCCGAATTTAAATTAACCGGAAATTTTGCGGGTGATGCAGGGGTTCCGAAAGTCTCCATTAAATTCGAATTTTCAAGATATATCATGTATCCGCTGGTGAGATCAATATCTGAAAGTGTTCCAGCCCATCCGGTTGATTGTCCGTATTGAATGAATCCGGTTTGACTTTTGATCAGATCACCTTCGGCTAAAGTAAGATGAGGACTTAAATAATCCTTTAGTAAACTGCTTTCTCGTTCCACATCGAAGGAAATCCAAGTCCACCCGGCATTTACATCTCTTCTCTGGAATATTTCATTTGTAGCGTGGAGATCAACGGGATTTTTGATAGTTCCCTGAGTTGTATTATTCTGGAATGTAAAAGATTCAACTGTGCGGGCATATTCAACACCATCAAGTGCATCCCAAACCCTTAGTTGAATATCATCTCCCGAAATACTCTTTGAATAAATCGTGAGTAAAACTAAGTATTCATTGGTTTCATCATCAAACTCAATTTCCTGAACGTTAGCTAAACCACGGCAATCCTGCCCCACAAACGCACCAACCATGTCGAATTTGTCAGTACTTTGCAAATTATCTATAAATAATTTTGCAGTAATATTCATTGTGTACTGATAGTTTTCTGCAACCAAATTCCAAGATGGTGGGTCGGACATAACGCGTACATCAATCCTTAACTGCTCAGTTCCATTAAGTGTTTCGGCATCTAGCAGGGCTGTGTAGTCACCGTAATTTAGGTTTCTGTCGATGGTAAATGTTACTTCTTTTGATCCCGCTGAAACCACATTGTTTTCTTCGGGAAAAACGGTTAACCAAGAAGGTATGTTTGTAATCGTAAAATCATAAGATTCACTTCCTCGATTTATTAATCGTGTGGTCAACTTATTTGAAGAACTGCTGTACAAAGTATAATCAAGATTTGAAACTTCCCAAAGAAGGGGATTTCGATCTACATAAAATTGAAACACAACCGGATTATCGATTGAGTTATTTGCCAGATCTTGAATGCTGTTCAGAGAAACTTCCACTTGATTATTTTCAATAAACCGATTATCAACCTCAAGCCTGATGTAAATTTTATTCTCTTCAACCCTCCATGTGAAGGCAATTGGTTGTTCTGTATCCATATTCTTGATTTTGATACTGTCGTTATATGCGTTAATAGCTTTTATCGGTTCAGTAAATGAGATAATTATTTGGTCAGAAGGATCAAGAATTCCGTCCACGGGCTCTGGTTCATTCAATAATTGAGGAGCCTGTCTGTCGATTATTCCTGTAAATTCTTGTGAATATCCAATCTGATCAAGACGGCAAACACTTTTGGCGCGGAATTTATATGTCCCATCGGGAAGATTTGTTACATCCCAATATGCGCGTTGAACCGGCCGATTTAGCAAAGTATCAACTGAGATTTCTACCGACTCGAACCAAGTTTCTTGAACTTTGTCATTATTTGATTTACTGATAAAGTTAACTGATTTCTGTGAACTAGAAGATTTGTCAGTTAAATCAAGTAACGCATATTCAACATTTCCCCTAGTAATAGAATTTTTTATTTGTATCTCTTCATTCTTATCGCTCGCTAATGAACCGGAATTTGCTGACACAGAGGTTCTCTCAATTACTAATCTTTGCAGATTGGGATCATCCAAATTGTATCCGCCAAGTAAAATTTCCATTCGATTATTAGAGTTTTCGTTGATTATCCAATTATCGTGTTTGGATAAAACAGCAATATCCGAACATGGCGGAATGTAATGAACGTTGAATGATTTTATGTCGAAAAATAAAGTGCCTTCAGGTCCATCAGAGAAATCATCACATAATGAAGCTAGCTTAATTTTTAATCCTTCATGATCATATGCTTCAGGTCCACGGCTTACAGTCATAGTAACGTTTACCGAGTTGTTGTTCAATTCACCGGGGATTTCAACAACGATCCCATCCTCTATTGGAATCCCATTAATCTTAACCAAAGCACCAAATGGATTGCTTTCCTGCAGAACAGACAGTTTATAATGCTGAGTTTCTTTTGTGGGGCTGGTGTTACCTAATGTCAAATTAAAAACAGCATCTTTAGTTGGAGGAACATCGACAATGGAAGTTGGATTTAATTGAAGACTGACTCCTTCACGCGGGACAGTTCCTTCTTCCCAAGGGCACATGGATTGACCACCAACGGTTTTAAAGATTGGTGTTCCGTGCACGGGGTCGGTAAATATATCAACCGAGAATTGATCAGCACGCCCGCTTATTGCATCTCCACTCGCGTCATCATCACCAAGGATAAAGCCGATTGTTGTTACGGTTTCTTCAGTTTCAGAGTTAGATCTTCCGATATGAAAATTTACGTGTGATCTATTTGTAACAAACCCCCCTGCATTCTGAACAAGCAAACCAAGATTTGTTTCTCTCCAAATTGAAGAATTAAATTCCCCCCCCCAAGATTTTGTATATGATCTGGCGGATGAAACAGAAGTTTCGTACGAAGAACCGGCAGAGAATGTTATGTTATTTGATTCTTGTGATATTTTATATGGTTCTAAATCGGTTCTAGCCTTTGTAGCAATGTTATCATCTACAATTGATTGCCATGTAATAGCATCTAAAGAATCTTTCCGCGTACCTGCGGAAAGTAAATCCGGAATTATATTATTGATTATCGCATCTTCAGTATACATGAATGTTGTACTAAAACCGTTTGGAGAAGAAGTAACAACTTCACTTATTTTGAGCGAATCTCCATTTTGATCCCAATCTAATCTTCTTGCGACACCAAGAGCAAAATTGAAGGCTCCGCCTATATACAGATCGGAGTTAGAATCAGTACTAAATCGTTCATTAGTAGTAATAGTTGTAATCCACTCCTCGCCATTTTCTTGACTACCTTCCATAGATACATTTAATGTATTATTTAGTACTTGTTCTACTGTAACAAATCCAAAAGTTGCGGTTTGTCCGATTCCTAAATAGACTTCTGTCTCGACACCAAAAGAAGTGCCAAAATCGAATGATATCGCAAACGAATTCGTAGTGCTTTTCTCATAATACGCGCTGCTATTATCGCCAGGTGGAGTGTGAAGAATCAAATAAGGAATACTGGGTGAAGTTATCGTAATTGAGCTGCTTTCCGATAGACTATTCCCAATAATTACTGCCCACAAATCAGTTGTAACATTTTGCCCTGTTGAGTGGTTCTCAACTAGAAAGCTTACTTTCTTCTGAAATGGATGAGAGGGATCAGCAATAAAACTTGGCAAATGAGGCTTTAAAACATGCTGAATCTTACCATCTGAAATGGGTTTTTCTATTGGATCGTTTGTTCCGGTTATTTCATCAGTGATTTTTACCGTTCCTGAATCAATAAATGAAATATTATTATTTCCATAGTCTTCAAAAGCAGAAACTCCAATTTCATATTCATCTAATTGATTGAGAATTATTAAGCTGTCACCTTTATACGTCTCTTTTATAAATCCATTCAATCCGGTGATTTGCAACTCTGTTGGAGCGTACCAGATAAATTTTGTTGATTTGTCCCCATCAAGCAAGGAGATAGATTTTCCCGAGTCAAAGCTATAAATATCCGGTCTATCTATGTGGTTTACCTCAAGAGTATATTCTAAAGGAGGTAAGTTCTGAATTGACAAATTGCCCGATGCATCTGTTGTATCGATAAACCACTCAACATTTTCGGGATAGGAACATGCTGAGGAACTACCTTTGTATTTAACTTCAAACGCGCCGATGGGGAAACTGTCGTTGCCACCGACCACGTCAACTGTAAGATTTTGCTTCTGGTAATCTATAAATTTAAGATCAGCAATCGGCGTACTTAAATTATCAAATTGGAAAAATGAAATCGGTTGTGATCCATTAGGATGAAATTTTATTAAATGATCATTATATCTCACAAAAAGTCTTGCGCTGGTTTCAGGTAAGAATGTGGTGAAGAATTCACCATTTTGATTAGTTTTGACCTTTTGGGGGAAGAATGAGAGCGTATCTCCGGCATTACCGTTATCATCAATAATCGAATACAATAACTCCGCACCATCCACTCCGCAGTTTGTTCCTTCAAAAAGAACGAAACCACTGACCGTTATTTCGGATTTATCAATAAAATTAATCTGATTTTGATTATTGAGAAGTCTAAACAGTACGGATTCTTCCTGAGGGACAAAATTTGGGTGATTTTCTTTGAAAGGTTTGACAGTGTACTGAGTTCCGTTTTGGTAGTCATAAGAAATTCCTTCAAGCAAATATTTACCTTCGTTATCTGTGAAGGCACTAAGGTAAACCGGAGCTGAAGCTGAGCTCCAAATACTATTTTCGAGCGTTAAATTATTCCTGTTTTTTGTCCAATCGAAAACAAAATTTCCAGTCCCTTCATTGAATTTCCAGTATGCGACCATATTTTCGGTATCCGAATCGGGTGTGTTTTGTTTATATTTTTCCAATTCCTCAACTGATCTTGCAGAGCTCCAAACTCGCATTTCATCGAGATTACCGGTAAAAAAGTTATCCCATCTATCCTTTCCAATTAATACCGGTGCTTCCGGGTTTGATATTGCCTGAATGCCAGCGGACTCAGTCAAATTTCCGTCAACATATAATTTCATTACAGACAAATCATAAGTTACAGCAACATGATGCCACGTTCCAGATGTCAAACTTCCATTAACGGGATAAACTACCGTAGAACCATATTGAAATTTGAGAATTTTTCCTTCCGTGAAAAGTTTGAATGCATTATTTCCATCGAATGATTTATCAAAAATTGTCTGGGATCCGGAAATACTATTGAGATAAATCCAAGTTTCAATAGTGAAAGCAGAATCGGATAGAATGAAATTATTTTTTGCAGCAGACAAATAATCGTTTTGTCCGTCTAGTTCTACTGATGTGCCTACAAAATCTGATGAACCGTTTGCCGGAGTGACCCTAATTTGTACGTTTGGCACAGGCTTGCCAACTTGTTCATTAAAATCGGGAGTTTTAACTGAACCGAAAATTGTCCCGCTTGCATTCGCAAATCCAATTGAATTCCCTTTATTGCTGCTCCCAAATCTATTTGAACTTATTACATCATATAAATAGAATGTACCGGGTTGAACTTGTTGATCAATAAATTCACGAGTTTGAGATGGGTCTGAAGTAGTGAAGATTTCCGATTCGTTTTTCGAAAGCGAAAAAATATTTTGAACTTGAGTATTATCTTGTGCAACGGGTGGACTCAGTAGATCATTCTCCCAAGAAACAACAATTTTATCATTATACGTCCCTTGGCTAGCTTCAACAATGGGTGCTTCTGGTGCGCCCAATAATTTGCTCCACAAACCGTATGTTGCACGGTTTTCATTTATTTCATAATCGTTCGGATTTGAGGCAAAAGCTTGTCCTGCAACCAGAGTGATTTTAAAATTTCCATCGATTGTTTTAGAATTTAATCCCCCAATAGAGATTAAAGGTTTGCTGCTTTTATATTTCTTTTGGGGATAAACAATACTGCTCAATAGAAATAAGCAAATAAGCAAACTCGACCAATGCTTTCCAAATGAGATTCGATACATAATCTCTTCTCCTAAATTTTGCTCTTTGATTATCTTCCCATTTTAAAGTAATATACACTTAAGGATGTAGGCTGTTCAAAGAAGTCGAATTGATATGTTTCTCCTCCAATGACCGGAATTGTTCCTGTGAGCTGCCCATATTCTGTTTCGAACCCTCCCAACTTTACCCAGCTTCCGCTATCTTCTCTTAAAAAGAAAGCGAAGTTAAACGGTCCGCCTCTATCAGCAGTAATAACGACGAAACCATCACTTTCAAAAACCATATCGGCATCAAGTGTATTTATATCATCTTTCGTCCATCGTGTATTCTTAGAAATCATTCTTACTATACCCCTGACGTCAAGATTCCCTTCAGGGTCATCGGTTCCGATTCCAATTCTTCCATCTGCTCGAATTGTAAGGTTATATCTAAAATCATCAACAAAATGCTGGTTGCCTGAGGGATCGGCGCTTTCACTGTATTTGATCCCCTTAAAGAATAATTCGCCACCTGTATTATACATCATAGCTCCGGTGCGATTTGGATCATCGGCTTTCATCCAAAAATTATTGTTGTCTTCAGCTGATAGAATGGCATTAAAACCAAATACTACTCCCGGCCAGTTGTAATCAGAAGAGGAAATTTCGAATTGATCTGAAAACCTTACACCGAAACCAACCCCTCTTGAATAAATATCTAGAACACCTCTTGGTTCATGTCCCAATCCATATCGGAGGCTCAGTTGGGAAGATGGGTTTAAATGCAATAATTGTGTTCCCATTAAAGCCGTTGCCGATTCACGCATTAGATAAAATCCTTTATCTGAAACCATGGAGGATAGATCCTGACCGGAACCTTTCCCTGCGCTAAGATAAGTGAAGGTGCCGAAAGTTGAGGAAGTCGCATGCTCAAGTGTGTACCTGTTATTTGCATTTTGGATTCCCCAGCTATTTGGGATATTCATAAATTCGTCATTCAACTTTAGTGATCCCCCCAGAATTACATCTCCTGCAGAAGGGTATTGATTTGTAGCACTCTCGGGGCTGAATAAATAGGGCGACATTGAAAGTCGTGAGCGCTCAGAAACTTCCAATCCATCAATTTCAACACCAAGCCAATAGGGTTTGCTAAAATCTAATGAACGGAATTCAATTTCATTTATACTCCCCAAATCAAGAGAGTAAACCCCATTTACAATTGAAGGCGTATGATTTTCACTAAAAACTTCCGTCCCGGCAGTTTCGGATTCGTATAATTTAAGGAGCATCTGGTAATTGCCATCGCTCACCGTTCTGTTCTCTGAATCACGCAAGACTCCCTGCACATTTAAGGTCTGTGCATTCAAACTTGCAAAAACAAGAAATAGAATACATAGTTGAAAATAGAATCTTTTCATATCTACCTCGAAGTATTAAACTATAATATGTTTTTTAAACGGCTGCCAGAAGGAGTACTGGAGTTTTTGAGGTGGAAAAATAATTTAGATTAATTAGCATTGAGCTCCCTCATCAATATCAATTAAATCAGATAATCCGACAGTCTATCTAAAAAAATATAAGAATACCGTATTAATATGTCAAGGCGATATCAAAACTTAATCTATCTTGATTTAAATATGGGAGAATTCGATCAAGTGCAAATTATCATTTCAACAAAATCATTTTCCTACTTTGATGGAATTCTCCGGCTGAGAGTGAGTAGAAATAAATTCCGCTTGGCAAATGATCAGCTTTAAATTCTACTTCGTGGATACCGGGTTTTAATTCACGGTTTATGAGTGTTTCGACATGTTCTCCGAGTACGTTGTAGATTCGTAATGTTGTTTGCGCAGATTGATTGTTCAGCGCTGCGGGAATCGCGAATTTTATTTTTGTTGTCGGGTTAAACGGGTTTGGATAGTTTTGATACAACACAAAATCTGTTGGCATAAATTCCGACTCAATAACGGATGTTACAGAATCACGAATAAAAACCGTAGGATCGGGGAAGCCGTCGTTATCTAAATCCGGTGTGATTTTAACCAGATTTGTTAAACTATCGGGACCGGAATCACCGTTTACATCATCGTTATCGGGCGCCGAATCGGTTGCACCGTAATTTAATCCTCCAGCGATAGCGGTTATCATTTTTAGTTCAACTCCCGGTTTAATTTTGCCTTCGCCCAAGCCGTAAATTTCATTCCAGGCAATAGCAATTTCCAGATCATTTGCGTCAGTACCTCTTACGCCATGAATGTTTTCCGTTATGTTATATGTATTGTTGGAATCGATTCGGAAAAAGCTTGGATCATCCAGATAGTATGCCGCGAGCAGAAAATTTATTGCGTCATCGGATTTAAATTGGAAATTTTTAGCGTATTCACCCTTGAAAGTATTGGTCGAATTAAAATCGGTTACACCGGAATCAAGTCCGGCATCAAGATAAAAAACGAGAGTATTGTAATTATCGTTAAGATAATAATCGATTCCGACATACAAAGAATCAGCATCCCAGGTGGAATACAACCCGTAGATTTCGTTTTTAGCTCCCCAGAAGCCGTCTGCGCTGTCATCTTCAACCAAGAGCCATTCGGAGTACCAATCTTCAGTTCCAACGGTTACATTGCCGTCGATAATCGGTTTATCAAAAGTGGCGATCACCGAGTCTACATTTTCAACAACATCTATTTTGAAAAAAGTTGAATCAAACGCACCTTTTCCATCGCCGACGCGTAATGTAATATCATACTTTCCGGTATCTTCAACAGCCGGAGTTCCGCTTATTTCGCCGCTATATTCTCCAAGTTTTAACCATGAAGGAGAGGCAAGGAATTCAAACCTCAATGTGTCGTTTTCGATATCGGAAGCCTCGGCTTGCAATTGAATTCGTTTTGTAGCTTTAATCTGCTGTTTTGAGATTTGCTCCAAAATCGGCGGAGTGTTAAAGAGTACTTTTACATCAAAAGTATCCGCGACAGATTCATTTTTCTCATCCATAATTGATAGAATCACGGTTGAAACCAGTGTGTCGTTAGAGGATGGTTTTCCATAAAGATTTCCGGATTGATCAATATTTAACCATGCCGGATTGCCGGAAAGCGAAAATGTAAGTTTATCCTTATTTGCGTCGCTAAAATTTGTTTTGAAATTAAAATCTGAATTAGTGTACGCGATCAGATTCGGCAATTCTTCCAGAACAGGCGGATTATTAATATCTTTTGTCGGATTCGCGACGTAAACAGTATAACTTCTCGGCGGAACCCATAATTTCACTCTGTTTTTTCCACCCATATTCGCGGGACCGACCACCTCTTTATCACTGTCATGACCAATAAAATCGCGATAAATTGTTCCAACCGGCATTTCCGTATCTACCCAAACATCAATCCAAAAATTCGGGTTATCATTAATCAATAAATAACCCCCCGATTGATTTTCATGGCCATTTCGTCGAGCAATATAAATATCATCCGAAAGTTCGCCTTGGTTTTGGTTCCCGTCTTCACGGATATAATAAACATCCAATCCGTTTCGTTTCGTAGTTCCTCCGCCAAGATAATTTTGGCGAATCCACATCAGAGTATCAATTTTTCCACGAAGCCCATATTCGAAATAATCTTTAAAAAATACGCAGGGTCTGCCTTCCGAAAAAATTGTGTAGGCATAAGCCAAATCTTTTCCATTAACTATCGGTTGATGAGAGGGACTGTCGGCTCCTTCACCATCGAAACCAATTCGGTCAAAATCATGATTTTCGACAAAGGTTGTAACGTTAAATCCGGAAATTCCGGCATTTACCAATCCGGCATTATCAAGATTATTCATATTAAAAGTGCCGCTGGTATTTTCCGCCATATCTTTTAAAGTATAACGGAGGGGAAAATCGAACATTGTTGTATTTCCGCCGTTGTTTTGGACTTCACCCAACCACCACTTAATAAAATCTTGCCCGTCAAATGCTTCCGAAACAGAGAACCCGCCACTATTTGTCGCGGCTAACCACTGACCCATAAAAACCGGATCGATGTGTTTGGCAGCATCGAGGCGGAATCCGTCAAATTTCATTACTTCTTTAAGATATTTTCCCCATGCAATTAAACTGTCTTTAACAAAATCACGATCGTGGGCAAACCATTCTCCCCATTCAAGTGGTCCGTGATATGGCGCGTCAACATTACAAGTTTGTGAATTTGGATAAAAATAAGAAGCATCTTTTGGGAATCTGCCGGAACCATTAGGATAATTAAAAACCAGCCATGAGGAATCGGAATGGCCGGCCGGAGCGCATTCATAAGGGACTTTTTCTTCACCACCGCCCATGTGGTTTAGAACAACATCGGAAAAAACTTGCACTCCGACATTGTGAAATACATCGATCATTTTAACTAATTCTTTTCTGCTTCCGAATCGAGTTTCAACTGTTCCTTTCTGGTTAAAATTTCCGAAATCGTAATGGTCGTAAGGAACGAAACCCATATCTAATCCTCCGCCGCTTCCTTTTACCGGAGAAGGAGTCCAAATTGCGCTAAACCCGGCTGAAGCAATTTCGGGAGCAAGAGCCGCGAGGGAATCCCACCAAATTCCACCTGTGGGAGAGTTCCAATAGTATGCCTGCAAAAAAACATCGGATTTAGGATTGTTTGAAGTAAGTGGATTGTTGTTGTTTTTGGTTTTGTCTCCCTCAGTAAAACCAAACATCAGAATGGATAACAGGATTAAACTAAGCTTCCTCATCTTTTTCCTATCAGTTAATTTTTAGCGTTTTCTTTTTACCCGAATTTGCATAATCAATTGTAATTGATTCAAAATCATTTGGTTCAATTTCGATAATATTATAACCTTTTCCAACGTTCATCAATCCAAGTTGGGAGGAGATAAAATCGCCGACACCCAAAATTGATATTTGATCTTCTCTGTTTTCAAATAATATAATATGCAGGGAATTATCAGTGTTTTTGAATAAAACCGGATCAGATTTATGACGGTTGAGTTCCGATAATTCGCTAAGTTCATCAATTTTCACATGAACGATATTTGAAGATTCTTCACTTTCATTCCACAATTTGTCAATTGATTTAAGTCCGAAATAGTAGTTTACATATCTCGGTCTGGTAATTGCCATCGAGAGTTTAGGACTTTTGGCTTGAATTACTTCGAATAGATTTTCAGAATTAAAAGCGAAATTTTTTGTCGGGAAATTGTACAAAGCAAAATATACGGGTTTTGTGAAAGTTTTATCAATCTCAGGCATTTCCCAAGAAAGGGAAATTCTATAAAAATTATTTTTATTTAAAGTAACCAAAAGATTAATTGGAGCCGGCGGTAAATTTTTATCGATCCATGGCATTGGCGAAGGATAACTTTTTTCTCTAAACAAACTGAAATCGTAGTTTTTAATATTTCCGTAACGGAAGAATGCGATTCCGCTCGCATTAACTTCTCGAGAAAAACTAATTACTCTTTTAAGTTGAGAATACACTTCGGGTTTATAAGGAGCGATTCCAAGAATAATATTTTTCCCTTTACCATTTTCGACCCAATCTTTAGCGAGTTCGCCGAAATCCGGATTTGAATCGAATGGCCAATAAATTTGCGGGGCGATGTAATCTACAATTTCTCTTCTTAACCATTCATCACGGTCTTGATAAACATCCGAAAAGCCTTGAGTTCCGACCGCGCCTTTAATGTTTTTATAGATTCCGAATGGTGCGATTCCAACTTTTACCCAGGGTTTTATAGCTTTAGTCCTATAAAAAATTTCCTGTAAAATTGATGTAATATTTTCCCGCCGCCAATCATCACGATCTTTTCCGTTTCCATACATTTTAAAGGAAGTGTCATCTTTAAAATCCTTGTCCGGATAACGCAGAAAATCCAAATGAATACCATCGATGTCATAATTGATAACAACTTCTTCCAAGAGGGAAGCGAGATAATTTTTTACTTCGGGCAAACCTGGATCGAGCCAGTAAGCCGGGCTTCCATTCCCGTTAACTCTAACAATCCATTCCGGTTTCTTTTTGGAAATATGATTTGTATCGTTAAATATTTCCGTTTCCGAACCGGAGAAACAACGCGCCATATTCGCCCAGGCGTGGATTTCCATACCCCGTTTGTGTGATTCTTCGATAATGAAGGTCAACGGGTCGTAACCCGGATCACCGTTTATAATTCCGGTTAAATGGGGAGATAATGGTTCGTGGCTTGAATTAAAAAGCACAACTCCATTGCTGCGAATTTGGAAATAAATCGTATTAAAATTGTTTCGTTTAAGATTGTTCAGAATTTCAAGAATGGCGGATTTTTGTTCATCAGCATTAAATGTTGGCGGCGGCCAATCGAGGCGAAAGTTTGTTGCAATCCACACGGCACGGGTTTCTCTATTTACTTGAGCATCGTTTTCGGCTGTAAAAACGAAAATGATAATCAGAACGGAAATTTTTAATACGTTTTTAATGCTCAAAAATTCCTCATTAGTTAAATGGTTTTGTGCCGTTAATAATAGCTTTCCTCACAATTCTATTTTCCGCGGGAACATCCAAAAGTATTTCGCCAACGGAAACGGGAAGAACGAAATTGATAATTCCTTTTCTATTCTTCTTGTCATTCTTCATGATTTTAATAATTCGGGAAACATCCATATTTATAAGTTTGATTTTTCCTGCATAATAAAGAATCAAATTATTCATCTTATTGTAAATTTCACTTTGTATAATGTTAAGTGATTTTGAAAGCTCTAAAGCGCAAGAAATTCCAACAATAACCGCCTCACCATGTTTAATTTTGTGGTTTTGTTCAACTTCGAACGCGTGCGCAAATGTATGCCCCAGATTTAATACTTTCCTGAGCTGCTGCTCTTTCTCATCAGCGATTACAACACTCGCTTTATACTCAACCGATTTCTGAATAAGGTTTGAAATTACCGTTGTCTCAAGTTCATAAATTTTGCTGAGATTTTTCTCCAAATAGTTAAAATAACTCTCATCCGAAATCATCGCGTATTTTATCATTTCACCTATGCCGCAAGTTATTTCTCGTTCATACAACGTCCTTAAAAAATTTGTATCGATTATAACTTTGTCGGGCTGATGAAAAGCCCCGATTATGTTTTTCGTTTGTCCAAAATTAATTCCGGTTTTCCCGCCAACCGAACTATCCACACAAGAAAGAAGCGTTGTAGGAAGAAGTACAAATGGAATTCCCCTTGTATAAGAAGCCGCAGCGAAACCCGTTACGTCACCAATTATTCCTCCTCCAATCCCAACCAGAAGACTGTCGCGCCCAAAATTATTCGAAATTAATTTTGAGTATATTTTTTCAAGGGCGGATATCGACTTTCCTTTTTCGTTGGAAGTTAAAATGATTTTAATAATCGGAGTGTTGATTTGGGCTAAAAGCTTATCCAGCATTTCTTTATAAATACGATTTATTTTCGAGTCGATGATAAATGCCACCTTTTGGGGCATAATTTCTTTATCGACCACAGCCTTTATCTTTTCAGCGGACCCGCTTCCAATTATAATATCGTATGGATTATTCAGTAGCTCAACTCTAACTTTTTTCATCTAGATTCCTATTTATCGTCCTCGCAATTTTATCAACCGTATCTCCGATATGAGCGTTTGTGGTATCGAAAATATAATCCGATGCTTCGTAATATTGTTCTCTTTCTTTAAGCCGCTCACGAATCCTTTCAATAAAATCGGCTTTGTTTGCCTCGCCTAAAACAAGGTCGCGGAACAAGGGTCTATCAATCTTACTTTTTAGCCTGTTGTAAAGAGCTTCGGGAGTTGCTTTAAGGTAAATCAGACTCCCCGAATTTTTGATTATTTCGAAATTATTACTGTTTGCGATAGTTCCACCACCGAGGGAAATTATGGCATTATCGAGAATGGAGAGTTCGGTTAGCCGTTCATTTTCAATTTTTCTAAAATATTCTTCACCTTTTATTTGAAAAATATCTACAATTTCCATCCCGGTTTGTTTTACGAGTTCGTCGTCGAGATCATAAAACTCCCATCCGAGTACGTTTGCCAAAATTGGCCCGATTGTACTTTTTCCGCTGGTCATAAAACCGGTTAGATAAATTAGATTCAATTCGAATTTATTTCCGAATGTTAAAAATGAAGCGGAAAGATATTAAAATTGGTAGGAAATTCCGATTGAGAATGCAACTCCGTTTACATTTACTTTGGAATCAAATGTTTCTTTTGGAATTCGATAAACCGCGTTATTTGCCCGAATAATATCACCGGAATACTTGCTTGTAAGTTCATATTGAGGATCACGGAAAAACATTTCAAATTTTGCCGAAAGGAAATCAAAGATGAGATATTCGGTTCCAACTCCAACTTGTATTCCGAAATCAATTTCACTCTTTTCGTTTGAAGCTGTAACTCCCCTTATTTCTCGAACGTGTTCACCAAAATAGAATCCTAATCCACCGGACATAAAAAACTTAAAATTATCCGTAGAAAAAGGCAAAACATAGTAAGCCGATATTTCAACAGGAATTAGCACAAATCCATCAGTAGTTTTTACGGGAATTACCCCAATCGGAGAACCGAGATAGACGCTTTCGAATTCGGAAGTTTTTTTCATGTACCCGGATCTTACTCCAACAAAAAGCGGATCCAGCAATTTATATCTGAATTCAAAAACATAACTGAACATATCTTCGAGTGGAGAGAATTGGTTTCGAAGAATCTGATCACTTGAGTTTGGATATAGGAAAAGTTTTGCTGTGGTTGTATAACTGTAGCTTGCAGAAATGCTGTAATTTTTTCCGTTAAATTGTCCGTAAGCGATATTAACCGAAAAAAGAAAAACGAATATTAAAAAATTTCTTTTCATGTGGAAAAGATAGAAATAAGATAAAACCTAAGAAGTGTAAAAATATTTATATAAAAAAGGCTGCCTTAATAAGGCAGCCTGTTAAAATCATCTGAAGAACTTGTGTCGATTATCAACAACATCAGCATCTTCACGAATTGCTGTAAGCCAATCTCTAAAAGCTGTGGATTTTTTCTGTGCCAATAAAGTTTCTTTTAATGACTCTTTACGCAAGTTGTAATTATTCTCATCAAATTCAGTGCGTCTTGTAACTTTTATCAAATAACTTCCTCTGGTTCCTTTAATAGGTGGTGATACTTTATTCAATTCACCTTTAACCGAATATTGATTAAAAGCATAGTCACGACCGATTCCCGTCACATTTCCGTTTGGTGTGTAATCGGAAGCAGCGGATACTTTCGCTTTAGAATAAATTTCCCGGGCTTTGCCAAAATCATCGTCTGCGCCTAAACTTTCACTAATTTGTTGAGCGATAGCAAAAGTTTTATCAAGTTTCTTCTCATTCCGAACATTTATTTCAATTTGATTTTTTACTTCTTCGAGTGGTTTGTAACCTTCTTCGGTAATATCAGATACCATCACAACGGCGTAACCGGCCGCAACGCGAAAAACTTCACTTATACTGCCAACTGAGTTATCAAACGCGAATCTGATTGCTCCTTTGTTTGATCCGAGTCCGGGAATAGATTGTGCGTTCTCAGAAAATGAAGGAGTTTCGCTAATTTGAAATTTCATCAGCTCCGCTTCTTTGGTAAAATCATTCTCCCCGGCTAAATACGCGAAGTCGGAAGCACGATTGTAAATCTTATCAACCGTTGTAGGCGAAGCGTTAATATTGTTAACAATTTTTTCCACAACAAATTTTTGATTGGATTTTCCGGTGACTTTAATAATGTGATAACCAAACCGTGTTTTAATTGGTTTTTGAACTTCATCAATTTTACCATTAAAACTGGCATCTTCAAATTCTTTAACCATCGCGCCTTTTCCGAACCAGCCCAAATCTCCACCCTTGGGAGCGTTTGAAGGATCTTCGGAATATTCTTTCGCGAGAGCGGCAAATGGTTCACCGGCAATTAATCGATCGTACAATCCATCAACAACTGTTTTCACCGAGTCATCATTTGTACCAAGTCTGATTAATATATGCGAGGCACGGACAAATTCTTCATCACTTTTTATTTTATCAACCAATTTATAGAGCGTATAACTTTGGCCTGTAAGTAACGGTCCGATTAGATCATTTCGATTTGCGGCCATTAATTTGCTTACCGCATTTGCCGGCAAGCTGGAAATTGCTGTTGTATCTAAAGAATATGGTTCGTCGGAATAAATTTCGACATAGGTTTTGAAAGTGCTTGTATCACCATCCAACTTTGTAACAATTGAATTGAGGTTGTTAACAATTCCAGTCGAATCGGAATTAGAAGGTTTCTTATTAAAAAGCACATACTTCAATTTTCTTTGCTCTTTAACTTCATAATCACTTTTGTGTTCGTTGTAATAATCTTCGATCTCAGATTCGGTAACTTCGATAGTTGAGTCTTCAATCGAGCTGGATTCAACGGCGACAAACACTGAACTCATCTTAATATTCTTATCAATATAATCTTGTTTTACCTCGCTTTCGCTAACGGTAACAGTTGCATTAATTATGCTTTGAAGTTTTTCTTGAGTTTTCTGAGCTCGAATTTGCTCTTCAACTTGAATAAGAATGTCTTTGTTTTGTGGATCGAAAATCGCCGATTCATAAGCGGCTCGGTTAAAGTTGCCGGTAGAATCAATAAAATTGGATCTTAAATATTGTGGTGGATTATCTCCGAGTATAACTTCGGTGATTTCTTCGTCGGTAACTTTAATTCCCAAATCATTTATTTTTTGAGCAACCAATGCCTGATCAACCATCAGATCCCAAACTTGATCTCTAAATAAATCCATTTGAGATTCTTCAATCTCAGTTCCGTTTTGTTGCTCTTGTTGATTTTTAATATTTTCAACTGTGGCGGAAAATTCTTGATATGAAATATCTTTGCCGTTAATACTACCGACATTGTTAGACTGCGCACCAACAATATCTGCAACACGTGCATCAGACAACACCATAAACAGAACAAACAAACCACCAACCGAAATAATAAACCATGGAGCCAAACTCCTCATTTTGGCCATCATCGCCATAACAGAATACTCCTAAAAATTGCTGTTTTAAAAAAGATTCAGATTTCTAATTTAGAGACGTATCTCCTTAAATGCAATCAAATTAAGGAGTTAGAAAAACTGAGGTATCCGGGAAATGCTTGTTAATCAAGTGTTTGATGTTTTAGTGATTGCGCCTTTACGATGAAGTATACCTCTTCGGAAATGTTTACCGCGTGGTTTCCAAGATGTTCCAATTCATTATAGATTGAATAAAAAATAAGTCCCGGGGCGATATTACTTTTCTCAAATTCCATAAATTCTTTTATTAATTGAACTTCATTTTTTATTCGTTTATCCAACTGATTTTCCATTTCAAGAACATCGCGTGCAATTTTATGATCATTGCCAATAAACGCGTCAATGGAGTACTTTATCATTTTTCTTGTATAATCGGCTACTTCCGGAAACCTTAAATTTTGATAAAAATCCGGAAGCGACGTCAATTCTGAGCAAAATTCGACAATTTTAACTGCGATATCACCAATACGTTCCAAATTACTATTTATCTTCAAAGCAGATGTTATTACCCTCAAATCCATAGCAACCGGTTGGTTAAGGGCAAATATTTTATGGCAGTTCCTCTCATTTTTTACATCGAGAGTATCCACAATTTTATCTGAGTTCTCAACCTCTTTCACCAATTCAAGATCCCAATTAACAACACAATTAATCGCATTATCCACTTGTTCATCAACAATGCTGGACATTTTGATTAACCGTCGTTTTAGTTTGTCGAGTTGTATATCAATCGGTCTTTCCATAAAAGCCTTTAACCAAACCTTCCTGTAATATAATCCTCTGTTTGTTTGTTAGAAGGATTCATAAATAATTTAGTTGTTTTATCAAATTCAACAAGCTGACCCATATAAAGAAACGCGGTAAAATCGCTTATTCTGGCCGCCTGCTGCATATTATGGGTGACAACAATGATAGTATATTTCTTTTTTAACTCAAGTATAAGTTCCTCAATTTTCGCTGTTGAGATTGGGTCCAGCGCACTCGCGGGTTCATCCATCAGCAAAATGTCCGGTTCAACCGTTAATGCCCTTGCGATGCATAAACGTTGTTGCTGACCCAAGGAAAGATTCAAAGCGTTTTCATGTAATCTATCTTTAATTTCATTCCAGATTGCCGCTTGCTCGCAAACGTGTTCGATTATATCATCAACATCTTCATTGTCATCAATTCCGTGTATTTTAGAGGCAAATGCCAGATTTTCATATACGGTTTTGGGAAAAAGATTTGCCTTTTGGAAAACCATTCCAACCAACCTGCGCAGATTAACAACGTCAATATCCGGTTCGTTTATATCTATATCGTCAATTATTACTTTCCCTTTTAATCGATATCCGTGAATCAACTCGTTCATTCGATTTAATGTTCGAAGAAAACTTGTTTTACCACAGCCGGATGGTCCTATAATTGATGTAACCCGATTCTCGGGAATTTGAATCGAGACATTATTTAATGCCTGTATGTAATTGAAAAACACACTCAGATTTTCAATTTTAATTTTTGTTCTCATTTTCCCTAATTAACTTCCTTTAGAATTTTCCTGAATTTATAACGATAAACAATCGCTGTAGCATTTAATAAAACAGTCGTGAAAATTAATACAAGCGCGGTACCATATTGTAAAGGACGAGTTAAAGTTGGATTCGCGGATTGGGTTGCCATTATAAAAATATGATATGAAAGATACATAAACTGTTCGGTTGGATTTATCATCGGAATGGAAAACAAACCCAAATCGATATAACCGATTGGAAGATTGGGGAGGAAAAACGCGCATCCCAGAAAAAGAATCGGAGCTGTTTCTCCCGCACCTCGGCTTAAGGCGAGAATTACGCCGGTCAGTATTCCCGGTTTTGCCTGAGGCAAAATAACTTCACGGATCGTTTCCCATCTGCCTGCTCCCAACCCAAATGCCGCAGCCCGTTGGCTTTGAGGCACAGAATTCAGAGCTTCTGTAGTACTTACGATAATTGTCGGAAGGACTAAAACCGCCAAAGTCGCCGATGCCCAAAGCATAGCCGGTTTACCGAATAATAGTCCGGTTTGAAGTATTTCATCCAAATTTTGACCTATCAGTAAAACAAAAAATCCGAATCCAAACAATCCAAAAACAATTGAAGGTACGGCGGCAAGGTTATTTACCGAAATCCGTATAATCTTTTTTAAAACCCCGTCATGGGCAAACTCATTTAAATAAATGGCTGAAAACACACCTATTGGAACGGCGAAAAGCATCATTAAAACAGCGATAAGTATTGTTCCAAAAATTGCGGGTCCAATTCCTCCCTCCGTCATGTTATTCCTCGGCGCAGAGGTTAAAAACTCCCAGCTTATTACTTCCACTCCTTCGTAAAATATTTTCCCAAGGATATAGAACAAAACCAAGAATGTGATTGCCGTAAAAATTCCGATAAAAATGAGAGGAATGTTGTATTCGGTTTTCCAAATTCGTTTTTCTGTTTTAAGATTTTGATATGTAATTTTCCGCTGAGCCATCAATAATCCATATTTCGTCTTTTCTTCGATAAAATCAACTCAGCCGTTAAATTGATCACAAAACTGAAAAGAAAGAGAACTATTCCAATAAAAAACAAAGCGTAATAATGTGGTGATTCTTGGGAAACCTCACCTAATTCCGCGGCTATTGTCGCGGTCATTGTTTTTACACTTTTAAACACATCCAATGTAAATTCGGGGGCGGAGCCGGATGCCATCAGCACAATCATAGTTTCGCCCATTGCTCTGCCAAATCCCAAAATAATGCTCGCGGAAATTCCGCTAAATGCCGCGGGAATTAAAACATTTCTAATTGCCTGCCACTTATTCGCGCCTAATGCATAAGCCGCCATTCTGATATCTCCCGATACAGACCGAAGCGCGTCTTCCGTTAATGAGGCAATAACGGGAATAATTATTAATGAAATTCCTAAGGATGCGATAAATGCGTTCAATCGGAAAACATAACCGAATATCTCTTGGAAAAATGTCGCTCCGGCAACCAACATAAAAAATCCGATAATTACCGTCGGGATTCCCGCAAAAAGTTCAATTATAGGTTTAAGTACTTCTCGAAAACGGCTTGACGCAATTTCGGAAATATATACTCCTGTACAAACACCCAGTAGTGTGGAAATAATTGTTGCCGGGAAAGCTGTTAAAAACGTACCGAGAATTAGGGGCAGAATACTGTATTTTGGCTCATCCGAAGTGGGCTGCCAGGCTTTTTCTGTTACAACGGTACCGTCCTGACTCACAAAATCTTCGCTTAAATATCTATCGAGTCCGATTTTTGAAAAACCGGCAGAACTTTCGTAAAGCAAAAATCCGAATATCAGCAGCACTAAAATCAGCGCCGCCATACCATTTGTAAAGAAAAAGAAACGGATTAACTTATCACGCATTTGGTGAGCTTGGGAAATTTTCTGTGAGTATGGCGATTTATATTTTTTCTTGTTTACCATTGAAATTAAAAAGTCTCCGGAAGCGGGATATACTCCATATTTCTTACAATATCCTGACCCTCTTTGGAAACGATATAATTTAGGAAGTCTTGTACGTCAAGATCCGGTTCACCGTTTGTATAACAATAAAGATATCTTGTTAGCGGATATTTTCCATTCCATATAATTGAGTAATTCACCCCGTTTTCATTTAAGGGTGAGTAGGCGTTTACAGAATTATCGTTTTTAATAAATAAAATCTTCAAATCCGACCGAAGTGAAAAATAGCCGACACCTCCAAAACCAATTCCATTCGGATCATTAGAAACCGCTTCACCTAAGGATGACGTTCCCTGTAAAGCCTGCATCGAGCTTGTGAAATCTAAGGAGCGTCCGCCTTCCTTCTTGCCGAGAACCACTTGTTTGAATAATTCATACGTTCCGCTGCTATTTTCACGTCCGTACAATAAAATTTTTGAATCCGCGCCGCCAAAATCTTTCCAGTTAGTAATCTTCCCGCTAAAAATGTTTTTTAAATCTTCGATGGAAAGTGTGTCAATTATATTTTCCGGATTCACAATCAATGCAATTCCATCCATTGCGACTGAGGTTTGCTTCGGCATTATACCCAGTTTAATTGCTTTTTCTATTTCATTCCCTTTTAATTCACGGGAAATATTCGCGATGTCGGCGGTTCCATTAAGCAGCGAAGCTATTCCTGTACCGGAACCCCCTCCCGTAACATGAATGGATATATCAGGTCTAATTTTCATGTATTCTTCAGCCCACCGCTGGGTTAGATTAACCATAGTATCAGAACCACGTATCGTAATAATTCTTTTAGAAATTAGATTTTCTTTATTGCAGCCAAATAAGAAAATGATCCCCAAAAAGGAAATTTGAATAATTTTATTCACTTTTATCATAAGTTTTCATGCAAAATAATAATAAACATTTTCTGAAATCCCGGTATTTTAAGCAATTCCCCCAAATGTGCGTGCTTTGCAAAATTGCGTTCGGAGAAAATCCCCGATTTAATTTGCAACTAATTTTGAACCTGTTTAACTTTAGCGCCAGTCAATATCAATAATTAAATTGCAATTCTAACATGCCTTCATTTTTTAATACTTGGTTGCCGTACATATATTTGTATGGTGTTGGTGGAATTTTCTTTCTCATGGGAATGGTAATTATTCGCAAAAGCGGAGCCATCAATATGAAGAAAAAGACTCACCGTTATTGGAATAAAGTCTTAATCTTCGGCTTTTTTTATTTTGTAGCACTTCACGCCTTTTTTACAATCGCAGCACTTTATTGGTAGATTATGGAAACTCACTCTAAGGGATTTGAAACATTTCACAATATAGGATCATCTACAGATTGGATAGTGATGGTCGTTTACTTTGCGGTAATAATGTTGTTCGGAAGTTATTTCGGCAGATACAATAGAAACACAAAAGACTTCTTTTTTGGTGGAAGAAGATTCGCTTGGTGGCTAATCGCATTTTCGATAGTCGCAACCGGAGTCGGAAGCCACAGTTTTGTTAAGTATGCTGCCAAAGGATTTGAACACGGTTTTTCTTCAACGATGACTTACATAAATGATTGGTTTTTTGTTCCATTCTTTCTTTTTGGATGGCTACCGATTATCGTTTATACAAAAATTCGATCTATTCCGGAGTATTTCGAGAAACGATTTAGCCCCTCCGCCAGATTTCTCGCAACGATTTTACTTCTGTTTTATATGATCGGATACATCGGTATCGGATTTCTTACATTAGGGAAAGCCGTACTTCCTCTTTTGCCCGAATCTTTCGATATGCTCGGAATGAATTTCCAGATCACACTTATGGGCGCGGTAATTGTAATAGCTGTTATCACCGGAATTTACATCACTTTCGGAGGTCAGACCGCGGTAATTTTTACTGATTTATTGCAAGGATTTATTCTACTATTCGCCGGAATGTTGCTTTTCTTTTTAGGTATTTCTTATGTGGGCGGATTCGATACTTTCTGGAATATTCTTCCGACCGAATGGAAACTGCCTCTGGCACATTTTAACGATCCCTCCAGTTTTAACTTCGTCGGAATATTTTGGCAGGACGGAGTTGCAGGCTCTATTGGCTTTCTCTTCATGAATATGGGTTTGATTATGCGATTCATGGCGACAAAATCCGTAAATGAAGGTCGAAAAGCAGCCACATTCAATATTCTGTTTATGTTGCCCATATCAGCAATCGTTGTGGGAAACGCAGGATGGATTGGCAAGGCGCTTTCACTTCAATCACCTGATCTCGTTGCCCCAAATACTTCACCCGACCAAATTTTTGTGGTCGTCGCGAATATAGTTTCTACACCGGGAGTTTTTGGTTTTATAATGGCCGCGCTTACTGCGGCATTGATGTCAACCGTGGACACTTTAATTAATGCCACAGCAGCAATTTATATTAACGATGTTTACCGTCCGGCAAAAAAGTGGTTAAAATCGAAGATTAAATCTGAGAAAGAAACCGATAAGGATGAATTGGCCGCTGCGCGATATTCATCGGTTGCGATAACCGTTTTAGGTGTATTATCCGTTTTGGCGTTTAAAAGTTTCCCTACAGTCTATGAAGCTCACGGATTTTTCCATTCAACTTTGACTCCGCCTTTGGTTGTTGCGATTTTTCTTGGAATTTTTTGGAGAAAATTTACTGCGGCGGCTGTAATTGCTACTTTTGTAGGTGGCGTAGCTTTAATGATTTTGGGTGCCAGTTACCCCGGTTTGTTAATTGCTCCTTTTGATCATGGAATCGCGATGGATTCGGCACATCCTTATTCATACATCCGAGCCCTTTATAATCTATTTGTATGTATCGGTGTTGGAATTATTGTTACAATATTATCGCCCTCTTTGATAAACCTCAGCAAGAAATTTAAGGATAGTCAATCCGGCAATAATTTGATGATCGCGTTCATTGTTGCATCGGTGATAATATTTTTCATGATGATTTTTAGTAAAGTTATTCTGGGTACAGAGCCCTCAACGGCGATTGTTTTGTTCTTCTTATTCCTCGCTCTTCTAATGTCCTATCTTGTTGCGCTCACAACCACATACTTTGTTGAATATGATTCTGACGATAATATTGATGGTCTGACGGTCTGGTCAATTGATAAAGCGAAAGAACTTTTCAAAGGCTCGAAAGTTAATGATGACGAAGGCGAGATGATTTTGGTAAACTGGGAAATATCAGACCACGAAGATGATTTCGTGAGATTCTCAAAATCAGATATGGACAAAATGGCGGCAAAAGTCGGTGATCTGGTATATTTATGCGATAAACGAAAATATCTCGGAGGATTGAAATCAATTCACTCCACATTGGGCGAGCCACATGATAAGGATGGAATTGTTCAAATTAATTTAGATCAAAAAGAAAGTGGTCAATTTGTAGAGAATCGAATTCTGACCGCCGAAAAGGAAATGTAATTTATTTTTTGGCTGATTTTTCTTTCAATTTTTGAATTACGATTGGTGGAACGAAATCCGAATACTCAGCTTCAAATTGCGCAAGATTTCGGATAATCGTAGAATTTAGATAGGTGTATTTTTCATGCGGCATAAGGAAAATTGTCGTTAACTCATCGGAAAGTTTACGATTCATTAACGCCATTTGAAATTCGTACTCAAAATCGCTTATAGCCCTCAAACCTCTTATAATTCCTATCGCTCCCACCTCTTTTGCGTGCTCAACGACAAGTCCGTCGAAAGAATCGATAATTACATTCGGTTTGTTTTTCATGCTTTCGTGCAACATTTCAAGTCGTTCATCAACGGTAAACAGCGGTTTCTTTGAGGGATTTTTTGCGACCGTAACTATAACTTCATCAAATAATGTCGAGGCTCTTTCAACAATATCTATATGCCCATTTGTGACCGGATCGAATGTTCCCGGATAAATTACCTTCTTCATCTATTTTTCCGATAAAATTTTTTGATAACAGAAAAATTAATTTAGCTATTAACGTACTCATAAAGCAAACTGTCGCCTAATTTCTTAAAGGCCTCTATTCCGAAATTCTCTTCATCACTTTCCCGGGTTTGCTTCGATCTTTCAATTATAAAAACACCATGCTGCTTCAAAAAGTCATTATTGATTACATTGTGAAAAACTTCATATACATCATCTTTGAAAAATGGCGGGTCGGCAATAATTAAATCATATTTTATTTGAGGTGTTTGTGAGCTGAATTTAACGGCGGATGTTTGAAATACTTTACAAAATTTTTCTGCCGCAAGACCTTTTATGTTCGATTTCAAAACAGACGAAACAGAAAAATTCACTTCGACGAAATGAATCAAGCCCGCACCCCTCGAAAGTGCCTCTAATCCTAATGCGCCGGAACCCGCGTAAACATCTAATACTTCAATCTTAGTGAAATCGATTTTATTATATAAATAGTCAAAAATCGATCCTTTGTTCCGATCGGTTGTAGGTCTGGTAAATTTTGGATTTGGAGTTTTTAGAATGCGGCTTTTATATTTGCCCGAAATAATGCGCATCAGATTAGTCTATACGCAATTCCGGCCGCCGCCGAAAAAGAATTGGATTTTGTTAAGTAAAATTCAGATTCTCGCAATTTGGAATCGACCTTTAGATTTTCAAAAGGTTTTAGCTTCCGGAATGTTATTCCATACTTAATTTCAATTTTAGGAATCAATTGACGGGGGAAAGGATCACCGGTAAGAATAAACAAATCAATGTTTTTTACGGAAACAAATGAATTTGACATTTCATCAATTATGTTAACCAGTTTCTCTTCGAGATCAATTGTATCACCTGTTTTAATAATTTTCAACAACCGAATTTGGTTATTCTCGCAAAAAGAAACGGAAATACTATTTTCTCCCATATACAATTGAACAACTGTTTTCGCCTGGGGATAATTAAATGAGGGTGTAACGAGCGAAGCAATGTGAGCATTATCTACAAATTTCAGAACCAGGTTGTTTCGAACAGAGAAATTGTGCATTAACCGCAAATATTTTTTTAATGCGGTCAACACTGTAATTGTAACAGAGTTTTCGGATTCTACAGCTCCAACTTTTTGAATTACAAACTCCTCCTTTTCAATTGTAGGATAGAGGACGGATAATTCCCACTTTAAATGCGCCGTTAAATCATCTTTTAATAATGCTTTCTCGGTCGGAATTTCAATTAATTTAAAAGTCTCGTTTGGAAGTGTAAAAGAAATATTTTGAGTTGTAACAGGATTGCGGAGTGTAATTTCATCATAAGCATTCTGGAGAATATTCAGAATTTGTGTTTCCTTCGAAGATGTATTCCAATATTCCTTGAAATATTCCTCGTCAACATTCTCCAGATGAAAGCCATCTTCCCTATAACTAACTTCCACCAATTGCAGCTTGGCGTTCGTTAAGTTAAATCCTGCATGACTTTGAAAAAGGGGCATTTATATAATTTTATTCCCAAGATGCTGTATTTTTGAGAGCATTATTGCTCACATCACCGATTGATCCATAACCATCAGGACATTCAATAAAGTAAAGATTTCCGATTTCTTTGGTAGTATCAATTCTCACAATTCGACCAAATCTGTTAATTACAGTATCTATTGTTATTGATGAATCAATTTTTAGCGTATAACGGTTACCACTCTTTGGAGAAACAAACAATGATTCGGGTACAAATTCGCCAACAGTTAATTTTACAAAAGGATTTGACGCTCTTCCGGTCATTGTATCAATTCCCGCAACAATATTTTGAACCGTTGTATCAGTTTTAATAAAATGAATTAATGTATCGAGGTTATCAACATAATTCCCTTTCTGACGTTCCCATAGAATTTCCGCCTGACGAATATTATTCATTCTTAGTCTTGATTCGGTTTTCCAATATTTTTCCTTCTCAACCACTCTTGTCGGTTTTATAATTGCAACCTGGACCAAAGCAAAAACCAAAATCGCGATAATTGTATAAAGTACCGCATGAATATACCAAGGCTCATTTCTACGTGACATTTTTCCTCCGAGGAATTAAATCAGTTTTGTTCAATAAAAATATAATCTTTTAATTTATGAAATTTTGCTTCACCGATTCCTTTAACTTCCATCAATTGTTCAATCAAACTAAAATTTCCGTTCATTTTTCTAAATTCAATAATACTTTCCGCTGTTTTTACTCCTACTCCGGGAAGTTTAATCAATTGCTCCTTTGTAGCAGTATTCAAATTGAGCTTTAAAGTGAAATTTTCGGATTTTTTTTGATCAAATTTCTTCGGTGTAAAATCCAAAAGTTCCTGTTTAGAATCAACCCCTTTTTCTACTATTTTTGAACTACTATCGGCTGAAATTAATGAATCGGCAGCGAAAAACAAGCTGTCTTGTTCAGAATAATCAAATTCTTTGTACTCATAGAATTCGTTCTGATATTTTAAATAGAACCCGCCTGACCCGAGAATTACCAATCCGCAAATAAAAATCACTATTTTTATTTCCGTTTCAGTAAATCCAATCTTCTCCGATATTTTTTTAAGCCGTGAAATAAACCAAATCTATATTAGTTTGCCTGAATATTTTTCTGATCTTGAAGTTCTTTTAATAATTCTTTTTCACGCGATGAAACCTTTTGCGGAACATGAATATTCACTCTTACCAGTTGATCCCCTGCGCCATGTGAATTAAGATGTTGAATACCTTTTTCCCGCATTTTCAACAATTTACCTGCTTGAATTCCGGATTCGATTTTGAGCTTTGCCCTTCCCGTTAAGGTTGGAACTTCCACTTCGGTTCCCAAAACTGCTTCCGGAAAACTAACAAATAAATCATAGATTACATTATCACCATCACGCTCAAAAAACTCGTGTTCAAGCTCTTTAAAAACAACAATTATATCACCGGGTGCTCCGCCATTTTTACCGGCATTCCCTTCGCCTCGTAAAGTCATGTAACTTTGATCGCTGACTCCCGCCGGTACACTTATTTGCACTGTCGATTCACTCATTACACGTCCGTCACCGGTACATTTGCGACATGGATTTTTTACAACTTTACCCGAACCGTTGCAATTTTTACATGGTTGAATATTTACAAATTGACCGAAGAGAGAACGAGAGACCTGCCTTACTTCTCCGGCGCCGTTACAAACCGGACATGAATGAAAACTGCTGGGATCGGATGCGCCGGTTCCACCGCACTCATCACATTTATTCTGTTTTTTGATTTTTATTTTTTTTGAAACTCCGGTTGCGATTTCTTCCAGTGTTAACTTTAGAGTAACCTTCAGATCAGTTCCGGGGGTTCCGGTAGACGATCCCCTTCTCCTACCTTGACTTGATCCTCCAAAAAAATCATCAAAAATTGAGCCGCCACCTCCTCCGCCTCCAAATGATCCGCCGAAAATATCGGAGAAGTGACTGAAAATATCGTTCACATCCGAAAATCCTTGGAAATCTTGACTTCCCTTCATTCCATTGTGCCCGAATCTGTCATAACGTGCTTTCTTGTCGTCATGACTCAAAACTTCATAAGCTTCCGCCGCTTCTTTAAATTTATCCTCAGCCGATTTATCACCGGGATTCCGATCGGGGTGGAATTGCATCGCCAGTTTGCGATACGCTTTTTTTATTTCGTCCGGAGTCGCGTTTTTCCCAACTCCAAGGACTTCATAGTAATCTCGTTTTTCCATTAACTATCCTTAGTTATTCCTTATCATCATTTTCAACATTATTTTCTGTTGCTTCGGCCTCGGGAAGACTTGTACTCACGATAACTTTAGCGTGTTTAATCACTTTATCCTTGTACATATACCCCGGTTCAACTTCATCTAAAACCGTATCAGGCTCAACGTCACCGGAAGGTTGTTGCATTAATGCCTCATGCAGATTTACATCGAATTCTTTCCCTTTACTTTCGATTTTCTTGATTCCTTGTTCATCCAGCGTTTTCTGAAATTTATCTCGAACCATATTTAAACCTTGTTTTAAAGATTCTACATTTGGAGTAGTCTCAATATGATTTAACGATCTGTTCAAATCATCAAAAACCGGAATAATATTAAGAATAAATCCCTCAGCAGCATACTTCAGCAAATTCATCGTTTCGATTTCTGTTCTTCGTTTGTAGTTTTCAAATTCCGCTACTTTTCGTAGAAATTTTTCTTTTTCTTCAACAAGTTGTTGTTCTAATTTTTTAATTTCTTCATCCTTTTTTTGATCTAAAATTTCTTCTTCCTGTTCCAAATTTTCCGCTTCATTCATTTCATTATTCAATTCTTCATTATCAGAATTTTCTAATGTTTCTGTCTCTTCATTTATATTTTCTTTCTCAGACAATTTCTGCTCCTTTAATTTTTCATCTTCTTTTTGTTTTTTCTTTTTATTTGAAAACATTTTGAGTCTCCTTAAAATTCAAATTTTTAGTCAGATTTTTTAAGAACCTCGGATAGCAATTCCGCAAGGTAAATAACAGAAGCTATTGATTTTGAATATTGCATTCTTTTGGGGCCTACAATACCCATTGTTCCACCGATATTACCTATTGAATAATCTTTGGTTACAAGACTGTAATCAATAAGTTTATCCATTTTCGATTCTCCGCCGATAGAAACTTGAATTTTTCCTTCACTATGGGAAGCATTCGAATCGATAAAATGTATTATTACGTCTTTGTCTTCAATTAATTCAATAACACTTTCAATATTATGTTGATCTTCAAATTCTGGCTGTTTAAGAATGTTTTTAGCGCCGCTTAATATCGCCTTCTCATTTGTTTTGATATCGGTAAATATTTTGTTCGCCGAATCAATAAATACACGAATAATAGGTTTTAATTCTCCGGAACCGTAATCTCTGAATCTTTCACTAAACGTGTTACGGATTTCAGAAAATCTTAATCCGCTCAATCTTTCGTTTAAAATTCTTTCCAATTCGGGCACAGTTTTTTGGTCTACATCATTTGCTATTTCGAGCGTAATAGTTTTAACAAAGCCGGACTTAATGCTGAGTACAACCAAAATTCTTGTTGAGGAAATAGTTACTAACTGAATTCTTTCGAGTATAGCATTTTCAAACTTAGGAAAAGTAACCAAAGCTAATTGGTTTGTTATATCGCTCAATATCCCGGCTGTTAGTTTGATAATATCTTCAACTTCAAAAGATTCTATCTCCATTGATGATTGAAGATACCTTTTCTCGCTGGCATTCAAACGAGGAGGATCCATCAACATATCAACATATAACCGATAACCCTTATCGGTTGGTATTCTTCCGGCAGAAGTATGCGGGTGATTTAAATACCCGGTTTCTTCCAAATCAGCCATTATGTTCCTAATGGTCGCCGGCGATAAACCAACATTGTATCTCTTCGATATGTTTCTTGAACCAACTGGACTTGCTGTAAGGATAAATTGGTGTATAACATATCTCAGTATCGATTTTTCCCGATCTGTGAGTTCGTATTCTTGCATTACAAATCAAATAAAAAATTTTAGTAACCTTAAAAGTATCAAAATTATTGCTCAGTTTCATTAGCAGTCTTCTTTAGTGGATGCTAATAGTTCAATAACCGGGTAATTTTACAAAATATTACAACCAAAGTTTCTATATTGAATCAGACTATTTTGAAAATTATTTTGACTACAACGTGAATTCTACATATAGAGCTGCCGGTGTTGACATAAAAGCCGGTGAAGAAACCGTCGATAAAATAAAAGATCTGGTAAAAGCAACCCACAATAAGAATGTCCTTACCGGAATTGGCCATTTCGGTTCCTTTTTTGAATTGGATACCGAGAAATACAAAAGGCCGGTAATGGTATCAAGTGTGGATGGTGTCGGCACAAAATTAAAAATCGCCTTCGTTATGGATAAACATGACACGGTTGGTCAAGATTTGGTAAATCATTGCGTGAATGATATTGCGGTTTGTGGCGCTGATCCACTCTATTTTATGGACTATCTGGCATTTGGCAAGCTGATACCAACCAAAGCCGAAGCTATTATTGCGGGATTTGCAAAAGCTTGTTCTGAGAACGGTGTTGCTCTTGTTGGTGGCGAAACTGCTGAAATGCCCGGGCTTTATGATGAAAATGAATACGATATGTCAGGAACAATTGTCGGTGTTGTAGAAAAAGATCAAATAATTGACGGCAGTAATGTGAAAGAAGGTGATATCCTAATCGGGTTTCCTTCAACCGGTTTACACACCAATGGATACTCGTTAGCAAGAAAAGTCCTTTTTGAAAAATTTACTGTGAATCAAAAGTTTCCTGAAATCGAAAGCACACTTGGGGATTTACTTCTCGCGGTTCACAAATCCTATTTAAACGAAATACGTTATCTGAAATCGAATTATAATATTCATGGATTTTCACACATTACCGGTGGTGGAATTATTGGAAATACAAAAAGAGTTGTTCCAAATAATTTAAAAATCGAAATGGATTGGAATTCTTGGGAATTACCATTTGTTTTTAAGTTGATTATGGAAACGGGCGAAATTGATATTGAAGAAATGCGTCAAGTTTTTAATCTTGGAATCGGTCTGATTGCAATTACTGATCCGGAAAATGCAGATAGAATTACATCTGATCCAAAAGTTAATAACTCAATCCAAATTGGTAAAATCGGAAAGTAAAAATCATGTTTATTGATACACATGCTCATCTTTTCTTTGATAATTTCAAAGATGATTTAGCAGAAGTTTTAGAAAATGCCAAACAAAAAGGAGTAGATTATATACTTGTTCCGGGAACAAGTATTGAAACATCCAAACAAGCTATTCAACTAGCTGAACAATTTAGCGAAGTTTATGCTTCGGTTGGAATTCACCCCCACGACACCAAAGACTGGTCAGATGATTTTATTGAGGAACTTCGGGAATTAGCCAAACACGAAAAAGTAAAAGCTATCGGTGAAATCGGTCTGGATTACTACTATGATTTTTCACCAAAAAAGCGACAAATCAAGGCATTCAAAGCACAAATTGATTTGGCTCTCGAAATCGGTCTTCCAATAATTGTTCATAATCGCGAATCGAATGAAGATATGATGAATATTATTCGGTCATATAAGAATTCAAATTTAAAGGCACAATTCCATTGTTTTGCCGGAACGTTAAACGACGCGCGTGAATTGATTAGCATGAGACACTTTATCTCTTTTCCTGGAAATATCACTTTTAAAAGGGCTGATTCACTAAGAGAAATTGCTTCAGGTATCGAGTTAGAGAATTTACTTATCGAAACGGACGCTCCATTTATGACGCCTGTTCCTCATAGGGGTAAACGTAATGAGCCTTCATATGTAACATTGGTGGCTGAAGAGTTGGCGGCTATTCATAAGCTTACAATTGAGGATGTTGCCAGAACTACAAGCTATAATGCATACAAATTATTTGGAATTGGAGAGAAACCGAAATTAAGTAAAACTTACAAAATTGGAGAGTCATTATACATCAATGTAACTAATCGATGCAATGCGGATTGTGTCTTTTGTGATAGAAAAGGCGAAGCAGTGGTAAAAGGTTATAACCTTAAGATGAAGAAATCGGAGGAACCAACTGCCGATGAATATATCAGAGAAATTGGAAATCCAAAAGATTATAAAGAGGTTGTTTTTTGCGGTTATGGCGAACCAACAATCCGGTGGGAGGTAGTGAAAGATGTCGCTCGATTTGTGAAAGAAAACGGCGGTAAAACACGTATCAATTCTGATGGACACGGGAACTACATAAATAAACGGGATATCACACCTGAATTCGCGGATATTATCGATTCGGTATCTATTAGTTTAAATTCCGTGAATCCGACACAATATGGTGAGCTTATGAGAATAGATCCTAAATTTCATGCTGAGATGGTTGATTTTGCGAAAAAAGCAAAAAATTACACAAAGGTGATAATGACAATTGTTGGACTCAACCAGGTAGATTCAGAAAATGCCAAAAAGTTCGTAACCGAAGATTTAGGTGTCGATTTTCGCGAAAGGGAATATTTTTAAAAAGTATGAAATACTTTTTACTTTATTTGCTCTGTTTTACCAAAATTCTTTTTTCTCAAGAAGATCTTTTGGTCAAATCAGAAATAGACGATCTTCTCAAAAACAGTTATTTCAAAAATTCCTACGTTGCGATTCAATTCAAGGATTTAAACTCCAACAAATTAATTTACAGCAAAAATTCGAATTTGTTATCCAGACCGGCTTCTTTATTAAAACTACTAACGACAACAGCTGCCTTAGAATATTTAGGCGAAAATTTCCGGTTCACCACTAAATTGTTTTACACAGGAGAAATAAAAAACAACGAGCTTTCCGGTGATTTATACATTCGGGGTGGAGGTGATCCGGAGTTAACCACAAATTCACTGAGTGTTTTTATTGATTCCCTAAATGCATTCGGAATCGAATCCATTAATGGAAATATTTATGGTGATGTTTCTTTGTTTGATTCCTTGTATTGGGGTAAAGGATGGATGTGGGATGACGACGAACACACCGATTTTTCTTATTTTTCACCACTTCTTATTAATGACGCGGGGGTTAAAGTAGTCGTTACGCCGGGTTCGATTGGTGAAAACCCGGATGTCGAAATTTATCCAAAATCAAACTATTACTCATTTGAAAATCTTGCCGTAACAACTTCAGAAGATACTTCGGATTTGGAATTTAAAAGATCATGGTTGAAAAATAAAAACGACCTAAAATTAATCGGTGATATCTCATTTCAAAAAAGAGTGGATTCTCTAAAGATCAATATTGAAAGACCTGATCTCTATTTTCTGCATCTATTTGCCGAAAAGTTGGTTGAGTCCGGAATTAAATTTGAAGGAAATTATGATACTCTAAAGATAAATTCAGATTCAAATCCAAAGCAAATTGCCACGATTCGAACTCCAATTATAAAAGCAATCAACAAATCAAATAAGAATAGCGACAACCTAAGTGCGGAAATGTTGTTAAGAGCAATTTCGATTAAAAACTCAGGTCGCCCCGCGACAGCCGAGGGCGGATTAATGATTGTTGATACGCTGATCTACAAACTTGGACAAAATCCGAAAGATTATAACATAGTTGATGGGTCCGGGCTATCACATTATAATTTGTTGAATGCGCAGTTGTTGATTGACTTGTTGGAATACATTTATAAAAATGATCTCACCAACAAATATATAATTCCGAGCCTGCCTATTTCGGGTATAAGCGGGACTCTTAAAAATAGAATGTATTCGAACGATCTGAAAGGAAATGTAAGAGCTAAAACAGGTACACTTAGCGCGGTAAGTAATTTATCGGGATATCTTACAACTGCTTCAGGGAAGGAAATTGCTTTCGTCATAATGATTCAAAATTTTGCCGGAAAGCAGCGTCCTTATCGCTGGTTTCAGGATAAAATTTGCAAAATCGTAATTAATGGATATTAGAATGAAAAAATATGTCACGATTAAAATAACTGCGGAACCTCAATATTTCGATCTAATTTCAGGCTGTATTTGGAACGATGAAGTTGAAGGAATAATTGAGAATGATCATTTTTTAGAAGTAAGCAGTTATAATACTTCCGACGAATTTAAGAATGAGATTTTAGACACTCTTTCACAGTTAAAAAATAATGGCGGAATTGCTGATTATTCGGTTTCATCCACGATTGGAGAAGAACGAAATTGGAATGAAGAATGGGAGAAGGCGCTAAATATTGTTGAAATTGGTGAAAAATTCGCGATCAAACCGTCCTTCAGGGAATATGAAAACAAAGAGAATCGTTTTGTATTGGAAATTGATCCCAAAATGTCATTTGGCACCGGAGAACATCAAACAACCCGATTAATGTTGCTTGCGCTCGAAAAGTATTTAACTCCGGAGGCCAAAGTGTTAGATGTTGGCACCGGAACAGGTGTATTAGCGATCGCGGCAGTTAAAGCAGGCGCAAAATCTGCCATCGGAGTAGATAATGATGAGTGGTGTTTAATGAATGGTATTGAAAACATTGAGAGAAATAATTGCCAAAAAGAAGTGGAAATATTACTTGGTGATATAACAAATGTTGAAGATGAGGACTTTGATCTTGTTCTGGCAAACATAAACAGAAATGTATTAATAGAAATCAAACAAGAGTTGACAAAAAAAACAAAAACCGGAGGGAAACTAATCCTCTCCGGTTTTCTAGAAAATGATACTCAAATGTTACTTGCTCATTTTGAAAACCACTTTACTCAAACCGAATTACTTCAACAAGATGAGTGGTGTTCGTTTGTATTAAGCAAAAATTATTGAGCTAATTTTTCCAAAGTCTGAGTTAATTGTTTTTGCTCAGCATCAGTAAGAACAGAAGTAACATCTCTCATATTCTTTGCATAAGTAGGATAAATTTTACTCATTTTATCCTTTCCTTTTGCTGTTAACTCAGCCATGATTACTCTTCTATCTTCTTTAGAAGGAACTCTTTTAACTAAACCCTCTTTTTCCAGGTTATCAACAACGCAAGTAATGTTTGCGCCGGTAACCATTAATTCTTCGCTAATTCTTTTTAGCGGTACAGCACCTGAAGCAACTAATACTTCAAGTACATTAAATTGAGGTGCAGTTAGTTTGTGGCTAGATGTATACTTAGCCTGTGACTTTCTCAAGTTGTCATATGCTTTTGAGAGTTTATCCCAAAGATCAAGTGCAACTTTCGCTTTTGTTTCTGCCATGCTTCTCTCCTTTTGTTTGTGTGTGTGGCTATGAGACCTATGAATATTCTTGAAATTTATAGCAATAAATAATTTCTACCACAAAATAATAAAATATCCTTGTTAATGTCAATATTGATGTTTTGCAACTAAGATTAATCAAGTCCTAATTTTTACATTAGGTTAATAGGAAAAAACAATAAAAAGGACTCTTAAATGATTCTATAAATTAAAACCGATTTATTAGAGAGTATTCCATCAATATATTTTAGTTCAATATAAGACTTTCAAGTAAAATTTGAAACTAAAGTGCAAAAATTTATATTTAGTCATTTAGTTTATAATAATACGACACACTTTGAATAATAACATACTCCGTCTCAGTTCATTTATCGATAAAATGCATCTCTCATTAAACAAAGGTGCAGAAAACGAAATATCGAGTTTTATTTCAGTCATCGATAAAACTGAGATTCGACCGATACTTGAAAGTATTTATAAAGACACAAATGAATTTTTCTACTGGGATAAACCTGAATCCGGATTCACGCTTCTTGGAATTGGTTCTACTTATCAAATTAAAAAAAATGGTGACTCGAGAATTCTTGAAACTGAAGCAAAAATAAATTCGATTCGAGATAAAATTTATCATAATTGGAGCAGTATCCCTTTAAAGTCATTCCCTTTTTTTATGGGTGGAATGAAGTTTGCGGCAAATGAAAAAAGTGATTTATGGGAAGATTACCAAGATTCAGATTGGTTCATCCCACGATTTATAGTTTTAACACAAGGGATTGAATCTTTTCTTGTTTTCAATTTTGATTTTAAGTCCGATGAGAAAGAAAATCTATTAAAAGAATTTCAAAATTTTTCTGAACTTATTTCGAATTCTTCCAATACCAAGCTTTCCAAATTTGATGAAAATTTTGTTGGAATTAAGATCTCGAATAAAGAAACTGAGCTTAATGATTGGGAATTAAAAATAAATGCCGCATTGAATAAAATTAAATCAGGTAATATTCAAAAAATCGTTCTTTCGAGAATGGTTAGCCAAGATCTTTCTCACAATCCTCCTATTCCATACATAATGGAAATCCTCGCAAAAAAATATCCGTTGTGTTATATATTCGCGTTCAAAAAATCCGATTCAATATTTTTTGGCGCGTCGCCCGAAATGTTAGCAAAAGTTGATGATGGTTGGATTGAAGCAGACGCTCTAGCTGGTTCATCTCCCAGAGGAATAAATGAAGCTGAAGATAAATTATTCGAGAATGAGTTATTATCTTCACCGAAAAACCTAATGGAACAAAAAGCGGTAGTTGATTTTATTGTTAACGCATTTAATTCATTCTCTGATGATCTTATATTTGAAAAAGTGCCGATTATACGAAAACTTTCTAACATCCAGCATCTTTGGACACCAATAAGAGCTAAACTTAAAAAGGGTAAAGATGTCTTTTCGATCATCAAAGAAATTCATCCTACCCCGGCAATCTGCGGCGCACCGTGGTCTGAAGCATTGGGTTCAATTATCGAAATGGAAGAACACTCACGAGGGCTTTTTACGGGCACGGTTGGTTGGTTTAATTTTTCGGGTGAAGGTGAATTTGCGGTTGCAATACGATCCGCTTTAATCAAAAACAAAAAACTTTTCGCTTTTGCCGGATGTGGAATTGTAGAAGGCTCTGACCCGGTTTCAGAATTTAATGAAGCTGAACTAAAATTAAAACCGATACTTTCATTGTTCGAAAATGATTCAAAAAATTAATCGTAATTATTTATTCTCGCAAATTTTTGCTTCACAATTGGCAGATTTGGGCATAACTAACGCAGTTGTGTCACCGGGATCAAGAAACACTCCACTAACGTTAGCATTTGCCGATAACCCCAAAATTGACTTAACACCTATAATCGACGAACGTTCGGCGGGGTTTTTCGCCCTCGGCATCACAAAAAAAAACAAAAGGCCTACAGTTGTAATTACAACTTCAGGCACAGCGGTTGCCGAGTTATATCCGGCAATTATTGAAGCGTATCAACTACGGATTCCATTAATCATACTTACGGCCGATAGACCAAACGAATTGCAAAATTGCGGTTCAAATCAAACCATAAACCAAAAAAATATTTTCAAAAATCACATAGTCTGGTTTTTCGAGTCCACAATTTCAAAGCCGGACTATGAATCAATGATAAATATCAAAAGACTTGCCGCAAAAGCCTTTGTAAAATCTGTTTCAAAGAAATCCGGGCCGATTCATATAAATTTTCCATTCGCTAAACCTTTAGAACCGTGGGTAAAAATCGATACAATTGAAAAAACCGTTGCGGATAATGTTTCTTTTTATATTCCAAGAATTCTAAATCGAACGAGTACTGTAAAAGGAAATCACAAAAACTTTATCGCCGCTGCCGGGGCAATTCAAAAATCTAAAAAAGGAATCATAATTTGCGGAAATGGGGATTATTCCGATCAATCCATAACTTCAATAGTTGAATTCGCTGGGAAACTGAATTATCCCATTTTTGCTGATGGAAGTTCTCCGCTAAGATTTGGAAAATTTGAGAAGAGTGATATTATTACGAACTTCAATTCAATGTTACGCTCCAAAAAATTTACGAGAAAGTTTCAGCCAGAAATTATAATTCAATTCGGTAATGCGCCAACTTCAAATATTTTATTAGACTTTTTTGAGAAATCGAACGCCTATAAAATTTTAATAAATCGTTTTAATGAATTAAAAGATCCTTCAAGAACAACAAATCTAATTTTGAATTCGACGGATTTGGAATCAATCGAGTATTTAAGAAGTGAATTGAAAATGTTGGATTCGACTTTTGAATCAAGCCCAAAATGGTCGGACAATTTAAAACGAATGGATAGTTTATGTGAGACTGAAAAAGTAAACTTCCTAAAAAAAGAACGTTTCCCATCAGAAACAAAAATTGTAAATGATATTATTAAAGCAATTCCCTCCGGCTGTAATTTATTTGTCTCGAACAGTATGCCAATTCGTGATTTCGATTATTTCGCAAGCTCCTCGACAAAAGAAATTAATCTTTTTAATAATCGCGGTGCGAGTGGAATTGATGGAATTATTTCAACAGCTTTGGGAATTGCCAAAGTTTCGGAAAATCCAACAATATTGGTTTCAGGAGATTTGTCATTTTATCACAATATCAGTGCAATGCAAATTTCAAATCAGGAAAGGATTAATCTTACCGTAATTCTGATCAATAATGGTGGTGGTGGAATTTTTAACATGTTGCCAGTTTCGAAGGAAAATCCGCATTATGAAAAATACTTCCACACTCCACATGGTCTGGAATTTTCAAAAATTATAGAAGGATTTGGTGCGGAATATTTGTTACCAAATACATCAAATGAATTTACATCGATGATAAGATCCGCTATTTCAAAAAATTGTTTTTCCGTTATTGATGTAAAAACGGACGCGGCGAAATCCGCAACACGAAGAAGATTGTTCTTCAAACAAACGGCTGAAATAATTGATCGAAAAATATGAGAATTAATTCCGGAGAAGTAAAACTAAATCTAATCTGGAAAGAAGATCCGCGAATTTCTTCAAAACAGCCGATCATGTTTTTACATGGTTTTACCGGTAACTCATCCGAATGGCATTTTTTTTTTGATAAAGTAAATCCACATTTTAATCCCATCGCAATTGATCTGATCGGGCATGGAGAATCGGACAGCCCCAACGAACTAAACCATTACACTATACTTTCGATCACAAAACAATTCGATTCGATCATCAAAAAGATTCCCAATAAAATTATATTACACGGCTATTCAATGGGAGGAAGGGTATTGCTGAACTACTTATTTCTCACTTCTCTCATTAACAAAATAAAAGCAATAATACTTGAAAGCACTTCATGCGGTATTGAGAATCCAATTGAGCGGAAAGCACGGGAAAATTCCGATTTGACTCTTGCTGAAAAAATATTGAAAAACGGCGTAGAAAATTTTATTGACGATTGGATGCAAAAACCCATTTTCAGCGGTTTGAAAAATCTTGAATCCTCAGAATACACGTCATTTGTGAAAAAAAAGAAATTAAATAGCAAGATCGGTTTAGCAAATAGTTTGAAAGGATTTGGCACCGGGAAAATGGACTATCTTGGAAATCGTTTGAACGAAATCGAAATTCCCGTTTTGCTGCTCAACGGTGAAAACGACCAGAAATTTGTATCAATAAATAAAAAAATGAAATCTCGATTTATTAACGCGAAGCACGTGATAATTGAAAATTGCGGACACAACATTCATTTAGAAAAGCCTTCGGAATTTCTTAATTTTGTGAACCATTTTCTAACCAAAATTGGTTAATTATAAAAAAAGGATAATTGATGTCTTTTAATTGGGAAAAAGCAAAAGAGTACAACGACATTCTCTATGAAAAAATGGACGGTATCGCGAAGATAAGCATAAACCGACCGGAAGTAAGAAACGCGTTCAGACCGGATACGGTTTTAGAAATGTTCGATGCGTTTAATGATGCGAGAGAGGATGAATCGGTTGGTGTAATATTGTTAACCGGAGCCGGACCGGCAAAAGACGGAAAATACGCATTCTGCGCCGGTGGTGATCAAAAAATTCGTGGTGATAAAGGTTATGTCGGAAGTGATGGCGTGCCTCGGCTAAATATTCTCGATGTGCAAAAACAAATCAGAAGTATTCCCAAACCTGTTATTGCTTTAGTTGCCGGATACGCGATTGGCGGCGGACATGTTCTACACGTGATTTGCGATATGACAATCGCGGCAGAGAATGCAATTTTTGGCCAAACCGGACCAAAAGTCGGGAGTTTTGATGGCGGTTTTGGCGCCAGTTATTTAGCCCGGATTGTGGGACAAAAACGAGCTCGCGAAATTTGGTATTTGTGTCGACAATATAATGCCTCCGAAGCTTACGAAATGGGACTCGTTAACAAGATTGTTCCGGTTGAGGAACTCGAAGCTGAAGGAGTTCAATGGGCGAAAGAAATTCTTGAAAAAAGTCCACTCTCAATTCGACTTTTGAAATCAGCCTTTAATGCTGAACTTGACGGGCAAGCCGGGATTCAGGAATTAGCCGGAAATGCAACTCTTTTGTATTATATGAGCGAAGAGGCGCAAGAAGGCAGAAACGCATACAATCAAAAACGTAAACCGGATTTTTCAAAATTTCCGCGCGTGCCTTAATGAACACAGCATCTTTAAGTGAAATTGGATTAGTTGAAAGATGGCTCCTCGCAAGTCGACCAAAAACTTTATTAGCTTCCCTGGTTCCGGTTTTTGTTGGCGGATCGATCGCAATATTTAATAATGTTTTTCACGGCCCCGCATTTGCGATAGCATTAATCTGTTCTGCATTAATTCAAGTTGGAACAAACTTCACGAATGATTTATTTGATCATCTCACCGGAAAGGATACCGAAAAGCGTGTCGGACCAACGCGCGCGGTCTCTTCCGGATTAATCAAAGTTAGTGAGATGAGATTCGCGGTTTATTTTACGTTTGGATTATCTTTCGTTCTTGGTCTATACCTGGTTTACCTCGGTGGATGGATAATTCTTTTAATAGGAATTGTTTCAATTTTTGCCGGAGTCGCATATACCGCCGGACCATTTCCTTTAGCTTATAATGGACTCGGAGATATTTTCGTATTCCTCTTTTTTGGATTCGTTGGAACAGTTGGTACATATTACGTTCAGGCTTTGGAGTTTTCATGGTTGGCATTTTGGGCTTCTATTCCGGTCGGAGCTCTAATTACAAATATTCTTGTTGTTAATAATTACAGAGATCGAATTGAAGACAGACAAAACGGAAAAAACACGCTTGCAGTAAAATTCGGCGCTAAATTCACACGTATTCAATATGTAACTTTTATGGTGCTCTCTTATTCCGTGTTATTTTTGGTCTATGTCACATTTAAACAAAGTTTATTGATTTTTCTTCCGTTAATCTCACTTCCATTAGCCGTTAAATTAATTGTTATGATTTACAATTTGGAAGGAACAGAATTAAATAAAGCCTTGGAACTGACCGCAAAGCTATCAGCCATTTATGGAATTTTATTCGCGATTGGTATTCTGATATGATTTTGAAAAGGGTTAAATATAAACCTTTTCGTTTAAATTTTAACTCGTCATTTAACAATTCCAAAACTACTTTTGCGTTTCGCGATGTTATTTTTTTTGAAGCCGAAGATTCATGCGGACGAATCGTTTACAGCGAATCTGCTCCGCTTCCAGAATTTGGGACCGAAACCACAGATTCTATCACCAATTGTTTTGATGAAGTTATCAAAGATATATTGGGGAAAGAAATCCATTCGTTTGATGATATCACAAATTTATTAGATCCTATCGGAAACAAACCTTCATTGAAATGCGGATTAGAACAAATTCTGATCGCCCTACTTATTCGTGAAAATCCAGCTTTATTTCCAAAGAGTACAAGTCATTTTGAAGTAAACGGTCTGATAGGATTAAATGATCATCAAGAGATCGAAAAAGTTTTGGAGGAAAAAATTAATGACGGCACTAAAGCCATTAAATTAAAAGTGAACCGCGACAATCATATATTTTTATCTCAACTAATTAATAATTCAACATTCGCAATAAAAAACAACATTCGTTTTAGATTGGATGCAAACTCGATATTTTCATTCGAAGAAGCTGAACGCGTGCTGAAATCTTTTGATCCGAAAAAAATAGAATATTTCGAACAACCCACGTCATCGATAAATGAAATGGAAATCCTCGAACAAAATTCTGAGATACCGATCGCTTTGGATGAATCTTTAACAAGTTACGATCATGTCGAAAAATTGATAAAGGATTCGCAGATCAAATACTTTATTATAAAACCGATGGTTTTAGGTGGGATACTAAAAATAAATAGATTGAAAAAAATAGCCAACGATTATGGGAAAAAGTTGATCGTATCCTCCGCTTTGGAGAGCCACATCGGGAAAATACATTTGCTATTTGGATGTGCGATCCTAAATAATAATGAAACGCATGGAATTGATACCTCTTTTATGTTTTCGAATAATCCGACAAATGATCAATTCCCAACAATATCCGGCAAGGTGGATTGGGAAGCCGAACTATTCTTAAATGAAGTGAGGACAACCATTTTTGAGTAATTCTAAAAATGTAAAAATATCGTTATTTGATGGGGCAAATAAGAATCCCGAAAAAATTTTTATTTGTTCCAAAGATCGAAAGCTTTCGAACAATGACGTGATCAATGAATCTTTTTTTCTAACAGGGAAATTTCGTCAAGAAGGAATTTGTGAAAAAGATAAAGTTGTTCTTTTCCTCCCAAATTCAATTGAATTTGTGATCTCAATTTTAGCACTTTGGAGAATCGGAGCGGTTCCAATTCCGTTAAATCCCAAACTGAACAAAAAACTATTATCCGAGCAATTAATCTTTTCTGATTCCAAATTTATTCTTTCAACGGATATTGAATTAAAAGTTGATTGTGCCAAAAGTATAATAATTGATCTCGATCGAACAACAAATCCCGTTCCTTCAGAGTCATTTGTAAATTTAGATTCGGTCGCATTAATGCAATTCACATCAGGTAGTTCCGGAATTCCCAAGTTAGTTCCGCTTACATTTAGTAATATTTTTGCGAGCATTGAGTGTACGAATTCCCTTTCTCGATTGAGTGAATCGGATTATTGGTTTGCCTCACTCCCATTTTTCCACATCGGCGGATTTTCGATTCTAACGCGTTCTTTTTTTACAAATGCGTCGGTTTACATAATTGATAATTTTAAAGTAGAGGACTTCAAATCTGTTTTGGAAGTTGAACAAATAACTCATCTTTCTCTTGTTCCAACAATGCTGAATGAATTGTTAAATGATAGAATTGGATTTCCCTCATCCCTCAAAGCAGTTTATATCGGAGGCGCGGCCTCAACCCAAGGTTTACTTAAAGAAGCGCTGGAGCTCGGATTACCGATCTTTAAAGTTTACGGCTCAACTGAAACTTGTTCGATGATCTCCGGTTTTCCTCTTCGGGAATTTCCACACAAAATTGAATCGTCCGGTCTGCCTCTAAAAAACGTAAAAATTGATATTGATGGAAAAGAAGGCAGAATTAAGATTAAATCCGAAACCATTACCAAAGGATATTACAAACTGGAGGCTTTATCACATAGCTCGTTCACAAAGGGCGAGTTTTGTTCAAATGATGTCGGTTGGATTGACACAGATGGTTTTTTATTTGTCCAATCAAGAGCTGATAGGATAATCAACAGCGGCGGCGAAAAAATTGATCCGGCTGAGGTTGAATCAGTTCTGATGCAAATTCCGGGCATCTCAGACTGTGCTGTGTTTGGCAAACCTGATAAAAAGTGGGGAGAAAGTTTGACTGCGGCGATTGTGTCAAAGGACAATTCGACTTCCCGCGATTCAATACAAACATATCTTGAAGGGAAATTGATAAATTTCAAAATTCCAAAAGAATATTACTTCGTCGACAAAATTCCTAAAAGCGCAATAGAGAAAATTGACTTAAAATCTCTATTGGAGAAGATTGGCATTTAGTCCTTCGAACAATTCAGCCGGCATTTTCACCTTCTTAAATTCTTTTTTTGAAACACAAACATGTACAGTTTTTACCGAACTATAAATTTGACTATCCCTCTCAAAATCATAAGTAAGCTCGAACGAGGATTCTTTTAAGCGTGTAACAGAAATCACACAATTAAAAACTTCCGAAGTTTTCATTGGTTTTAAATAATCCGCGGACGAATGAATTATCGGAAGTACAAATTCATTTGAAGCAAAATAATCGATTTTCATTCTTAATGATTCAAGAAATACTTCGTAAGATTCATGTGCTAGTTTGTAAATTTCGCCGTAGAACAATATTCCTGCCGGATCACAATTGTAAAAATTTATCCTCACTTTTCTTTGAAACATATTTCTACTTAATTTGTAATTAATAATTAAAGATATTAAAATAGATCAAGAATTGTATTTGACAAACCCTTCAAAAGAATCATTTAATTTATCCTCAATGAAAAATTATCTCTCAAAATTTCTCTTCTTTTCACTTTTTTTAGGAATGCTGGTATCAACTTTGTCGTTTGCCCAATCAAGCATAGAACTGCGAAAGACATATTACCCGAACGGAAAAATTCAATCCGAAGGAGAGTATAAAAACGATGTAAAAAATGGAATCTACAAAGAATATTACCCAAGCGGCGCGCTTTGGAAAGAGTGGAAATACGTGGATGGCAAAGAAGAAGGTGTTTCAACCTGGTATTACGAAGACGGCACAATAAATATGGAATGGTTCTATGTTAACGGACAAAAACAGGATATTCAAAAATGGTACTACGAAACAGGAGAGCTTTGGGCTGAACCAATGTTTGTTGATGACATACGTGAAGGATTTACAACAACGTATTACAAAAGCGGCGCTTTGCAAGGAATCTATAATTATTCGAATGGGGAATTAAACGGGCTCACGAAAATATTTTTTGAGGATGGCGGACTCGAAGTGGAAAGGATGTACAAAAATGATAAACTTAACGGAATTGTGAGGGTTTATCACGATTATGGCGAACTCGCGCTTGAGGCCAACTATATTGACGATAAACCGCATGGAACTGCTTATGCGTATTATGCGGATGGATCAATAAAAGTAATTGATACTTATGATATGGGTCAAATTGTGAAACGTGAACTTTACGATTACGGAGGCAAATTTGATAAAATCGAAGAATCGTTCAAACAATATTATGATACCGGAATACTGAGAGCGGAATTGTCGTTTAACGAGGGTCGACCACACGACAGAAATAATTATTTTGATGAACAGGGATTTTTGGAAAGTTCGGTTAATTATGATAATAAATCTATTAACGGCACTCGATATGAATATCATCCCGGCGGGATTTTATGGAAATCGACCGATTATGTAAATGGAACTAAAGAAGGTCTCGAATTAATTTACAATCTTGATGGAATATTAATTTCAGAATTCAATTACATAAACGATCTGAGAGAAGGAGACGCTAAAGAATTTTATGAAACCGGTGAGCTGAAATCGAAATTAATCTACCGTGAAGGAAATTTACATGGTGTCGCTTTGTACTTTTATAAAAATGGAAATCAGTGGGCTGAAGAAAAATATATTCATGGCGCAAAACAAGGATACGCAACCTGGTATCACGACAATGGCAATATTTCAGATTTCAGATACTACGAAAAAAATCTTATTCACGGGAAAGCATACAGCTATTCGTATAATGGCAAAATTTTACGCGAAGCTGAATATAATCGAGGCATGTTGATAGACGAATCAATGTTCAATTAGTATAACCAAATTGAAGCGAAAACAACACTAATTGTAACTAAGTTTAAAATGCTAATCCGGTTAATTTTAAGCATGAATTGCCATCCCGCTTTTAGCATTTTTAAGATCGATTAAATATTCCGGATTTTCAGTATCAATTATAAAAAAACGAGAATCATTATCACGGTTTTCAATGCAACCGCCCGCATTTAGGAATTGGATATCGTTACGCCTATATTCTCTAATTTCGTGACTGTGTCCGTGAAGGACCAAATCGAATCCGTGTTTCCCCAAAAATTTGATCACCTTTTTCTTACCGCGTAATTTCATTGAAAAGGATTCTACTCTATCCCAAAGCGGACTATTGGAGGCAGAAGCTTTTTCTTTTTTTCTGTAAAAGTGGTGATGAACAAGCGCGATTCTACGTTTTGTTTTTGATATTTTTGAATCCAATACGGACATTAATTTATTCGCGTTTTCCAATTGCAGAGAATCGATCCTCCCGTTGGAAGCAAAAGGATTGTTGAGCTTCGAATAAAATGGAATTGAGTTTAACCCAAGGAAAACCACGTCTCGTAACTCCTTCACATAAGGAAATATCTGCGTTTCGGATATTCGAATTGTGTCTAAGAATAATTCTTGAAATTGATTTGTAAATAAATCCAGCTTTTCGGCATAATTTGTCGCAAGACATTTTGAAGGAAAGTTTACAATATCCATCGCGGTAAAAACTCCGCCGAATATATCGTGATTCCCAACCACAACACTTGTTTTTTGTGATTTGAAAAGTCCGAAATCTTTTAACATTCGTCTAAATGTCCTAAAATCCTTCTCTTCCGCGTTATCTGAAATATCTCCGGTTATTACAACATGATCCACTTCATTCTCAACAGCTAATGCCAAAAGTTTCTCTGTTTGCGAGATATTATATTTTTTGTATAATGAATTGAAATGTAAATCTGAAATGTGTGCGATTTTCAACTTATACGTTCCTGAATTAACTTAGATTTAAACAACAATTCTAATAAATCAAGGAATAACTGAAGTTAAGAACACGTAAAATATTTATTAATTCTTTGCTATAAATTTAATTGGGCTTAACAGAGGCGTAATTAAAAATTAATATATTTGTAACATATTTTTGAAAACTTAACAATACTTTTTGTTCTTTCAAATAAGAAAATTATTGGAAAAAGTATGGATAGAAAAAAGATCCTATTTATTGTCGGCTCACTGAATCAAACTACAATGATGCATAAGATTTCCAAATACTACGAAAAGGACTTTGATTGCTGCTTTTCGACATATTACGGTGATGGTATTATTCGTTATGCCGCGGAAAGGGGCGTTTTGGATTTTTCTATTCTTGGCGGAGAATTCAGACGAAGATCAGAGGATTACTTAAATGCCCACGATTTGGAAATTGACTACAGAGGCGCTAATTATAATTATGATTTGGTTTTTCTCTGTTCCGACCTTATCGTTCCAAAAAATATTCGTAACACAAAAATCATTTTAGTTCAAGAGGGAATGACTGACCCCGAGAATTTTATTTACTATTTGGTGAAATATTTAAAACTTCCCCGCTGGATTGCCAGCACTTCAACTACTGGTCTTTCAAATCGGTTTGATAAATTCTGTGTCGCATCGGAAGGTTATAAAGAATTTTTTATTAAAAAAGGCGTTAAGCCCCAAAAACTTGTAGTAACCGGAATACCAAACTTCGATAATGTTGCCATTCATCTTAATAATGAATTCCCTCATAAAAATTTTGTTTTGGTCGCTACCTCCGATTCCCGGGAAACTTTCAAATATGAGAATAGAAAAGCATTTATTCGCAAATGCTTAAAAACTGCAAACGGAAGACAAATAATTTTCAAACTCCATCCAAATGAAAATTTTGAAAGGGCAACCAAAGAAATTAAAGATATTGCTCCCGAGGCACTCGTTTACACGGATGGGAATATCGATGATATGATCGCTAATTGTGAAACTCTTATCACAAAATATTCATCAGTGGTTTATGTCGGAATAACACTCGGCAAGGAAGTTTACTCCTATTTCGATTTAGAAAAATTAAAAGCGAAAGCTCCGATTCAGAATGGCGGAACCTCGGCGGAAACAATTGCAAAAGTTGGTTATGATTTATTGTTTCAAACCAAAACGGTTCGCCAAACTCGTTCACAACGATACAAATTACAAGAAGCACTAAACGCGTAATGTTATGAATGATTCCAACATTGTTACCGTAATTCAAGCCAGAGTCGGCTCTTCCCGACTGCCAAACAAGGTTATGTTGTCACTCTGCGGAAAACCTCTGCTTTTTCGAATGTATGAAAGGGTAAAAGCGGCAACTTTATCCGGAACCGTTGTAATCGCTACTTCAAAAGAAAAAGAGGACGATAAAATTGAAGAATTCTGTTTGGAATCAAATATTCTTTGTTACCGTGGAGATATAAATGATTTGCTTGACAGACATTATCAAGTCGGGCTAAATTTTAACGCTGATGCCGTTGTTAAAATTCCCTCGGATTGCCCGTTAATCGATCCCCGAATTATCGATAAAGTAATTAAATATTATCTGGTAAACAGAGACAAATTTGATTTCGTGAGCAATTTGCATCCTCCATCTTATCCTGATGGAAATGATGTCGAAATTATGTCAATGTCAGCTTTAACAAAAGCATGGGAGAATGCGACCCGAAAATTAGAAAGGGAGCATACAACCCCTTTTATTTGGGAAAATCCGGATAAGTTTAGAATCGGAAACGTTCTTTGGGAAACCGGACTTGATTATTCAACAACTTACCGTTGGACGATTGATTACGAAAAAGATTACATTTTTATTCGATCTGTTTATGAGGAGCTTTTTCCTTCAAATAAAAATTTTAGTATGTATTCAATCATTAATTTGATAAAAGAAAAACCTTATCTCGGAATGATAAACGAAGAATATCTTGGAAATTATTGGTATGAAAATCATCTTGATGAACTAACTAATATCGCTGAATTCAAACAAAAACGCATACGAACGGTTAACGATTATTAAAAAGGATTTATATGAACGGTATAAAATTTAATGATGAATATCCAACAATAAACAATTCAAATAATCTCTACCAACGTGCACTGAAGCTGATTCCTTCCGTAACACAAACACTTGCAAAAGGGCCGACTCAGTTCGTAAATGGAATCGCTCCGAAGTATTTAAAAAAGGGAAAAGGTTCACATGTTTGGGATGTTGATGGAAACGAATATATAGATTTTAACATGGGAATCGGACCACTATCACTTGGTTATGCCTACCCGGTTGTTGATGAAGCAATCAAAAAACAATTGGAGGATGGAATTACATTTTCGCTTATGCATCCTCTTGAAGTTGAAGTTGCCGAATTAATGAAAGAAGTTATTCCCAACGCGGAGATGGTTCGGTACAGTAAAACCGGCGCCGATGTAACAAGTGCCGCGATTAGATTGGCAAGAGCGTACACAAGACGAAATAAAATTTTATGCTGTGGTTATCACGGCTGGCACGATTGGTATGTCAGCGTCACTTCTAAAAATCATGGAATTCCGGGACCAATTCAAGACTTAACTAACACTTTCAGCTATAATGATATTGATTCGTTAAGGGATTCAATCGATGATGACACCGCGGCGGTTATTTTAGAACCTGTAGTTTTCGAAGAACCGAAAGATAATTTTCTCCATAAAGTTGCTGAGCTTTGCAAGGAAAAAGGCGTAGTGCTAATTTTTGATGAAATGTGGACCGGTTTTCGAATGGCAACCGGCGGGGCTCAAGAATTTTTTGGAATTGCTCCCGATTTGGCGACTTATTCTAAAGCAGTAGCGAATGGAATGCCGATTTCCCTTCTAACCGGAAAAGAAGAAATAATGAAACTCGCCGAAGACGACATTTTCTTTTACACCACATTTGGCGGTGAAGCTTTATCTCTTGCCGCAACTATGGCTACGGTTAATGAAATTCGGACTAAAAATGTAACCGAATTTCTCGCTTCACAAGGCGCTAAATTGAAAGATGGTTACAACAAAATCGTTTCCGATTTGGGAATCGATTATACAAAAGCAACTGGCTACAATTGGCGTTCAATTGTTACATTTGACGGAAAAGCGGGTGATCCGTTACTTCTAAAATCTCTCGTTCAACAAGAAATGATCAAACGCGGCATTCTTTGGGGAGGATTTCACAATATGTCTTTTTCCCATTCAAATGAGGATGTTCAATACACTTTAAAAGTTTACGAAGAAGTTCTGCCAATTCTCAAAAATGCAGTCGATAAAAACAAAGTCGCTGAATCTATTAAAGGAGAACCGGTGAAACCTGTCTTTCGTAAAACCAGTAATTTTAATATGAAACCCGTTAGCAACAAACTTAAAAAAGGATAATATATTGAATAAGAAAATTTTACCCGCTGCTGGAATCATTATTGTAACAATAATTTTAGTAACAATTAATGAGCTTACTGAATTGACTTTTATCAAGGATTATGCGTTGATATTTATTATCTCTGGAATGCTGTTTGGCGTTTTGCTGACAAAATTATCCGGTAGGTCAAAAGAATAAAACAAATAAATTCAGGTGCAGATAAAAAATATACGCCATTAAAACCGGCGTTTCTAAAAACCGTTAAAAAGAATTAATTATGGAATTATTTTCATTAAATGGTAAGGTCGCGATAGTAACAGGAGCGTTAGGGCTAATCGGAAAGGAACATTGTAAAGCACTTTCTGAAGCCGGAGCAAATGTAGTTGTCGCCGATTTGAACTTAGAAAAATGTGAAGAGTTTGCTCTGTCATTAAAAACGAAATCTATTGGGGTTTTTCTTGATGTAACCCGTAAAGAAATTTTAGAATCCGCACTAAATACGATAATTGATAGATTCGGCAAAATCGATATTCTAATTAACAACGCGGCAATTAATGATATGTTCGAAAATCCAAAAGCGGCCGCGGAACAATCTAAGTTCGAAAATTACCCGCTCGAAATCTGGCAAAAATCGCTCGATGTTAATCTTACCGGTGTGTTTCTGTGTTCCCAAGTTTTTGGAAAACAGATGGCGGATCAAGGTTCCGGTTCCATAATAAATATTGCCTCAACCTATGGTATTACGGGTCCCGACCAATCATTATATATCGATAAAAACGGGAAGCAAAACTTTTTCAAACCACCGGCTTATTCCGCGACAAAAGGCGGAGTAATCGCTTTCACAAAATATCTTGCGGCATATTGGGGGAAAAACGGAGTAAGGGTAAATACTTTATCGCCGGGCGGAGTAGAAAATAACCAGGATGAATTTTTCATCGAACAATACTCAAAACGAACTCCGCTAAACAAAATGGCGGAAGTAAATGATTACAAAGGGGCTGTTGTTTTTTTGGCAAGCGATGCTTCAAAATATATGACTGGCGCTAACCTAATTGTTGATGGTGGTTGGACTTGTTGGTAAAGGAACCGATATGTTGAATTTGGATGAGAAAATAAAAGAAAAAGCAGCCAAAATTAAACTGCTTCTAACCGATTGTGACGGTGTATTAACCGATACCGGGGTTTACTATTCAGCAAATGGTGAAGAGTTAAAACGCTTTTCCATTCGTGATGGAATGGGAGTCGAAAGATTAAAAAACCACGCCAATGTTGAAACGGGAATCATTACCGGTGAAAATTCCGAAATTGTTAAACGGCGAGCTGAAAAACTTATGATAACCGAACTTCATCTGGGTATTAAAAATAAAGTAGAAACTTTTTACGAGATTTTATTGCGAAAAAATTTGAAAGCCGAAGAAGTCGCGTATCTCGGCGATGACACAAACGATCTTGAAATCATGAAGTTAGCGGGATTGGCGGCATGTCCCGCCGACGCAACTATTTTCGCGCAGCAGGTTTCGGATATAATTTTAGAAAACCGCGGTGGAAATGGCGCTTTAAGAGATTTTGCCGAGATAATAATTTATTGTAAAAACTGAATTGGGGGAAATTCAAATGGCAGTAAGGAAAACCGGTAATAAATTAATTGGCGATAATCAGCCGGTGTATGTGATAGCGGAAATAGGAATTAACCATAACGGATCTTTAGAAAATGCGAAAAAAATGATTGACGGTGCTGTATTTGCCGGATGTGATGCTGTGAAATTTCAAAAAAGAACACCGGAGGTTTGCGTTCCGGCCGATCAATGGAATATAGAACGCGATACACCCTGGGGTCGAATGAAATATATTGATTACCGCCATAAAGTCGAATTCGGTTTTGCCGAATTTGATCAAATCGATCATTACTGTAAAGAGAAAAATATTGATTGGTTCGCTTCTCCGTGGGATGAAAACGCGGTCACATTTTTGGAAGAGTTTGATCCGATTATGTACAAAGTCGCTTCGGCATCATTAACTGATTTTGCGCTTCTAAACAAATTAATCGCGACAGGCAAACCGATTATGCTTTCAACCGGAATGTCGAATACCGACCAAATAGAACAAAGCGTAAAATTAGTAGGAGAAGAAAATCTGTTACTTGCGCAATCAACTTCAAACTATCCGTGTTTGTTGGAAGAACTCAATATCAGGGTGGTTTCCACTTATAAAGAAAAATATCCCGATATTCCCATTGGATATTCAGGGCACGAAGTAGGATTAGCTCCTACATTAGCTGCGGTTGCCCTTGGTGCCACTTTTGTTGAACGACACATAACTTTAGACCGAGCAATGTGGGGATCGGATCAGGCGGCTTCTGTGGAAATTAATGGAATGTATCGACTTGTTAAAGACATTCGCGATGTTGAACAATCGCTCGGTGATGGTATTAAAAGAGTGTATGAAAGCGAAATGAAATCACTGAAGAAATTACGCTTAGTAAAATAAAGGAATAATAATGGAATTCAGCCAAACCCAACTAATAGGATTTGGTCTACTGATTCTCGGATCTTTGATAATAATCTCACTTGAAAGAATTTTCCCTTATGATAAAGGGCAAAAAATCTTCAGGAAGGAATTTTTTCTTGATTTCTTCTGGTATAATATTTTTCAAAGCGCACTTCTTGGAATTGTCATTTTTAGTTTTATCATTAATTATATTGATTCAACAACCGGGTTATCACGATTTCAAATCGTAACCGATTGGCCGGTTTGGGTTCAATTGCTTTTTTTCACAATTACTCACGATTTGTACATCTATCTTTTTCATAAATGGCAGCATAAAAATAAATTTTTATGGCGATTACATGAAGCGCATCACTCACCCAAAGAAGTCGATTGGATTTCCGGTGCCAGATCTCACGCCGGCGAAATATTGATTAATCAAACAATAGAATTTTTACCTATCGTTTTACTCGGAGCTCCTGCTGAAGTTGTAATATTTAAAAGTGTAATCAGCGGTGTTTGGGGAATGTGGATTCACGCGAATGTCGACGTTCATTCCGGCAAACTTCAAAAATATATTAACGGTCCCGAGATGCATCGTTGGCATCATTCCACCGGAAAAGGGCGAAACCGGAACTTCGCTACAAAATTTGCTGTCTGGGATTGGATTTTCGGAACAGCTTATTTGCCAAACGAAAAACCGGATGATTATGGACTCAAAACTGAATTCCCTGCTAATTATTTTACTCAATTGGCTTTCGCGTTCCGACCATTCAAAAAAACTGTCAGAAAAATCAACAAAGAAGCTTAGAATAAACGAGCAGAGGTTTAGAAAATGAAAGAAGAAGCATATAAACCGATAAATATCCGAGAGACAATCGAGGAAAAATTTCCTAAGCTTATTTTGAATAGACCTGATTGGATCGTGAAACTTATCGTCGGTTCAATTAACAAGGTTCTGCATGTTGATCAAATAAACGATTTACTTTCACGCAATCATGGCAAAAAAGGCATTGAACTTATTGATGATCTTTTCGATGAGCTGAATTTTTCCTATCAAGTTTCAAATAGTGACTTAAAAAAGATACCCGCCGAAGGCAGATTAATTCTTGTAGCGAATCATCCTATCGGAAGTTTGGATGGACTGTCTCTTTATAAATTGGTTTACGAGTTGCGCAAAGATGTTAAAGTTGTTACAACCGATATCCTGAGTCAAATACAAATATTCAAAGATGTTTTTCTCGGTGTTGATATTGAAACGTTAAGCGAACAAAGGAAAAGTATTGTTCAAATCGGGCGGGCACTTCAAAATGAAGAGGTAGTAATTATTTTTCCGGCAGCCGAAGTCGCAAGATTGAATTTTTTCCGGGTTCGGGATTCCAGATGGAACAAAGGTTCGATCTTTTTCGCGAAAAAATTCAATGTCCCTATTTTGCCGGTTTATGTCCATGCAAGAAATTCCTGGTTCTTTTATCTCTTCTCGATGATAAACAAAGGGCTTTCGCGAGTTCTTCTCGCTAACGAAATGTATAACAAGAAGAATAAAACTATCAATTTGAAAATCGGTGATCCAATTCCTACAAGAGCTTTCAGTTCAGATGGAATTAATATTAAAGCCAAAACTCATCTTCTTAAAAAGCATGTTTACAGCTTAAAATCCGGCAAGGGCGGTTTCTTCGCCACAGAGAAAAATATTATTCACCCGGTTGACAGCAAAATAGTTCACAAGGAGTTAATGAAAGCAAAATTCCTTGGGAAAACCGGTGACGATAAATTAATAATCCTTACTTCAATGGAAGAATCTCCGAATGTTGTGCAAGAAATTGGAAGACTTCGCGAATTAACATTTCGCAAAGTTGGGGAAGGAACAGGAAAAAAAGTTGACCTTGACAAGTTCGACAAATACTACAAACACATAGTTGTATGGGATGAAAACGAACTGGATATCGTCGGCGCATATCGTCTCGGTGTCGGTAAAGAGATTATAAAAGATTATGGATTTGATGGCTTTTACTCATCAACTTTGTTTAAATATCGCGAGGTTTTTACGCGAGATTACCTGCCGGATTCAATTGAACTCGGAAGAAGTTTTGTGCAAAAAAAATATTGGAATACCAACGCGCTTCATTATCTCTGGTTGGGGATCGGAGCTTATTGCGCTCATAATCCCGAAACAAAATATATGTTCGGCCCCGTGAGTATCTCGAACAGTTATCCCGAGCAATCAAAGAATTGGATAGTGGCATACTGCCAAAAATGGTTCAGCACCGAAACAGAATTCGCCTCCGCAAACCGAAGATTTTTAATCCACGAAGAAGAACGGGAAAAAATAAATAAAATATTTGTGGGTGAAAATCACAAGCAAGATTACTTCACGGTAAAAAACATGCTTAAGCCAATGGGATTCACATTCCCGGTTCTTTATAAACATTATTCCGAATTATGTGATGAAAATGGCGTACAATTTTTAGATTTTGGTGTCGATCCCGATTTTGAAAATTGTATTGACGGACTAATTCTTGTTGATATCGCTAAAATAAAGGATGAGAAGAAGGAACGATACATAACTCCTTTTATTCCTGATGCTAACAAGAAAGAAAACCAATTTCACTCAACAACTGTCTGACTTTTTTTGACCATCATAAAAAAGGCCGGATAAAAACCGGTCCTTCTGAAAATATTAATTAAATTAAAATGTTATAATCCCGGAATAAAAGCATCCTTTGGATAAGTAACAGAATATTTCAACGGAATTGTTTTGCTGCCTCCATTCGGGATATTTAGTTTCCATTCAAGCTTTCCCAGTTTTTTATTGTATTTCGCTGAAGAAATTTCAATCAGTTCAACCTCTATATCCTCATTTTGCGCAACAGGAATATTATCCTCAACGATCACCTCGAGATCGCGTCCCTTGTTGTTTGTTATTTTATATTCGTAAGTGAAAATCCTTTCCTTGTCGCCGCCGAGAAATTCATTGTCGGAAAAATCCTTCACTAATTTTTTCTCGATATTTACACGATTATCTTTTCCGAAAGAAATTTGCCAATCATCAATAATCGCATCGGGATTAATGTACGTTTTACCGATAAAACTTCCATCATAAAATACATTTGCGTTGCCGGCAATGTAAGCGGAGAGATCGAAGTTTTTCACCTCAGCAACAAGGAATGCTTTTGAATCGTATTTTGGAACTCCGTAAAATTTGTAAACGCCCTGCGCTTCGGAATTTTGAAGCATTACAATATGGGGTTTGTTATCGGATGGAATTTCAAAAATTACTTGTGGTATGTAATCAACCGAAAGTTGATTGTTATCAACCACCATAAGATCTGCCATGCCTTTCGATCTTGATTCCGCTTGCATTATCGCAACCGGAGCATCGTAAACCATCCTTTTTTCGAGTCGTTGTTGAAAATTTATAAACCAAATTGGTAGATCGGGTTTTGTATTATTTTGATTAGGGTTTCTCGAAGAAATGATGATCTCGGCTTCCTTCCAATTTAATCCTGTATTTTGCGTAACATTGGCGAAGTATTCGATCTCAATTTTTTCGGAATTCTCAAATCCGCGAATATTATAACCGGGATACCATCTAGCGTCATTGCTGAAATATGTAATTAAAAATTCTTTTTCCCCTTCAGTTTCGATATTGGCTTCAACCACAATCTCATTGATAGGCTTATTTAATTTATTGTTTTGTTCTTGAATCTGTTTTTTCACATTCGCGATACTTTTCTCTAATTTTTCCATTTCCCTTTCGATCTGAGAAATTTCTATAGAAAGATTCAGCATCCGGTCATTATAATATTTGGTGATTTCATTAAGTTTCGCCGATGAAAAACTCTGTGATTCTGATTTTTGCCCGTGGGAAGCAATAGTTTGAACTTCTAATTTTAATATTTCATCGCGGGCTTTCAATTTGTCGTTCTGATTCCATAATCCATCTAATTTCTTTTCGAGGTTGAGAATTATTTCATCCTTTTCAATCTCTTCCAAGAAATTTGAACGAATGCTTACCGAATAAATCAAAACTCCATCCGAAGCTTTTACTTGAATGCTGTTAGGATCAACTTGATCTCCGATTGATTGTAAAACGATTTTTTGCGGACCGGCGTCAAGATTTATTTTTGCCGAGTGTGTAAGCTCCACACCCCGAATAAATACTTTCGCTTTTTCGAGATTTGTTTTTGTTGTTTTTTCTGACGCAAAATTAACAGAAGCGATTAGTACAGAAATTAAAATAATCCTTAGAATTTTCATTTTAGCTCCAAGTAAATGGTTCAATTATTTGTTTTATACTTTGATTAACATTCATGGTTCCAATCGTCCGCCCCAACTTTCAAATCAAACTTTCATTAAGTATTTTGCGAATTCATTTTATAGAAAGGATTCCACAATTGCTAATGATCGAAATTCTCCCGGACAAATGTGACTTTTGCGGATGTTGTGTCGGAATTTGTCCCGAAGACGCAATTGAACTAAAAGAAGCGGAAATTAATATTGTTGAAGAGCTTTGCACGAATTGTTCTAAATGTATTTGGGCTTGCCCGATTGAAGTTTTTAAGTTCAACAGGAATGGTGTTGGAAAGGTAAATAGTGAAGAAATCGTATGATGTAGTTATAGTTGGAGCCGGTCCCGCCGGAACAGTTGCAGCCAGATTCGCAGCAGAACAGGGAATTTCAGTTTTAGTTTTAGAAAAAGATCGCGACGTTGGGTATCCGGTTCGCTGTGGAGAAGCTATTAGCCATGCCGGAGTCGCGGAATTTATCGAACCGGATCAAAAATTTATTGCCTCAACAATCACAAAATTTGGAATGGTTTCTCCCGATGGAACTGAAGTTATCGTTCCGCTTGAGGAGAAAGGCTACGTTCTGGAGAGAAGAATTTTTGATTACGAACTCGGCAAAATGGCATCTTCAGCCGGTGCCGAAATTCTAACTCGCGCTTACGTAAATGGATTGATGATAAAGGATGACAAAGTTTGCGGCGTAAAATTCGAGTATCGCGGGGAAAAGCGTGAAGTTGAAGCGAAAGTCGTAATTGGTGCCGACGGAGTTGAATCGAGAGTAGGACGATGGGCCGGAATTAAAACCTATATCGACTTTAGAGATATGGAATGCTGCACCCAAATTACCGCTTCAGGAATTCCGATTGGCGATGATACTTGCTTTTTCTATTTCGGACAGGAATACGCGCCTCAAGGATATTTCTGGGTTTTCCCCAAAGGTGAAAATACAGCAAACATAGGTCTTGGCGTAAGCGGAATGGTTGGACGAAAACGTTCAGCGCAATCTTTTCTTGATCATTTTATGGATAAATTTCATCCGGACGCATCCATTATGACTCGCATAGCTGGCGGAGTTCCTTGCGTTACAACGCTTGAAAAAATTTCCGCTCCGGGAATAATTCTTGTCGGTGATGCCGCGCGTCAAGTAAATCCACTTTCAGGAGGAGGAATAGCTTCAGGAATGATTGGCGGTAAAATCGGGGGGACAATTGCCGCTAAAGCGATTAAAGAAAACAATCTTGATTTGATCTTGAACTACGACAAAGCATGGAATGACAGACTTGGAAAACGCCATGAAATTTTCGATAAAATTAAAAACGGCATCTACAATTTTACCGATGAAAAATTTAACGATATCGCGCATTCTTTCAATAAAGTTCCGATGGAAAAAAGAAGTCTGGGAAATTTATTTAAAAAAGCCTTAATCAATAATCCTTCATTATTAGTTGATATCGCAAAAGTTTTTGTATTTAAATGAAAAAAATACTCCTTGAGTTAATTCATAAATACTTCCAAACAATTTCTGAAGTCTGGTTCGAAAAAATCAGAGTTTCTTTCGGTGATAAACTAAACGATGCACAAATAAAAACCCTTGTAGGAAGTACGCTCCAAACAATTATAAATGTTATTAAAACATCCGATTACAAAAACGCCGATCAATATTTAATTGATAACTACAATCTTTTTTCCGAAACAAAATTAAACTTGCTGGAAATAAGCCAACTGTTCAGCAACGGTCGTTATGCGATTGTAAATCATATCGAAAAAGAAATTTCCGACAATTACGATCCATTGATTCTTCTTGGATTTATCGATGAAATAATCGAACAAATTTACGCTCGATACGGAATGCTTCACCAAGAAGCACAAATGACTGAACTGACCATCGACCGTGACAGACTCGCCGCAAAGTTGGAAACGAATCAGAAATACCTTAAAAACATTATGCATTCAACCGATTCCGCGATTATGGTTATTGATGAAAACGAAAAAATAATAGCGTGGAATAAAGGAGCAGAAAGAATTTTTGGTTATTCAGAAGATGAAGTTATCGGCAGGGAGTCATCACTTTTAATTCCACAAAAACCGGAGCAAAGTTTAGAACTTAGGGATATAAAAGAAAATGTCGCAAAAATTGGGTTCGTTAATATTCCGGAAACTGTCCGAATCGCAAAAAGCGGAAAGGAAATCCCGGTTCAATTAAACGTAACCGCATTACCGGGAAAAAATAAAAGTTATTCCGGACGTTCGGTAATTATTAAAGATGTAAGTGAAGTAAAAAAGCTCCAGGAACAAGTCGATCAATCCGAAAAACTGGCTGTTATTGGTCAATTGGCGGCCGGAGTTGCGCACGAAATTGGAAATCCTCTTGCATCGATTTCATCACTGGTTCAAATTTTACAAAGAAAATCATCAGACGATTTTACAATTGAAAGTTTGTCATCCATTAAAGAAAATATTGATCGAATTACCAAGATCGTCAGAGAGCTCGTCGATTTTTCCCGTCCGCCGAGCTATGAAAAAAAATTAATCCAAATTACTGATGTTCTAAAAACCGCACTTGGAATTGTGAAGTACGACAAACGCGTGCGCAAAGTAGATTTTGCGACTACATTCGACCCCGATTTACCATTCATTTATGTTGTCCCCGATCAACTTTTACAGGTTTTTATAAATATTCTTATCAACGCTCTCGACGCGATAGACGGAGAAGGAAGAATCGCAGTCAGTTCCTGTCATGATTCTAAATATATTTACATCGAAATTGAGGATGATGGAGTTGGGATGACAATCGACGTAATCAATAAAATATTTGATCCGTTTTTTACAACGAAAGGAGTAGGGAAGGGAACCGGTCTCGGATTATCCGTAAGTTACGGTATCGTAAAAAAATTACAAGGCGAAATTCATATTAAAAGTGAATTAAATAAAGGAAGTAAGTTTATGATTCAACTTCCTATTGATGAAAACAAAATTATGGAGTTTTGATGAGCGGTAATATTTTAGTGGTTGATGATGAAAAAACGATTCGTGAATCTCTAAAAATTATTTTAGACGATGAAGGTTATGAAACTAAAATTGCGGGAAACGGACGGGATGCTTTCGAACAAATCAGCAGCAACAATTTTGATCTTGTAATAAGCGATATTAAAATGCCGGAAATGGACGGGATGGAACTTCTGAAAAAAACATCCGAAATCGCACCCGAAACTTTTTTCATAATTATGACAGCTTATGCGTCGGTAAATACTGCCATCGAAGCCCTCCGAAAAGGCGCGTTCGATTATTTAATCAAACCAATAGAATTTGATGATCTGGTCATCCGCGTAAAAAGACTTTTTGATTACAAAGCACTCTCCATCGAAAACAAATTATTGCGACAAAGAATTGCCCCGAAAGCTGATTTCGGAAATATTATCGGCAGCAGTTCTTCAATGAAAAAAGTCTACAAACTGATTGAACAAGTCGCCCCAACCAATACGAATATTTTAATTTCCGGGAAAAGTGGAACCGGAAAGGAGCTTGTCGCAAAAGCAATTCATTTTAACAGCAAAAGGAAAGACAAGGTCTTCTTACCGATAAATTGCGGCGCGATAGCTGAAAATTTAATAGAGAGTGAACTGTTCGGGCATAAAAAAGGCGCCTTTACCGGAGCAATGGATGAAAAGCAAGGACTCTTCAAAGTTGCCGATGGCGGCACTTTGTTTCTTGACGAAATAGGCGATCTTCCATTAAATATGCAGGTTAAATTGCTTAGAGTTCTCGAAGATCACCAATTCTTTCAAGTTGGCGGAGTTAAGCCGATTTATACTGATGTGAGAATCTTGGCGGCAACAAATCAGGATCTCGCCGAGAAAACGTCCAAAGGCGAATTCCGGGAAGACCTTTATTACAGATTAAATGTTGTTGAAATAAAACTTCCGTCACTAAACGAAAGGAAGGACGATATTCCATTTCTGGGAAGTCATTTTATTGAAAAATATTGTACTGAAATGGGCAAAAAAATTCTTGGTGTAGATAACGAAACAATGAAGGTTCTGATTGGACACGATTGGCGCGGCGGCGTGCGGGAATTGGAAAATGTAATAGAACGGGCTGTTATTTTCGCAGAAGGTGAAACTATTTCCGTTGAAGACTTATCTGAACAGCTCAGAAAGGATTCAAACTACGAGGAGTTTCCTGAAACATTAAAAGAAGCGACAAGACAGTTTGAAAAAGTACACATTCAGCAAATAATCAAAAAATTGGATTATAATAAAGAAGAAGCGGCTAAATTATTAAATATTGGTTTATCTTCCCTCTACAGAAAAATGGAAGAATTAGGAATTCCGACTAAAACATCCGACGAATAGAAGTGATTAAATCAAGCAATTTTTATTTTGATTAAATATCTTGTTGTTTAAATATTTTGCGGGCATTTAATATTGACCAGAGACGAGTTCAAACAACTCACTAAAAATCTTCCGAATGTTGTTATAGCAATCAGAAAAACTTCCGGTTCGGAAGAAATATACTATTCAACCTCGATTGAATCTCTTACAGGTTACACCGATGAAGAAATGGAAGCCAAACCGGGCGGACATTTATCAATTGTGTATGAAGACGATTTTCAAGAAGTTAAAAAAAATCACTCCGAAATGTACTCTAAATATAACGGCGCTCCCCGGTCATTTGACTATCGAATTGAAAAAAGAAATGGTGATATTATTTGGGTGCGTGAAGCAATTCAATTCGACGACCCGGATCTTTTAAAACAGACTTTGATTGATATTACCGAATTTAAGACAAGCAATACAAAGCTTCAGAAAGAAAAAGACGATATAAACGAAGTAAATACAGCTAAGGACAAGTTTATTTCAATTGTTTCGCATGACCTGAGAGCACCGTTTACAAGCTTGCTGGGATTTACCGAAATCCTTCTTAATGAACCGGAATTACCCGAAGAGGAAAAAAGGGAATACCTTAATTATATAAACGACGCCTCCCACAATCAGCTTCATTTGATTAACTATCTTCTCGATTGGTCGCGATTACAATCCGGTAAAATTTCTGTTGAAGCTCGAAGAATTAAGGTAAAAAGCCTCATTTCACAAATTTCATCCTACCTTTCCGGAACTCTCATCAAAAAACAAATTAAATTCAAAATGAATATTCCCGACGATTTGTTTCTTGTAGCCGATGAGAAACTTATCACTCAAGTGATGACGAATTTAATAAGTAATGCCGCAAAATTTACTCACGCCGGGAAATCTATTACCGTAACCGCCGACCGGTTTAAAAAAGGTATGGTTGAGGTTGTAGTCTCCGATGAAGGAATTGGGATTTCAGAAGAAAATAAAAACAGAATTTTCAAATTGGAAGAAAAGGTTTCTACTTCGGGCACAAATGGTGAAAAAGGAACCGGTTTGGGATTAACGCTCGTAAAAGAAATTGTTGAAAAACATGGCGGAGAGATCTGGTTCTATTCAAAATTGAATGAAGGAAGTGAATTTCATATAACTGTTCCAGAAGCAAAAAATTTAATTTTACTCGTTGAAGATGATGTTTCCACCCGTTCATTATATCAAAGATTACTCTCCAAGATTACACCCAACTTCGAAGTTTGCGAAGCAAATAACGGATATGAAGCGATTAGTTTGATCTCGGAAAATATTCCATCGTTGGTTATTACCGATCATTCCATGCCGCTTATGAACGGATACCAATTAGTTGAAGCCATTCGCGAACGCGAGGAAACTAAACATATGCCAATCATTGTTATATCAGCACAAATAAATCCTGAATTAAAAGAAAAATACTCCGCGCTTGGCGTGGAACAAATTGTACTAAAACCTTTTAACAAGGAAGCACTATCACAATCAATTACTGAGATACTCGAATAATTAATTATGGATGAAAATTTAAGAATAAATCTAAATGACAAATTTTGGTACGCATTTTATACAAAACCACGTCACGAATTTAAAGCACGATCACTAATTTTAGAAAAAGAGATCGAATGTTACTTACCTACAATCACCCGTCTGAAACAATGGAGCGATAGAAAGAAAAAAGTTACCGAACCGCTAATTAACGGTTATATTTTCGCTTATGTTAATGAAAAGGAAAGACATCAAGTTGTGCAAGTTGAAGGAATACTTAATACAGTTTCCTTCAAAGGTGTACCGGCTAAAATTCCAAGCTGGCAGATTGAAAACCTTCGGTTAATGATCGAGACCGGGCATCAAGTCGCTCTCGAAAATAAAATTAGCATTGGAACAAGAGTGAAAGTTATTGACGGACCAATGATCGGAGTTGAAGGAATTGTTTATCAAACTGAAAATAATGAATCGATGATTGCGATTACTATTGATATATTACGAAGATCGGTTGTGGCAAGAATAAATATCGCGGATGTAAAAATTATTAAAACGAATGAAAAGATTGAGAACCAGTAAAAATGATTAATCAAACTAAAATCAAACAACTCAATATCGGGGACGATGTTGATCACTTTCTTCTGGTAAACAAATACGATTTTAAAACAACAAAAGCCGGCAAAGAATTTTTAGATCTTATGCTTTCTGACGATTCCGGAATAATTAACGCTAAGATCTGGGATGGCTTCGAACCTTTGAAGCCAAAATTGAAGAACGGAATGGTTTTGAAAATTAAAGGTGTTGTTACCGAATTTATGGGAGCGCCTCAAATTAAAACCTCTACCTTCCGCATTTCGGTTGAAAATGATGGAGTATCGGCAAAAGATTTTCTTCCTAAATCGGAACGTCCCCTGTCTGAAATGTTAAACGAACTTTATCAAAGAATAGATTTTATCCAAAATCCTTTTCTGAAAGATTTGTTAAAACTCGTTTTTGAAAAAAATAAATTAAACCAATATCAAAATGCGCCCGCCGGAAAAGCCTGGCATCACGCATATATTCATGGTTTGCTCGAACACACATTGGAAATAGTAAAAATTTGCGATTTGATGTGTGACATCCACAAAATTCTCGACCGTGATCTGTTAATTACTGGAGCTATTCTGCACGATTTCGGAAAAACCGAGGAGCTCGAATTCGAAAATAATTTCGATTATACAGATAAAGGTAAATTGTTGGGACATATTGTAATTGCGGCTATCGAAATTGATAAGCAATGTGCAAAAATCTCCGAGTTTCCCGACGAACTTAAAAACAAACTAATTCATCTTGTTTTAAGCCATCAAGGGAAATTGGAATTTGCAACTCCCGTTGAACCGAAATTTATCGAAGCAATAGTTTTATATCATGCAGATGAATTAAGCGCAAAAACCAACGCGTATAAATCAGCCGTAATCAATGATGCCAACAGCGGATCGGACTGGACTAGATACCTTCCACTTGCCGGTACATCATTACTGATTCCGGGAGAATTAAAGAAAAAGTAACTACAAAAAGAGGTGCAAAATGAGAAAGTCTCTCCTTCCATTAATTACTTTGATGCTGATGTTTTCTTTAGCAAAAGCCCAGAGTGTTGAAGAATATATTGCCAAAGCTGAAGAATCTTACAAAGTTTTTAACCACCAAGACGCATTGGCAGCTTTAAAAAATGCTGAAAAACTTGATCCGAATAATTGGGAAGTAATTTGGAGGTTGAGTCGAACTTATGTTGATATCGCCGAAAAACTGCCGACAGAAACAAGCGAACAAGAAGATAAACAAGAATCTACATTTATCACAGCAATGGATTACGCCGATAAAGCAATCAAAATTGCTCCCGAAAAATCTGTCAGCCATCTGAGAAGAGCAATTGCCGGCGGAAAAATTGCCCTCTTCAAAGGCGTATTTTCAGTAGCTGATGTTGTGAATAAAGTCCGTGATGATGTTGAAAAAGCGATTAGTTTGAATAACGGATCAGACTTTGACCAAGCTGTAGCTCATTATGTTTTGGCTCGCACTCATGCTAAGATTAGTGAAAAATGGGCTCCCGCCAGATCAGTTCTCGGACTTGGCTGGGCTGATTTGGAAATAGCGCTTCAACAATACGAACTTGCCCTTAAAAGGGAAACAAATTTTACAATGATCTACGTCGATTACGCAATCGCCTTGATTCGTGAAGATGAATATGAAAAGGCTCGTAAAATGCTTAATAAAGCCCTTGAGTGCCCTTTAAGAGATGAAGATGACCCACAGCGTAAAGCCGAAGCTAAAGAGCTCTTAAAAGAGATTGAAGACGAATAATGGAAGTCGCTGAAAGTTTAATTCAGCAATTAAAAAATGCTTCCCGGATTGTTTTTTTTACCGGGGCCGGAATTTCCGCGGAAAGCGGTATTTCTACTTTTCGCGGAAAAGACGGTCTTTGGCAAAAACTTAAACCGGAAGAGCTCGCCAACTTTGACGCATTCTTAAACAATCCCAAAATTGTTCAAGAATGGTATCAACATCGAAGGGATATAATTCACTCCACAAACCCTAATCCGGGTCACTTTGCCATCGCCGAATTTGAAAAAATATTTGATGAGGTGACGGTTGTTACTCAAAATGTTGATAATCTCCACAAACGGGCAGGCAGCTCAAACATATTAGAACTGCACGGGAATATTGAAAGAAATTATTGTATCGAGTGCGGAAACGAATTTATTGGAGCCGAATTCGATTACAAAACGGTAAATGGCAAATGTAAATGCGGCGGATTAATACGGCCTGATGTAGTTTGGTTTGGCGAAATGCTCCCTTACGAGATTTTTTCGGAAGCCGAAAAAAAAGCGGCAGAGTCGGATATTTGCTTTGTAGTTGGTACTTCCGCTGTTGTTTATCCTGCGGCAAATATTCCACTGCGGGCGTTACACAACGGTTCGGTTTTAGTTGAAGTGAATATAGAAAGCACGGATATTTCCAGTCTGGTGCATCATTCCCTTTTAGGAAGATCAGGTGAGATTTTACCGATAATTTTAGAAATGCTCGGATCTTGAAAAAGTATTAAACGTCGATCTCTTCTTCCGCGTAAGTATTATCTGTTTCCAATATTTTTACTTTTACAGAATTTACCGTTTTAGGCAATCCGCTATTTTTCAATTTTTTCAAAAAATACAAACAGATATTTTCAGCAGTGCTGTCAAACGGTACAATTACTTTCTTGGAATTTATTTTATCTAAAAATTCGAGCACTTCGGCGTCATTTTCCTTTACCATAAACGCATGGTCGAGCTCTTCAACCAGAGGCGATATATGTGATTTAACATCGTAATAATCCATCACCATTCCGTTTTCATCCATTTCTCCTGAGAATTCGACCATCATTTTATACGAATGACCATGTAAGTTTTTACATTTTCCCTGATGAAAAGGTAAACGATGTCCCATTTCCCAATTAAATTCTTTTGCGATTTTCATTACACACCTCTTTCCTGCGGTTCCCAAATAATTTTATGCATCTGTAGTTGATACCGAACATTTAAATTGTCTTCTAAAATCCAATTTACAAGCGTAACCGGTTCTAATTCACCGAAAACTACCGAACAAAGAATCGGTACTTTTTTATCCAAGTTATATTCGGAAAGAATAATTTTCATCCAATCGTAATCTTCTCTCGTTCCGATTACAAATTTCACTTCATCAATCTTTTTTAAGTAAGCAATATTTTCATAATGATTTTTTTTCATCATTTTACTGGATGGACATTTCAGATCCATGATAATTTTTACTCTTTTATCAACCTCTTTTATGCTCATGTGTCCACCGGTTTCTAACATCACTTCAAATCCCGCGCTGCAAAGTTTTTCCATTAAAACAAAAGATTCTTCCTGAATCAATGGTTCACCGCCGGTTAGTTCAACCAGATTGCATTTGTATTTCTTCACTTCTTTTATGATTGAATCAACTTTGGAATCGTAGCCTTCGTAAAATGCATATTCAGTGTCACAATAAGTGCAACGTAAATTGCAATAAGTTAGTCTGATAAATACACAGGGTCTTCCGGCATAAGTGCTTTCCCCTTGAACGGAAAAATATATTTCATTTACTTTCAGCATCTGATCTTTCTTGTGATTTTATTTGCATAACTTGAATTGACTTAGAATTACAATAATACTATATTTGTAGACTTTTTGAAAATTTATTCTAAGGGTAAAAATGGCGAATCATAAGTCGGCGAAGAAAAGAATTCGTACGAATGATAGGAAAAGAATTAGAAACAGAGAAGCATTGTCGCAAATTAAGACTCTCGTTAAAAAAACACTTACGGAACAAGATCCCGATAAAGCCGAAGTTTATTTAAAAGATACTGTAAAAAAAATCGATAAGAATGTTAGTAAAGGTCGACTACACTTAAATAATGCTGCCAGAAAAAAATCGAAATTAACCAAACACGTTAATAGCTTATCTGCTTAACTTTAATTCTTTATTAAAAAGGGGACGGTCAACGTCCCTTTTTTGTTTTAAACAAATCTTCCAAAACACAAAATGATTTAAAAAAGCAAAGGGTGATCCCCCCATTCCGAAATCACCCTTAAATCAAGGATATGCACCCAAGAATTTTTTATTAATTACATATTGAACCAATAAGAGAATTTAACAAGGAAAATATTATTTGGTTCCGAGTTCCATAAATTGCCAAAATCACGCCCAAATTTTAACTCGCCCGGGTCGTCAAAATTTACTTTATCATGCGACCAGACAAAGTACAATATTGAACCGGGATCTACTTCCCATCTTAAAATCACATTTCCCCGTAATGACTTAAAATTAAAATTCGGATTAGAAACAGAAATTTCAGAAGCTGCACCATTTCCATCCGGGTCTATTCTGTATTCTTCATTTGAAACATCATATTCAATAGTTGATCCGTTCTCCCCATATCTATTATATTCCGCGCTTGAAGGTTTTGCTAATTCTTTAAGATTTGTATAATCTCCAATTGCGAGCAGAGGTTGGAAGTAAAGTTGTAAGCTTAATGTTGGTGAAAACGTCCAATTCAAACGGATATTGCCCGAGAAGGTTTCTTGTTTCAATTCAGCAAAAATGTAACGATTACCAAATGTGTTAACGGCAAAATCATCTTCTATATTTGTAACCCATTGATTTCTATTATTTCTGAAACTGTATGAAGGACCGACAGAGACGTTAATTTGGGAATTGGGTTTCCACAAAAGATCGTAACCAATACTGTAAGCACTTCCGCCAATTGCGTCTCCGGCTATTGAAAAATCCAATTCTGAAGTCAATTCTTTCCTGCTATCTGTATAACCGGAAACATATATTTCATATTCAACCGGTTCTTTTACTAAAGGACCGCCTCTTGTGGCTGATTGATTAAGGGTTGGTAACGAATGCCAACCTTGCATGTTCAATCCCCAATAGTTTAAAAATTGAAAATTCATAAATGTCATAAAGAAACTGCTGATATTGTCTCCATCAAAGTTATACGATTGCGCGTGAGCCGCGTAAATCCATTTTCTTCTAAAAATACTATCCGGCTCATACCATCTATATCCCATCACTAAATGAGCGTTTATTTTATCTGCATTCCATTGGAATCCGAGATCGTTATAATCGAATCCGGGAGTTACAATTCCCAAAGCTGAGTTGACATAAAAGTTGCCTTTTTGTTTATTCAATTGAACCCTGGAATATAGCCCGGTTAGCGAGGTGCGGGATTCATCATATTTCGCGACTTTTTTATCTGGACGTTGATAGTATCTATAAGGTTCTTGCTGAAGGTTTTGCATGAATTCCTTTGATCCGCTTACATACGAGCCGACCGCGTAAGCTGTTATAATGTATTCTTCCTCATCATCAAGAAAAGACCAGCCATCAACACCAAAAGTGTAAGCCTGTTTGGATAAAATATCTGTCAATTCCTGAGTGCGTAAATCTCTATTGACAGATGTAAAAATCATACCAACAGCTTGTTTACCATCGTTCATCTCTTTTCTTGTTCTAAATACGCCATAATGGGTTAACGGTTCAACTTCGATATCAGACAGGACTCCCCCAAGACTCGATGTTCCATAAGTCCTTTCTGTTACAGCGGATAGAGCACCAATGGACCATGTTTCATCAATTTTTCCGGAAAGTTTTGCGGCACCCAATATTCTAGATTCATTTGGATAATCAACGTAGTCGCCTTCCAAATTTCCTTGGGGCGATCTGCCAATTCTTCTTGAATAAAACAATGTAGGATTACCGAAATTAAATCCCCAATTATTATTTGCGCCTCCGGATGCAAAACTGAATATGTTAGAACCTTCGATAAAAAACGGTCGTTTTTCCGGGAAAAATGTTTCGAACGCGCTTAAATTTACTACCGCGGGGTCAACTTCAACTTGGCCAAAATCCGGATTTATTGTTACATCAACATTAAGATTAGTTCCGATACCCAATTTCAAATCTGCGCCGAGTGTCGTTTTATACTGGTTTCCTTTGTAGAACGGATCGCCCGAATCATGCCGCAAATACTGAGCTTTTTGAACTAAGTAAGGTAGAACTTCAATTCTCTGTTTTGGTTGAATTCCTTTCAATCCTTCAAGGGTCGCGAAATGCGAAACGAAACCACTTTCTTCTTTGGGCACCATTATAAAATAATCTTCTTCATTATTACGTTTGATGCTTCTTTGGAAATTAATTCCCCATTTCATATCATCAGATTCTTTAAATCTTAATTGTGAAAATGGTATTCGCATTTCCACACACCATCCGTCTTCCATCACGTTAGTTTTTGCTTCCCAAATCCCATCCCATGAATCATCATTCCAACTGTCGTTGTAAAGCGTTCCATCAGTTAATGAACCTCCTGCGTTTACACCGAAGTAATAACCGGTTCTTCTATCGAAATATGGATCGACATAAAAAACGAACCAATCAGAATCAATCCAGTTATCCCTTCTTGCAAGACTCGCATCAATCTCGGATGGATTTGAATCGTGCAATTTTGCGGCAACGTAAACATATTCATCGTCGTATCCCACCCAAACTTGAGTTCTTTCGGTCGGTGGATTTCCTTCTTTTGGATCACGTTGTGTAAACTGTTCCATAGCCGGCAAATTCCAGGAATTTTCCAATAACTTACCATCAAGTATAATTTTTGTATCTATACGATTGGCCTTAACTTTTTCTTGATTGCCGATTTTGTTGGATGGATAAATTGAAGTGCAAAACAGAATTAATAATAGAATTGTAAATGAATTTTTCATACTCCCCCACGAAGTTTATTCTCAACACAATTCTTTAGACTCGTCAGGGGGGGATTTGGTTGTCTTGATTTTCTTAAAAAATGTTAAAATGGGATTTTTAAGCAAAGACCATAAAACTGAGTTCGGTTTTATGGTCTTAAAATGTAAAAGGATTAATTATTCGATGCCACTTCCATTGTTCGTTTTTTTAGTGCCCAGTCAATCATCCCTTCGAGATTTCCTCGCATTTCTGCGATAACCATATTCTCATCCGCAAAGGTTACAAGTAAAAGTCTATCGTAACTATCCTTCGATTCTCTGAGAAATACAATTCCCAGCTCATTACCATCTTTAAATTTTACGAAATATTCGTAGTGATTATTTTCCAATTTATATATCAGATCATCCAATACTTTCACTTCTGGTGAGTTTCTGGAATGGTCTCTTTTCTCGAAAATCGAAAATTCTATAAGATCAATCTGCGCAAATAAATCGTCGACATTTTCACTTTCGTCATTATTTTTTTCCGCGACACGGATAAATAATCCAGCTACGGACATCATTGAACGGCCGATTCCGAATTCAAATCTTTTCACATAATCTTTGTCGACCCTTTGAGCGACACTTTCCCGTATACTTTTAAAGTGGGAAGTAACCCCGAAACAGCCGGTCTGAAACAGACCGACTGTTGAGATAAGTAATAATAGACTTATTCGTTTAATCTTCATCTTTGTCATTTTTCCCACCATTGATTTTTTCAAGGTTTGGAATGTCAAATTTGTCCGATAACCTGCCGATAGTTTCAAGATCAATATCACCTACGATATTAACAAATGTCGCTTGGTCGTTTTCATCCATAGCGGCGACAACTAATCCGGCTATAGTTTCTTCAGGAGTTGTCTTGATGTAAATATTTACATTCTCCTCTTTACCCTTTATTCGAACAATTCTATCCCACGATTTTTTATTCAAATCCTTGTCGATAGAATTAATACGATCGACGACTTTGTCTTTGTTATTGGCGGAAACTTCAAAACTATTTACAACAATTAGTTTCAGTCCGGCGATTAAATTTGCCAATTCTTCATCTTCGCCTTTTGCCATCTTTGAAACCATTCTTAATAATTTGGCTTCAAGAATTACTTCTGCAACGCTTCCGTTTTCATCCGCTAAATCGAGATTACCAAAATTGACATATCCCGGTTCATTTGAATAATCATTTTGTTGAGCGTTTATGTTAATCATTGCGGCGAATGTAAATATCGCCAATATTGCTAATATACGGAGTTTCATTTTTCTCCCCCTTCTTCTAATAAGTTGTTAACTATGTTGATTCCTTTATTTAATGGCTTGCTTACTTTGTTTGTTAAAACATCTTCTTTAATTGTATCCTTTGATTTCACGAAAAGATGACTAACAATAAGCAGAGCTTCTTTTACTTGTTTGTCCGCAACTTCAACTTCTTGCGGTGTAAAAAGTGATTCCGGTTGCGGTCGATCTATAAAAATCGTAGAGATTATTACAATTGAAGTAACCGCCATAATTGCCGCCGTATAAGCCGGTTTTGTAAAAAGCAGTTCATAAAGATCGAGAAAGAATCTGTTTTTTACTTTAATCTCTAAATTGCTGATTGAATTAGAAATAATTTCATCCGGGCAATCTTCGAGTGTTAATTTGTGAACATCGGAAGCTGTGCTAGAGTATTCATCATAAATTGCTTTCGCTTCAGAATTTTCGGAGATTAATTTCCTAATTTTCATTTTATCGAAAAGACTACCTCCCCCGTATGCAACTTCGATAATTTTATTTATTGTTTTTTCTTCCATTACAGCACCTCTTGCGCTTCGTAATTTTTAAGTTGTTCTTGTAATTTCTTTCTTGCTCTCATTAAGTAAACTTTTACACTATTTACCGGTATTCCTAAAGTCTTTGAAATTTCCCGATACTTAAAACCGTTTATCTCGTACAGTACAAATACACTCTTTAAATTTTCGGGAAGTTTCTGAATTTCCTTTTTTATTTTCTCTGACATAAACTTCACATGTGTTTGTGATTCAGGCTCATTTTGTTCATCTGATAAATTATACATGTCATCAAATTCCTCACTAATTGAGATTTCTCTGGAATACGAAATCGATCTTCGTCTGAGGTAATCGATACAAAGATTATGCGTTGTTCTCATAATCCATGATTTCGCTTTCAAAATGTTGAACGAATTTTCTTTATCCCATATTTTAATTAAAACTTCCTGTGTAACGTCGTCAGCGTCCATTTTATCTTTCATCATATACAAAGCGTATGTATAAACAATGTTTGAATATTGTTTAATAAGGAATTTGTATTTGATTTCTTTATTCATTCTGATATAAAGACGAAATGAGTTAATTAATTGTTACAATCTTTTTTTTCTTCTATGTACTTTATCTATTACGATGCAATTGGTTATATTCAAGTATGAAGGAACTCGACTTTAAACCCGCTAAATCGAAAACCGATTTTAGGCAAAATTATAAATTACATGATTTGGCAGAATGGAATGGTAAAAATCTCCTAACCCAATGGGGAATAAAATTTGCCGATTTTGGTGAGGACAAACGTTTTCATAAAGTATGGGAAAAAGGCGGCGATAAACCGGATACGGTATTGGAATCGAACAATAAAATCGCTTTTATTGATTGGAAAGGAAAAAGCAAACCATTTTGGATAATTAACAAACGTGCTTACAAATCTTACATTCAATGGTCTGAAAAACATAATGCCCCGGTTTTTATCGCATTTTTTGTCTTCGACGAAAGGAAGAAAATCCTTGAAAAGAGAATCGGCTCGTTGATAAATCATAAAACGCAGCTTGTTGAAAAAAAACAATGGGATAAAAATGATACTATCAAGTTTACCGAAGAACTGCCCGAATTTAACCGCGTAAACCTAATTTCTTTGTGGAGAACTTTTTATGAGTAATGCTGAAAAAGAAGCGGTTGAATCTCTTTTCAGAAACGGTACCAGTTTTGATGATTTGTTCGACGCTTTTCGATTTGCGCTTGAAAAACAAATCGAGGATATAGATTGTTACAAAATTCTAATAGCGAACCCATGCTTAAATTCCAACGAAGTTGATTTGTTTATAAAAAAGCTGGTCGAGACAATTAAAGGAAAAGCTTTTGAGATCTATCTTTGGGCGGGTGAAGTTTATTTTGGTTCAATCAATCTTAATAATATTTCAAAATCGCTTGAGTACTTTAAGCTGGCATTTTCAATCCATAATTCTTCACAACCTCTTCATAAAGCCATTGATTTGTACAATGTGGATTTTGAAATACAAACAAACAATTCTGTATTAAAATTCGTTGAGGAGAATGTTGAGAAAGTTGATGACCGCGGGTATTTATACGATGATTTAGCTAATATCTACAAACAGAAAGGTGATAATCAGAAGTACGCGAAATATCGCCGGCTTCAAGAAAAATTCCTAAAGGATAAACATCAGTAGTAGTATCCGATCGTGAAATAAAATTGTGTATCTCCCCAAACCAAAATGTTTTCGGGAATCTGTCTTTTTATCAGGAAGCTCTTACCAATCGCAAATTCAGCAGGCCCGATCGGTGTATCAAGAGATAGACTTAAACCAAGTCCGTGACGTAAATCTTTGAATCTTATTTGTTCTCGTTGACTCCAAACTGAACCAAGATCATACCTAAATTTTAAATAACTGTCGAAGAACAGCTTTACCGGCAAGGTGTATCGGTATTCAAGCGAGGAGAGAAAGACTTGCCGTCCACGATATTCGCTATCACGAAAACCAAAAAAGTGATTTTGCCCGCCAAACGAAAATTGCTGACTGAGAGGTAAGGTCTCATCTCCGAATCCAAGCACAAATCTTGCGTTAAGATTATGGGATAAACTGATTGGGAAATAGGCTTTATAATCCATTTCAAATTTTGTAAAACTGACGTCACTGCCTAGATTCTGTTGAGCCGATTCCCAACCAAGTTTAAAAAGTACACCCCGGTTCGGAAAAGGGAATTTGTTTTGTGAATCAATGAGCAAATTCACTCTAAGCATTGCGACAACAATGTTGTAAGTATCTCCGGTATAATCCAGCTTATTAGCAATTTCATCGGTTTGAATTTTGAATTCACCAAATAGGCTTCCAATTTTTTCAACTTGCGCTCCTAATCCGGCAGAAAAACCAATTCTTTTCTGTCTGTATTCTCCCACCTTAGAACGCGAGAACCTGTTAGGGAGTGTAACTTCATCGTTTTCATAAAGATTATAATCACGAAACTCATGATAAGCACGTATTTTATATGTCAGGTATGTATCAAACAACCGATTCGCACGATTCTCTAAAATCAATGATCGATTTCTCAATCCACCGGTAAATATCAATCCCAATTCTGACCCGGTTCCGAATAGGTTTTCGTCACGAAGATCAATTAACACTTGAGTTTGGTTTTCATTATCAATGCGTAATCCAAACCGCATTAAACTGGATATTTTTTCTTCCAAAACAATATTTAAGTCGTAATCGGAATTCGTTCTGCTCACTTGCAATTCGATGCTGTTAAATAGATTAGTCGTTCTTAAATTAGCCAGCCCTTTCTCAACTTCACTATACTGAAACAGTTCTCCACTGCTGAAATTGAACTCTCGAAGAATCACATCATCCATAGTTTTATCATTTCCGATAAGATTTATCGATGCAATTCTGCCTTCGATAAAATTGAGGTCCAACACACCGGTGTTTCCATCAAACTGAAAATCGGTTAAAGTAGCAAGAGAAAATCCGTTTGCTCGATATTCTTTCAAGATGGTTAGTATTAAATCGAGCACGATATTATTATTAAAAGTAAACCCTTCAATTTGTCCTGTTATTGAATCAAATTCACTTACATCAATAGATTTTATACCATTTAGATTTATCTGATTGACTTTAGGATAGCTTTCAGTTTTAAAAATTATTTTTACCGAAGATCCCGAATATTCAATATCAGCAAAGACATTTAGGAAATTTCCATCTCTTAAAATCTTAGCTATTTCAAGCAAAATTTCGGATTCGAATATTTCCTTGTAATCAGAATACTTATAATTCAAATAATCGTTCAAATCATGATTATCGGCTTCAATTGAAAAATTCGTGTAACTAATATCGTTAGCGCAGAGTTTTTCCCGAATGATATTATCGGTAAATTGCCGGATTTCATCAATATGCTCTCTTGCCTCAATTTCACCCAGCGTTATAAGTTCAGCAAGATTTGTGAAATCGGAATTTTCGTGAGTTCCAATATTCGGCTCAATTACGAAATCAGCGGCAGCCAATTCTTGATCATTTAAAATTTTCATTGGAATGCTTACCATCTGGTCGGCGATATTCCAGGGTAATTTTAATTCTTCTTCCGATTTAAGCGGTGAGCTTGTATTTACGGCAATTATTAAATCGGCTTCATTTTCTTGTGCTATTGTGGTGGGAATATTTGAAACCAATCCGCCATCAACCAAAAGAAGCGAATCTTTATAAACCGGAGCAAGCAACAATGAAATACTTGATGATGCACGCAAAGCGAGGGCTAAAGAACCATCTTCTAAAACGTAAGGTTCCCCGGATATTAAATCTGTGCTTACTGCTTTAAAATCAAAAAGTAATTCATCAAATTTTTTGCGAACATGAATCGGAGCATTTAGAGTCACCAGGTTGAGATAATTTGATACTTTTTGTCCGGTATTAATAGAAGTAGGAATAACAGGTTTTAATCCATCAAAACGAATGCTGAAGATTGCCCTATCCTCGCTGAGTTTTTGATCGACGAACAATTCATACCGATTGGCTTCTTCGATCGAAAAAAATTCATCCCAAGGCAGATTTCTAACAATAGAATCAATTTCATTTATAGAATAACCGGCAGAATACATTCCCCCGATTAAACTGCCCATACTAGTTCCGATAATTGATGAAATCGGAATTCCCGCTTCATCTAAAACTCGCAATACGCCTATTTGGGAAATGCCACGCGCCCCGCCTCCACTTAGTACTAAGCTGATTTTAGGATAGTTTGTAGGGATTTGTTGAACTAATCCAAATGGTAATGGTTTTTCTTTTAGTTCAAACGAGAGGCGTTTGCTTTCTACTTGTGCAAGAAGTTGAGAAAACAGGAAAAGAAACAATATGACAGGTTTTATTATCCGCAAAATGAATTCCTTTGAACCGGAAATTCAAATCTAATAAAGCGAATTAAAAAAAAATGTTATGTAACGCATAAAACTACTTATTTCTTTTTCCGTTTCCCTAAAGATTGTCCGCCCGCTTTTTGTTTTGCTTCTGCGGCTTCCATCATTTTTGTCATAAATCCTTTTCGTTTTTTAGGATCTTTGATCGGTACAAGCTCTACGCCTTTACTTGATTGGTTAATATAATACTGTTGACCAATGGAAAGTAAGTTGAACATGAAGTAGTAAAGATTCAGTCCGGATGAAAAACTCATAAACAGAAATGTGAACATAAAGGGCATCACATAAACCAGAGCCTTTTGTGTCGGATCTTTAACGGTCATTTTTTGCTGGAAAAACATTGTTATTCCCAACAAAGGTGCAAGTCCGCTAATCTTATCAACTCCAACCAAAGGAATCGTGAATGGAAGTTCATAGATTATATCCGGTGAGGAAAGGTTTGTAATCCACCAAATAAAGGGTTCATGGCGGATTTCGATTGCGACATTAAAAAATGTAAATAACGCGAAAAGTATCGGCATCTGCAACAACATAGGCATACAGCCACCCATAGGTGAAACACCATAAGTGCCGTATATTTTCATCTGTTCTTTCTGGAGCTTTTGAGGATCACCTTTGTATTTTTCTTTCAACTCGGTGATTTTCGGTTGAAGCATTTGCATTTTTTTCATTGACTCATAACTTTTGTGAGTCAACGGATAAAGTGCAATTTTAATAATTATCGAGAATACGATAATCACAAACCCGTAATTGGGAATAAATCCATGCAAAAAGATAAAAAGCGGGAGAAGAATATATTCCGAAATTGGGCGGATAATTAATTTTAGCCCGGGGAACCCTCCGAAATCGAAGATGGCCTCGTAATTGTTTTCGTGACTAGTTAGGATATCGTATTGAATCGGTCCGATATAAAGATCAAACGTGTTTTTTTGAATCCTACTATCATTAAATGGGACCTTTAAACTAGCTGAATAGTATTCACGATCACCAATTTGAGTATCCTGAGTTTTTACTCCTTCAAAATATGCGCCGCCTTCCGGACTCGCATTTTTCGGTGCAATAATTACCGCAAAATATTTGTTTCTAATCGAAACCCAATCAACTTTTCCATTAATGTCCTTTGTTACTTTTTCACCAACCGATGAAGCATCGATTACAACGGTTTCGTCGCCGGAATATGCTATCGCATTCGAATAATTAGCTTCATCAACTGAATTTTCCTCAACAAAATTTAATCCTTCCGACCAAACAACATCATAACGATAACTACTTATCAGGTTATCAAGGTTTTCTAATTCTACATCAAACTTGGAATCGTATTTATTACCGTAGAAGGTGAAAATCTTTCTTATTACTCCACCATTACCAACATCATACGAAAAGATAAAATTAAGAGAATCCGTTCCGCTCAATTCGTATTTGTACTTGGGTCGATTTAGATCAAAATTGAGTTCTGCAGTATTAACCAGTTGACCTTCTTTCGTAACAAAAAGCACATTTAGATCGCCACCGTTTTCGGTATTAACCAACTGAACATGTGTATTGTAAAAGTCATCTTCCGGATATTTTTTATGATACCAAGTTTCATACTCTTTAAGATATATTTTTCTAAATCGCGCGCCTTTAGTTGTTAGCTCAATCCTATACAAATCGGTATCAATAGTGATGATTCTCGGCTTTTCTTCGGTTTCATCTTGGATCAGTAAATCTTTGTCCGCGACGGATTCCGCTAATTCTTTCAGATTCGTTTTCGGAAGCTCGCTTTCGGATTGGACTTTGGGGGAATCATTTTGAGATTCCTGAGTTACTTGATTTTGATCTGTTATCGGTGGTTGTTGATTGGGATCGGGCGCGTTAATATATAGCCAGGCTACTAAAATTACTCCGATTAATACAAATGCTATTGTCGTTTGCCTATCCATGATACTTTTCCGTTTTCCTGACTGCTTAATTTTTCATTTATTTGAATGGTTTTGTTTAGCAAATAATTCTTATGCTAACTTGTCTTACCATACTTGTTTACAATTTGATTCGTGATTTGGCGAATTAAATCAATCGCGTCCGGTTCTAAATTTTTCAATGCAATTTTTGGGTTTTTCTTTTGATTGATCGAATAAAGGGAAAACACAAGAAGGAGGAGAAGATTGTAATTTTGAGAACTTTGTTTCAACTCTAATTTGTTTTTTCTGTAAGATTCTTTTAATAATCTTCTTACTCTATTTCTCCAAACTGCTTTCCCGGACTTTCTATGAACAGCGAAAGCAGCCTTTACGCCGCTTTCTTCCGAATTTTCTTCGCAATAATAAGTTACTTTTAGATTACCTTGTTTTGAAATTAGGACTTTTCCGAAAGAATATACTTTCCGAAAATCATTTTTGCTTTTTATTCTCTCTTGTTTGGAAAGTCCAAATTTCTTCAAAACTACTAGGAATCACTTACAGTTAATCTTTTTCTTCCTCGAGCACGTCGACGCGCAAGAACCTTTCTACCATTCTTAGTAGACATACGTTCTCTAAATCCATGCTTATTCTTTTTCTTTCTATTGCTTGGTTGAAATGTTCTTTTCATTTAAAATACCTTGTTTACATTTTTACACAGAATACAAAAATAAGGAGTTTTGGTAGTTTTTACAAGAGATTTGATTTAAGAAGTGATATCATTTTCAAATAAAAAAAAGCGACAATGAAGACAGACCCAGCCGAAGATCGAATCCACACTGCCGCCGGCAACATGAAAATGAGAATAAGAAGTTTTATCTCGTTTATTGAATTAAGAAAAGCGACAGAGAATCAAGTCCAGCCGAGGTACTTAAAATCTCTGCCGCCAGAAATAAAACAAGTAAACAATATGTTTATGAACTAATTACTTTATATCTATTACAAGCGGTGTGCCAAAAGATTTGTTTTGTTTTTAAATCGAAATGCAAGATTTTTGAGACGAGTCTAAACCAGGATGATTCAATTTGAGACACGAGATGTTAATGAGACAAGAAATCCTACCTCGTTAGCAGAACTACATTTTCGATATGATAAGTATGCGGAAACATATCCACCGGACGAATCTTTTCTATTTTGTAACCGGAATCGTTTAATAATCTGATATCGCGTGCTTGAGTTGCCGGATTACAGCTCACATAAACAATTTTCGGTGGATTTAAATTTATAATATCTTGAATGGTGTTTTGATGCATTCCGCTTCTGGGCGGATCTGTAATTATAATATCCGGGTGTGGAATGTTCGCGTTGTTAATTATTTCCGCAAATCCTTTGTTCAAGTCGGATATAAAGAAGGAGGTATTGTCGATTTTGTTTAATGAATTATTAACACTTGCATCCTGAATTGCCGCCGCGACACTTTCAAAACCAAAAACTTGTTTTACATATTTTGAAATAAAAATAGAGATTGTTCCGGCGCCGCAGTATAAATCGTAAACGACATCCGTTGATTTAAGTTCGGCGAATTCGAGAACTGTTTTATAAAGTGATTCCGCTTGTTGTGAGTTAGTTTGGAAGAAAGAATTCGGACTTATCCGAAATTGAAAATCGTCGATTTTATCGGTGATAAATCCATCACCGAAATATTTAATGTGATATTCTCCAAAAGCAACAGCTGCCTTTTTTGTATTGATGCTGTTCACAATCGTAGTTATCGATGGTTCTTTTTTGAGAAGTTCGTTCGTGTAAAGCGTAATCAGTTTCTCATCTTCGTAAGCGGTAACTAAATTAACCATTAAATCATCGGTAAAATAAGATTGGCGGATTACAAGATTTCGCAAAAATCCTTCATGACTGAATGTTGAGTAAATAGAAGTTTCTTTCGTTTTGAAAAAATCTCGTGTAAAGTTTAGAATCCTATTCGAAATTTCCGACTGCAGTAAACATTCTTCAATATTAATAACTTTTTCAAAAACTTTTGGTACATGAAGTCCAAGGGCAAATTTCTGATCGGAGATATCATTTTCGGTGTTTATTTCAGCAGCCGTCAACCATCTTTTTTCCGTAAAAGAAAATTCCATTTTATTTCGGTAAAAAAATGTCTTATCGGCAGGAACGATTGGTTCAACCGTTAAATCTTCAAATCCCCCGATCTTTCTAAGGGCATCAACAACTTGTTCTTGTTTATATAAAAGTTGTTGGCTGTATTCCAGATCTTGTGTTTTACATCCGCCGCAAACTCCAAAATAGTTGCAATCCGGTTTTTTTCGTAATGGTGAAGCTTCCAGAATTTCTAGTACGGTCGCTTCCGCGTACGATTTTTTCTTTCTGGCAATACGAACTTTTAATTTGTCGCCCGGATAACCGTGCGCAAATATTACAAACTTCTTATCACTGTTTTCGTCATCAATTCTTGCTACACCTTTGCCTTCGAAAGCGTAGTTTTCAATATCTATTTCTAAAATCGATCCTTTTTTCATATCACCTTTTTCTTCATCAATAATGCGGTAAAACCAATATACTTTTCACCACCATGTTTTAGGTACACATTTGTTTCGTGTTTTATTCTTTTGATCAGTTTTTTATTGTAACTTTTTTCTTTATCGGTCAAATTTTTAACGGAATTCTGCAGTAAATCCAAACTTTCCGAATAATATTTTTCCAATGTGTAATTCAATTGAATCTTATCAATGATTTCAAAATTCCTTGATTCGTAGAATTGTTCAAGATCTTTTGAAAATATTGCTTCAATATCAGCGTTGATCCAGAGATTTTCTATCACTGCCGGAACAGTTTCCCGAAGTTTTGTCATTTCACCGATGCAGATAAGTCCTTCATCAGTTAGAATCCGCCTAAACTCCTTCAAAATTTTATTTCTGTTTATCAACGAAACCGATCCTTGCGCAAAGATTAAATCGAGTTCTTGCTTTCCAAAATCTGTCACCTCAAAATCCATGATTTTCACTTTAACAGGAGAATCATCATCTATGATTAATTTTGCGTTCATCAGCGCATCATAATTTTCAACTACAAGAGTTACATCGGCATCGTATAATTTTGCCAAATCATCAGCTATGATTTCTGATGAGGCGCCAAAGACAGCGATTTTTTTCGGCGGCTCTACTATTTGTTTTTTCAACCAGGTAAGTTGTTTTTCTAAACCGGGAAGGATAATTTTATTTGCATTTTCCATATCGCAATTTATGAATTTAGTTGGTTTCGCAATGAAGAATATTGAAACAGCTTAGCATACTTCACATCAGGAAAAATTATTTATTGTTATCTTATCAATTATAAGTTTAATAATCATTTTAAGTTTTATTATGAATAGTTTGTTTTCATCCAATTTTGTTAAATGGTTTGTCTACTTCTTTATGGTGGTGACTCTTTTAGTTTTGGTTTTATTTTTTATTTATGAAGATAAAATCACAAATAAAATCGTTCATTCCGGAATTATACCTCCCGTCACAAATAATGCAACTCAATATGTAGTCGCTCCTAAAATTCCGGATGAAATGGAGTTTGCCGGTGAAAAAGTTCCGCTTGAATTATTAGATGTGAGAGAACGGCTCGATGCCGAATTGATTGCCGGTAATTACTGGCATTCTTATTCCATGCTTCTGATCAAACGTGCGAACAGATGGTTTCCGGTGATTGAACCGATTCTTAAAAAAAATGACGTCCCCGATGATATCAAATATTTATGCATGATTGAGAGCGGCTTAACCAACGCAGTTTCACCAAAAGGCGCGACCGGTTTTTGGCAATTTATGAAGCCTGCGGGAAAAGAGTACGGTCTCGAAATTAACGGAGAAGTAGACGAAAGGTATCATGTTGAGAAAGCAACCGAAGCCGCATGTAAATATCTAAAAGATGCCAAATCAGAGTTTGGGTCATGGGCTGCGGCTGCGGCTGCATATAATTACGGATTTAACGGTGTTCGAAGACAAATTGAAAGGCAAAAGGAAAAAAATTATTACAATTTAATTCTACCCGATGAAACCGAAAAGTATATGTTTAGAATTTTAGCCGCAAAAGAGGTTTACGAAAATCAAGAAAAGTATGGATTCAATATCGCGGACGAAGATTTATATCCCGAGTGGAACTGGAAAACAGTAAAAGTTACGGGAAAAATAAATCATTGGACAGATTTTGCTAAAAAATATAACTTGAATTACCGGATTTTAAAAATATTCAATCCATGGTTAAGAGATCATAATTTGACAAATAAATCCGGGAAAACTTATGAAATAAAAATCCCCGACGAGGAGAGTATTTATTTTAAATAAGATCAGCTAACGAGCCAAAGTCGGGATCAAACAACCGTCGATAAGTTCTTACCGCATACCGGTCAGTCATTCCGGAAATAAAATCGCAAATCAACCGGATTTTCGTCACGTCATTTTCCTCCAGGATAATAACATCGTTTGAGAACTCCGGAATCAGTTTATCATTTCCGTTATTACCCAAATAATTATTAACTAAAACTTCAAACAATTTTTTAATAATATGATCAGCCTTAAATTCCATTTGGTGAAGTTGCGGTGAGTTAAAAACCATATCGTATGAAAGTTGTTTATAGAATTGGGCACGTAGCATAATATCTTCATCTAATTCTATATTATATTTATAACGATTTGTAAGAGCATCGGCGAAAGTCTCCCGACGGGAAATTTTACAAGCTCTGATGAACTGACCAATCTGTGAACCGAATTCCCTTTTATAAGTTCCATCTTTGATCCATTCCATAGTCTGTTCGAGATATTCAATTTGCGTACTTTTAATTCGTCCGGCGTTTTCCTGACCCCAGTTATTAAGTTTGATAATATTAATAAATCCGGCCTGGATACTATCAACTATATCGTTTACAGCATAAGCCGTATCATCGGCCCAATCCATTATTTGACATTCAACGCTGCGAAATGAATTTAATTTGGCTGAAATGTTATTCGGTATCTCTTTTCCGTTAAAGACAAAACGAAGGTAGTTGGCTTGATAGTCATAAAGAAAATGATTTTTGGGATTTACAAATTGGTGGAACAACATCTTGTATTTCAGAACGCCATCGAGCAGGGATCTCGTTGGATTCATACCGCGTCTTTGGTTTTTAGCCCGGTAAAATGTTTCGGTTAGTAACCTTAAAGTTTGAGCATTTCCTTCAAATCCACCGTAAGGGTTCATTAATTTATTTAAAGTTCGTTCACCCGCATGCCCAAAAGGAGGATGACCTAAATCGTGAGAAAGACAAACGGCTTCAACCAGATCGGGGTCTATATAAAAATCATCGGCGAATAAATCTTTGTACTCTGATTTTAAGTAGTTGCAAATTGCCCTTCCGATTTGCGCGACTTCAATTGTGTGTGTGAGACGCGTTCTGTAAAAGTCATATTCACCGGAAAGGAAAACTTGTGTTTTCCCTTGAAGTCTGCGTAATTCAGATGAATATATTATTCTGTCCCGGTCAATCTGGAATGGAGTTCGGAAATCATCGGTACGTTTACTTTCGGTAAGCCTTTTAAGATCGAACTCAGTGTAAAATTTATTCTCCATAAAACGATAGCTTTGTTTATGATACAGTAGTCAAATTTATTTATTAATTTCAATTATACCTAATAGTTAAGAATGCTCTAATGATTGATTCCGATATCGAAATTCCAGAAATGAAGGAACATATTTCACTCCGCCGGTCAGTATCAAATAAAATAATTGCCGGTGTTTGCGCCGGGATTGCCGATTATCTGGAAATTAATCCTAATATCATCAGAGTGTTATTTGTCTTTCTCTTTCTTCTTGGTGGTTGGGGTTTAGTAGTTTATTTAGGTGCTGTTGTCGTTATTCCGGCAAGCAATTACGAAAAAGAAAAATCGGGAAGTGGCAAATGGCGAAAGAACATCATTTTAAAATTCGTAATCTCCGGATTTGTTTTAATTTTGCTGGTTTATTCAGCTCTGAATTATTTTTGGGTCCATAATTTTCTTGTCTTTTCTTATTTAACGCAAAGTCTTGTTTTTTCAATAATAATTATCGGTTTGGGAATATTCCTTATCAAATTTGAAAACAAAACAAAAACCTTTCCGAGCAGGAACCAAAATGAACTTCATAAATCTCAATCCGATATAATCTTAACAGGCGTTTGTGGCGGGCTCTCCGAATATCTGTTAATTGATAGTTCAATAACCAGAATAATTTGGCTGACTTTTACTTTTGCTACATTTGGGATCGGAGCAGTGGTTTATATTTTACTTAGTTATGTTATGAAAAAAATATCGGTGATTGTAATTGAAAAAGAATAGTTATAAAATTTTAGGAATCATCTACATTTCTGTTGGAGTTTTAACAATAGCTGATTTTACGGGATTTATTAATTCGATCTTTTCCGACTATGCAGATTTAATGCTAATCATTTCCGGGTTATTAATCGCTTTCATTTCTTTTTCCTCCGGCTCGCGAATAACAATATTTATTGCCGCGGTTCTATTTATCTACGGAATTAAAAATTTCGTTGAAGCTGAATATGAAATATTAAACGGCTATTCACTTGCAATTCCGACTATGATTTTTGCCTCCGCAACCGGATTCTTCTTGTTATTCCTCGAAAATACAAAAGCTAAAGCATTATTATTCGGAAGTGTGTGTTTATACATTTCTTTTTATCTCTTTATAGACAACTATAAAACACTCGAGAGTTTTCATGTGATGACCGCACTCTCGAATGAAATTATAAATTTGTGGCCGTTGTTATTTATACTGGTTGGAGTAAGTATTTTAACTCAAAATCGAGCTGAACTAACGGACTCTAAAATCCCCGATTAGTACAGTTTTACCGGTTGGCGTTTCTGATCCGCCTTCCGGTTCGATTGTAATTCTGAAACCGTTTACATCTTGCGGCGGGATGTACGGGAAGTTTGAGAATTTTAGAAACTTACCTGTTGAGTTTGATTGAAATTTCAATAGAGAATAAAATCCACCGCGACTAACCATCCATAGTTGATAAATGGTTTTATTAGGCGACGGAAACAAACTTGTAGTTTTTAACAATCCTTCGCCTTCTTCAAATGCCAGCAATAATTTTCCGGTAGATTCTTCAAATTCAGTTCCACCATTTAAGTTTGCGAATTGGATATCCGAAAAATTAAAGAATGTTATCAGCGCTCCGTGCTCATCAATAAATTCGGTTGATTTTCGGAGATCCGTTTTTAATTTGGCGACTTCAGTTCTATATTCTTCCAAATGACTTTCGAAGCCGGTATAAATGAATAAAACTATCACCAAAATAATTATAGATGAAACGATCGTAATAATGAGATTATTTCTACTCCACGTAGTAAACCCGGGATCATGCGAATCTAAAATATCGCGAATGTTTGGAATCTCCGGTCCGGGTGAATCTGTCAATCGGGGAATATCCCTGTATGATTCAGATCTTCTTCTACGAATTTCATCTTCATTGTCCATTTTCGTCTGAGCAACATCATCTTCATTCATAATGGTCTCAGCATAACGACTTTTATTTTCAATTTCAGGGGATGCGGCAACAGTCTCTTGTTTCTCAGACTCACCTAAAACTTCCTCTCGGGATGGAAGAAAATCTTTTCGATCCAATACTTCCGGCGATTCGGGTGTGGACGGTTTAATTTTGGGTACGGATGGTTTGATCAACGGTTCTACAATTTCATCAATTTCACCGGTTAATCTTCTTGGATTGCTCGCCTTCTTCTGAAGTTTAATTAAACTTTTGGCTACATCGTTTTTAAGATCCGGAGGAGGTGTTTCCATTTCCAAAATTGTAGGAATAAGCACCATCAAATTTTGAAGCTCGCCTAATTCCCCGTATGGTAAACTTCCCTTTGATTCCAAATAATTTTTGAAATTTTGGTAGTTGGCTTTATCAATACAACCTGAAGCAAAGGCCGAAACCATCTCATGTATCGCTTGATCCGGCATTTATGCCTCCGCCAATAAATTATCGCGAAGGGCGTGCAAAGCTGTCATTACTTTTGTTCTTAAAGTTTCTACGGGGAGAGAGAGCTTTTTCGAAATTTCATCAAGCGTAAACCCATCATAATAAGCAAGGTGAATTACATATTTCTGTGTATCGGTCAATTTTGCCAAAGCCTTTTCAATATTTAAACGAATTTCCATTGCTGTGGCAATATCAAGTGAATCCATTTTTTCGGAAAAAGTGGGAATAATGAAAAAATCTTCATATTCATCATCATAAGGTACTTGAGAAAATTCGTTATCCCGGCTTCTCCGCGCAATATCAACAGCCTTGTTTCGTGTTAGTTGGATAAGCCAAGCATATATATTCCCTTTGGCTGCGCTTGACTTTTCTGCTTTGCGCCAAATTATTGTGAATATTTCTATAAGAGTTTTGTTGGTTAGATCAATATCGCCGAGTATTTTTTTTACGAGCGTATAAATTAGCGGTGAATATCGCTCATACAATTCTTCAAGAGCACGGGATTCTCGTGCCTTGACTTTTTCCATCAATTCAATATCGCTTAAATCGGAATACTTTCCCAAACTCAACCTATGGTCACTTTTGTTTTTTTGTAAAAGTAAACTTACAAAGATTAAAAATCAATTCTAATGTCTTTTATTCATCGTAATTTAGTCTCATGCTCAAAAGAATAATACAATTATTTGCAAATGTATTTTTGATATTATGATTAAATAAGTTATTTTTGTTGTGAGCATATGTTCATAACAAATTAAAAGATAGATGCCGCGACCAAAAAAGATGAGATGTTTACAATGTGACCCGCTAGCAGAGTATTTCAAACCGCGCGGAATTCCACTTGTAAACTTGGAGGAAGTGATTCTTGAGCTTGATGAGGTTGAGGCTGTTAATCTTGCCGACAAACTTGGATACAGCCATGAAGACGGGGCGAAAAAGATGGAAGTTTCTCGTGCTACTTTTGGAAGAATATTAAAATCCGGCAGGAAAAAGATCGCTGAAGCAATTCTGGATGGGAAAGCAATTAGGCTCAACAAATGATAAAAAGGAAAGAAAATGAAAATAGCAGTATCAACTGATGATTTTAAAAATGTTACGGGACACGTCGGCAGATGTGAAGGATTTTTGATTTTTGAGATTGAAAATGGAGAAATTAACGGAATCGAAAAACTTGGTAACATTTTCACAAATCACAGAAAAGGAAACCACCATGAAAATCATTCGCATGGAAACGGTGGTCACACACATTCCGAGTTAGCAGAAGCCCTAAGCGGTTGCGAAGTTTTGATAACCCACGGAGCCGGACCTCGTTTGGTCGATGATTTAACACAAAATGGCACACATGTTGTTTTTACCGATGAATTAGTTGCTGTAAAGGCTGCAATCAGTTATCAAAATGGCACATTAAATATTATCGAAAAATCGGTTTGTAAACACTAAAACCCATATTCCAAATTTTCTCAATCACTGTTGGAAATTTTTCTTCTTATATTTCCAATCTTAATTTTTGCAATAATTGGATTTACCGGATAAATATGACTTCAATCGAGATTAGAAATCAGTTTTTTGAATTTTTTAGAGATAAAGGGCATAAAATAGTTCCAAGTTCGCCTGTTGTTCCATTCGACGACCCGACTTTACTTTTCGCTAATGCGGGGATGAATCAATTTAAAGATGTATTCCTTGGTCAAGGAAGTCGTGAATACAATCGAGCAGCCGATACTCAGAAATGTATTCGGGTCAGCGGAAAGCATAACGATCTTGAAGAGGTCGGGCACGATACTTATCACCATACTTTTTTTGAAATGTTGGGGAATTGGTCCTTCGGCGATTATTACAAAGAGGAAGCGATTGTTTGGGCCTGGGAATTATTGACCGATGTTTGGCAACTGCCGAAAGAGAGGCTATACGCAACCGTTTATCGAACAGATGATGAAGCCTTCGAAATCTGGAAAAATAAAACCGATATAAGTCAAGAAAATATTCTTCGATTTGACGAAAAAGATAATTTTTGGGAAATGGGTGACACCGGTCCATGCGGCCCTTGTTCAGAAATTCATATTAATATCGGGGACGATTACAAAAATCCCAAATGGGTAAATGCGGGATCACCCGAATGCATAGAAATTTGGAATCTCGTTTTTATTCAATACAACAAAGATCAGGACGGCAATCTAACAGAACTTCCAAGTAAACATGTTGATACCGGAATGGGTTTCGAGAGAATCTGTGCCGTTCTCCAAAATAAAAAATCCAATTACGATACAGATGTTTTTACTCCTATTCTAAATGCTATTGAAGAATTATCAGGAATCAGTTATTCGGAAAATAATATGATTCCGATGCGAGTTATCGCGGATCATGTTCGAACACTTACTTTTGCGATTGCCGACGGCGCGGTGCCCGGAAACGATGGAAGGGGTTATGTCTTACGTAGAATTTTGAGACGTGCATCTCGCTACGGAAGGAAGCTAAATCTAAAAGATCCGTTCCTGTACAAGTTGGTTACCGTTGTGATTCAACACATGAAAAATGTATTCCCCGAGATCGAAGCAAACGAAAATAACATCAAAAAAATAATTTTAGGCGAAGAGGAAAGTTTTAACAAAACTCTGGACCGAGGATTAGAACTTTTTGATGAAATCGCTTTGGAAACCGAGAAAGCCGACAAAAAAATAATTGACGGTGCGGCCGTTTTTAAATTATACGATACATTCGGATTTCCTTTTGACCTTACAAGCGTGATGGCAAAAGAACGAGGACTAACGGTGGATGAGCCGGGCTTCGAAAAATTAATGACCGAGCAAAAAGAAAGAGCAAGGAGTGCAACTAAATCCAAAATTGGCGGAATTAATGTAGTTGAACATTTAGCAAATAGTTCTGATTTAGCTGATACGGAATTTGTAGGATACGATTATAATAATTTTGAGTTCGATTCAAATCTATTGAGTTTAGGCGATGGTTATCTTTTTCTGGATAAGACACCTTTTTACGCCGAATCCGGTGGGCAAATCGGCGATACCGGAAGAATAATTGGAAGTGATGAGGAAATAATTATCACCGACACACAAAAAAGTGGTAATCTGTTCGCTCATAAATATGAAGGTGAATTCAAAACCAATCTTGGCGAGAAAATTAAAGCCGTTGTTGATATTTCGCGACGATGGGACATTATGCGAAATCACACAGCAACACATTATCTCCATTCGGCATTGAGGGAAATTCTCGGCGAACATGTAAAACAATCGGGTTCTTATGTCGGCCCTGACCGACTTCGATTTGATTTTGCGCATTTTCAGAAACTCTCCGTTGAAGAATTAATCGATATTGAAGCATTAATTAATGATAAGATCAGGGAGAATACTCCCCTACATCATCATCGGAATATTCCGTTCGAAGAAGCAAAAAAAATGGGCGCTTTGATGTTTTTCGGCGATAAATACGGTGACAAAGTAAATGTTGTTCAATTTGGTGAATTTTCTAAAGAATTCTGTGGCGGAACACACGTTCAAAACAGCTCCGAAATCGGTTTGATTAAAATTGTTAGCGAAGGTTCTGTCGCCAGTGGAATTAGAAGAATTGAAGCAGTGACCGGAATCGGAATCCAAAAATATATTGATGAGCAAATTAAGAAAGTATTTCAAGCAGATGAAAAACTTGCCCGGCTTTCCGAAGAAAAGAAAAAACTTGAAAAGGAAATCGCCGGTCTTAAACTTCAAGACAAACTTGGTGGAATTGATGATATAATCAACTCGCCTGAAAAAGTCGGTGGAGTGAATGTTTACAAAGGTAAAGTCGATGTCTCGGGTATGGAAGAGTTAAAATCAATGGGCGACGAACTTAGGAATAAAATGAAATCCGGAGTTGGTTTACTGGTTGCGGAAGTTGAGGAAAAAGTCCAAATGGTTTGTGTTGTTACCGATGACTTAATTAAAGATAAAAAACTGATCGCCGGAAAAATTGTAGGAGCGGCAGCAAAAATTGTCGGCGGCGGTGGCGGCGGACGACCTCATCTTGCAACAGCAGGCGGTAAAGATGTTTCGAAGATCGATGAGTTACTGGAAAAGTTTAGAGATTTGATCTGATTAAATATCCAGGACTATCTTCAAGTTTCTCCTTAACTGATTTATCTGGTCGAGATTTAGTTTTCCGATTTTTGGTTTGAATCTGTGGTGATCAATTGATCTAATTTGATCAACGATTATTTCGCAATCTTTATCAAAAACACTTTCAGCGAATCCAAACAGTTTTAATATTTACGAATTCTTTAATTCCATAATCGGAAAGTTCTCTGCCATAACCCGATTTTTTAACTCCTCCAAACGGAAGCCGGGGATCAGATTTTACAAGTCCGTTAACGAATACAGAACCTGTTTCAATATGTTGAGCGAGTTTTTTCGCATTTGAAATGTTTTTCGTCCAAAGTGACGCACCCAATCCGAACTCAGAATCATTTGCCAGCGAAATCGCGTGCTCCTCATTTTCGGCTTCGATAATTGCAGCCACGGGACCGAATAGTTCTTCATCAAACGCGGGCATTCCTTTTTTCACATTCGATAAAACTGTTGCTTCGTAAAATGCTCCTTTTCGTTCGCAACGCTTTCCACCCAGCTCTAAACCGGCACCTTTTTCAATACTTTTTTTCACTTGGTCGTCCAATTCGAGCAATAAATCCTCCCGGGCTAATGAACCTTGATTCGTGTTTGGATTTTTCGGATCTCCGCACTTATATTTTTTAATTTCCTCAACAAAAAGATTTGTGAATTTTGGAAGGACTTCTTTTTCAATAATAAATCTTTTTGCGGCGATACAGCTTTGTCCGTTGTTTAACATTCTTGCCGCCACAGCAACCTTTGCGGCATTTTCAATATCAGCGTCTTTTAAAACAATAAACGGGTCGCTTCCACCCAACTCCAAAACGGTCTTTTTTAATTCCAAACCACAAGTTTCCGCGACTTTTTTACCTGCCGGTTCACTTCCGGTTAAGGTCGCCGCTTTTACTAACGGATTTTTTAAGATGCGGTCCACTTTTGAAGAACCAATCAGCAACGCTTTGAATGCAAATTCGGGAAATTCTGCCTTTTGAAAAACTTCTTCGATAGCCAACGCGCATTGAGGAACATTCGAGGCATGTTTAAGCAATCCGACATTTCCAGCCATCAATCCCGGAGCCGCAAACCGAAACACTTGCCAAAAGGGAAAATTCCAGGGCATGACAGCAAGAACTATTCCCAGAGGATCGAATTGCACATAACTTTCACTCCCATCAGATTCTTTGAGTTCGTTCTCCAGAATCGATTCAGCATTTTCCGCATAATAATCACAAACCCAAGCGCATTTTTCAACCTCGGAGATAGATTCTGAAATAATTTTCCCCATTTCCGTAGTAATTATTTCAGCGAATTTTAGTTTTTCAGTCCTTAATATTTCAGCGGCGCGTCGCATTAAAATCGCTCTGGAACTGAAATCGGTAAATCTCCATTCCAGAAATGTTTCATTTGATTTTTGAATTAATTCGTCAACTTGTTCGTTGGTCATCTCGTTAAAATTTCTAGCTATTTCACCGGTTGCAGGATTTAAAGATTGGATCGCCATTTTAGTCACCTTGAATTTCTTTGTTAATTATATTAACACTCACTAAAATAAGAAATGAGTTTCACAGTCAGAAAGGAATGTTAAATTGGCAAAAAATCAATACTTATTGATTTCCGGAATCGTCGGATTTTTAGCCGTTGCCCTGGGTGCATTTGGAGCACACGGTTTGAAAAACATAATTGAAGCCAGCCTGTTGGAAACCTACAAAACCGGAATTCTTTACCACCTAATTCATTCTGCGATTTTGTTTGCTTTGGCTTTTAATCTAAACTCAAATGGATTTTTGAAAAAATCATTTTGGCTGATTTTAAGCGGAGTAGTATTGTTCTCGGGATCACTTTATCTCTATGCGCTAACACAAATAAAGATTTTGGTTTTAATTACTCCGATTGGCGGCGTAACACTTTTGGCAGGGTGGCTGCTAATAATAATTGCCGGAATGAAGAAATCCTAAACTTACTTGGTTGGTAGATGATAAGTTTTTGGTATTTCACACCAAGATTCAAATGCTTATTAATCTGTTTTCAATCACTCCACTTTACATTAACATTTAACTAATATTAATTTTAGCATCATATTCAAAATGATTATATTGATTATAACAATAAACCAATTCCGGGAAATGATATGCCCCGAAAGTCCGCAAAAACATTCGTTTTAGACACAAATGTTATCCTTCATGACCCGTCGTGTATTCAACAATTTCAGGAAAACAATATTGTAATTCCGCTTGCGGTTTTAAGCGAGATCGACCAATTCAAACGCGGGAACCAGGTTATTAATCTTAACGCGCGTGAATTTACCCGGACACTTGATTCCCTGACCGGTAACGCAATTTTTAACGGCGGAATTTCACTCGGGAAGGGAAAGGGGAAATTGAGAGTCGTAATTACAAAAGGACTGCATAAAGATATTCACGAAGCATTTAGAGAAGACACACCGGACCATCGAATATTAAGCGCAGCGTACGAACTTTACAAAATCCCGAAATCAACCGGGAAGGTAATTCTTGTTACCAAAGATGTAAACTTAAGAATGAAGGCAAAAGCTGTCGGATTACTCGCTGAAGATTATACAACCGACCGAATCAAAAATGTTGAAGAATTATATTCAGGAAAAGAGATTGTTGAAAATTTCGATGATAATATTCTTCAGAAATTATACACGGCCCCTTTCGAAGTCTCGGCTGATGAAGTATTTAGTTCAATCGAGTCCGAAAGAATATCAAACAAATATTATGTACTCAGAAACGAACATCGATCCGCGCTCGCTAATTACAATCAAGATTTGGAGTTGATAAGACGTGTTGATAAAAACAACACTTATGGAATTACTCCGAGAAACGCGGAACAAACTTTCGCGGTTGATGCCCTGTGTAATCCCGATATTCCTTTAGTTTCGCTCACCGGAAAAGCCGGAACCGGAAAAACGTTGCTTGCACTTGCGAGCGCTTTGCAAGTCAGGAAAAAATATCGACAAATTTATATCGCCAGACCAATTGTGCCGTTGAGCAACAAAGATATCGGTTATCTCCCGGGCGATATTGAAAACAAACTTGGTCCTTACATGCAGCCATTATGGGATAACCTTAAAGTAATTCAAGATCAATTCAAAGAATCCGACAAGAATCATCAAACAATTCAAACGATGTTAAAGGATGAAAAACTTGTCGTTGAACCTTTAAGTTATATTCGCGGAAGGAGTTTGCAAAGAATATTTTTTATCGTTGATGAAGCTCAAAACCTAACGCCACACGAGGTTAAAACAATTATTACCCGCGCCGGTGAAGGTGCTAAAATTGTTTTGACGGGCGATATATACCAAATCGACCATCCTTACCTCGATTCTCAATCAAACGGACTTTCATATTTGATAGATCATTTTATGGGTCAAAAACTTTATGCGCACATAAACCTCGAAAAAGGCGAACGATCCGAATTAGCGGAATTGGCGAGTAATTTGTTGTAGTTATTCAGAAGGTTCCTTCTTCTCCTCAACAACCTTCGGTAATTTTACAGTTGGTGGGTCCCATCCGACAATCGATCCCGATTTGATTTTTGAAAGATATGGAGAAAGCGTCGCTCCCGGCAGTGTACGTGAGTTTGATTCGATTTCAATCGGGCCCATTCCGGTTCCCGCGCCTATCATGCAATTATCGCCGATAGTTATTAAACCGTATCGAAACTTCCCCGATCCTTCATAAGCATGAACCGTAAATTGTGTGAATGCGCCGAGAACACAATTTTTCCCGATAAAAATCAATTCGGGTCTAAAATGATCGAGCCAGACAAGCTGCATTATTTCCGTTCCGTAACCGACATGAATTCCCATCCAGCGGTAAAGTTTGTTTTTTAACGGCACACCTTTCATTAAAAAAGATAACGCGACTTGGAATGTTGTGAGTGATCGTCTTCCAAACGGTAAATTAAGTACACGCCAATTTATTGAGTTCTTTTCTTCGGGAGAACCGAGTCCACTGAAAGTATAATGTCTACGGATTGGTGTTAAGTATTTTTCTAAATTTACTTTTCCTTCGGCAGTTTTGGGATTAAGTTCATTAACATTTGTGCCTTTGCCACCGGAAGTTTTACTTACAAAGATATCTCTGCCTTTTTTAGTTCCGAGTTTTATAGCTCGTTCAATTATCTCAATTGTTACTAATTTAATTGTTTCTTCGGGAGTTAATCCGGCATACTTTTTCACAATCTTTCCTTTTATCAATGGATGCGTTAAAGATAGTGAATTGAGTTATTTTTCACTCATAAGAATTATGGAATCGGAAGAAATGTATAGCGTTGATTTGAAAGGAAACTTTTTCAACATCAATTAAATGGATACGGAATCAATCCCGGTTACTAATTAAAATTTTTTCAATATTCGAATCGTAACCCAAAATCGTTATTATTAAAATCGACGCATGGTACACGCAGAACTTTATTGTCATAATTTGTTTTTATGAACGCAAAACCATTTACCGGATTGGATAAAATTTTAGGAATATCTTCGTCGCTAAATTCAACAGTGTGAACCGAATTGTTATAACTATCTGTCAGACTCATTACATGCGTAAAATTTGCTCGAACGTAGCTCGGTGTTAACTCTGAAGAATTCGCCCAATTGTAAGATGAAGAAACTTCATAAACTTCGCAATCGAGTGTTGAACTACCGTTGAAATCCCGGAAATAATATCCTCGAAGTTGATTAACCCGATCAAAATTATTTCCAATTCTTCCGGATTCGGGATGGTATTGGATTAAAAAAACACTATCACTAACCGGATTATAGTTTATTTCGTCAAGTATTCCGTATGTAATACTAAAATCGTGAACGAGATTACCATCGCTTGGATTTAAGTTTGGCGATGTGTAAGAGTTAACCAAATATGATTGGCTTGAGAAATTGACCTGATAATTAACGGAGGATAATTCAGTGAAGGAATAATTTCCTTCTGAATCTGTTACGGTGAATTGATTCTGATTACTCGAAACAACTATCAAGCGTAAATCCGCGTTCGCAGCCGGTGTTCCATCAATAAAAGTAACTCGCCCGGAAATTGTTAAATTATTTGATTCAGTCGGAGAATCGTCTCCGCATCCTATAAACACAACCAATAACAAAAAAAATGATATTACTTTTAACAAAATGAGATCTCCAATCCTAACTTAACACCGACTAATAAAAATTTAATTTAACGGTAAACAAGTTTACAAATAAACTAAGTGATAATTTTTTACAACATGCACATTTATTACAGAAACATGATGATTTTTAGAATAATGGTTAACGAATATTGATTCCAAAAAGGGTTTTATACATAGCTCTATAGATTTTGGTATTATCAAAACTTCCCGAAACCATTTCTTCATTCAAACCTTCAGCTTTAACTATAACCGCGCCATAGCAATCATCATATGAATTCCAAACAAAGTGAAATGGCAAAATGTTTCCGTTTCTATCCGGTTTTGAAAAATAGGGCTTTGAAACCGCGCCAAACTGCCCGTCAACCGGAGCACCATTTCTATCGTTCTCCGGTGTAAGATCACCATCTTTATAATCGATATAATCATTACCGATCATATCCAGCCCTCCGGCTTCACTATCCGCAGCAACAATTAATAATGTATTTGGGTTTTTCTTCATAAATTTTTGAACGACACCAATACTCAGGTCAGATCTTTTTACCGCTTCCATTACTCCTGCAGCGTTGTTATTGTTAGCGAAATTATCAGTCGCTTCTTCTTCAACAACAAGGAAGAATTTTTTATCTCCATACGAAAGAATTTCAATAGTTTTTTCCATCATCTGATCCAAGCTTGGCGAATAATCCCAATACAAGGGAAGATTTTTTTCTACCAATATTTCTTCTTCTTTTGCGTTAAATGTATGATTTTCGGCGAAGACACCGAATAATTTTTCGGTTGATTGTGGCACCTGGGATAATTCATCCTTTGTATAAACGATTGTATATCCATTATCCTGTAACCATGATATCAAATTTAGACCATCGGTACGTTTACCCAATCCGTACCTCCCTTCAACTCCTTCGGGCAACAACCATTCTTCACCGCCGGAAAGAATTACATCAACGCCCGATTGAGCTACGTCTTTTGCGATATCTTCATACATGCTCCTTTTTTCCCGGCTTGAAACAAATACCGCCGTCCCCGGTTCTATAATATTACCGGAATTAATCAATCCGGTTTTCATTCCGGCATCCATGGCTTCTTGCATAATACTTCTATTTTTACCTGAAGCGGCGGTAATTTCTTTACCGTTAATTAATCCAAATGCGCCATAATCGGCTTTAACGCCGTATGCGTGAATTGTTGCGCCGGCATTCGAAGAAGTTGTCAGGCTATTCAGAATATGACTTCGATACAAACCGGTATGCGGCATTCTATCCCAATTCGACTCCCCATCGGGTCCATAATTTAGAATTCTATTTGCGTGCCACGTAGTTAATCCGCTTCCATCAGGATGAAGAAATATCACATTTCCGGTTTTTTGATTTATGTCTTCTGGAACCGGTTTTGTACAACCAATAATTACAAGATTGATAAGTAAAACAGAAAGAAACAATTTTAAATTTTGCATCGAATCACCTAAATAAATTGAACGATTAAATTATCCAAAAAATGGGTTACAAGTATAGTCATTACTTTAATAAAGTGTTAATTTTTGGATAACATTGGCAACTTTAACAGTAAGTAACTCGTCAAAAAGTTTTGCCGAATCTGATTCTTAAATTTTGACTATGTTTTGCACCCAAACCTTCAAAAAAATAAAGGATTTACACATGAAGAAGATCTTTTTACTAATTATTCTGTCGGTCGGAATGCTTTCGGCGCAGAATTCGAACCTTCTACGATTTCCAAGCATTAACAATGACGGCAGCAAAATAGCCTTTTCTTTTCAGGGCGATATCTGGACTGTTCCGGTATCCGGTGGAAAAGCCGTAAGGTTAACAATTCACGAAGCCTATGAAAGCAGCCCCAAATGGAATAATTCAGGAGACAAAATTGCCTTTTCCGGAAGTCGATTCGGTAACAATGATGTTTTTGTTGTATCTGCTGATGGCGGAATTCCGACAAGGTTAACCTATAACTCCGCAAATGACGCGGTTGCCGGTTGGACCGCAAAAGACGAAGTAATTTTCACAACAAACCGGTCATTTGTACAAATTGAATGGGATTCTGAGATTCATACAATTCCGGCAGGCGGCGGAACTTCTAAACGGATATTAAATGCAGTCGGTGATATGCCGGCCATTTCTCCAAACGGGAAGTTAATTGCATTTGTGATGGGCTCTTGCAGAATTTCAAGAGAAACTTACGAAGGTCCCGCAAACAGAGAAATTTGGATTTGGAATTCCGAAACCGACGAATATCATAAAATTACAGATTACAACGGAAATGACATTTTCCCACAATGGGCGAGTGATACTAAAATTTATTTTTTAAGTCCGAAAAGTGGACGATACAACATCTACACCATTGATATTGCTGCCAACGGCGCGAAAAGTTCCGAACCAACCCCGATTACAAACTATGATGATGACGGTATTCGATATCTCACACTAAGCCTTGACGGCTCTACAGCGGTATTTGAAAAAGGAACTGATATTTATTTGATGAATACATCGGATAATAATGTTGAAAGGGTTGATATCGAAATCGCGGCTGATTATAAATTCGACCCGTATGAAAGAAAAACTTATTCAAGTTCCGCAACCGATTATGCGGTTTCCCCGAACGGCGAATACTCGGCGCTTGAAATACATGGCGAAATATATGTTAAAGAAAATGATAAAGATAAAAGCCGAACAGTGAATGTAAGCAAACACTCTTTCAGGGATCAACAACCGCTGTGGCTTAATGATTCAACATTAATTTTCACTTCCGATAGAAATGGTCAATATGATTTTTATCTCGTAAAGTCCGCGGACGATTCGTAGCCGAACATTTTCAAATCACTTAAACATGAAACCGTTCGTTTAACAAATACCGAACTTGACGAATTTGATCCGGTTATTTCACCCGATGGTAAAAAATTGGCTTATAGAATAGGACGAGGAAAACTTGTAGTTGTTGATATTGATGAAGAAGGCAAATTTTCCAACGAAAAAGTTCTTCGGGACGGTTGGGATATTCCTGGTTGGGTCAGATGGAGTCCCGATAGCCGCTGGCTTACTTATGCTTATGCTGATCTTAATTTTAACAATGAAATTTATATTCACGCTGCCGATAACTCTAAAGAACCTGTTAATATCAGTATGCATCCACGTTCGGAAAACTTCCCCTTTTGGAGCAAAGATGGTTCAAAATTGGGATTTGTTTCGGAAAGGAATAATGGGGATGAAGATATTTGGTTTGTTTGGTTAAATAAAAAGGATTGGCAAAAAACTAAAGAAGATTGGGATGAAGGCGACGAGGATGAAGACAAACCAAAAGATAAAAAGAAAAAAGACGATGACGAAGATGAGAAGAAAGAGGAGACTGTTGAGCCTATTGTAATTGACTTTGAAGATATTCACGAAAGAATTACACAAGTTACTTCTCTTCCGGGGGGCGAAAATAATCTTATTATCTCGGATGATGGCGAGTTTTTCTATTTTACCGCCGGTTCACCTACTACAAAGGGAAATGATATTTACAAAATTAAATGGGATGGAAAAGATATTGAAACTGTTACATCAGGCGGAGTAAATGCCTCTAATCTTAAACTTTCTCCTGATGGTAAACATATCTATTATCTGAAATCCGGTGGAAATTTTGCTCGCCTCGATATTGATGGCGGCAAATCTGAAACTCTCTCTTTTTCCGCGAATCTGAAAATTGATTTCGCTAAAGAACTCGACCAAATATTTGAAGAAGCATGGCGGACTCTCCGCGATGGTTTTTATGATCCGAATTTTCATGGCAAGGATTGGGATCAACTGAAGAAAAAATATAAACCGTGGTGTTTGTCAGCTTCAACAAAAATCGATTTTAACTATATGTTTAACACAATGCTTGGTGAGTTAAACGCCAGCCATATGGGAATCTATGGTTCCGACCGCGCGGAAACTCAAACAGAGAAGGTGGGTTTGCTCGGAATCGAGATTGAACCTGTTTCGAATGGTATAAAAATCAAAAGAGTAGTTCCCGATACTCCGGCCGATCGTGAAGCAAGCAAGCTGATGGAAGGAGATGTTATTAAATCCGTTAACGGAGAAAATCTTGGTACCGGAATTAATTTCTATTCCAAATTTATTAATACTACAGATGAAAAAGTTTTGCTTGTGGTTGAAGCAAAAGACGGAAAGGAACGGGAAGTAATTATTCGTCCGGCAAGCTCAATCAGTAACCAGCTTTATGATGAATGGGTGGATGACCGAAGAGAGTTAACTAATAAATATTCGAACGGTAAATTGGGATACCTTCACATCGAAGCAATGGGCTGGTCGAGTTTCGAAAGATTTGAAACTGAACTTGCCGCAGCCGGATATGGTAAAGAAGGCATTGTGATTGATGTGAGATATAATGGCGGTGGTTGGACAACCGATTATTTGATGGCAGTCCTAAATGTAAAACAACATGCGTACACCGTTCCAAGAGGGGCAACGGATAATCTCGAAAAGAATCATAAAAAATTCCGGGAGACATATCCATTTGCCGAAAGATTACCATTTTATCCGTGGACAAAACCATCTATAGCAATTTGTAACGCAAACTCTTATTCTAATGCTGAGATATTTTCTCACGCTTATAAAACTTTAGATATCGGAACACTCGTAGGAATTCCAACCTTTGGAGCGGTAATTTCAACCGGAGGACAGAGATTAATTGACGGCTCATTGGTTCGATTACCTTTCAGAGCCTGGTATGTTAAAGCCACAGACGAAAATATGGAATGGGGACCGGCTGTTCCCGATATTATTGTTGAAAACTCCCCGGACGCAAAAGTTAAGGGAATAGATGAGCAGTTAAAAACCGCTGTGGATGAATTGATGAAAACTATTAACTAAATCCAGAGGGACTGTTAAATACATCCAAAATTAATTGATGAATTAAGAGGTTGTCTCAAATAAATCTTTCTTTATTATACTGAATTCGATTCGGTGTCTTATTTTAGATTTAATTTCAGGTTGGAGATTTCGAATAAAGTCAGGCAGTTAGATCCGAGACAACCTCTTATCACTTTTGTTAATAACATGTTTTTTGAAAGCACTAAACTAAATTTTAATTGATGAAAAAAATTATAAAACAAAATATCGGATTTACGGCCTTGGTACTATTTTGTTTTTTTTATTCAATTGAAATCCAATCCCAGAAAAATGATGATATTCGTTTTGAGCATTTTACCATTGAAAACGGGCTTCCCGATAATACGATAAATTCAATATATCAGGATTCTTTTGGTTTTTTGTGGATCGCAACAAATGGCGGTTTGGCAAAATATGACGGATATGACTTTCATACTTTTAAACCGGATTCCGAAAATCCCGCAAGTTTAAGCGACCGTAGGGTAAATGTAGTTTATGAGGATAAAAGGGGTAACCTTTGGGTTGGAACGAGAAATGGACTAAATAAATTCAACCGCAATTCAGAATCATTCGAAAAATTTTACAACAATCTTGATGATTCAACATCTCTCAGTAATAATTGGATTACTTCATTAATCGAATCAAGAGTCGATTCAACCGGTTTATGGATTGGTACTTACGGCGGCGGTATAAACAGATTGGACTATCAAAGCAATAATTTCGAAAGGTTTACTACCGATTCCAATTCGGTTAACACGATCGTTTCAAATTACGTTACTTCTATAATCGAAGAATTTAATATCCCCGGCACATTTTGGATTGCTACATCACCGCCGGGTTCCGGTTTTGCCGAGGGTGGAATCTCTTTGCTTGATTTAAGAACGGGCGAGTTTTACGGGTTTGATAAAGATTCCGACAACGCTCTTCCAAATTTGCACATTAATTCGTTATATCAAGATTCTGATGGATTCTTTTGGGCGGCAACTGATTCCGGTTTAACTATGTACGATCCGTTGCAAAACAAACTTATGGAATATCAAAAAGGAGAAAACGAACTAATAAGTGAAAAATTAACTTCTGTTTATGAAGATAGAGTTAATAAAATTTGGATCGGTTCTGAAAAAGGATTGAGCTCCTTTGATAAAAGTAAATCAGAATTTAAATTTTATATATATCGGGATGGTGATAATAATTCAATAATAAGCAATGAAATCAATTGCGTTTTTGAAGATCGAACCGGAACACTATGGTGTGGAACCAACAATGGATTGGATAAATTAAACCGTTCCATCAGAAATTTCCCCCATATTTATTATGATCCAACAAAAGAAAATACACTCAGCAATAATACTGTCTATTCAATTTTGGAAGGGAGTGACGGGATTTTATGGGTTGGAACAAGACAAGGACTTAACCGTTTTGATCGGGAAAGCGGAGAAATTATTAAGTTGTTTTCAAACCCAAAACAGACAAATACTCTATCCAACAATTTGATTTACTCCATTTATGAAGCACCGAGCGATCCTAAATCTATCTGGGTTGGAACAGCAAGGGGATTAAATAGAATTGAAAAGGAAACGGGACGCATAACTCAATTCTTACCCGATAATAATAATCCGGATTCCAGCATTAGCGGAAGAAGAATTATTACTCAGTTCGAAGACAGCCGCCGTAATTTTTGGATTGGAACTCTCGGTGGAGGCCTAAATAATTACGATTTTGAAACCGGACTTTTCTCCCACGTCGTGCACGATCCGCTTGATCCGAATTCAATTAGCAGCAACCAAATTTCGGCGATTCATGAAACCGAAATTGAGCAGTCTATTCTTTGGGTTGGCACATGGGGGAATGGATTGAACCGTTACGACCCGAATAACGGTCGCGCGAGAAGGTTCAGTATAACTTTCGGCGATTCTTCAATTTCGGAATATTTTGTTGTGGAAATATTGGAAGATTCGGATAACCGATTGTGGGTTGGAACGCTCAATTACGGACTACTTATTTTCAATCGCGAAACCCAAACTCTTGAAAAGTATTTTGATATCTCCGATGGTTTACCGCATAAAAGCGTACACGGATTAATTGAAGATAACGATGGATTTTTGTGGATCAGTACAGAAAACGGACTATCGAAACTTAACCCATCTACCAAAGAATATATAAATTATGACGAATCCGATGGTCTGCAATCAAACTATTTTATTCAAAAATCCGCATTCAAAAGTAAACAGGGCGAAATATTTTTTGGCGGTGAAAATGGTTTTAATGCATTCTTCCCAGAAAGAGTTAATAATCCGTTTGAACCTAATGTTATAATCACTGAATTCAAATTGTTTAATAAGCCGATTAAAGCGGGTCCGGGTTCACCGTTAAAAACCCATATTGCTCTAACAAATGAAATCGAATTGGATTATGATGAGAATGATATTTCATTCGATTTTGTTGGACTTCATTTCAATCGCCCGGAAAGAAACAGGTACGCTTATAAATTAGAAAATTATGAAGATCAATGGCGTGATGTTGAAGGATTACGAACAGCGGTTTATACTAATCTGGCTCCCGGAAAATATGTCTTCCGAGTCAGGGCTTCAAATAGTGACGGCGTTTGGAATGAGGAAGGTGCTTCACTTGTCATTTATATCAACAGCCCAATTTGGGAAAGATGGTATGCCTTTGTTTTCTATTTTATTTCGGTTGGCGGATTCGGTTTCGGTGTAAAACAGTTAATCGTAGAGAGGGAATCACAGAAAAGCAGAATTACAGAAGCGCAATTACGACTCGCGGCTATGGAATCCGATGCGCGTGCAATTCAAGCAGAAAACAACAGAAAAAGTCATGAACTTGAAGAAGGAAGAAAACTTCAGCTTTCATTGTTGCCAAAAAACGTTCCGAAAATTGAAGGTTTATCAATAGGCGCAAAATTGATAACAGCAACCGAAGTTGGTGGTGATTATTACGATTTTCATATCGAAAAAGATGGAACAGTTAACATCGTAGTTGGAGATGCAACCGGTCATGGTTTAAAGGCGGGAAATATGGTATCAATTACAAAAGCTCTGTTTTGTGCCGATGCCGCGAATTTAAGCCCCGGCGAATTCCTTAATAAATCCGGAAAAGCAATTAAACGAATGAACTTATGGAATCTTTACATGGCTTTAACATTTGTTCGAATAATTGAAAATCGCCTCATCGTTTCATGCGCGGGAATGCCCCCAATCCTTATTTATAGGGCTGAAACCAATTCTATCGAAACAATTATACATAAAGTTCCTCCACTCGGATCATTTGATGAAATAAAATACCGGAATCAAAAAACGGTTCTTAACAACGGCGATGTAGTATTATTGTTAACCGACGGATTGCCGGAAACCTTCAACGAAGCTGAAAAGCTGCTCGGCTTTGAAAAAATAGAAGAATGTTTCGCGAAAAATCACAAATTATCGCCAATCGAAATTATTGATGAACTCATAACTTTAGGAAACCTGTGGAGTAATTATGCTCCGTTACGCGATGATGTTACTTTTATGGTAATTAAGAAAAACAGTTAGTTTTTAGAAAAGTGAAGGGTATTGTATAGAAAATTTTTGAAAAAATTTCTTTAGAGAAAAAAGCGGTTTTGTAGTTTCCAATCAAATTATGATTGAACCAAATTTCCTAATCTACTTTACTGACAGCAACATCGTAAATTAAGTTGTAATGGCTTCCTTTTGGTGCTTCGCTAACTAAATCCATGAATTTATTATATGCATCCACAGGTATTTTTTTAATTGCACGTCTATGAGATTCAATCGAGTCCCACCTTTCGATTAAGAGAAATTTGTTTGATGATTCTGTTTCCATATAAAGATTGCATGAATCACAACCTTTTGAAGAAATTAAAATCGGCATTATTGATTGCTCAACAAATGCCTTAAATTCTTCATTTTTGCCAACCTTTGCGATTGCTTGCCCGATATACTTTACACTCATGGGAGCCTCCTTGTGTTTGAGGATTTAGTAATGGTTGTTAATATAAAAAAACAAATGATATAATTCGACCATTTAATCTTTTGATAATATTGAAACACTCCCCCCTAAAAAATATTGGTTAGAGCAAATTGCCCTAACCGATATTTTTAAATATACGACTAATAACTAATCAGAATCAACTGTTCAGTTCAATCCTCTTCTTTTTAGCAATGGTTCAATTTCAGGCTCGGCGCCTCTAAATTTCTTGTATAATTCCATTGCATCGTCTGTACCGCCTGATGAGAGAATATACTTTCTGTATTTTGACGCCAATTCGGGATTTAATACGTCTCCAGATTGAACGAATGCGTTGAAAGCATCGGCATCTAAAACTTCCGACCAGATATAGCTATAATAACCAGCGGAATATCCTCCTGAGAAAATATGGTTAAAATACGTAGTTCTGTAGCGCGGAAATATTTCGTCGATTAAACCAATTTTTGTCATTGATGCTTTTTCAAATTCAGCGGCATTTTTTTCCGTTGGGTCCGATAAAGTGTGCCAATCAAGATCCAGGTACGATGCCGCAAGATATTCAACCGTTGCGAATCCTTGGTTAAACTGACTCGCATTCTGAATCTTTTTGATTAAATCGGCCGGAATCACTTCTCCGGTTTCGTAATGTTTTGCGTAGTTTTTCAACACATCAGGATGCATTGCCCAATTTTCCATTACTTGAGAGGGAAATTCAACAAAATCTCTGGGTGTTTCTGTTGCCGCTAATGATTCATAAGTGCAATCGGAAAGCAAACCATGAAGCGCGTGCCCAAATTCGTGGAAAAGAGTAAGCACTTCATCCAAACTTAGCAATGCGGGTTTATTGCCGGTTGGTTTAGAAAAATTACCCACATTGTAGATAATCGGAGTTATCATTTTTCCATCAACTTTATGTTGTCGCCGGAATTCATCCATCCACGCACCTGCTCTTTTACTGGCACGAGGGAAATAGTCTGTGTACAAAATTCCGATGTGCGAGCCATCCTCTTCCTTCACCTCAAAAACCTTAACATCAGGATGATATTTTTGAATATCAGTTCTCTCAACAAATTGTATTCCCCATAAATCTGTCGCTAAACCAAAAACTCCTTCGATTGCATTCTCAACGGAAAAATATGGGCGAAGTTCATCTTCATCCAAATCATATTTAGCTTTTTTTACTTTTTCGGAATAGTACCACCAATCCCATGATTCAAGCTCGAAGTCATTGCCTTCCGCGTAAATCATTTTCTGCATTTCTTCTCTCTCGGATTTGGCTCTTTCTAACGCCGGATCCCAAAGTTTATTGAGTAGTTCGTAAACATTTTCCGGTTCACCTGCCATATTTTCTTCAAGAACAAAATGGGCAAAAGTTTTGTATCCCAAAAGATTTGCTTTTTTAACTCGAAGCGCCGCTAATTTTGAAGCGTTTTTATTGTTGTCAAGTTCATTTCCGTTGTTACCTTTCATAACATAAGCGGTGTAGATTTTTTCGCGTAAGTCTCGGTTTTCAGAATAAGTGATAAATGGTAACATACTTGGCTTTGATATGGTGAACAACCAAGAGTCTTCATATCCGGCCTCTTTGGCGGCTTCGGCAGCGGATGAAACAACTCCATCGGGTAAACCGGCCAGATCAGCCTGATCGGTTATAACAAGTTCAAAACGGTTATTCTCTTTGAGAACATTTTCGCCAAATTGAACCTTTAAAAGAGATATTTCATCATTTATCTTTCTGAATTTATCCTTGTCGGCATCCGATAAATTTGCTCCTCCCCGAACAAACTTTTTATAGTAGTGATCGAGCAAACGGGCTTGTTCGGTATTAAGATTCTCAGATTCACGATTTTCATAAACAGATTTTACTCTTTGAAATAATCCCGGATTAAGATTTATGTCATCTTTATGACCGGAAAGCATGGGCGTAACTTCTTTATTAATCTCCTGCATTTTTTCCGTACTCATCGATTCGTTCATCGCTGAGAAAACTTTGTTTACCCGTTTTAGCAATTCACCGCTGTTATCCAAAGCGACAACTGTGTTTTCAAATGTCGGTTCGGCTTCATTTTCAACAATAGTTTTAATCTCTTCCTTGTGTTTTTGCAGGGCTACTTTAAACGCCGGTATATAGTGTGATTCATTTATCAAATTAAAAGGTGGTGTTTGAAACGGCGTATCCCATTTGGCGAGCAGGGGATTTTCAACTTCTTTACTGCAGCCCGAAAAGAGCAAAGCTCCCGAAAAAATTAACATAAAAAACCTCTTCATTCTAAATTCCTCATACTGATTCATTGATCATTAATTATGAAATAAAATTATGAAAAGTTCTGAGAAGTTGCGGAAAGAATTATTTTAAAATTAGGTGGTTGTTAATTTTTGTATGATGATCGCAAATCGGGAATTTATCCGGATTATTTTTCAGATACTTTTGATTTTATCTTATTTTGAAAATTTTTAGTCAAGGACATATTTGCACAACCTATCTTGACAAAGAATTTCTCGCCCTCTCTAAATTGGCAGCAGCTCCTTTATGATCCGGATTTAAACGCAACGCTTCAATAAATTTTTGTTCTGCGCCTGTAATATTTCCCCTAATCGCCATGAGAATACCAAGATTGTTGTTCGCATCCGCATGTGTCGGATCCAATATTATTGCTTTGTTATAAGCTTCTTCCGCTGATTTATACTTTTGGAGTTTTTGTAAAACCAGTCCAAGATCGTAGTGAGCTTCACTACTTTCAGGTGCTAAATTAATCGCTCTCTCAAGCTCTTTTTTAGCATCAAAAGTTCGACCCATTTCAGAAAGAAGTGTACCCAAACCGCGCCGTATTTCCGGATTCCAAGGCGCAAGACTTACGGCTTCCTGATAATGCATTAACGCTTCTTCAAGATTACCGGAATTTTTAGCAAGAATTCCTTTTTGAAAATGAGCTTCGCCATCATCCGGAATTGAAGATAACGCAAGATTCGCTAAACGTTCCGCTTCATCAAATTTCCCGGCCCAGGATAAAACTTTTGACAGATTTTTAAGCGCGGTGGCGTGTTCCCGGTCATCCACATTTTTCATGATGTTTTTACTTACCTCGTCGACAACCGAAGCATTAAATTCATGATAAATGGAAAGGACTCCCATTTTTTGCAGCTCTTTCAATATTTCTTTTGCAAGCAAGCTGTTCCCTTCAATTGTAGGATGAACATGATCTAGGAACAGCTCATCACCCGGAATACCATCAGGTGATTTTTCATGTACAATTCTCACAAAATCTACAACTCCAAAATCTGTTGATGAAGCGACATCTTTTACAATTTCATGAATTGGTGTCAATGCTCTTAGCGGGCAGATATCTTCATCGCGTGCGGCGATGAAATGATATTTCGCTTCCTCGAATTCTTCAACACCCAACAATGAATGAGCGCGCAAGTATAATAATTCAGCATCCCGATTAGCGATTTCAACAGCTTTTTTGGATAATTTTGCAGCTTTTTCATGCTTTTTCTTTTCCAACAAATTGTTGATTTCTTGCTTTATCAGTTCAAGCTCCTTCTCTTCATGGCTGCTTAATTCAGAATCGGGTTCACTTTTAAATGGGGAAAAATCCGCGATATTTGAAGCAGGAGTTACAAAAATTAACTTTGATTCAGAATCTTCCGCAATATCCGCCATTTCGTTTAGACTGCTTCGAAAATGATCGAGCACTACTTCCTTCATTTGATCGTCCCTTTCGTAATCTTTGGGACCAACCGAACGATCCAAAATAGTATTTACTTCTGTCGAAAGAATATCACTTCGTATATTTGCGACATCAGACATCAAACTGTACAGTCGTAGTCGGGAGGCAAGAGAGGCAAGATTTCTTACAAATTTTGGTGTGTTCAGGATTTTTTCATACGTCCTTCTTTCCAAAAATTCATTGTGACCGGAATAGACGATGAACAAATCGGGCTCATATTCTGCGAGTTCTTCCATTAATCTTGCAACCCGATAACTCGCGTAACTTATTCCACCCGCGTTAATTACTTCCCATTTTCTGGAAGGATCAGCCTTTTTGAGAAACTCTCTGAGCCAACCGCAAAAAGAAGTTTTATCATTGTATGGTCGTCCATAAGTTGTTGATCCTCCGACGCAAAATATACGGGTTACACCTTCGGCTTTTTTTGCCGGGAAACGCTGAAAATTAAACCATCGCAGCTTATTCGATGCGGTTTCGTAATATTCCGCTCCATTTTGCGCGGAATTTTTAACAAACAAATCCGAATAACCTGAAAAACCAACGTATGGATCGGTCCGCTCGTGTAAAGGTACCACTCCAAAAATCGATAGTGCCAACTCAATTAAGACGAAAAAACTTAGGGTTATAACTAAACCAAAAAAAATCTTTTTCAATAAATCGATCATTTGTCAGATCCTCTGCAGAAACCACACAACTTTCTGCATTCATTTTCTGTCAATTGCCGTCAAAAAAGTATAATCTCAACAACAAAATAAAAAGCTATGCCAAAAAATAGCAAAATCTCATGAATCGAATCAACGAACCCGCTAAGTAATTGATGATAATTTGCATTGGGAGAATTATGATTTATCTCAACCGAATTGTTTTTGATGAAAAGGAATCCGATTAGAACCAATCTGCAAATTATTCATTTCGATTTGAGGCAAGAGCTTGAACCGATGGAATTTATGTTTGTTCAGACTTTGCCCACTTTGTCTCCATTGTTTTTTATCCCTAAAAAACTTTGAAGATAATCCGGAGGTTTGCACCGCTTCCGAAATTTGTTTCGGCTCAATTACCAATTCGGATTCTGCCATTGCAAATCCCTTTAAGAAATCCTACTTCAATAGCTCTCTGCGAAACGAATTTATTCTACAAAAATTGAAAATTTATTGCGGCGCGTCCGCTGTATATTTATCCTTTATTCTTGCGTCTTCGTCGATATTCGTTTTCCCCGATATTCTTCTTGCCAGCGATTTCCCATCCAATTTGTGAAATTCCAATACCTCCCAGGGTGTTCCGCATTCAGGATATTCATCCAGGCCGAGTATTTTAAAATTTTGTGCTTTGTATATTTTGTTCGATACGAGTGAATCTAAAATCCTGTCTCCCAAACCACCAACGATAGAATGATCTTCAAGCACAATAATGCTTTCAATTCCTTCAACTACAGAAGCGAGCCATTCCGAATCAATTTTGTTCAACCAAGGCATATTTACAATCTTCAAACTAAAATCAACAGCATCCAAATATTTGTGAGCGAGTAAAGCCTCATGTAACATTACCGGTCCGTACGCAAAAAGAACCGCATCGGTACCCGTTTTCAAAACCGTGCCTTTTCCGATCTCAAACTTGTAATCAGCCGGTAAATTAATTTTTTCGGGTGACGGGCCTATCACCAAACGAAGCATTCCGTTTTCGGTGCATTTGTTGACGAGGTAATTGGTGGCAGCGGTGGTTTCTTCAGCATTACACGGTTGAATGATTGTGACATTGGGAAGCGCTCCAAAAAGGGAGATATCCCGAACAGATTGATGAGATTTCCCCGGTCCGGCTGGAATCATTCCGGCAAAGTGACAAGTGTAAATGATTTTTGTTTTTTCGCCGGCGTTGTTGTAGATCTGTTCGTTTGCTCTGGCGGCAAGGAAACTCGCAAAAGTATTAACAACTGGAATCATTCCCATTCTAGCCAATCCGCCAGCCATAGAAACCATATCTTGTTCCGCAATTCCGTTTTCGATGAAACGATCGGGATAGGTGTATTCAAAATTTCGAAGTTTACAATCCGCTGAAAGATCGCCATCCATAACAACGAGCTTGTTATTTGTTTTAGCGATTTCAACCAAAGCCGCTCCGTAAGCATCGGTTACAAATTCTTTTTCTTCCTTTGATGATACTTTCCCCGGTATCTTGTTAACAGGAATTTCAATATTCCCGACTTGCAATTCGGATGCTAATGAATTAATAGAATCGGTCAATTCGGAAAGTCCTTTCATATAGGCTTCATCATTCGGCGCGCCGGAATGCCATTTGTAGTAGGTTTTCCCCGACACAGTCTCCACTTCCGGTTTTTCCATAAATGAAACACCCTTCCCTTTTATTGTATCGGCGATTATCATTTTGGGTTTGTCAGTTACAGATTTCAAATCGGTGAAAGCTTTTTGGAGAGCGTTGTAATCGTGACCATTGATTCGCGTAACATGCCAACCGAAAGCTTCTACTTTTTTAACTACATCTTCGATATTGTTAACATCCTCAACTAACATATCAGTTTGATATTTGTTGTGATCCATGATCGCAGTTACACAATTAACTTTTTGATGAGCTGTGGCTTGAAGTGATTCATAAATTTGTCCTTCTTGAAATTCTCCATCACCCGTCAGAACATAAACATGTCCGCCAAACTTTTGATGATGTTTAGCCCAGGCCATTCCTTTCGCTTTCGAGATTCCCATCCCAAGCGAACCTGTTGAAGCTTCGATTCCAGCTTGTCGAACTTCGGGGTGACCATCAACTCCACCGAGTCTTCTCAAACCGAGAAGTTTTTCCCCGGGCAAAATTCCCAATCCGTAAAAAAGTGAATAAAGCCCTGGAACATCATGTCCTTTTGATGAAAAATAAATATCCCGATCGGGTGAATCTAATCCGATTTGCAGAACATTTAATTCATTCAAGTAAAGATATGTTACAATATCTGTAGCACTTAAGCTGGAGCCGAGGTGCCCGGAACCCGCTTTTTTGACGGCAACTAATGTGTTAAAACGTGTCATATCGGCAAATAATTTCATTTTTCCCGACCATTCAGCATCCGATGCTAAAACTTTATCAAACTCCGATTTCTTAATCAAACTGTAACTCATTCACGAACTCCGAAAAATTATTCTAAAAATAAACTATTAATTTAGCGCTAATGAATGATCAATCAAAAGAAGGCTGTTTTAAGAAAGTGTTATGTAATTGTAAAATGAATTGTGCTCGGTTATAATGGAAGACAAAAAGTATGGGATTAAAATCGATTTAAGAGAAGAACTTAATTGCGGGAATTTTTGACTGCAGTGGAAAATATTAGCTATAATTTTTGACTATAGTGGAAAATTTTAGCATTTTGTGCAAAAATGAATTTAAATTGATGAAAGAACGCTATTTAACTCAAAATATCAAAGACGATTTAGAATCAAAAATGGTATTTGTCGGTGGTGCGCGGCAAGTAGGTAAAACTACTCTCGCGAAGGAAATTTTAACAATTTCGGAACCCAACTCTACTTATTACAATTGGGATTACGCGCCCGACCGAAAAAGAATAATAAACAATGAACTTCCGGGAGAGGATGGATTAATAATTTTTGACGAAATCCATAAATACAAAAAATGGAAAACTACGATCAAAGGAATATTTGATGTCCATAAAAACAAATATAAAATTGCCATAACCGGAAGCGCCAGAATGAATATTTTCCGAAAGGGAGGCGATTCACTTCAAGGCAGATATCATTATTACACACTCCATCCGTTTTCGGTACCAGAAGCTGAATTGAGTAAAAGTGACATTGAACCTTTTGATGACCCCATTTATTCTTCAAGAATAAGTACAGATAGTTTTAATTCCTTATTCAAATTTGGCGGCTTTCCGGAGATGTTTATTAAACAGAATGAAACCGGTTTAAGACGTTGGCACAATGAAAAGTTGGAAAGACTTTTCAGAGAAGACATTAGAGACGTAGAAAATATTCGCGATATAAGCAGTATGAAATTGTTGGGTGATTTACTTCCCTCAAAAGCGGGAAGTCAACTTTCTATCAACGCCATTAGAGAAGACCTTCAAGTCAGTCATAAAGCTGTTTCAGACTGGCTGGATATTATGGAAAGATTCTATTACCATTTTCGTATATACCCGTTTCACTCGAATACGATACGTTCGCTGAAAAAGGAGTCTAAGCTTTATCTTACCGATTGGTCCGAACTAAATGAAGAGAGCATTAGATTTGAAAATTTGATAGCTTGCCACCTACTCAAGTTCGTTGAGTATTTGGTAAACGCAAAAGGATATAAGGCCGAGTTAAATTACCTGCGAAACGTAGATAAAAAGGAGGTTGATTTCCTTATTAGTGTAGACAAAAAACCTTGGTTTGCGGTTGACGCAAAACTAACTGAAACATCCATTTCATCACAAATTAAATATTTTCAAAAACGACTTAAAATTCCTTTTATTTACCAAGTAATTAAGAAACAGGGCGTAGATGTGCTGAAGGAATCAGTTAGAGTTATTTCCGCCGATAAATTTTTAACAAACTTTGTATAGTAGATTCAATATATGTCTCAAATAAATCAATCGATAATTAGTGAAGAAGAAATAATTCGACCAACCCATGTTGAAGTGGATTTACGAGTTTTACGGGAGAATTTTGCTTCGATCAAAAAACGGGTTTCACCTTCAAAATTGATGATTGTTTTAAAAGCAAACGCTTACGGGCATGGACTGGTCGAGATTGCCAAATTGTTAGAGACGCTGGATGTTGATTATCTCAGCGTAGCTTTTCTTGAAGAAGGAATTCTGCTCCGGAAAAATGGAATCATAAAACCCATTCTTGTTTTGGGCGGATTATGGGGAAATCAAGTTCCGCTTTTCTTGAAATATGATTTAACAATTACCGCTTCATCAATTGAGAAACTGAATCAAATCAACGATGTTTCGGAATCGATGAACAAAAAAGCGCTTGTTCATCTAAAAATTGATACGGGAATGGAACGAATTGGAGTTCATTATTACAGCGCGGAAAACTTTCTCGAACATTCTCTAAAATTAAATAATATTAAAATCGAAGGAATTTATTCTCATTTCGCGAATGCCGATTCTACTGATTTAACGCACACAGAACTTCAATTAGAAAGATTTAATGAAGTTCTGACATTCTATCAAAAACGATCTCTTCCCGCACCAATTCGCCATATTTCAAACTCCGGGGCAATACTACAACTGCCCGAAGCAAATTTGGATATGGTTCGTCCGGGATTGCTCTTTTACGGTATTTATCCTACAACTGAGCTGCCAAAAACGGTGGTTGTAAATCCGGCATTAACCTGGAAATCGCTTGTTGTGTTTTTTAAGGTGATAAAGCCCAAGCATCCTGTGGGTTATGGGTTGAGATGGGAAACCGACAAAAACACAAGGGCCGTAACAATTCCTGTGGGTTACGGTGATGGATACATGCGTGGAATGTCCGGAAATGCAGAAGTAATAATTCGTGGTGAACGATTTCCGGTAATCGGTACAATTTCGATGGATCAAATTATTGCAAATATTAAAGATAAAACTGCGTATAACGGAGATGAAGTGATTTTACTCGGCAAATCCGGGGAAACAATTATTAGAGCGGAAGAGCTCGCAAAATGGGCAGGAACAATTCCATATGAAATTTTGACAAATATAAATACCAGAGTACCAAGAATTTACATCCGTTAATTCCTCAATTGTAATTATAAGTTTATTTCGTAATTTTTCACCTCGGTCGAATTTTATGTAAAAAGGAATCTCATAATGAAAATATATCTCGTCACTTTATTAACTTTTCTGTTATATATAAATCCAACCGCTCAGGAACAACAAAAGGATATTCTTAGTGATACTCAGCAATTCCAAGGATTTTTCAATTTCCATTACAGTGAAAGCGAAGGTAAAATTTATCTGGAAGTCGATAAACTCGATTATGAATTCCTTTATGTAAATTCACTCCCAAATGGAATTGGTTCGAACGATATTGGATTAGATCGCGGTCAGTTGGGAAACCAAAGAATAGTTAAATTCGAAAAACATGGATCCAAACTTTTATTAATCGAACCTAATTATACTTACAGAGCAAGTTCCGAAAATCCATCCGAGCGCAAAGCGGTTGAGCAATCTTTTGCAAAGTCGGTTATCTGGGGATTCGAAATTCTGCAAACTAACGACAACAAGTTTGTTATTGATTTCACAGATTTTCTAATGCATGACGGGAAAAATGTCTCCGGCGTTTTAAAAAGATCCAATCAAGGGAATTATTCAATTGATAAATCAAAATCAGCGATTTATTTAGAGAACTGCAAAAACTTTCCGAAGAATTCTGAATTCGAAGTAATTCTAACTTTTACCGGAGAACCAAAGGGTGGCTGGATTCGGAGCGTCACTCCAACTCCAACAAATATTACAGTTCATCAAAGACATTCATTTGTAATGCTCCCGGATGATAACTACACACCAAGAAAGTTTGATTCCCGTGCCGGTTATTTTCCATTAACCTTTTATGATTATTCAACTCCCATTTCAGAATCAACCGAGATCAAATATATTTATCGCCATCGCTTAAAAAAACAAAATCCCTCCGCCGAAAAAAGTGAAGCTGTTAATCCAATTATTTATTACGTCGATAACGGAGTTCCCGAGCCTGTGCTTTCCGCTTTGATTGAAGGAGCAACCTGGTGGAATCAAGCTTTTGAAGCGGCAGGTTTTATTAACGCGTTTCAAGTAAAAGTTTTACCCGAAGGCGCCGATCCGATGGATGTTCGATACAATGTTATTCAATGGGTTCACAGATCAACCCGTGGATGGTCGTATGGCGGATCGGTTGCTGATCCGAGAACGGGCGAAGTAATCAAAGGCCATATTTCACTTGGCTCGCTTCGAGTCAGACAAGATTATTTAATCGCGCAAGGTCTACTTGCCGCATATAAAAGTGGAGAAAACATTCCTTCAGAATTAGAAGAAATGGCGCTGGCGAGAATCCGACAACTTTCGGCGCATGAAGTTGGTCATGCTTTAGGACTTGCGCACAACTTCGCGGCAAGCGCAAAAAATAGAGCCTCGGTTATGGACTATCCGCATCCTTTTGTTGAGTTGAAAGAAAATGGAGAAATGGATTTTTCAAAGGCGTACGATACTGGAATTGGAGATTGGGATAAAATCGCAATTCGATACGGGTACTCTGAATTTAATTCTGATGAAGAAGCAGAACTTCAAAAAATTATAGACGATTATATCGAAAACGATTTTGTATTTATAACAGATTATGACGCACGGGCAACCGGCGGCGCTCATCCATTTGCCCACCTTTGGGATAACGGAACATCTCCCATTGAAGAGCTTCAACGAATTCTTAAATTAAGAAAATTCGCTCTCGAAAATTTTTCGGCTGATAATATTCCTGATAACGAGCCATACTCCAAATTAGAAGATATGCTTGTACCGCTTTATTATTCATTTCGTTATCAAGCCGAAGCAGTCGTAAAATTAGTGGGTGGATTGGACTATAGATATGCTTACAAAAATGACGGTCAGTTAATTCAGAAGTACGTGGAACCAAAAATTCAATCGGATGCTTTAAAATCACTTTTAAAAACCGTTTCAACCGAACAACTTATTATTCCAAAACATATTCTTGATTTGTTACCGCCCCGATCATTCGGCAATTATAGAAATAACGAATCCTTCGATTCAAACACCGGTGTAACGTTTGATCCGATTACTGCCGCTGTGAGTGTTTCCGATTTTGTTTTCCCGCTTATATTAAATCCGGAGCGCGCTTCTCGATTAGTGGTGCAGAACGCTCTCGATAATTCCAATCCTTCTCTCGAATCAGTAATTGAGTCGGTTTTTGCGTCTTCAATAAAATCAAAAGGGAAAGAAGGATTAGCCCGTCAGATTCAAAGTGGAATTGATGAGTCGGTTATCAACTCATTGATGTTACTGGCGAATGACAATAAAACTCTCGCATCGGTTCGAGAAATTTCGTTTGGGAAATTGAATGAAATAAAAAACTGGATGGAAAACGAACTAAAAACTCTCAAAGTTTATGAGCAAAAAAATCATTTTTCCTATTTAATTAATAGAATTGAATCTTATTTAGACGACCCGGGCGAGTATCAAATTCAATTAGAATCAGAATTACCCCCTGGTTCACCAATTGGTTCTGAACAAAAATGTTATTTTGGATATTAACTCTTTTGTTCGTTAATTAAGAGATAGCAATTGTTATAATATTGGAAATTCATATTGTCGCATAAAAATACTATTCAAAGATTTGAATCCGGATGGCGGGAATGGGTCGCACTCCCCGAATTAAAAATCCCTTCGATCAAGGTTAAGTTGGATACAGGTGCACGAACTTCATCACTTCATACATTTGATTTAGAAACATTTGAAGTACGAGGCCAACTTCGTGTTAAGTTTGGCGTACATCCGATTCAGCGTTCCACAAAAGCGGAAATATTCTGTACCGCAGATGTTATTGATACCAGGATAGTAAAAAATTCCGGCGGCCATTTAGAAGAAAGATACGTGATCAAAACACCGATCATTTTTGGTGAACATCAATGGCCCATTGAAATTACCTTATCAAATCGAGAAGATATGAAGTTTCGTATGTTACTCGGAAGAGAAGCTATGAGAAAACGTGTGAGTATTATACCGGATAAATCCTATTTAACCGGAAGGAAACTGGCGAAACATTATCATTTAATGGGATAACAAGAAATGAAAATTGGAATATTATCAAGAAAACCCGAGCTTTATTCAACAAGACGGTTAGCGGAGGCTTGTGAGGAAAAAGGACATGAAGTAAAAATTATAGATACGCTTCGGTGCTATATGAATATAACTTCTCATAATCCTGAAGTTCATTACAAAGGACAAAAATTAGAGGGATTTGATGCAATCATCCCACGAATTGGTGCCTCGATAACATTTTACGGAACGGCTGTCGTTCGACAATTTGAGATGATGGGAGTTTACAGTTTAAATGAATCTGTTGCTATTACCCGGTCAAGAGATAAATTACGGAGTTTACAACTGTTAGCGCGAAAAGGTGTCGGCGGAGCGGTGACAGGATTTGCCCACTCCACCCAGTATACCGAAGATTTAATAAAAATGGTTGGCGGCGCTCCGTTAATTGTAAAATTACTTGAAGGAACTCAAGGTATCGGTGTAATTCTTGCGGAAACCGATAAAGCGGCGGAGAGTGTAATCGAAGCTTTCCGAGGATTAAAAGCGAATATTCTTGTTCAGGAATATATAAAAGAAGCCGGCGGCGCTGATATTCGGTGCTTCGTGGTCGGTGATAAAGTTGTAGCTTCAATGATGCGAAAAGCTAAAGAAGGTGAATTTCGTTCAAATTTACACAGAGGTGGAACAGGCTCAATTATTAAAATTACACCGGAAGAAAGATCAACCGCTGTTCGGGCCGCGAGAATTATGGGACTAAATCTCGCCGGAGTTGATATTCTGAGATCGAACCACGGACCGGTTGTTATGGAAGTTAATTCTTCTCCCGGACTGGAAGGGATTGAAAAATCAACCGGAAAAGATGTTGCAGGAATGGTAGTCGATTATATTCAGAAAAACGCAAGAGACGGCAAAACCCAAACGCGAGGCAAAGGTTAATTTTGATCAGAAAATCTATTATTATCGGCGGTGTTGAAATTCGACCCGGCGAAAGAAAAACTTTTGATATCGCTGTTGCCAGACTTTATACACATACCGACATGACAATTCCGATAACCGTAATTCATGGAGTTGAAGAAGGTCCCACGCTTTTTATCTGCGCCGCAATTCATGGTGATGAAATTCAAGGTGTGGAAATAATCCGCAGATTACTGAAACTTGAAAACTTAAAAAATATAAAAGGCACCTTAATTGCTATTCCGGTCGTAAATGTTTTTGGATTTATAAACCAAACACGTTACTCCCCCGATCGAAGGGATCTTAACAGATTCTTCCCGGGCACCGATTCAGGTTCGCTTACTTCCCAATTAGCAAAACTTTTTATGGAAGAAATTATTGAGAAGTGTACTCATGGAATCGATCTTCACACCGGATCAAATCACAGAACCAACCTCCCGCAAATTAGAGCTTATCTCGACGATCCCGAAACCGAAAAACTGGCTAAAGCATTCGGCGCTCCGGTTATTCTCGACGCCAACTTATTAGGAGGTTCGTTAAGGCAGGCTGTAAAAGATATTGGAATTCCAGTACTGTTATATGAAGCGGGCGAAGTTCTTCGATTCGACGAAGTTTCGATTCAAGCAGGCATAAACGGTATTCTTGCGGTTATGAGTGAAATTAAAATGATGCAATTAGATCAGCATACAGAATCTACGATTACACCCCTAATTGCGCATTCAAGCACCTGGGTTCGCGCGCCAATCAGCGGCATTCTAAGAAATAAAATTGAACTCGGACAATCTGTATCTGAAAATGAAATTTTAGGCGTAGTTTCGGATCCGTTCGGTGATGATGAGGAAAATGTAATCGCCGGCGCTTCCGGAATAATTATCGGACAATTAAAATTACCGCTGGTTTATAAAGGTGATGCGGTTTTTCATATCGCTAAATTCGATAGCAAGTCGGCGGCTAAAAATACTATCGAAGCATTCAGACAAGAGTTTGAGCCGGAAACTTAGAAGGTTTCCCGATTTTTGGCCGAAAACATCTGCGTTTTACAAACGTCAAAAAAAGTTGTAATATATTTTCCAAACACAATAAAAAGGAGTAAAGATGAGGAGATTTATTTTTCTACCCGCTTTTCTGCTTTCAATTTTCTTAATCAGTTGTAGTCAACAAGATGAAGGATATACAGTTCCGGTTGATTATTATAAGCTGGATAACGGATTGAAAGTTATTCTTTCAGAAGACCACACCGCACCAACAGTTACAATCGCGGTTTACTATAACATCGGTTTTCGGATTGAACCAAAGGATAGAACAGGGTTCGCACATTTGTTCGAACACATGATGTTCCAGGGATCGGAAAATCTTGGCAAAATGGAATTTATCCGTTTGGTTCAGGAAAACGGAGGTACCTTAAACGGTTCCACAAGGTTTGATTTCACAAATTACTTTGAGATTGTCCCAGCTCATAAATTGGAAACTATGTTGTGGGCCGAAGCAGATAGGATGAAAGGACTTGCAATAACCCAAGAAAATCTTACAAATCAACAGGGTGTTGTTAAAAACGAAGTTAAAGTTAATGTTCTAAACCAACCATACGGTGGTTTCCCTTGGTTGGATATGCCGCAATACGCAAACGAAAACTGGTACAACGCTCACAATTTTTACGGTGATTTGGAAGACCTTGATGCCGCGACATTGGAAGATGTTCAATCATTTTTCGAAACTTTTTACGCACCAAATAACGCTGCTTTAGCTATCGTCGGGGATTTTGATTCGAAGGAAGCTAAAGAATTTGTTCAAAAATATTTTGGTGATTTACCTTCATCAACTATTCCCACGCCTGCTGATATTAGTGAACCGCGACAAGAAAAAGAAAAATTCGCCAGCAAAGATGATGCTCTTGCAACCAGGCCCGCTTTGGCGTTTGCTTATCATATGCCCGAAAGAAACACACCGGAATTTTACGCGATGGGTATAATTGATCAAATTTTATTGCAAGGAAATGATAGCAGACTTTATCAAAAATTAGTGCAAGAAAAAGAAGTTACCGGAAATGTTGGCGGCGGAATTAACCTGCTCGGCAACATGTTTAATTACAACGGTCCAATGATCTGGATGGCTTCGGTTTTTCATGATAACGATGTTTCCTCCGAAAAAATTATGGAATATGTTGATGAAGTAATGGCCGATTTGGCCGCAAACCCATTGGATGAAGCAACTATGGAAAGAGCTCGTGTAAAAATTCGATCATCATTTTATGATACTGTAAGTCAATTTTTTGGATTCGGAAGAGCGGATCTGTTGGCATCCTTTGCTTTGTTTGATGATAATCCTGCCCGGATTAATGATATCGAAAAAGAGTTCAAAAAAGTAACTCCTGAGCTGATCCAAAAAACGGCGCAAGAATATTTACGTAACACAAACAGAACTATTCTTACGGTTAACCCAACCGGTCAAGGTTCTTAAGGAGGTAAAAAATGAAAAGACTAAAAATAAAATCGATTTTGTTTGTAGCGCTGTTTTGTTCAACATTATTATTTGCACAAAAAGAAACACCACCGCCGGGTGGCGAACCAAAGGATTTTAAACTTCCCGCAAAAGAAACATATACGCTTTCTAATGGAATGGAAGTAATAAAAGTGCATTATGGATCCGTTCCAAAAGTATCGGTTCGTTTAGTGATGCGCGTGGGGAACTTAAACGAAGCCGAAAATGAAACGTGGCTCTCGGATATAACAGCGGATTTATTTAGCGAAGGTTCGGAAAATTATTCAGCCGAAGAAATTGCTCAAAAAGCCGCAAGCATGGGCGGCGAAGTGAATGTTTCGACCGGAATGGATCAAACTACAATTAACGGCGATGTACTTAAAGAGTTTGCGCCGGATTTAATTGGATTAATATCAGAAATGGTCCAAAAACCAATCTTTGAAGTCGACGCAATCGAACGATTGAAGAAGAATTATTCGCGAAATATGAGTATTCAAAAAAGCAGTGCACAAAATACCGCGATGGAAAAATTCCGCCAATCTCTTTATCCCGATCATCCATACGGAAGAATTTATCCGACTCAAGAAATGATCGATAGTTATGATCAAGCAAAAGTGAAAGAATATTACGATAAAAACTTCGGCGCAAAAAGATCACAACTATATATTGTTGGAGTTTTTGATGACTCCGCTGTGGATGAAGCAATCAAGAATCATTTTTCCGGATGGAAGGAAGGGAATGATCCTTTGATTCTTATTCCCGAAAACGAACCGCAAAAATCAGTACAGCTTTATGATCGACCCGACGCTCCGCAATCCACACTTTATTTGGGATTACCGGTTGTTGATCCGTCGCATCCGGATTACATCAAACTTTCCGTTACTAACACTTTACTTGGCGGAAGTTTTGGCTCAAGAATAACAAGCAATATCAGGGAAGACAAAGGATACACTTACTCACCGAGAAGTCAGATTTCTTCAAGATATCGTGACTCATATTTCGTTCAGATCGCTGATGTTACTACGGATGTAACCGCAGACGCAATGAAGGAAATTTTCTACGAGATTGAAAAACTCCAAAACGAAAAACCACTGCAAGAAGAACTTGAAGGAATTCAAAATTACATAGCCGGAATATTTGTCCTGCAAAACTCTTCACGAGGTGGAATTACTAATCAATTGGCATACACTAAAATGCACGGTTTGAGTGAAGATTACCTCGAGTCTTATGTTAAAAAAATCTATGCGATTACTCCCGATGACATTTCCGAAATGACCAAAAAGTATATTCGTCCGGAAGATATGACGATGGTTATTGTCGGCGACGAGAAAAAAGTAAAAAATACTCTTTCAACATTTGGGAATATTGAAGTAAAAGAATAATTCCGGAGTTTAAGACTTTTATCAAAAGCCGGGAACGATTTCCCGGCTTTTTTGTTTTAAATCACATCATTCGCGGTTATAGATCACAAAACAGAACAATTTTTGATTATAGTGACAACTATCATTTCCCTTGCGCGTCATAAATACTATAATGCGAACGAGTTAAACAAAAAGGTAGCAGAGATTTGAAAAATGAATGGGTGCATATTTCTCGTCTGTAACCTCCTTTTGAACAGCGGCTTCAGCCGCTGTTTTTAGTTTAAAGCCTAATCCATGAGACAATACAAATTGTGCCACAGATTATCAATCTGTGCTAAACTAAACCGGTCAGACTCTAAACATTTCATTTTTTGCCAGGCAATCAGCCAATTCAAAATATACCGCATTTAGATTCTTTGGTGAAAAATCATTTTTTACGGCTCTGATAATTCTGGATGAAAGCGTTCCATTCTTGATTATTGCTTGAATTACTTCCGCATGAGGGGTTTTACTGAAATCTTTTAATTCTTCAAAAATGTATTGAAGCAGATCTTTAGCGGAAATTTTCTGACTTCCTTCAAGTCCAAATAAACCGAGATAGTTTTTATTAGTTATAATAGAACTTTCCGCTACTTTGATTACATTAAATAAAATTCTTGCAAGTTCATCTTCGTCTGCAGCTTTTAATTCATCTAATGGCCGCCATTCTTCATTAATAAATTTTTTGAGAAGTTCAGTTACGAATGCCGCAATCGATATATCGACTTTTGGCGATTCCTGAATATCCAATGTTCTGATTTCAATTGTTTTTCGTTGGAAACGGGCGATCGCTCCTCGCGAATTTAACCATTCATGCCGAAGCAATTTATCCGTATCGAATTTTTCGATATTCGAATAAATCCATTCTAAAATTTCCTCTTTGTAATCTTCCCGAGTAAATACTCTTTCGGGAATTATTGAACCGGTGATCGAAGGAATTCGTGATTGGTTTTTACGATAAAATTCGAGTCTGACATCACGTGAGCCGGAAAATTTACCATCGATAATTGGAGAACTTGCCGCAAGAGCGGGTAAAATCGGTAATACAGCTCTAATTGCCGCGTGTAGATTGCCGAATTCTTCATCACCTTTGTATGGCAAATTAATATGGGTACTTTGAAGATTTGACCAACCATGACCTTTACAATTGAAAATTTTATCGTATGCTTCGTAAACAGCGCTATTATGATGAGGCCAAATTTTTGTTTCCTTTAAAGGATCCATTGTGGGATGGACGGCGCTTGGAAGCAGAATTGCGTTGTGACTTTCTAATAGTTTATTTAACTCTTTCACAACCCTGTGAAAAGAATCATCAAGATTATTTAACGATAATGCAGGTCCATTCGTTTTTAACTCGATTACGTGGAGGACTATTTCATTCGAAATCTCAATGTCGCCAAATTCAGCATCCGATTTATATTCGCCCGTAACGGATTTAATAATTTCATCCGAAATGGGCTTAACTTTTAGATTATCTTTGTCAACAATCATGTATTCCAATTCAATACCGAAACGTTCGAATAAATGAATTGATTCACTCATAAATTAATCTCCTTTCTAAGTCGCATTGTTTCAAGTCTATCATAAAAAACTTTCATTATACTCATGTATATATCCATTTTCCCGATTTTATCTTCAACACCATATTCAATAGATGGGTTGTCGTTAATCTCTATTACAAAAATTTCCTTGCCCGATTGTTTAATATCAACTCCATATAATCCGTCACCGATTAAATTGGTTGCTTTCAAAGCAGTTTTAATAATTTTCTCCGGAACATCCTTTAAATCAAGTGTTTCATAGTTGCCGGTGTTATCGTCACCATTGGCTTTCCAATTATAAATCTGCCAGTGGTTTTTCGCCATAAAGTATTTACACGCGTAAATAGGTTGACGGTTAATAATTCCGATTCTCCAATCAAAATCGGAATACTTAAATTCTTGTGCAATAACTAAATCAGAAATATCAAATAATCTTTCAAGTTCGTCGTTTAGTTCTGTTTTGTTTTCAACTTTTATAACCCCTTGTGAAAAAGAACTATCCGGTTGTTTCAGCACTATTGGAAATTTGAGTTGTGTTTCAATTTGAGCCTTATTTTCTCTGCTTGCTACAACTGTATTAACTGTGGGAACCTTTGCTTTCGCCAATATTTCAGCAAGATAAACCTTGTTTGAACATTTTACAATCGAACGCGGATCATCGATTACGAAAAGCCCTTCAGCAAATGCTCTTCTGGCAAACCGGTATGTGTGATGATTTACGGAAGTTGTTTCACGGATAAATAAAGCATCGAATTCCGGTATCCTGTTAAAATCATTTTTTGTTATCAGTTCAGCCCTTATGTTATTTTCTTCCGCCGCTTTTATAAATTGTTTTATTGCTTTTGGATCGGAAGGAGCTTCTTTTTCATCAGGATTGACCAGAATCGCCAAATCATATCTTGTGCGTGATACTTTTGCCGAATGAATTCTTTGCTTGGAAAAATATTCCACGGCAAATTTTTCTACATAAGGCAAATGTGGCTTCGGTATTTCATTTACGGGAATTGGCGAAATATTTTGAACCATCCATTTTTTATTAAACACAAACACCGCACGAATAAGAGGAGCTTGAAATAATGATCCCAATTGCTGCGCAAGACTATCATACTGCGATGAAAGGTTTTTCCCAAAATAAATGCTTAAAACAAACTTCTCGGATTTTATTTTTTTTAGTTCTTTTTGAATTAATTGATCAATATCCTCGGAGATTATTTTAACAATTGTTTGCGATTTTAAATCCTGAATTGTAGAAACATTTGGAAATACACGATGCCCCCTCGCTTCGGCCAAAAGTGATACATAATAACCAGTTGATTGATATCTGTACGAACGGCAGAGATTAAAAATTCTGTAGCTTTTGGAATCGGTTAAATTGTGATTCATCAAATAACTTTTTGCGGCTATTAATTCAACTCCATCGATATTAAAATTCCAGTCCTTAGGATTATTTACAACAACTAACGTTTTCATTTATTTTTATCTCGAGGTGTAATTAATAAAAGATTACTATCATAAGTATTTATACTCAACATTATAGAATTTAATAATCTTCCAATATCTACGTAATAGTATTTTTCTCCGGAGATCGGATTCTCTTTGTATGGATCAGAAACTGAAACCACCCTTTTCTCTTTATCAAATGACGATAGCAATACAAAGTGTCCTGTATTATATCCTTTTGTATCATGATAAACTGCTTGATCTTCCTCATTTGTAAATTCGCGGCTGCAGTTATAAAGATAAGTCGCGCTTAATCCCGTTAAAATTGGAATCCCTTTATTAAAAAATTTCATTAATAATTTTGGATTAAGATCAACCGATTTAATTTTCCCGCCGAGACGCAGAAACTCAATGTATTCAAGCGAAGCCGCACGAAGTTTTGAGCTTTTTTTGTACTTCAATTGTTCTTTTAATTTTGCCGAAATGTTTACCTCTCCTGAAAACCATGTCGGATCAAATACGGTCAGATTGTAAGTGTATATTGTTGCGTCATATCCTTGCTTAAGTGCATGATTTGCCAGCATAACCGACAAAGTTCCGCCGGTTTCCAAACTGCCGACTTCATGAATAATTTTGTCGATATCGACCGGTTCGCCATAATAGTTGTAAACCGCGTGAAGGCAAGTCGGGCCGCACGTAATATCGTTAGGTTGTTGTAGTATTTTGATCGAATTCATAGAAAAGTTGTACTCAATTAATTCGCAGAAAATTAAATTGATTTGACGTCACAACAAAGAAAAATCTATAAAAATTAATTTGGGAATTAATTTTTCCTCAAATATATTTACCGCCATCAATAATGGGGGTTGTCGCAATGTCAGAGGATCTCTACCTTTCTTACAAATTCCGGAACCGAAAAACCGGTGAAATTTCAAAGGGATTTGTTCATATCCCAAACGTTGAAAATCATGCGATTGGGCTTAAGGATAAATTTAACATTCATGATTTTAAAATAATCGAACGCAATTTTTCTAAAAAGGAAGATTATGATGAATGGCGCAGGATGAACAGAAAAACAGTCGGCGTTTAGTAATTATTTTCATCTTAATTCAATAAATACAACCGGTTGCTTTTAGCCACCCCTAAACAATCGGAGCGTTTTTTCTTTGTGCCCATTCGGTCCATGAACCATCATAAACTGACTTTGGGTTATCCATAATAATTTCCGCGGCGAGAAGATTTATACAAGCTGTTAACCCCGAACCGCAGCTAAAAACCAACTCGCGATTTTTCAAATCATGTTGTTGGAAAATGGTTTTTAATTCATCTTTAGATTTAAACTTCCCGTTTTCCAAAAGACTTTCGAACGGAATATTGATCGAATTTGGGATATGACCACTTTTTACCCACTCCCTCGGTTCCGGCGCCGTTCCGTTAAATCGACCGTTTGAACGCGCGTCAATAATTATCGATTTTTGTGATTCTAAATTCATCTTTACAAAATCAAAATCTTTAACATCTTTAGAATGATATTGTGATATAAAATTTCCCTCAGTGTAATTGCCGGTTTGAATCGGTTCGGTTTCAAATCCCAACTTTACCCAAGCGGGAAGGCCGCCATCGAGAACTTTCACATTTATATGACCCATAACTTTGAACATCCACCAGACCCTTGGGCTCGAATAAATTCCAAGGTTGTCGTAAACTACAATTTCGCTCGTGTTATTAATACCCAGTTTTCTTGCCTCCTTTTCAAAGTCGGTCGGAGTTGGGAGCATGTGAGGAAGAGTAGTTTTGGGATCACTGAATTTATTGTCGAGATCAAAGTACCGCGCTTTTTTGATCTGTATCTCCGAAAATTCTGTGTCTAAACCGGACACATTACTTTTCGGACTTGTGTCCAGAACCACAAGATTAGCATTGTTTAAGTTCTCATTAAGCCAATTTGGGGATACAACCGTTTGTGTTTTCAATTCATTTCCATGTTTGTTTTTCGGATTCGAGTTAAAATTATTCAGCAAATTTTAGCTGACGATTTAAAGGATTCTTTAAATAGATCTGTGAGCAGATCGTAATCAATTTTTGAAGGATTCGGAAAACGGATACATCCCTTTCCGTGATTTATTCCTTTTAATCGATCCTTATTATTCAGCATCACTTCATGCTTTAAAATGTAGATGCAAATGTTTTGTTTCTGACTGGCAAAGGCAACTTCAACATCATTTTTGCGTTTATAGGATGGCATTTTATAAACCATACTCTCTTCATATCCGGGAAGATTTTGAACGCATAACTCCCTTATTCTATTTAGGGCATCTAACCTTTCTGCCGGAACATTCAATAAGTATTCGTCAACTGATTTTGCTTCACTCTTCATTTTTACTCTGTTCTTCTGCAAACGGATTTTCAGCCAAATCTACTTTGTTCTTCCGCCTACTATCTTGTTGTATTCTTCATCGATCGGTTCCCACAATTCAATTTTATTACCCTCGACATCAATAATATGAACAAATTTGCCATAGTCGTAAGATTCAATTTCATCCGTAAATTCAACTCCTTCGGCTTTTAGCTGCTGCACAAGAGCTTCGAGATTCTCGACCCGGTAGTTGATCATAAAATCTTTTTGAGATGGCGCAAAGTATTTGGTTGATTCCGAAAAAGGACTCCATTGTGTGAATCCATATTTCGAAGAATCATCTCCCTGCCGCCATTCGAAGTTCGTTCCGTATTGATCCGTATCAAATCCAAGATGAGTTTTATACCAATCCTTAACTTTTTGAGGATCTTTACATTTAAAGAATACACCGCCGATTCCGGTAACTTTTTTCATTTTTATCTCACTATTTGAGTGGTTTGAAATAATTGTGTTCGAGGCAAAACCTAATCCGAATGCAATCCAGAGAGCCAACGTACCAATAAGCACCTTGTTGGTTTTTCCTGATAAAATCCTTGATTTAAAATTCATTTGTTGTCCTTAAATATTTTAGAAAAACAAAACAATCATTATTAGGACTGAATATCGATTTATTCTGTAAAGTTATCGGAAAATAAACAATGCGATGGGAATGATGCAAGGTATTAGTGAAGAAATACGTTAAGTCCAAAACGCTTCTTTTGACTGGAATAGCTCTCTGACAAAAACAAAAAAGAAAGAGGAGTCTTGATTTTCTACAAATAAATCTCACCTTTCATATAAAGAATCGCGGTTCCTGAAAGTTTTACCCTATCGCCCAAATCTTCGCAGATAATTTCACCGCCTCTTTTTGATGCTTGAAAAGCTTTAAGTTTCTTTTTTCCCAATTTATCAGACCAATAAGGAGTTAGAATTGTGTGAGCGAAACCGGTAACCGGGTCTTCATCAATTCCGGCACTCGGGATAAAAAATCTTGAAACACAATCGTAATTTTCGCCTTGTGCGGTGATAATTAATCCATGCGAATGAATTGATTTTAATAATCGTACATCCGGCTTTATTCTCCGCACTTCTGTTTCGCTGCCTAATAAAGCGAGGTAGGATTTGTTGTAATATACTTCGAGCGGTTCGGCTCCGAGGGCTTTTATTAATTCGTCGGGTGTCTCAACTTTCTCCGGTTTGTTGGATGGAAAGTTTAGGGTTATTAAATCTCCGTCTCGTGTAACAATTAATTCACCGCTTTTTGAATCGAATCGAATTTGGTTTGAATCTTTTTCTAAATAATTAAATATTACAAATGATGATGCTAAAGTCGCGTGTCCGCATAAGGGAATTTCAACGGTGGGAGTCATCCACCGGATTGAATACCGGTCATTCTTTTTCACAAAAAATGCGGTTTCGGATAAATTATTTTCCGCCGCGATGTTGAGTAATGTTTGGTCGTCAAGCCATTCTTCGAGCGGAACGACTGCCGCCGGATTTCCGGCAAAGAGTTTATTAGTGAACGCATCAACTTGGTACAAGTCTAATTTCATTTGTTACCGCCAAACATAAGTTTCAAAAAATTTGGGATTCTTTGAGCCCAAGCAATTTCATTATGCTGAGCTTCCTTATCAAAAACTACGAACAAATCATTTCCTTCTTCAAACCCTTTTTGTTTTAATAATGAAACCATTTCTTCAATCCCGGGTTGAAGTTTAGCTTCCAGACCGACGCCTCCATTATCAATGTAAATCAACAAATCTTTTTTATCGTCATTATAGTTTGCTACATCAAAAACATAATCAAACGAACCGATTTTAAATGCGGGCGAAAAACATCCTCCTTTCGAAAAAATTCCATCATATTCCCAAAGGAGCATAAATGAAATAAGGCCTCCCATCGAAGAACCGGCAACGGCGGTATTTTCCCGATCTTTTTTTGTTCGATAATTTTCATCAATGAATGGTTTTAATTCATTCACAAGAAAATCCATATAAAGCGAACCGAAGTATCCGGGGCTGTATTCTTCCGTTCTATCTGAAGTGCTGTTAATTCCAACGATTATAAAAGGTTCGATAGAATTGTTTCTGATTAAACTATCGGCACTTTCATCAACTGCCCAATCAACTCCGAGTGTGGATGTTGCAGGATCAACAATATTTTGACCGTCATGCATATAAAGAACCGGATAAAAATTAGCTGTATTTTCCTCATAACCGGGCGGGAGCCAGACTAATACGTCTCGTGCTTGTAACCCCGGATAGGTGAAATTCCTGTGATACTCGACCAATCCGGTTATCTGTCCGTGGATAGTTTTCGTTTCCGCATCACGCCAATAACTTATTGAATGATAAATAGTTGTATCACTAATTACGTTTAGTGAATGGTTTTGAGGTATGCTCTTGGAGTTGTCCAGCGCTTCGTTGCTCCAATCGCCCAATGTAAATTTGTACTCCAACAAACTTCCTTTAGGGAAGGAGAATGTTTTAGTCCACGATTCGTTATCAAGTCTTTCAAATTCAACTAATCCGGCATTCCAATTTCCGAATAGTGAATCATTACCGCTGATATAAAGAACGGCGGAATCTTGTATACCGGGAGTTGCAACTACAAACTTTACCGAGAAATATTCTTGGGCAAGTATCTGATTTGAAAAGAGAAACACCCCCAAATAAATAAAAATAAATTTTAGATTTTTCATTTTATTCCCAACATTTTGATGGCAAGATAAGAAAGAAACGTTTTTAAGTTTTGCTCTTCTTAATGAAGATTTCCCTCTGTTTGTTAAGGTCTTTATCATTTCGGAACACGGCGGGGAGTTAAATTTTCTTTGAAATCCTGGAAAATTTACCTTCACCCGTTTTTTGTACGGTGATAATATTACCAACCATGCAGATAAAAAATACGGGGGCTATTTGACCGAAATATTCCGTTTCATCGAGCACTAACATCGAAAGTGTAATGGCAATCATCCAAAGAACAAATGTTACCATAACCGGAATTGTTAAATACGATTGAAATTTCTTTTTATTCATAATATTAATTGAATGAAGTTTGTTGAAAAATTTATTGTCACTTTTGCGAACTTTTCTTTCGAATAAACTTGTTTATATTAAGGTGTTCTACAGATGCAAAAACAATTTTCGATTGAAATCATAACTTATAAAAAAGAGGTGATAAATGAATATTAATAGAAGAAGTTTTCTTAAAACGGGAGCAATAACCGGAGCGGGAATAATGTTTGGCGGAAATAAACTTCTGGCAAGTTTGATTCAGGAGAGTTCAAATTTTAGAGTTGTTCGTGGAAACGTAGGTGTATATTCCGAACGTGGAGGTACAATCGGATGGTACCTTTCTGATGACGCTGTTGTTGTTGTAGATTCTCAATTTCCGGACACCGCTGCGAATATGATTGTAGAACTAAAAAAGAAAACCTCCGGCAAAATCGATGTTTTGTTTAACACTCATCATCATGGTGATCATACATCCGGGAATTTTTATTTGAAGGATTTTACAAAATCTATTGTCGCTTCGGAAGATGCGCTCAGGTTGCAAAAGGCAAATTACGGCAGCGGAGAAAACGCCGCCAAACAAGCATACGCGGACGCAACGTTCAAAGAATCGTGGAAATTAAATATTGGCGACGAAACAATTTCGGCAAGACATTTAAAAGCCGCTCACACCGGGGGCGATGCTGTACTCCATTTTGAAAAAACAAATGTTGCCCACATGGGCGATTTGGTATTTAATGGAGTTTTTCCCTATATCGATATTGATAATGGTGAATGTAATATTCCGGGCTGGATTGTAAATCTCGAGCAACATCTGAATTATTTCGATAATGACACGATGTTTATTTTCGGGCATGGCAAGTCAATTACCGGATCAAAAAAAGAGTTAAATAACATGAAGGTATATTTCGAATCAATTTTGGATTTTGTTAGTAAACAACGCGCCGCCGGAAAATCTGACGAGGAGATTGCAAATTCGGAATCAATTCCGGGATATGAAGATATGATGGAAGCCTGGCCCGGAGCAAGGAAGATGAATCTCGAAGGAGCGTTGAGGTTTTTATAAATTAGTCTATAAAATGTTAGATGCTGAAACATACCTATCGCTATGCAGGTGAGTTCAGCCTGACAAAGGTAAAAAAGAATCGGCATCCTGTTCTCATTTCGGGATCTTATTGGGGAAAAGGCGAAAAACGATTAATTGATTTGCTGAATTGAAACTGCCTGACGTGCGCGTTGCCGAACTCAAAAATTCCGTGCATTGAGCTTGTCGAAATGCACTGAATTAATGATTATTTTGACTTCGACAAGCTCAGTCAACTGTAATTTCTACTAACAATTAGTTATGCAACACGCTGTGACGGCAGTCAAATTCAGCATGACAAATGGAACAATGTGAAATGTTGATGCGATCCAAAAGGATTCTATTACAGATCTATTTTCAATATCCGGCAACTTTAATTCATTATTTCAGCACTAACATTTTTCGAACTGCGGAATGCAAACCCACTCTCAATTTATAGAAATAAACCCCGCTGGATAAATCGGATGCGTCAAAATCAACTTCATAATTACCGGGGTATTTCATTTCGTTTACTAAAGTTGCCACCTCAATTCCCAAAGCGCTGTAAATCCTTAATACAACAAACTCTAATTGATTAATGACTGTGGGAATCGAATATTTGATAGTGGTTGTCGGATTAAACGGATTAGGATAATTCTGCGAAAGCGAAAATTCTTCGGGTTTGCTGGTCATATTAATTGATGTAATTTCAAGCGGTTTAAAATCAATCAACTCGATTGTAAAATATTTGTTGCAATTTATATCCGTTCTTTCGCTAATAAATCCGGTAGCAGAAACCGAATCGCCAAACCAAGGGGAATAGCCATACCAATCGAACTGATCAGAATACCAGCGATTGTTTTTTAGTAAAACATAATTAGTATCTCTACAATTAATTGCTGAGACTATACCGGGTAAACACGGAATTGTAGTGCACGGATTGCCGATTGGATTATATTCGGCATTTATTTTCACCGTATCGAATGGTTCTGTGATTAAAACCCAATCCAAAACTTCACCTTCAGTCACTTCTGAAAATGCGACTATACCAACATCCGGCGCAAAAATTGTATTAGCTTGTCCGGCGTCAAAACAATTTTTTTCGAGGTGCGTAAACTTATAACAGTTTTCAAAACTTCGAATATTTGTTTGGACTGAATCATTCCGGGAAACAAGCATTATTTCCTTCGACCAGATACATTGATTAAATCCCATCGAATCAGTTTTGGGCAATTCCCATTTCTCGAATTCCTCAGTTGTAAAATCGAACAATACGTGCGAGGTCGAATCCCTCAAATCGAGCAAAAGAATATTATCTGTTTGGGGCGAAAGCCAGAAGTGGGAGTAATTTGGGTGAGTTGCTTTAAGGTTCGGATAGTACTTGTAGTAAAAATTCCCGTTTACCGTCATTGTATCGGTAAAAGCAGAGTACAATAAAATCGGCCAATTTTCGGCTTGATAGACGAGAGTATCACCGAGTGTGATTGGTAAATATCTGTTGCAGTTCGGTTGTGCAAACGTTGAAAGAAACGATAAAAAAATAATTGTGATAAAAGATTTCATAATTACCGCCATTTTTTGTTAAAAAACAATCGGTAAAATTGATTTCATTTCATCTTATGATAAAATGAAAAAGAGGAAAATCGAAATATCAAAACATTTATTACAATTTCACCAATTGCCGGCGTAATCGAGAGTTTCACCGGAAATATGTTTCAAGTAAAAAAACTTTACTCCGGTAATTTGTCGGATGTGTAAATAGTCATGAGCAAGCCAATTCGACAAAAACAACTTACCGCTCATTTTTCCGAATTTGGGATGATTATAAAATTGTGCTAAATCCGGATTCTTAAGAGATTTTAACCATTGAATCGAATCTTCTCGTTCAGTCAAAAATTCATTTAGTTTTATATCAAAGTCTTGTTCGAAATAGTTTCGTTTTTCTACCCAACCTACTGGATCAATCGATGGAAGGACTTTATCAGGAGTGTTCAAAACATGATTTAAGCGTGCTCGAAAATCTTCTTTCTCTTCATCACATAAATGACAGACAATTTCGAGCAGACTCCACTTTTCCGGTGAGGATTTCCATTTAATTAAATCAGCCGGTACATCTCTTAAAAGTGAAGAGAAAGAATTTTTGTTTTTCTCAAGCTCTGTGGCTAAAAGTTTAAAATCCATAATTGCTCTGATAGATTATTCTGTGCTGGCGTAAATCCTCACATAATCGATTTCCATTTTTTGAGGAAACGATTCATCCTGAATTCCTTGAATACCACCCCATGCACCGCCGATAGCGATGTTAAGAATTAAGTGAAATTCCTGATCAAATGGCCATTCGCCTTCGGTTTTATTTTCGTTATAAAATGTGTAATAATTATTGTCGTCAAGATAGAATTCGATTCGATCGGCGAACCAGTCAATCCGATAAACATGAAACTCATCAAAAGGATCATCAACAACAATTTGTCCGCTTTTTTGTGTACCGATTTTATGATTATAAAGCGCTGTGTGAACACTTCCGTGGACTACTTTCGGATCCCATCCAACATGTTCCATTATATCAATTTCTCCACTTGATGGCCAACCACCATAAACCCAATCGGTAGGAAGCATCCAAATCGCCGGCCAAGTTCCCACGGCTCGTGGAATTTTTGCCCGGACTTCAATCCTTCCGTATAACCAATCGCCTTTCCCTGCTGTTACAAGTCGCGCTGAAGTGTACTGATTGCCGGAATATTCCTCTTTGATGGCAGTAATTGTAAGAATACCATTCTCAACTTTTGCGTTTTCAATTCTTTCTCTGGTGTAATATTGTTCCTCATCGTTTCCCCAGCCACTTCCACCTTCGTCATAACCCCATTTATCAGGATCAGGCAAGCCGCTATAATTAAATTCGTCGCTGAATACCAAACTCCCGGGCGCGGCCGGTTCATCAACAAATGGATTGGAGGCATCTTCTTCCGAACAGCCGTTAAATAATAAGACAAATAGAAATGATATGATTAGTAGACGTGGCATTAACAAATTCCCTTTCTTGATTAACCATTGAAATGAACAATTTCTATACCACAAAAGAAAGTGCATTCCGAGTATATTTTCGCTTTAGAACTATAAAGATGAGTAAATTTTTATCAATTTTATAATTTTTCAAAAATTTGATTATACCTTTGATAAATAAGAGAACACCTCCCTTTTGCTGGTGACGTTGGCGTGCATGGGAACTGCAAAGGGGATAACGAGTCTAATTAATGAATTGGGATTTAGATGACATAAAAAAATCGTTTTGCTTTCTCTCTTTCAAATATTGGTTTCGTTCAGTCATGATTTTAATAGAATCCACACACTAAAAAGTGCAAGTATCGGAAATTACTTTTCTGAATTCACCTAATACATTTTCAACATTCTTGGCGGCAGTCCGTATTTGTGACGGATAAAATCCTTTTATCATGATTTGTTCGAATCAAAAATTGATGAAGTAAATAATTCCCTGCAGAAATTATTTATTTCCGTTGGCGAAAATGAATTAGAAGAAGAATACAAAAAATGGTTGGGGAATTTGTCGGTAAATTAGAGGAAAAACTAAATCCAAATACCAGACTCATGTATAAAATAATACCGGATGGAACACATTTCCTTAATCACCCGATCGCGATGGTTTTTGGATTGGGATGGTCGTTTAAAAACGATTGAAATCAAATTCTTTTTACTTCCTTTTTCGTTTCCGCATTCTCTCCATATATGGAATCGCGTCGGGAGTTTTACAACCGGTTTCTCCGTGATCTACTTCAACTTTTCCGATTTGCGTTGCCGCCGAAACCGCAATCTGATGAAGTTTTTCACGACTCCCGCCAATCGTGATTAAAGCATTATTCATTGAGTATCTGGTCCGGTTTGGTGCCAGATGAATTTTTTCTTGAATAATCCGAATCTGCTCTTCAAAAAAAGAATCATCAACATCGGATTTCATCGCGATCGTGCATAAAATATTATACGCGGCTGTCGATATCCATTCGTCTTTCGATTTTGACCATTTTTTAAATTTTTCAATTGCAAATTTCGATTTTGCTGCAACTCCCGAAAACGCGTCGGTTATGACATAATTTCCCAACTCTTTGACCATTGAATCCAATTCGTTTGATTTAATTTGATCTGAATCGATTATCATCGTTGCAAGAACTTTAGCGTCGTGAATTCCCGTCTGCCAAAGCTGCTTGCCGAGTTCATGATTGGATTTTATTTTTTTTACAATCTTTCCGAGATTGGCATAACTTACCCCGAACATTTCGTCCTTTACACCATGTTTGCCGTAGACCTTTTTATTTTGATCAGTGCCGTAACTTGCTAATTCGTTTAAGGTTTCTTCGAGTGACATAAATTCCTCGCCGCTTTATGATTCGTTGTAAGCCGATTTTAGCCAGCCGATTAATTCTTTATCAACTTGTTTGGCATCTGTAACTCTTACCCGGTGTGAAACCATTGAGTTAAAACTCCCGGATTTTTCCAATCTGTCGGTCGGTTCAACAGCTTTTAAGTTTATTCCGACATCAACTCTTTCTTTTGTAGATGGTTGGATTATCGCGAATTGTTTTTTCCTCCGCAAACTTACGTAAGCTTTTTTCGGAGCTATTTCAACATCTTTTCCGAACTTTTGGATTTCGTTTTGCAGTTTATCATAAATCGGTTTTAGTTGTTCCTTCCCTTTTGAGTATTGATCCGTAATAAGATCCTCTTGATTTTCGACCGATCCGGCATCGGCGGATCGAAATTTGAGAGCGATATAATTAGCGAATCCATGCGTAAAACCATGATCTTGTTTTAAGTAATCCACGATTTGTTTATGCTTCTCCAATTTTGATTTTTCAACAATTTTGAACCATTCATCTATTTTTTTGCCGAATTTTTCTTCGATGCTGGATATCATTTTTAGATCAGCTTCGTTGTAGTTTGCCATTTTTACCTCATTCAATTAATTCAATTGTCGATTGTCTTTTTCGATTTACGCTAAGTTTTGTTACGTCGGGACGAGAATAATGCCCTGCCGCGTCAAAATTTTGTCTTTCTTCAAAAACCTTTTGAATATCTAACTCGGCGGTAATTAATTTTTCTTCGTTTATAATCGGCTCTACTATCCAATTTCCATCCGGTCCGGCAATACACGATCCGCCATTTGCCAAATATTCATTGCTATTTTTAATAATTTCATCGGAATAAGGGATATCGGAGTTTATCATTTCTTTTTTAAAAACCGAAGAGGCGGAAATAACAAACGATCGTGACTCGAGCGCAATAAACCGGGTTATATCTTTGGTGTTGTGAATACTTCCGGGCCAAATCGCGACGTGCAAATTTTCACCCAAAGCGTAAAGAGATGAACGCACAAGCGGCATCCAATTCTCCCAACAGTTCAACGCTCCAACCGTAAACTCGTTCAGCGTATGAACTTGCAATCCGTGACCGTCACCAATTGACCAAGTCAGCCGTTCATCATAAGTCGGCATAAGTTTTCGGTGAACGGAAAGAATCTCGCCGGTTTTATCGAAATAAACCCGTGAGGCGTAAAGACTATGTCCGCCTCTATCGAGAGGGCGTTCAATAATTCCCAGTATAACCGCAATTTGATTTTCTTTCGCTGCTTGGCTGACTTGTACTAAATCATTCTTTTCAATGCAGACCGATTGTCTTAAATAATACGCGAACAATTCTTTTTGCTTCGAAGAATTAAATTCGGCGCCTCCGGTTCTTTCAGTCCAAAATGGATAACCGGGCACAAACGCTTCGGAGAAAGCAATAAGTTTGCAATTCTGCTTTCCGGCTTCAGAAATATAATCGTTTACTTTATTAAGAGTTTCGGTCTTGTTTAACCATACGGGGGAAATCTGCGCGATGGAGACTTTCAATTGTTTTTCCGATCATTTTTTGATGAAGAGTTTTTCGTGAAAATAGCAAAGATTATTCAAAGAAACAGCGAGAATTATGCCTCAGCGAAAGTGATTTCTGCGGAAAGTCTTTTTTTTAAAATCGAGATCAACGTCCACCAATCCGCCGGGAAATTTATCACTTCGCCCTAAATGGATTTATAAGTCTTGTTTGATTATCTTTTAATATCTACTAAAATTATTCTCAATGCATTACAAAGCGCAAACTCTAATTATAGTTTTCTTCATTCAATTTCTCGTTTTCCCGCAAGAAAAGGGAAACGGTTCCCGCCTTTCCGAATTGACTTACCTCTATTCGGTTGTACATAAAGATTCCCTGTTAAAGGGTGAGCAATTTGCTTTGGACGCTTTTAAAGAAGCCTTAAAATTAAACGATTTGGAAAATTCGGCGAAATCATCGCTTTATCTTGGAAGGGTTGAAATCCAAAAAGGGGATTTGGATTCCGCGGTTACGCTGTTAAACAAAGCGCTTGAATTCAGTCTGCAACTAAACGATTTGTTATTAGAGGCAAAATGTAATGCTTATCTCGGTGAAACATATTTTAGGAAAAATAATTTTGAAGAAGCCAAAGCACATTTGCTCATCAGTAAAAAATTACTCCCGGTAATTAATGACAACTACACAAGACTCCATGTTCATTTAAATTTGGCGAGCACATACAATCGACTTGGCGACAGGAAAAATGCTCTTGACGAAGCTTTCGAAGCCGAGAAAAACGGCTCTGCTTCAGCTTCATATTTATCCAATACTTATAATTTAATTTCAATTATTTATAATGATGTAGGCGACCAGCGAAAATCGGTGGATTATCTGATAAAATCACTCAAACTGAGTGAAACAATCGGGGATTGGAAAAGCACATCGAAAAATTTAATAAATCTCGCGGGGCACTTTTTAGATTTTGGGGCTTTGGAAAAATCAGAGCAATATTTTCAAAAAGCAATTGAAATATATAAAACCCATAACGATTTGCACGGAATGGGATATGCTTTGATGAATTTCGGCGGGAATTATTTTCGTCGTGGAGAATTCGGAAAGGCTTTAAATATTTATAGAGAGGCTTTGGAAAGTTTCCACAAAATTAATGATGAACGCTATCTCGCTTTTACTTATAACAACATCGGTGAGGCTTATCTAAACTTAGATGAATATGACTCCGCGTTTGTAAATGTTAATAAAGCACTTATCTATGGAAAAAATTCGGATAACAAAATAGCGTTGGGATGTTCGTACCACTCTTTGGGAAAAATTGCTCAACAGAACAAAAACTACAACGATGCCATAAAAAATTTCGAATTGAGTTTGGAACGGGAATATATTGGAACGACAGAAGAGAATTATTTACAGCTCGCGAATGTCTATGAAATACTCGGAGAAAATGAAAAAGCCTTAAAATATATTAAACTTAGAACGGCAATTCGCGATTCAATATTTAATGAGGAAACCCAAAAACTTGTAATTGACTCGGGAATAAAGTTTGAGACTGAAGCAACAGAGAAGGAATTGGATTCGGCGAAAAGTGAAAAAATACTTCTCGAGAATAAATTCAATACATCTAAAAATGTAACCTTCTTTTTGGTGGTTTTCGGATTTGTTTTAATCGGATCGGTAACGTTTTATTATAGAAACAGAACAATCGGGTTTATCCAAAAAATAGGTTTGATTTCGGGACAAGGCGATAAAAGAAGATTAAAGAAAATAGTTCATCTGCTCGAAGATCAAGAAAATAGCGGAAACGGTAAAGATAGAATTGATGAAAAAACCAAAAGTGAATTGCTCCAAAAGTTGAATAAATTGATGGAAAATGAGAAACTTTTCACGAATCCGGAGATGAGTCTTTCCGAGATTGCCAAAATTTTGGAAACGAACACATCTTATATTTCACACATTGTCAATCAAGAATACAACCTGAATTTCAGCAATTATATAAATAGATTCAGAATTCAAGAAGCAAAAAGAATTATCCAAACTGATCTTAATCATATCTATACATTCGAAGGAATCGCAAAAGATTCAGGCTTCAAGTCGAAATCCGCTTTTAACAACGCATTTAAAAAATTCTGCGGCAAAACTCCTTCAGAATTTTATGCCGAATTTCACTCATAAACCAAACCCTATTTCACCAACCCGTTCTGATTTATAAATCAATCCTATAAACGTTTGTTTTGGGCTCTTTTAGTCGTTTTATTGCATTCAGCGATCGCAAAATAAATTATTTCGGAGATTAAAATGAGAAGAAGATTTCAACTATTAGTCAATTTAGTATTCCTTTTTACGATTCTTTCTTGCGGAAACGAGAGCTCGGAATTGGCTGAAAGCAAACTTTTGGGTGCTATTCCGAGAATTGCAGATGAATACACACGGAAGACTGCAACACTCGAAAAGGAAAAACAAAACGCGACGGATATCGATGAATTGGTAGAATTTTCAAATGAACTTGAACTGATGGAAAATGAGGCGAAATCAAAAATTGAGCAGGCGAAAGGAAGTTTAAATTTACCGATTGAAGTGCCTTTTGAAGTGAAATCTGACATTGAAGATTACAGTGTGGTGGGCTTACAAATTTTCGATGTTCGATTTAATGATGTCGAGATTCATGCAAAAATTAAATCCAATGTTACAAGGGAGCATATCTTCGGATATCTGCAAGCAGCGGACGGCAACGGGAAAGTTTTACCTGTCGAAAAGAACTGGATCGTTCTGGCAGCCGGCAACTGGAGAGACCTTAAAGTTGGCGAAGAGGCTGTAATCAAAGGTTATTATCGTGGAATTCAAAAGTTGGCGGAAGCCGAAAAGTTCATTTTTAAGTCGCGTGAAGAATGGGAAAAAGACAACTAACCAAATTCAAAATTAAAGGAGTTACAAAATGAAATGTGCTAATCATCCCGAATCAGATGCTGTTGGAACATGTGTCGATTGTGGTAAAGGACTTTGTTCAGAGTGTTTAAATCAATATGAATTTCCAATTTGCGACAGCTGTAATTCAGTTAGAGCCGACGGCGAAAAAAAGGAACTGACAAAAAATATCGCGTTAACGGTTCTCTTTTTTGCTATCGGTTTTTATTTCGCGAACAGTTCCGCCGGAAGTTTTCAGCTTGTCGGAGGAATTGTAATCGGTTATCTGTTTGCCGGAATTCCTTGGGGATGGAGTTTTTTGAATAAAATTACACCAAGTATATTCCTATTTCTTCCATTAATAGGCTGGGTAATTTATTTCTTTATTAAGGGAATTTTATCGTTCTTTATCGGGTTTATTGCACTACCGATAAAACTATTTCAAATTTATCGGGATAGTCAAAGATTAAAGGGAGTTTCACAATCGGTTAACATTGGTTAATCCAATTGTGATAATGGAGCCCGGTTTGGGAAAGTGCCGGGCTTCCTAATTTTTATGTTTTAATCTGTGGAAATAATAAAGATTCATAAAGCTAAAAAGAGTATAACTTAACGAAAACCAAAACTCCCAATCAAAAAATCTTACAGTCGCGTGCCCTACGAACCAAATCACACTGAAAATTGAAAACACAAAACTTATCACCAACATCAATTGATTATTCATTTTTCCTTACCTGAGTAATTTTCCAATTCGTCGAAAAAGTTTTCCCACGGTCTGTTGAACTTTGAGCAAACCACGAAAATTTATCTTTTTCAATATCATAAAAAGTGAAATAACTGAAAGAAGGTTTAGAGTTATCCGAATTAAAAAAAGTTAGAATGATTTTATCGCCTTCTTTACGCCCGCCAAAATACAGCATTGAGTTAAATCTGTTGGTCAGGTACAGGCACTCCCACCTTCTTTCAACCCGGTTATACAAACGAACTATTGTTGTTGCCGCCTCAGGTAAACTTGAATCGACTTCATACCAGTTGTGTTCCATAACTGCGTTGCCGTTTAAGACATAAACTCCGGACCCGTTTGACGGCCACTTCGCTGTTTGTCCATTTGGGAATGTAAATTCTTGGTGAGCCGTCCAATCACCGATAAGAAAGTCAAACTCAGCAGATTCCGGAACACGGTTTGGCTGTGCTGTTCCAAAAGATTCGTTATAAAAGAATGATTGATCAATTTCCTTGTTTGCGGTGTATGTCCGTTCTTCCATTATCTTCCAATTATTTGAATGTAAGACCGAAGTTTCGAGTAAAGTTTTAATCAGATTTTTCGATGTATAATCGATAGTTAGTCTTTTTTCAATTATGTCCACACCACCATTTGAACGGACCGCATTTTTTAAGATCAGTTTGCCATTGTCTTCGGCACCATCAAAAATGGCGACAGATTCCAAATAACTGTTTGCAATTCCAATATTCCAACGTTTTGCGGCAAGATTGAACGCATAAAACGTAATTGTATTTAGTTCGTTTTCCTCTCCGTCATAATTTTGAACATGAACTTTTTCAGCGACACTATGTCCTCTATTTTGATAATAAAAAAACGCAATACCATTGGATTCGTGAACTGTTGAATCGGATGTGGCTTTTCTGATTTTTACGTTCCAATTTCCAATCAATGGGCGGAGTTTTTTAAGCTCAGGATTAGTCGAAGCACTTTCCATCTCAAGCGAAAGACCTTTATCGAAAATATTTCCGTCTCTAAGTTTATAATCCAAAGATTGTGTGTAGGAAACTGACAAAAGGGAAAAGGTGAGAAAAAGAATGGGAAAAATTCTCTTCATAATTACTCCTATTAATGAGACAACGTGCCTTTTTAGACGGTGTTTATTCTCGTTGGTTTGGTGTCAAATTTTTTCTCTTTTTACTCACTGCAAATTGAAAAATACAATTTATTAACGACCTAATTTTGTTCAGATTCATAGAGCGTAAGAAAAACCGGTCCACCTTCGTACAAAGAATCCTTTGTTAATTGAGTTACATTTTTGCTGGCGAAATCCATAAGAAATATATCATAGTTGCCGGTCTCATCATTGCCGTCATACGCCAAATATTTTCCGTCGTAAGACCACGAATGATAAATTTCCTCGGTTGAATCGGGAGTAATTTGCCGCAGATTTTCCCCGTCGGGATCAATCGCAAAAATACTGTAATTCCCGTTTTGCTTTGATGGATATGAAATAAAATTATGATTCGGCTCCCAGGATGGTGGTCCGGCATGGTAACCGTGCTGCGGAATTGAAGAATCATCCGGAGGGTAGTTTGTCAGTTGTAAACGGTTCGAACCATCAGAATCCATGATCCAAAGTTCATCAATTCCCGATTCTTTTGATCTAAACACAATTTTATCACCTTCGGGAGAAAATACCGGATCATTCTCGTAAATGTTGTTGTCAGTCAGCCGTTTTAATACTTTTCCATTATTGTCGATTAAATAAAGTTCGTTTTTTTCTCCATCCAAATATGATGTAACAACAAACTCGGATTCGTTTTTTCTGCTTGCGAACCAGGAATCATGCAGAAAAAAATCGGTAATTCTTCGGACATTCTCTCCGTTACAGTCCATTTCATACAATAAATATTTGCGGTACGTTGTATCCCGATCCGATAAAAAATATATTTTTTCTCCGGAGGTATAATAAGCCCAATCAACAGCTTTATGATTGGAAATGTTCTTTTTATCTGAGCCGTCGAGATTCATTCTGAAAATCTCATAATTATCATTTTGTTCATCCACGAGCACATTGTAAAGCAGATATTGTTTGGGTTCTTTCTTTGCTGCCTCTTCTTTACACGAGATCAACAGGAGTAAAACCGCAAAGAGAGTTGGAGCGAATGGATATTTTAATCTCATCGCCAAGCTCCGATAATTAGTCCTTTTAACGCAAATGCGACAGTTATATAACCGCAATTAATAAGAATATATTTCCAAGATTTCATTTCAAAAAGTGAGACTGTTGCAAAAGCTAATGATGCCCAACCAAGACCGGCAAGAATACCTGCGGAAAGTCCCCACATCGTGTCGGTGTTAGCATCACCAAGAAAGAATGCGAGGTTATAAGAAATTATTAATGAAAAAATAAAAGTCATACCGTATGTTTTTGCCGGATTGATTTTTTTCAATATTTCGTTGGTCAGTTTGTTTTCATCTTTCCAAGCTTTATAGAATAGTAATGGTGAATACCAAAGAGCGCCTACCGCAAAATCGGAGATTGCAGCTACAATAACCGCAAAATGATTTATATACATATCTTCCATCGAGTCCTCCAAATAATTAGTTGAATTTGAAAGCAAATCTATTTTGAAATAGAATGAAGATATTGGAAAAAATTTACCTAATCGATAGGTATATAATTTATAAATTCACCCTTTTCTTGAATATACGTAGTAGGATTGATGCCCGAAAACTTCTTAAAATCATTAATAAAATGAGCCTGATCATAATAGCCAAGTTCGAGCGCGAGGTTAGACCAATTTAGATTTTTCTTATTCCCGATCTCCACCAAAACTTTTTGAAACTTTATAATTCTGGAAAAATATTTTGGAGTAAGCCCGACTTGTTTTTCAAAAAGATGAATAAAATGTTTATGGCTGTAGCCGATCTTTTGTCTTATTTCAGCGATTGTCAAATTACATGAATCGGAAGTTAATTGATCCAATGCGAACCGAATACTTGGGTCGGGTTCGGTAAAAGTTTTCGACAGGGACTTGAAGAAATTGTCCGCAACGATGAATTTTTTGGTTGGAGAATCAGCCTCCAGCAATTGCTCTCTAAAGGATAAAAATCCGTTACCGAGAATCAAATCTGCCTGTACAACTTTACCCGATACTTCGTTTATTGGAAAATCAAAAAACGGCACCGTTCCGCCGGGCTTGAATTGAACAACGAACATATCGGAATTATTTGCCGAATCAAAAGTTAAGTAGTCCTTTTTTACTCCTGAAAGCCAGCCATATTTATAAGATTCCAGAACCTTTAAAGTCGAATTTTCATAGACGTTTTTCGGTGATTCCGTAAGATCAATTACCATATAGACTGAACCGTCCGGGAACATCCTATCCTTACTGTGCGGTGAGGTAAATCCGGAATGATAGACAAAATTTTCAATGAATTGATCTAAAGGGAAAGATGGTCTGTGAGTTCTAAGAATCATAAATCACATTTAATTTCGATAATTATTTAATCTAAAGAAGAATTCCTTAAAAAAATAGTAAGTATCGAATTTTATTTATCAACACCGGCACACAAATTCGGAGAATTGTTTTTGAATAGAAATCCGAAACCTCCCATAATTCTCTTTCAGCGATTCTCCTTCAAATCCGAAATTCTTATTTAAGTATCGTCATTTTTCGAACTTCACTAAAATTCCCGACCTGTAAACGGTAGAAATATATTCCGCTCGGTAATCCCGTGGCGTCAAAATTTACCGAATAAAATCCGGGTGATTTGCTTTCGTTCACGAGTGTCGCGATTTCATTGCCCAAAACGTTAAAGACTTTTAAACTGACATTTGCGCCGGACGCATCGAATGCATTAACTACCGGGATTGTGTATGTAATAGTCGTGTTCGGGTTAAACGGATTCGGATAATTTTGTTCAAGTTTGAATTCAGACGGTACAGTACTTTTTGCTTCGAGACTCGTGATGGTTAAATCTGAATATGAAATAATTTCAGATTGATAAACATCCTTACTTCCGGCGCTTTGTACAAAAACTACAAACGCGAGGTTTGAAGTCTGCCAGCCATCGCTTAAAGTTATAAGTTTCGAAACTTCTTGATTATTCGTAACCGGCAAACTTTCACCGTTTCCGCCGGTAATCATTTTTCGCATAACGTGTGTGTGATTTGAAATTCCGTTTACGCCAGTGTAATTAACATCTTCAACAACAATAAAATGAATAACAAAATCGCCTCCCGTTACCATTTGCTCCATTGTGATGTCGGCTTTTAATTCTACATCTGCTCCGCTTTTTGTTCCACTTAGATTTATTTGAACAGGTGTTTTCGTCGCGGTTAAAGAATTTAACTTACTTGCCCAAGTGCTGTAACTCCCGGATTGAGTTTCGCCATCAAAAAATGCGCGCGGCGTACTCGAAAACGGTCCGTAGTAATTATTCCGTGCTGCGGCATCTGCCGGATTTGCATTGTTCAAAGGATCATTCGAATATGGAAAACTCATATGGTAATAGATGTATCTTATTTGATCGGCGCCCGGTTGTGAATTAAGATATGAGTTTAATGTCGAATGAGCAGCCGGACATAAAACACAATGAGAGTTTGTAAATATTTCTACAAGCACATTCCTATCAAAAGATTGAGCATTGAGAATTGAAACCGAAAATATCAGAAATAGAAAAAGCTTTTTCATATTTCCCCCTAATTTATGGTACTTATTAAATTCATTCTAAAACCTGAAAACGGCTGGATATATCTGCAAACACCATTTGAACAAGTTTGTCCGCCACGTTCCCGTCCCACCGAAAATGAGATAGTATTTTGCTGGTTGATTCGATAACCGGCTTCGAATGTAAACCAGTCTTGCCTTTCGCTGAGATCGTATTCGTTTGTTGAATATTCGTAACGCAGACTTACATTTAATTTTGAGTAGAGGCTCCATAAAGTCGAGACAAAATGATTTGCGTATTCGGGCTGAGCCGAATTAAAATTATCCTCTACCGATTCAAATTCGTATTGCAGAGTTGTTGAAATTTCCCTGTTAAATATGTGCTGAATATAAACCGGAAATATTAACGATTCGAGTTTATGCGATCCGGCAATTCCGGTGAAATCGTTGTAAAGTTGCTTTGAGCGTTGAGCGATTCCGAATTTTATTGAAGTAAAATAATCCGGCGAATACTCGGCCTCGAAATAATATTCCCAATAAGGAGAGTATTGATCTTGAAGCGAAGGCAAATAATTTCCACTCCTTTCGGCAACTTCAAACTCGTATCCGTTTGGTTTTAAATCAAAAGAATTATGCCGGCTCGAAACCGAAGCATTTAAACTCAGGAATATTTGTTCGTTCAATGCGTAATAAATTTCAGCTTGCAGCCCTACTTCATCATTAAAATCAACTTCGTGAATTGCGCGCGAAAGGAATAGTTTGCTGTGTTCTTTTTGCGCAATTGGAGGATTTTGTGTCGGCAACATTCTCGAAGGACGTTCAAAGTCATTCCGGCTGTAAGGATCCTTTTCATCAAAAAGATAGTTTTTGTAATCGAGGATAATCCCCAATCCGTCTCCGCTATAACTCAGAGAAGAGTAGATTGCGAATCCATTTGCCGTTTCAATGTTTTTTACATTTGTCCATTTCGATGCGTAGTTAAAAAAGAAATCGAATTCTTTGTATGTTAAACCGAAATAAAACTCCGGTATCTCCGATTTTGTTTCTGTCACTTCAGGAAGAAAATTTGAAGGCAATTCACCTTTGGCGGAAACAAACGATATTCCGGCATTCAAATATTCGTTGAATTCATATTCAATATTAGCAGCGGTTAAATGGTAATCCTCTTCCCTCCAGTAGTTTATGGAATCGGCGTATTCAATTTTACCATTCAATAAAGAGATTTTCAATCCGGCAATTTCGTATTTGGCTTTAATACCATCCATCCATGTATCGTATGCCAATCCCCGTTCTTCGAACAAATTAAGCGCCAGCCCTTTTCCATAAAGCTCAGAGAAATTGCCCAGCCTGACAAATAAATCGGAGTTGTTGTATTCAATAAATCTTCTTTTTAATCCGGTGTATTTTTGTCCGACCTCGGGCGGTTCGTCATAAAGGAAACGAAATCCGGCGGTAAAATTATACGGCAATCCTAATCGTCCATCGCTGATAATTTCTCGATAAACTAAATCACTTTTGATTCCAACAATCGATTGCTCACCATTTCCGTACCTTACTTGCGTTGTTAATGATGGATGAAACTGAGCAATTAAATTCGAAAATGGAAGAATCGCCAACAGGAAAATTGAGGCTAATATTTTTTTGATCATTCTTTCGAAAGCACTTTCTTAATTTCTTCTTCAAGTTGAAACTCATCACCGGGAAAATATCCTGTGCTCTGATAAACAATTTCCCCTTTTTGATTAAAAAGAATATTTGTCGGTAAAATTTGAGCATTAAATTCTTCGTAAAGGGTTTTGTCGGGATCGAGCACAATGTTGTACGAAATTTCCCGCGTAGAAATATATGTTTTTATTTTTGCCAGACTTCTCGGTGTATCTTGATTTATACCAAGAATTCTGAAACCTTGCGATTGATACTTTTCATAAAGTTGATCCAAAGCTTTCATTTCAGCAAGACACGGAGTACACCAAAGCGCCCAGAAATTTACAAGGACAGGGCCTTCGGAATAAATTTCTTCGAAGGATTGTTTTTCTCCATCAAGAATTTCAACCGTAAAATCCTTTGACGATTGCGCGAAAATGCATGAAGATATTATCAGCAGAAAAATGATAATTGCGGGATTAAATCTCATACCCTTTGTCTTTTTTTATAGAAGATAGATAATTAGAAAGAGTATGTAAATATCAATTCTTATGGACTATTAAAATGTCGCCCATACGATAACTCTATTGAGTTATCGTAAAGACGATTCCAGATAATTGAAGCGGTTGGGTTAAATTTTTGCTACGGATAACTTATCAAAGTGTAGAGATTATCCTCGGCGTGTAATAAAAATGGAATGTTTTCAATCCATGTAGTTTTTACGGCTTGCGAAGCTACTTGGATTCTTGTATCTCCCCAGGTGCTCGATGAATTTTTGCCTTCCCAATCGGTATTTATATAAGTAAATGCTTTTACCGAATTATTCAATGCGATCAAACTAAACACATGTGTGAACCACGAATTATCTTCAATCACCCAATTCGGGTCGGATGAGTTGGATGTTTTAATCGCGGCGGTTTCTGCGAGCATAACCGCTTTTCCATGATCTTCCGCAAAATCAATTAAATATTGAACCACAGAGTTGGTATTCAAATTTCCCCATCCGATGCCAAAAATAGAAAGTCCAACCCAATCAACATAATCATCGCCGGGATACCAAAGAGCTTGGTTGATTTCTACTCCGGAACCAAGATCGGGATAATAATCTGGGAAATCGGAAGAGCCGTAATATGCGCCAACTCCCCATGAATGCCAGACATACGCAACATTAGTAACATTATTCGCACGCATTTTATCGACGAAATATTTGTAAGCGGCGATGTATTTATCGGGCGGATAAGCGTTATGCCAGCCGTCAAATTCATAGCCGAATCTGATATAAATTGGTTTCCCGAAACCTTTGCACGCATCCGCTAAAGCAATTATATTCGCGTCGTAATCACCCGCGAGAACTTCATCCAGATAATATCCCGGGTTTCCCCATCGCCGTTCGCCTGTCCAAATTGCAAGCTGTAAAGCTGTGTTCGGATAGTTATCCATAAATGTTTTGTACTTCGGCAAATCAGTTTGAATTGCGGAACCGGAAAGACTTGTGTAGAAAGCAAATCCCGCCGGATGAGGGGAATGGTTAACTTCATTTACATAAGCCGCCATTTCTTGTGTATCGGCTTGACCAAGAATAAACAAACACTCACCATCCGCCGGAGCAAATTTTACCGCCGCTGAAGTTGTATCACTTTCAGGTTCTGTGCCGTTATCAGAGCAAGCTGTTAAAGTCAGTATGAATGAAAATGAGAGGAGCAGAATTAGTTGGTTCTTTTTCATTTTTACGCTCAATTATTTGGGAGAAAATGCGTTTTTAATTTATAAAAAATTCAAGCGGGAATGAGAAAAATCGATTCTGAAATTTCTTACTGTCAAAGCACGGGATTGTGACAGCCGAGGAATTAGTTGTGTCAACCTGTCAAGTATTAATATTATCTGCTCGGCTGTCATGGTCTTTGGATTCATTTTAGTAGTCAATACCTTGACAGCAAGAAATAAAACCATCTCTCGAAGGACAAAAACCACTTCTTGCCTGTGTAATAGTTCTTAAAATTAATATTGTTCGAGTTGTATCTGAGAAAGGTGAGATGTAAATTCAAATGTGTGTCAAGTTCTTGCTGTCAAAGCTTGGGCTTGTGACAGCCGAGATGTAATTTTCAATTAGTGATATCTATACTTGTTAATTTGAGGATGAAACAAACTGAGCGATGCTAATTGTTTTCACCTGTTTCAAAATCTTGCAATGTTTCTCCCGTTTTCATTTTCCATTCAGTCAATCCGTTTGCACTCCGACCCATTATTATCATCGCAGCCGAAGATGAGCTACTAAACAGATAATCACGTTTTAAAATCAGTTTGTCTCCATCATTCACAATTATTCCCTCAGAAATCAAAGTATCCCGAAGTTTTTGCATTGTCTTAGGATAAGAATTTGTCACTGGGTCAGCGATTTGTGAGTGTTCGAAAACTACAAATCCTTCACTCGTTGTTTTTCCTATTCCATTTGCCCCTCGTGCAGCATCTATGTAAAACAAATCTTCTTCATCAGTTTCTACGTTAGTGTCGGCTTGTCTAATTTGTTCAAAGGCATTGTATCCGAGAGTACTTACCAAAGTTAGAATGTTTGATAAAAACTCTTCCATTTCTGCTCTATCAGACTCCGAAATGCTCGATTGAGTTGGTTTTTGATTATTGATCAATTCATATCGGTTGGCAGAAAATCCGATCTCATGAAGTCTGTTTTCTAAATATTTTATATGAGCTTTATTTAAATTGTCATCCTTGCTAATAAACACAATTGCCTCATTCCAAAAGTCTTTTTCTTTTATATGCTGTGTAAGTCGATTAAAAATATTTTCTGCCTCGCCGATGTATAGCTGTCCTTTTTTTGAAAGATCCGCACTCTTATTTAACAAAATATAAACGCCGGTTGTCTGTATCTCAGGTCTATCCGTACAAATCTTAATCAAGTTACGTGGAAGTTTATATGCTTTACCTGTCCAATTTGATAATTCACAAGTCAGCCTCCCGTTTGTGTCTCCATCAATCAAGAATATTTTAATCGTTTTTCCAAATTTCATATCATTGCCCTCAGGTCTTATTTACTGCCGTTTCACGTTTTCTAATATGAGTTGAATAATTGTTCAAATTTGACATAGACTAAATTAATTAGCTTTCAGCGAATCGGTACAAGTTCAATTGTACTAAAATACTAAAGGAATTAGTTGTGTCAACGTGTCAAGTTATAATATTAACTGCTCGGTTGTTATGGTCTTGGATTCATTTTAGTAGTCAATACCTCGACAGCAAGAAATAAAACCATCTCTCGAAGGGCAAAAACCACTTCTTGCCCTTGGAATGGTTCTTAGAATTAATATTGTTCGAGATGTATCTGAGAAAAATGAGATGAGAAATCAAATGTGTGCCAAGTTCTTGCTGTCAAAGCTTGGGCTTGAGGCAGCCGAGGAAAGTTGGTTTAATAAATCCCATTAGTGGCTTCGAAAGTTGGCGGTGACTTACACTCTATGTGGTAGAGGTGTAAGTCACCACAAAAGAGATCTATTTCATTTTTCGGATCAGATGAACCAGCAGATCATCAATCGCGATTCTTTCTTGTTCCATTGAATCTCGCTCTCTAACAGTAACGGTATTATCTTCCAGAGTTTGAGTATCAACAGTTAAGCAAAAAGGAGTTCCGGCTTCATCTTGTCTGCGGTATCTTCTGCCGACGGCACCTTTGTCATCATAAAATACTTTCATGTGTGGACGAAGATCAGCTTCAATTTTTCGTGCGATTTCGGGCATTCCATCTTTATTGACAAGCGGAAGAATAGCCACTTTGATCGGAGCCAATTTTGGATGAAACCGGAGGACAACCCGGGTTTCGCCTTTTACCTCTTCTTCGCTGTAAGCATCAACCAAAAAAGCCATAAAAGAACGGCTTGCCCCGGCGGATGTTTCAATAATAAATGGAACGAATTTTTCTTTCGTTTCGTCATCATAATATTGCTGAGATTTCCCGGAGAATTCTTGGTGTTTGGATAAATCAAAATTCGTACGATTGTGAATTCCTTCTATCTCACCCCATCCAAACGGAAATTGATATTCGATATCGGTTGCTTCTTTTGCGTAATGTGCAAGTTTATCTGCAGGGTGATCATGAAAACGAAGCTTTTCAGCTGTCATTCCGAGATCTTTAAACCACTGAATTCTAGCTTCTTTCCATGTATCGTAATGTTTTTTATCATCTTCCGGTTTAACAAAATATTGCATTTCCATCTGTTCAAATTCGCGGGTTCTGAAAAGGAAATTTTTTGTATTGATTTCATTTCTGAATGCTTTACCGATTTGAGCAATTCCAAAGGGAAGTTTTTGTCTGCTCGCACCTTGAACATTTAAGAAATTCACAAAAATTCCCTGCGCGGTTTCCGGTCTCAGGAAAACCGTGTTTTCGGTACTTTCAACCGGACCGACGAAAGTTTTGAACATCAAATTAAAACTTCTCGGTTCGGTAAATGATTCGGCGTTTCCGCAATTAGGACAGTTCAAGTGTTTTAACATTAATCTGCTGAGTACTTCGTCTTCAAGAATGTGTTCGAAAACATCATCAAGTTTTGCCTCACCTTCGGCATCGGAATTAACGAAGAACGAATTGATTTTTTCCACTCCTTCATTTCCATCGCCTAAAGCTTCCTTCAATGCATTTATAGTTTTTTTCTTTCTTTTTTGATTTACGAGGTCTGAAAGTGTATCCAACCGGTAACGTGATTTACACTGTTTACAATCAATCATTGGATCGGAAAAGTTATCCACGTGTCCCGATGCCTGCCATACTCGAGGGTGCATTAATATCGAAGCATCCAGGCCTTCAATATCTTCACGGAAGGTCATAAACTTCCACCATTCTTCTTTAATATTTCTGAGCAGTTCAACTCCCAATGGACCGTAATCCCAGCAGCCGTTTAATCCACCATAAATTTCACTCGATTGAAAAACAAATCCTCTGCGTTTCGCGAGAGAAACCACTTTTTCAACAACTGTTGCTTCCTTCTTCTGTGCGATTTTAGACCTCAATATTTATTCATTATTAAAAAGCAAATATAGTGTATAGCGAGTTCAATCTGAACCGAATAACAAAAAATTACAATGGGAGTGTGAGAATTATGTTGATGCGTTAGATACAACGACACTTCGGCAAGCTCAGTGTCCGGGGATTTAATTTTGTATTTTTCGGATTAATTGCTGATAATTTAGTCCGGTGGTCTGAGCTTGTCGAAGACCAATAGTATTAACCGGTACAAAAGATATTCACTGAAAAATTTATGTGGTTTATTCGCATGGGATGCGGCCTTCGAGTTTTCGGGTGTTTATAAAATCTAATGTCTATGATCGATTTGAATTTTGGAAATAAAAAACCCCGCACCAATTAAGGAACGGGGTTTTGAAATCCGTTGAAACGGAAAGACTCTTATTTGAGAAGCATCATTTTTCTTGTCATTTCAACATTTGCTCCTTTTATTCGGTAAACATAAAGTCCGGATGAAAGTCCCGAGGCATCAAATGAAAACTCAAAACTACCAGTACTGAATTCTCGATTCGCGACTATCGCAACTTCTTCACCTAAGACATTATAAACCGAAAGACGATATGATCCCGCTTCCGCTATGTTAAATTTAATAATTGTAGTCGGATTAAATGGATTCGGATAATTTTGAGACAATTTGAATTGTTCGGCATTTCCGAAAGTCGCGCTTGTGGTTTCATTTGTAAACTTCAGAATCGCGCCATCCATTGTTCCGGCAAGAACAGTATTGTGTTTAATTGAAGCATAAACCGCACTGACATCAAGAGCTTGTAAACCAAGATTTGCCCATGTTCCGGCTTTTGCTCCGGCGGTTAATTTATAAACACCATTAGACCACGAAGAAAGGAAAACATCATCATTAGCGTCAAATGTAATTGAGTAAATATATTGACCGCTCAGCCCATTGTTGGCTACGTTCCAAGTTGCGCCGTCAGTTTCCGAAACATAAACTCCGCCGCCGTAAGTTCCGGCATAAAGAACATCATCGGATGAAATACCCAGAGTCCAAATATGATTATAACCGACCGGCATTCTTGTCCAGGAATCTCCAGCATCTACAGATTTGTAAACACCCCCGCCGAAAGTTCCGGCGAATAATTCGTTGTTGGAGTTTTTCACAATTGCGTGAACCGCAAGTTCATCCAATCCGGCATTTGTTTCTGTCCAATTTCCTCCTTCGTCGGCTGATTTATAAATTCCGTAACCCCAAGTTCCGGCGTACAAATCATTTCCAACAAAAGTTAATGCACGAACATCGTATCCGTTAAGATCAATAAATGTCCAGTTTTCCCCATCGTCAACCGATCTGTAAATACCAATTTCGGTTGCCACATAAATATCATCATTTGCAGCGACGGTAATATCCCAAATGTAAGTGGCATTTATTGTAGTGGATAAAGTATCCCAAGTCGCGCCGCCATCAAACGATTTGTAAATATTTCCGCCCCAAGTTCCTGTTAGAATGTTGCCTGAATTGTCATTTGTCATCGTCCAGATAATTTCTGAAGATGAAAAACCTCCGACATAATCCCAACTTCCTTCGAACGATCCGCCACCTCCATTACCATTTCCAACATCTTGAGCGCTTGCTGTGGAAATATTAATGGAGACATCCGCATAATCATCTTCTTCATTGTCGCCGTTATTTGGAGTTGAATCAAGATCCGGTTGATCGGATGAGATAATTTCCGCGATATTTACGATTGTTGTATCGATTGGCACATTACCCAAAAACTTTACATTGTTAAACTGACCGGTTCCGGTAACATTTTTAGCGATCATTTGCCCGTTTTGAACACCGCTGATAAAATTCACATTCGCTTTTGGAGCGAGAATGGAACCTGTTACATCAATTCGCAATATTTCCAGATTTCGAGCCTGATAAAAATTATATATAACATTTGAAATGTCTGTACCGTGAACTTCTAATCCACCGCTCCAGCTGATATCGTTCTTATTTATATTAACAACAACAACCGCTCCGTTGGGGACAGTAATTTCAAAGTTGTTTGAAGCTGAAAGACTATCACCATTAACTGAAAAAACATTTAGGAAGGGATTTTGTCCGGTGCAGAAAACACCGTTATATTCGTACAGCGTATTCCCGTTTGTGGAATACCCTTTCAATTGATTTGATAAACCGCGCAAATATGTTCGAGATGCCGGGAAATCTACAACTGTATCCTGACGAATGGTTCCTTCATCAACACTTACCCTCGAAGTCATATCTTTGAATCTTCCGTATACAACATTGCCTGAAAAAACTCTGCCGCTTGAGAATGTCAGTTTTCTGCCGACAACCAAAACATCATCGGTTCCGTTTGAATTCGGAAGTTTATCCGCGACACTATAATTTGAAAGAGTTGCATTTCTGCCAACCGCGACTCTGCCTTCAGTATCTGACGATGGTTGATCAAGATCATTTAGAACAAACAAGTTATAATCAGCAGCAGGACCAAGGTTAAAAGCAGTTGTTTCAAAAACTGAGTAGTCAACGGTTCCGGTTATGGTTAAAGTTGCCGAAGAACCATTTGATAAGTTTCCAACTGTCCAAACTGTGGTTGGTTCATCGAATGAACCTTGTGAAGGAACGTAAGAATAATTAAGCAAACCGCTCGGTAATATTTCATTTACAACAATTCCGGAGGCATCAGATGGACCGTTGTTCGTTACCGTAATTGTGTAAGAAATTACATCACCATCTTCAGGTTCGCTGTTATCAACAATTTTGGTAATTGATAAATCCGCCTGTTCCCACCAGTTTATGCGGGCATTTGTAACACGTGGCGCTACAGTCGGTGTTGCCAAAACAAGCTTTTGATATGCATCGGGGCTTCCGGCGTGCATATAACGTGTTCCTTGCGGTATCACAACATTAGCGGCGGCGGTTACGATTGCCGAGTCCGCTCCGTTTTGAAATAAAGTTATGGTATCCGAAATTCCCGAAGCGTTGGTATAAATGGTATCGTGACTTAATGTGCCGGCGGTAGTTGTAAGAATAATTTCAATGTTGGCGGCTGGGTCATTATTCTGATTATAAGATTCTACAACAAAACGAACGTCATTTCCACTAATTACCGATTGATCGACAGGCTCAAAAACTAATGTCTGAACGGGAACAACTCCGGTAGAATTGGAATCGGCATCTAAAATTATATCGAGCGCTCGGTTACGAATAGCTGAATTTGTGATTGTATTTACATTAAGACTATCACTGAAATGCCATATCGAAGCTTGTACCGCAGCAGCTTCATTATTTTCAGAATTCAAGGCTCCGGCATAAGGATATTCTTGATAAGGAAAATAATTATTCAGGATGTATGTAATCGGCGAAATTGTAGCGGATGTATCTGTGTAATCTTCATTAAAAACTAAATTATGTTGAAGATCAATGCAGTAAAGTGTTGTAGGATTACCATCGACGACTGCGTTAAATGTTCCGGCATAAACGGACATATTATTAAATGGTGCGAATGGTTTTTTAAATGTAACTGCAGTATATCGGTGAAGACTTGTAACTTGGGCTGTACTTGCGCCTTTTATTTCATCACCATCACCGGTTCCTTTTCCCTTGGATTTTTCATTTACATTTGAGCCGTTTACAACTGAAATTGAAATAAAAAAAAGCATAGCTAGAACTAGCCGAAAAAAAGTAGAATTTTTCATCGTTTCCTCATCGTTTTTGGATAATGTCCGAATATTGAATACGGTTTATCGGACAATGTATATTGTTTTATCGGCTGGACGGTAATAATAGACAATATTAATTAAATAAGCTATGATTTAAATAACATTTTTTGAGCGAGGTGAGTATTTTAACAGAATGCGATCAATATTATGCAGGTTAAAATCATCAATAAAAAAGTGCCGATAAATATCCTACAACATTAGATAAATCGCCGCTTACTAATCCGGAATCGGTTCTATTCATAACTTTGGAATTTACAATTCCTTTTTTATGCAGAGCTTTCATTACGGCAAGAGTGGGACCGCCTCCGCACGCTTCGCATTCACCGGTTCTAAGGTTTTCTTCCAAATTGTCAAAATCAAATTCCCGAACTCTCTTTTCAAAAACCGAATCAAGTTTATCGGCGTTATTATGCGAGTAAAAATGGGATAGGTCGGTTGAAGCAATTACCAAAGTTCGATCATCAATAACATCGGAAAGTGAATCCGCTAATCCATCAACATATATTTTGTTTTGGTCGCCCATAACTATCGGAACAAATGAGAAATCGGAAGAAACATATTGCAAGAATGGAATTATTACTTCGATCCCATGTTCTTGTCGATGTCCTTTCACACCTTCAAAAATCATTGGATTACTATCGACTAATTTTTCAGTAACAGTCTTATTAACTGGAACGGAGCCCAGAGGAGTTCCATACGCGTCTCCATCATAAATGGAGCACCCCTCAAAATACTCGTGATGGCTGGGACTAATGATAATTGCAGTTTCAAAATTTTGATTGATTAGTTTGTTAAAAACGAATGAAGCGGTTTTCCCCGAATACGGATAACCGGCATGAGGAGAAATGATTCCTTTTATATTTGAATAATTTTCTTCGGAAGCTGAAGATTCGAAAAGATGTTGTAAAGTGTTTTTGAGTGAAGTTTCTGAGCCCGGGTAAAACGTGCCCGCAAAGGCGGGTTCCCTAATCATAACTTTCTCCGGATTTTTTGAACAACTTATAAATCAGATTCATCAAAAACAATAGCTGTAAAAGCTTTTAGTGTTAATTTTTTTCGCTTCCAAAGGTCGGCTTTGAATCCACCTTTTTCGCACAGAGCGGATAAAAATTGATCTTTGTTCATCCCATGTTCAGCGGGAACTTGTGGCAATAATAGAGCACGATGACCGCCTTCTTCCAATATTAAACCGTGTTTACCTAGAATTATTTCATCATACGATTTTAAGGGGAAAGGTTCCGACAGAACGGAAATTTCTATTTTAACTTGCTCAAACTCGGTTCTTGTCAGCTTTGGAAAACGGGGATCATTTCCCGCTGATTGCAATGCCGCATCCGAGATTGTTGAATAAAGCGGCTGATCTGAGATAATATATCCGATACAACCGCGCAAACTGTTATTTATTTTTAGTGTAACAAACGCTCCGCAATTTGAATTTAGAACCGGGTGTTTTTCAATATCCGGTGTAACTAATTCGTTATCATCAAATAAATTTTTTATTGAATCCCGCGCGATTTTGATAAGTACACTTTTTTCTTCTTTTGTTAATTCCATTGTAATTTCCGTTTTGATTTAATTTATATCTCAAACGCCATTAGCTCAGTTTTTTCTTTTAGTAAAAGCAGAGTGCTTTTATAAACGAAAAATGAGTCGGGAGCAAAAGCATTCAAATTAGTATTTATTATATCTGTATAAACAAATTTCATTTTAGATAAATCGAAAGCTGTGAATGTGTTATTCAAACGATCGCCTTGAAATTTATGATGATAGTTTATAAACAAATTGTTTTCCATTTGCAGGATTTCTAAATCACCAAAAATCGAATTTTTCTGCATTATCGTTTTGATTACTTCTTCGGCTTGTGACTCCAAATCAATCTGAAGGTAATTCTCAGGATAAAAATAATTGCTAAAGTCTTCTTGCTCGATTGATTGATTTCTTAATTCATTTATTCTTTCAAAGTCCGTCCCAAGTTCGTCAAGCACACTTCCCGTTTGGATATCCAAGGTATAGAACTCCCTTCCTTCAAATCTTTGTTTGAAACAATAAATTTTATTTTCCAAAAGAAAAAGGAATGAATCGTTCTCGTTTTGCCAAATAAAATTTTTGCTTGTGATATCGTAAGCAAATATGCCTTTGTGTTTTGGCAGAGTCGGCTGCTCAAATTTGTGAAAAAGAATTATGTTATTGTAAAAAGCATCTACTCCCACCCAATATTTTTCTTCGAGTTCGAGGTCCCGAAAAATTGGTTTTCCTGTAGCTACATCCAGACAATGAAATGAAGCGATTTTATTTTGAACATCTCTTGTTTCAATAAGCAAATTGTCATTTCCCGAAATTAGAATTCGGAATATTTGCTTCGAATTAGTGAATTTATATTTTAATTGCATCGAATCTCTTTTTTATAAATCTAATTAATGTTTGCGGATTATAATTGTTCAAACCTCGCTGTAAAGTGCCGCAGCATCGGAGCTTCGTAAGTGAATTTGTAACCCCTCAGATTGTTGCGATTTTTGTAAACATCAATCAACACTTCCGCGACATAATCAATATGACTTTGTGTGTAAACCCTGCGTGGAATTGCCAATCTTACAAGCTCCATATCAGGTGAAATCGGCTCACCGGTTTTTTTGTCGTATTTCCCGAACATCACACTTCCAATTTCAACCGCACGAATTCCACCTTGCAAGTAAAGTTCACAAACGATGGATTGGCCGGGAAACAGGTTTTGTGGGATGTGTGGTAGAAATCTTTTTGCGTCGATATAAATAGCGTGTCCGCCCGGAGGTTCAATAATCGGAATTCCGTTCACCAACATTTTTTCACCGAGATAAGCTGTGCTTCGAATTCTGTATTCGAGATAGTGTTCATCCATAACTTCTTCCAATCCTTGAGCGACAGCTTCTAGATCGCGACCGGCCAAGCCGCCGTAGGTTGGAAATCCTTCAGTAACTATTAGTAAGTTCCTGCATTTTGTTGCAAGATCGTCATTATTAATTGATAGAAATCCTCCGATATTTACGAGCGCGTCTTTCTTCGCACTCATCGTTGCTCCATCTGTATAGGAGAACATTTCCCGGCAAATCTCCGGAATTGATTTCTCACTATAGCCGGGTTCTCTCAATTTAATGAAATAGGCGTTTTCGGCAAAACGGCAAGCATCCATAAAAAATGGAAGTTCATATTTATCACAAACCGATTTTACGTCTTTAATATTTTGCATCGATACCGGCTGACCACCGCCGGAATTATTCGTAATCGTCATCATCACGAGAGGGATGTTTTCCCGCCTGGTTTTTTTGATAAAATCTTCAAGTTTATCGACGTTCATATTGCCTTTAAAATCTGCCCGAACTTCAGGTTTTTTACCTACGTCGCATAAAAGATCAACAGCTTCCGCGCCTGAAAATTCGACATTCGCACGTGTTGTATCGAAGTGTGTGTTGTTTGGGATAAACTTCCCCTCGCCACCAACAATTGAAAAGAGAATTTTTTCGGCGGCTCTTCCCTGGTGGGTCGGAATAATAAATTCATGTCCGGTAATGCTTTTTACAATCGATTCAAAACGGTAAAAACTTCTTGAACCGGCGTATGATTCATCGCCTTCCATTATTCCCGCCCACTGTTTCGCGCTCATCGCGGAAGTTCCGCTGTCGGTAAGTAAGTCAATCAAAACATCATCGGCATGAATTAGGAAAGAATTAAATCCGGCATCGGTTAATATTTTTTCTCTTTCTTCTCGTGTTGTAAATCTGATAGGTTCAACAGACTTGATTCTAAAAGGCTCTATTATTGTTTTCATCAAAACTCCACTTTATTCTTAAGCCAAGAAAGTAACTAATCAATAAGAAACATTGTTTTAATCTAAATATAAATTTAATACATCCACGTCTAATTTATTTCCTTCTTATCGTAAAAAATTATTAATTTTATTTTATTTCCATTCACAAAAAAAGGGGATCGAATATGGATGAGCAAAACGAAAACAAATTATCGGAAAAAGAGTACGACGAGGATGACGAACTCGAATTAAATCATACCGACAAATTAGTGGGGGTATTTACCGAACCGAGCTCAACTTTCGAGAAAATGTCTAATTTCCCTCCGAAAGCCACAGATTGGTTTTTACCACTTATTCTATTAATTGTGATTGCAATTGTTTCAAATTTCGTGATGATGAGTAACCCGGCAATTAAATACCAAGTGATGGAAAAACAAATTGGTGAGATGGAAAAAAGATTTGATAAAATGGTTGAAGACGGGACTTTGAGTCGTGAACAAGCTGATCAACAATTAGAAGCAACCAGAAATTTTATGGAAAGCGGAGGAGCGACCGGACAAGCAATTCAATCTGTTGGGATCGTAATAGTTAGTTTTATAATATTTTTTGTCGTCTCTCTGGCTTTCTGGCTGGCAGCTAAATTCGGCTTAAAAGGAGAAGGCACTTACACACATTCGATGGTAGCTTACGGACTGCCGTATTACATAGCGATTATTCAAACAATTTTTGTTGTTTTGGTTGCGTTCATAACAGATAAATTTATGACAGGTTTAAGCGTTGCCGAATTTGTTGATGTTGAAAAATCAACTTTAGTCGGATTCCTTCTCTCTAAATTAGATGTTTTCTCAATTTGGTTTTATGCGGTTGTTGCAATCGGATTTGCGAGAATGTTCAAATCGGAATCTACAGGCAAATATTACGCGATGGTTTTTGGAATGTGGATTGGCTTCGGACTTTTGTTTTTCTTCCTTGCCAAAGCGGTTCCATTTTTGGGCTTCTTGAATCAATAAGTATTTTTAATAATCTGGAATTTGATTACGCCCCGAAGTTATTTGGGGCGTTTTCATTTTAAACTAATTAGTTAAAGCTTCGGCACGTTTTTTAAATAGTAAACTGTACAAAACGTCAAGATAAGCTTCGAGATCCTTTTTCTCCAAGTCTGTGGAGTATTTCCAAAAACCGTAAATTTTAGCATTACTCAATAAATTTTGTGAATACAGTTTCCAATTATAAGCAGCGTTTACACGTTCGATTGAAGCTTTCGAAATTTTCTCCCAAAAATCCTTTTCGAAATTAATTCTATTTACAACATCCACCAATATTTTAATACTCTCTTCATCATTTACCGGATCGATGTGGAAACCGTTAATTCCATTTTGAATTATTTCCAACGGGCCGCCGTATTTGGTTGCAATAACAGGCAAACCCGAAATCATAGCTTCGAGCACAGTTAAGCCGAAGCCTTCAAATAATCCTGGCTGAACAAAAAGACCTCTCCTCTCGGCGATTATTCTGTACACTTCCCCGGCTTCATCTTTTCGGAATAATTTACCGAGCCATTTAATTTTATTATGAAGATTATACTCGTTGATGATATTGTGCATTATACCAATCTGGTTTTTTTCTTCATGATCCGATGAATCATCCGCGTTTATTTTGCCCGCGACAATTATCAAATTAGCCTTTTCTTGAAGTTCCTTGTTTTGCCCGAACCACCTCGCGAGCGCTACAATATTTTTATTTTCATCCAACCTTGCCATCGAAAAAATCGGGATCTTTTCCGGATTCTCAAGATTTCCAAAAATTTCCGGATCATCTGTATCTTCAAATATCATTTTGTTTAATTCATCACGTGTTCCACTAATTCGATTTTTTTGGTTAGTGTAAGGGAAGTAGATCGATTCATTAACTCCGGGTGACATAATATTAAACTTAGGATGATAAAGATTTACACCGTTTTCAACACGGTACAATCCCGGTAAAGTAAAATGCTGATGAGTTTCATATTGTCCAACGGTATTTTCAGTTCCGGCAATTTCTTGGTAAGTAGAAGTAATTTGGAAATCGGACGCGTTCATTGCGATTAAATCCGCTGTAAATTGAAGAGAAAAGTTATAATTATCTTCAAGGTCGCTCCAGTAGATATCACTAAAAAGATATTTGCTTTTTTCGAGAGCATGTGCGATACAGCATTGAGTTACATTAAACCTCTTTGCGAGCAAATACGAAACCAAATTTCCATCAGAATAGTTGCCGATAATAAGATCCGGGCGGCCATTAAATTCGGCTTTTAGCAAAATGAATGATTCCTCCGCGAAGGATTCGAGATATGGCCACACTTTAAATCGTGAAATCCAATCCGGGATGATTTCTGAGTTGTTATCTTTGAACGGAACCCGAACTATCCAGCAATTTTTGGTGCCGTGAATTTTTTCACGTTTTTCATTACACTTTGTTCCCCTTGAGTTTGGAATCAACCGTGTAAGAACAACAATTTTGGGTTGAATTTCCAAGCCCATTTTTTTCAGCGATTGAGACAAAGCCTTTTCAAGTGATTTTACTTGATCGAGAATATATACTACCTGACCGCCTGTATCCGGTAACCCAAGCACTCCTTCTTGGGCAAAAAATCCGTGTGGACTAATTACCGCGATATTAAAAACCATCGGGATTCTTGAAATGAAATTCTTTAGTGCGATATGATCGGGCGAGTTTAGCAGATCGTCGAGAAGCTGAAAAGTAAGTTTTATTTCTTTTACATTTTTACCCAGCCCGGGTTCGAATCCATATTCCTGAAGTTTATTTTTAACTGTGGCGAATTTTTCATTATCATCAAATTCGTTAAGGTGTTTTAACGCGTGTTTAATGTTTTTAAGCAGTTCCTCACTGTTTGAAACTCTATCGTTGAGCAGCAGTTGCATTCCAAAGTGATTATGCATTTTCAGAAAATCGAATAGTTGCTCTTTCCATTTTTCAATATTTGTAAACATTTCACTGGAAAGATGACGATTCAGAAACTTAACCCCGGAACCGATATTTTTGGTGGAACGGACACTTGGAATTTTATCAAAAAAAGGTTTGAAATTAATAGTGAGGATGTTTCCGGAATTTTCCCCATCAACAAATTGTTCCTTTGCTTTTAAATATTCAAGAATTTCGATTTCTTCTAATACAAACTCTTCAATATTAACAAAGTAAAATTTCGTTTTCCCGATATTAATTCTAACATCGAAATAAATATAGTTCCCTTGAATAACAGCTTCTTGTAACAAAGCTGTTATCTCTCTTAAATTCTTTTCCGAACCGTTCAAAGAGGTTGAATACTCCTCGAATGATTCAATTAAATCGCCGAGAATCAGCAGTTTTTTTTCTTTTTTAATGAGGTGACCGCAAAAGCCAAAAAAATGATCTCTAAATTCTATTACGATACTTTCGAAATCATTTATCATCGAAACTCCCCTTTCAGTCTAAGAATTTATAATATTGGATTCCTTCAATTATACCGGCCGCGAATTTATTTTCGGCGAAATAGACTCTTCTTCGCCCCTTTAAATCAGCCAACTCTTGTGTATGGTTTCCGACTATTACACCCAGTAATTCACCGGTTAACATATCCTGATCGTTACCGGAATCGCCGGCGACAAGGATTTTTTCGTGTGGGATATTCCACCTATAACTAAGATATCGAATCGCTCTGCCTTTGCTTGCTCTAAAAGGAAGGAAATCAATAAATTTCCCATGGCTGACAATCAGATTGGTTTTGATATTATTCTTGATCAAAATATCATTAGCGAGGTATAGCTCTTCAGGTGACCCAATTAAATTGTAACTCACTTTAAAATCTCTGATTCCGTTATCCTGCAGTTCTATAAAATCGCAGTCTTCTAATAACTCCAGTATTCTATCCGGTTTCCACGCATTTTTGATATGCGCGGCCCAACTTGTAGAGTAGACATAATCTTCGCCACGATTATAATAAATCTCTGAGCCGACAGATGACACAATAACATCCGGTCTTTTAACGCCATTTATATCAAGAACTTCGCATGCGGCATCAATCGTTCTTCCCGTTGAAACACCCCAGCCAATTTTTGATCCTAAATTATTTGTGAGAAGATCATTCAATTTCGCAAGGGCATCGGAATCTCCAGTCATTGTATCGTCGATGTCAAAAAACATCATTTTTTCATAATTCAATAATTTTTTCCCGGTCTTAATTACAAATGTTTTTTCTTTCTCTTTATCTTCTTCGAGAACTTCATTTACCAAATTCAGATAATTATCGGTGTGTGCTTCCCAAGAATAAAACCTATCAACACGGTCAATACCGCTGAATGAAAACTGCTCCCATTTTTTTTGATCATCCAAAATTTCAAGAAGTTTCTTTTCGATATTTTTTGAATCGCTTACATCAACAAGCAATCCGTGATGAAGGTTTGAAATAATATCTCTCGGTCCGCCGTCATCTGTAGCAACGATTGGTAAACCGCTGCATGCAGCTTCAATAAGCGTTAAGCCGAAATTTTCCGAAAATGCAGAATTCACAAATATTCCTTTCGTTTCTGCGGCAATTCTATAAAGCTCCGGCACTTCATTTTGGAAATCATGTTTTTTGGGAATTGCCATTTTTCCGTAGAGGTTATATTTATCGAGAAGCAGTAACATCTCAGTCAAAACTTCGCTTTCAATTTCCGGCATCGTTTGAATATCTTTTCTGATTCCGGCAAAAATTGCAAGATTCGCTTTCTTTTGAAGTTCCTCACTTTCGCCGAAGGCTTTAATTAATCCGCCGATATTTTTTTTCTTCTCGGGGCGACAAAGCGAGAGGATCAAAGGTTTGTTCATATTTGTAAAAAAACGGTACAGTTCCGCTCGGATACTATTCCGTATTACTTGTTCTTCATCAGTCCATTCGCGTTTGTAGTTATAAGCATAAAACTTTGAAAGATCGATTCCCGGGGGCAGAACGGTAATATTATTTGGGTTTGTGTTTTCATACATTCCATACTGTTCTTCAGCCTCCTGAGTTGTACTCGAAATGATTCGATCGGCATAAAAAATTACATCTTCTTCATGACGAATTCGTTTAGACATCGCATATTTTCGCTCAATTTCTTCTTCGGTCAGGTTTTGCGCTTCGAGATTTTTTTTCTTCATTCTTCCAAGCGAATGTCCGGTATGTATCAGCGGTACGCCAAAAAAACGTGTCAGAGTCGCTCCCACATATCCTGCATCGGCGTAGTGGCTGTGGATAATGTCCGGCAGCCTTCCAACCGATTTAATATACTTGATCGTTTTGTCGCCAAATTCTTCGAGATGATCCCAAATTTGTTCTTTACGGATATATTTTGACCCGCCGCACTTGATGCGAATGATACTCAACTTATCATTTACTTTTTCAATTGGCTGCGCATAATCTTGGGCAACTGTTTTATCCGCGACTAATCTTGTAACGATTTCGACCTTTTCAACCGATTCACGTTCGCTTAATGTTTTAGCAAATTCAAGCACATATTTGGTCTGCCCTCCCGTATCAACATCGTGTCCAAGTTCAAGATCATGTCCACGAATTAAACCATGGATATTATAGAGCTGAATATAAAGCTTACTTTGTTTTTTCATTTTTCTTTTGTGTTGTTAATGAATGTTTCCAAAACATATAATGCGGAAAAGTAAATAACAGAAATCTGATTTGCTTTCGTCCTTTATTAATAACAATAAATGTAGTTAAAAGCAAAAAAGAGTAGTTAAATCCTTAATAACAGATTTAGTAGTGAAGGGAGTAGTAAAATAAGTAAAATTTAAAAAGTGTCGCCATAAAAGCGACACTTTGAGATATTACATGATATTTATTATCTAATTATCTTCTTGGACGGGCTTCATTTACAACTAATTTTCTTTCACGAAAATCTGTTCCGTTCAATTCCTCGACTGCCTTGTTAGCGTCATCATTAGATGCAAATTCAACGAATCCAAAGCCTTTGGACTTTCCGCTAAATTTATCCATGATAATTTTAGCACTTGTAATTTCTCCGTACTGACTGAATAATTCGTTTAAGTCTTCGTCAGTTACACCGTAGTTTAAGTTGCCAACGTACAAATTCATGGCACTTATTCTCCTATACTTTTAATTGTGCTAAGCATAGCATTCGCAGCATACTTTTGGGATGTAAAGAAAATGGAAGGTATGAGAGACGAAAACAAATAACTCAACACATGTAGTGAAAAAATAATTAACGATTAAGTTTACATTAGATTTGTATTTAAAACAAGAGAAATCGCAATTATTAAAGAAAATTGTAGTTGTATTAAACCGGTAAATTATCTCCAAACCTTGCATCTTTACTGGAGTGAACTTACGCGAGGAAGGTTTTTTACAAAGTAAAAACCTATTTTGTTAGAAAAAAAATCGAGCCTATGAAAATCAACAAATCTTACCTGTTTAGAAGTTTGTTATTACTTGTTTGTACCGGATTGTTTTCATGCGCCTCAGTGAGAGATTACGAACACATTTCTTCAACCAAACATATGACCGGATACTTTTCATATATGGCCGATTCCGGAATATTTATAGATTGCCAAAGTGGTGCACAATATCCTGTTGCTTCAGAGCAAGACTATCTCAACATGGAAAAAGAATATTTATCACTCAGAACAGAAACCAATCAAAAAATTCTCGTGGATATTCAAGCAAGGATTGGGAGAAGGTTGCCGATGGAAGGTAATGAAGATGTTGATTTTCTGATTGTTGATAGTTTAGGTCAATTTTACATAGATAAGAATTGTTCTGATTTTATATCAGTGGCAACTTTAATAAACACATATTGGAAATTAGTTGAATTAGATGGAGACTCTATCGCGAAAAATTTTGACCGTGATGTTCATTTTATTGTGGAGAATGAAGGTACAAAAATCCGCGGGTTCTCCGGTTGTAACAATTTTTTTGGGGAATTTGAGCTGAACGGAAATTCAATTTCAATAAGTCAGCCGGCAACTACTAAAAAATTATGTGAAAATATTAGCGATTTTGAGGATCGATTTCTATTCGCATTAACTTCATCAACGCACTATGAAATTTGGGGAGAGACGCTCACTCTATTTAGCAAAAACACTATCATTGCAAAGTTTAAATCAATTTACTTTAATTAGGAATCTAACATGAAAAGAGCATTTATCGTTTTCGTACTTTTTGCAAGCGCGCTGTTTGCACAATCAAATCACGGAATTGTAAAAGAGGGACTAAAAATTAAAAGTGATATTCTGGGCAAGGAAGTTCGTTATACGGTTTATTTACCTTATGATTATAACACTTCCGAAAGGTATTACCCGGTAGTTTATTTGCTTCACGGTTATTCGGATAATGACATGGGATGGCTTCAATTTGGGGAAGCTAACGCACTTGCGGATGAAGCAATTCAGAAACGGGAAATTCCCCCAATGATATTAGTTATGCCCGATGCAGGAGTTTCTTGGTACATCAACAATCATGACGGAACCGTCCGTTATGAGGATTTTTTCGTTGAAGAATTCATTCCATTTGTAGAAGACAATTATCGAATTCGAAAGGAAAAAAGATACCGGGGAATAGCCGGTCTTTCGATGGGAGGTTACGGTACTTTGGTTCTAAGTTTAAAACATCCCGATTTATTCACTGCCTGCGCGGCATTTAGTTCTGCTGTTTATACCGAAGAAGATATTCTCGGGTTCGATCAAAGACGGTGGGATAATTTTGAAGCTGTTCTATTTGGTTCGGGTTTGAAAGGAGAGGAACGATTAACGGAACATCTTTTATCAAATAATATTATGAGCCTGCTTGAAGAATCCGACATGCAAAAACTTAAACGTGTTAAGTATTACATCGATTGTGGAGATGATGATTTTCTTACCAACGGGAACGCAGCTTTACATATTAAAATGACGAAGATGGGAATACCGCATGAATATAGAGTGCGCGATGGAGCGCATAATTGGACTTACTGGCGAACCGGATTAATTGACGGACTAAAATTTATCGGGCAAAATTTCCATCAATTTTAGCCGGGTGTGATGCCGATAGATTTTGGGAGATTCAATTAAAATGAAAAATGAGACTTACATCACAATAATGAAATTATGATTAAACGATTGTGCGGGCTTCGAGGTCTATATTCCAAGTCAATCAAAAAGGGAGAGAGAAATGGATAGGTTACAAAAATTGGCTGTTAACTCTGAAGGATTCGTTTTCGATCCTACCACCGGTGACAGTTTTACAGCAAACTCAACAGGACTATTTATCCTTAACAGATTAAGAGAGGGTAAATCGGCTGATGAAATTGCAGAGGAGTTAAAAAAAGATTTCGAGAACGCGCCTGAAGAGGTAAGCAAAGATGTTTCCGATTTCGTGACACACCTTCATACCTATAATCTAATGTAAGGGGTAAATTATGTACGAAATTAAAGTCGCAGTTTCCGGAATTAATGCTGTTGATAACCCCGGCCCCGGAGTTGGAGTTGCCCGCTCATTAAAAGAAGATAAAGAACTAAATGTAACGGTTTACGGATTAGCTTATGACGCAATGGAACCCGGTATATATATGGATTGGGTGATTGATAAGTCGTTCATTATGAGTTATCCTTCCGGCGGACGAGATGCCTTGCTTGAACGGCTCGGTTATATAAAAAACCGGCATGGCTTAGATATGATAATCCCTAACTTGGATTCCGAGCTTCCTATCTACACAAAATACGCGAATGAAATTGAAGAAATGGGAATCAAAGTGTACGTTCCTACCGAAAGCCAATACAAACTTCGCGGAAAAGATAAATTGGAAGAAGTCGCAAAAAATATGGATATCGATCTGCCAAAATCCAAAGTTGTTACATCAGCGCAGGAAGTTATGGAGGCTGTTGAAGATATCGGACTTCCGGTGATGGTTAAAGGAGCGTATTACAAAGCTGAAAAAGCGTATACTACTCAAGAAGCACTAAATCATTTTCACAAAATCGCCGCTGAATGGGGTTACCCGCTAATTATTCAGAAAGTTGTGAAAGGGGAAGAAATGAATATTGTTGGTGTCGGAGACGGTGAAGGCAATACTCTCGGAAAACTCGGTATCAAAAAATTGTGGGTAACCAGCCAGGGCAAAATATGGACAGGTGTAACAATAAAAAATGACGCGATGTTAAAAGCGGTTAACAAGTTTATTGAATTTTATAAATGGAAAGGTCCGTTTGAACTAGAATGTATGGTTGATAAAGGCAATGTTTATTTGATCGAAATTAATCCAAGGTTTCCCGCATGGTCATATTTCGCTACGGGATGTGGAATTAATCTTCCGTCAAACCTTGTTCGAAAAGCGTTTGGCTTGAGCCTAAATATGAATAATGACTATGAAGCCGGAAAATTATTTGTGAGATATACTTATGAAACAATTACCGACATGACGGCATTTCAAAATGTGATTTCAAAAGGAGAAAATTAAAATGATAAAGAAATATGAAAAACCCGTCATGCTGAAAATCGAAACGGGTATGATGAATAAATTTGGGAGCAGCCCATATTATACCAGAAAAGTAAGAACTGAAATTGATGGCGTGAAAATAGATGATTTAGTGAACGAACACGGATCACCGCTCTTCGTCTTCTCAGAATCAACATTGCGTCAACGCTACAAACAGCTTTACAATGTTTTCTCAACCAGATATCCCAACATTGCGTTTGGCTGGTCATATAAAACAAATTATTTGCCCGCAATTTGCAATATCCTTCATCAAGAAGGAGCAATTGCAGAAGTAGTTTCCGAGATGGAATATGACAAAGCAAGACTTGCCGGAATACCCGGAGATAAAATTATTTTTAACGGACCATATAAATCAATCTCCGCTTTGGAAAAAGCAGTAAGCGAAGGTGCGCTTGTAAATATTGATCATTTTGACGAGATATACGATTTGGAAAAAGTTGCTAAAAACTTAGATAGAAAAATCAAAGTCGGAATGCGCTTAAACATGGATACGGGAATTTATCCGCAATGGACGAGATTTGGATTTAACCTTGAATCCGGGCAAGCAATGGATGCGGTTAAACGAATTGTAAATGGAGGCAAATTAATTCTTAACGGGCTTCACTGTCACGTCGGTACATTTATTCTTGATCCGAACGCGTACGCGTTAGAAGTTGAAAAAATGACCGGTTTAATGTACGATCTCGAATCGAAGTTCAATATCAAACTTGAATATTTGGATATCGGCGGTGGATTTCCATCAAAAAGTAAGTTGAAAGGGACTTATCAATCTCCCGATACTTTGATTCCTTCAATTGATGAATATGCCGAAGCGATTTCTACAGCGCTTTACAGGAACTTAAAAGGCGGTCACATGCCTCAGGTTTATCTCGAAACCGGAAGAGGAATAATTGATGAAGCCGGTTTTTTAATCACTTCGATTGTTACTTCTAAACGTTTACCGGATGGAAGAAAAGCGTACGTTGCGGATGCGGGTATTAATCTTTTGTATACGGCATTTTGGTATAAATACACAATCGAAACAGATCGAGAATTGCAAGGAACGAACGAACCCTCAATGATTAATGGTCCTCTTTGTATGAATATCGATGTAATCGAAGAAGGAACTTTACTTCCTCCGATGGAGAAGGGAGTTCGGTTAATACTTTCTCCAGTTGGTGCTTATAATGTCACACAGTGGATGCAGTTTATCGAATACCGTCCTGCCGTTGTTTTAATCGGTCCGAACAAAACAGTTGATTTGATTCGAGAAAGGGAAGACCTATCCGATATAATCAGACGGGAAAAGGTTCCGGAAAGATTAAAAATCAAAGCGTAGCCGGTTGATGAAACATCTAAATGCAATCCTTTATAGTTATTCGGAAATATTATTTATAAGAAGCCGGTGGTCCGGCTTCTTATTATTTCTGATTACTTTGCTAAATCCATATGTGTCTTTGGGCGGAATTGTTTCGGTTTTGTCGGCATATACTTTTGCACGATTAATAAACATGGACAATGAATTTCTCAAAGAGGGGTTCTACACTTACAATCCATTGCTTACGGGATTATCAGTTGGTTATCTGTTCAGTTTTACACCTTTAACGATTCTGTTTATGGTTATAACCGGGATTCTAACATTCGTTACCACAATATTTCTATCAAGCATTTTCTCATATTATTTAAAACTTCCCGTTCTGAGTATGCCGTTTGTGATTATCTCTTCCCTCGCATATATGGCGTCCACGCAATATTCAAATCTCTTCGTAACGGGATTGTATAATCACACCTATTGGGATATACAATTAACTTTCGGTTTTTGGATTGACGGATATTTCAAATCCATCGGCGCGATATTTTTTATGCCGAATGTTGTTACGGGAATTATAATTGCCTCTATAGTTTTGGCTCTTTCTCGTATTCACTTTCTCCTTTCCATTCTGGGCTATTATATAGGCACCTTAGTGATTGCGCTGATGGTGGGATCGTTCGAGCAATCCTTTTCCGATATAAATCATTTCAATTTTATATTAATTTCGATGGTCGTCGGAGGAATTTTTCTCGTCCCATCACCCAAAAGTTATTTGATCGCAATTATCGCGGTCTGCACTTCAACGGTTTTACTGGATGCTGTTTTGGTTTTTTGGTCGAATTATGGAATCCCGGCTTTTACATTGCCGTTTAATATAATCTCACTCTCGTTTATCTATGTTTTGGGAGTCGTCAAATTCCCGCAAATGGCATATTTAATAAAAGATACACCAGAAGAAACGATCGACTTATACCTCTCCAACAAAGACCGTTACAGAGGATCTTGGATTACAATAATGCTTCCATTTGCCGGGAAATGGACTGTCTATCAAGGATTTAACGGGAAATGGACTCATCAAGGCGGATGGCGATATGCTTACGATTTTATAATCACAGATGAAGATGGTAAAAGTTTTAAAAATGAAGGAAATCTCGCAACCGATTATTACTGCTTTAAGAAACCGGTTCTGTCTCCCATTAGAGGAAGAGTGGTTAAAGTTGTAAATAATCTGCCTGATGTTGAAATAGGAACTGTTGATAAGGTGAATAATTGGGGCAATTTGATAATAATTAAAGATGAAAGAAATTTTTATGTTGAAATTTCTCATTTAGCCGAAGATTCGATAAAGTTGGAAGAAGGCGCGTGGGTCGAACGTGGCACAATGTTGGGGCTTTGCGGCAATTCGGGGTATTCGCCTCAACCACACATCCATATACAAGTTCAAGAAGTTGAGTCAATTGGCGCTTACACAATTCCATTCAGTTTTGTAAACTTTATGGAATCGGGAGTTTATCATTCCAACGACTTGCCCGAATTGGACGCAATCGTTGAACCGTTGCATGTTGATTTGAAGTACGATTCCAAAACATCATTTGTTCTTGATGATGTTTTTGAATATAAAATCATTAAAAATGAAACTGAAATTGACAGATTGAATCTAACTGTAAAAATGGCTCTGGATGGAACCTTTTATCTCGATTCGGGAAAAGGAAAATTATATTTCGGAAAACATGAAGGCACTTTTTATTTTTACAGTTCGGAAGGAAACGATAAATATTTGAATGCGATATTTCAATCGCTCCCAAGGTTTCCATTAACATACCGGGAAAATCTAACCTGGAGCGATACAATTCCTGTCGGACGTGTTTTGAAAGCCGTGCCCAAAGCGATTGTTCAGTTTTTAATTTCATTCGTTCATAACGCATTTAAAATAAATGTAAACTTAAAGTTTAGTTCGCCTACTAAAATTACAAGCAAAATCAGCTCGAAAGTACTAAAGGTAAATCGTACGGCAGAGCTTGAATTTTCGGATCAAGTCGGATTTAAAAGTATAAAAGTGGAAGATATAGAATTAAGGAGAATCGAAAGTGCGTCGAATACTGATTAGTTTAATGCTTCTTTCCGGATTAGTTTTTTCACAATCGGAAATTTTAGTAATGCCTTATTATATGCCGATTCAGTATCATGATTCAGATTACCGAAAAGGAAGCTATTTATTGGGAATATATTCCTCGCTTGAGTTAGATCTTGATAACTCTTTAGAGATTGAACTTGATTACACCAAATTGAGCTTTATCAATAATGTTTCCTTAAAACAAAAGGATGTTACAATAGCTTTTAACAATTTATCGATTCCCGATTGGAAATTTAGGGCCGGATTGCATTATATAATCTCGGATGATAGTTTTACCGATAAAGGGTTTACGGTTTTCGGTGGAGTTGGAACTTATCGTTTTAATTCATGGGATGCTTTTGTAAGTGTTTATTACTCAGATTACAAAAACTATCAACCCGGAATAAACGTTTTTCAAGTTTCACCAAAGTTTGGATATACTTTTAAATTATCAAGAAATAAGGGAATTTACGCCTCGGTCACCGGTCATTTGATAAATCTTTCAGAAGAATTAAACTTGGGAGGGAAGAAATATAATTCGGGAGAAATTAACGCGACTTATTTTGAAGATATGATTTCACTCAATGTTTTTTTCTGGTTTGGCGAACAGGTTTTTGCGGCAAAAAAAGATGGATTTTTACTTTATAACGTAAATGAAGTTTATAAAGGTGGATACGGCCTATCAGCACAATACGAATTGACTTCATCTTCTTTTATTAAGCTAACTTACGAAATTGATAATTACGACGAGATTTATGATTTTGGCGGTTTCAATATTCAAAACAGCGCAAAATCTTCAAGGGCAATTTTAGCTTTAGGAATAACTTTTTAATTTATTTTTCAGTTGGATCAACTTTCGGGGAGTCGGGATGAACAAATTATTTTGTTTGCTTTTTTTTCTATTTACAATTTCAGTAAGCGCTTTAACGCCGGAAGAAATAAAAGAGGCTTATCACCGTTCTTACACATACGAGAAAATAGAAGATTATGAAAACGCCATCCGTGCGATAATGCCGGTTTACGACGAGTATTCATCAGCCTACACAGTAAATTTACGACTCGGTTGGCTCTATTATTTATTGGGGAAATACTCAAATTCACTCGATCATTATCAAAAAGCGATGAAGGCAAATCAGTATTCGCTTGAAGCTAAAAACAGCTCCATTCTTCCATTGCTCGCTCAGAATAAATATTCTGAGGCTGAAACAATGGCTTATCAAATTGTCTCGGTCGATTATTATAATTATTACGGGAATCTTCGTTTATCATACGTTCTACGAATGCAGAAAAAAAACGAACTTGCCTCTCAAGTTGTAAATAAGATGCTTGCGGTTTATCCAAGCGATGTTTCATTCCTTACCGAACTCGCATATTTAAAACACGCGCAAAATGATAAAGAAACCGCGGCGTCATTATTCTGGGATATTTTAATTCTTGATCCTGAAAACAACGATGCAAAATCCTATTTACAAGTTGATGAATAGAAGATTGGAAAGGCGTTGAAACCAATTTGTTGAAAAGTAGAATTAAGCCGATTACCCTCCCGATTTTAATATTTTCAATCATATTATGCGGCTGCTCGTACGATTGGAGTTATCCTTCCGAAGATTTTATGATTATTGCTCACAGAGGGGCTTCGGGTTCAGCACCCGAAAATACGATTCCGGCGATAAAAAAAGCGATTGAATTCGGCGCCAATTTTATCGAAGTAGATATTCATCAAACCCGTGATCAAAAATTAGTTGCGATTCATGATTTTACTGTTGACAGAACAACAAACGGAACGGGTGAAATCGCACGACTTAATTATAAAGATCTCCAATTCCTTGATGCAGGAAGCTGGTTCGATCAAAAATTCGCAGGCACACAAATTCCTATGCTGTCAGAAATATTTCCTCTAATCCCGGATTCGGTCAAACTTATTATTGAAGTAAAAGGGGATTCGGCTGATTATCCGGATATCGAAAATAATGTGGTGAACTTAGTACGCGAACACAATTTTGAGGAGAGAGTAATTCTAAAATCTTTTGATGAAGATGTTTTAGACCACTTCAAAATGCTCGCCCCCGAAATTCCACGATTGCTTGTTTATGTTTTCGGGTTTGGGGTTCTCGATACTGAAGTCACTTATTTGCAGCATTACGAACTATTCCTTTCCAAAGGATTTACGGAATCCGCACAAAAAGAGGGATACAAAGTTATCGCGTGGGGAGTTCAGTCCGAATCTGAAATGGAAAAAGTTTTAAGCTACGGAGTCGATGGAATTGAAACAGATTTTCCGGAGAACCTTATTAAACTTATCAAAATCAATAAAAAATAATTGCCTCCAGATTGAATAGAATTATTAAAGGCTCATTGTTGTTATCTTAGAATATGCGAAAAATATTTCTATCAATCCTAATTTCGGCGGTTTCTGCTCAGGTCATCTTTTCTCAAAACTCTGATACATTATCTTTTAAAATGGATTCGGTTATTGTATCTGCAACTCGTTATGATCAGCCGCTCAACAGCATTCCATTTTCCCTTGATGTGATTAAAGCCGATGAATTGCTGCTTACTCAAAACTCATTTTCAACGATCGATTTGCTCGCAAGTGTTCCCGGCATTTATGTGAGCGATAGAAATAATCTGTCGCAAGGAGATAGAATCAGCATTCGGGGAATGGGGAACAGGGCACAATTTGGTGTTCGCGGTTCAAAGATTCTTTTGGATGGAATTCCCCTCACTTTTGCCGATGGTCAATCGCAACTAAATAATTTAGAATTAAACAACATAGAGAAAGTGGAAATAATTCGCGGACCAAGTTCATCCCTTTATGGAAATTCTTCCGGCGGAGTAATTTTATTTACGAGCAAAATTAGTAATAAAAAAAAGTTCACTTTTGAGCCGGCTTATAAAACCGGCAGTGACGGATTCAGGAATATAAACTTAAATGTTCATGGCGTTGCCGGCAAATCATTCCTTTCGCTAATGTTAAATTCTAAAAAGTATGACGGATTCCGGGATCATTCTGCCGGAGAATCGTATTCAATCAATTTTATTAGCAAAACCAAATTTAGAGACGAGTGGGCGATAAATTCAATATTAAATTTTTATGATGCTCCATATCTGTTAAATCCCAGTTCGTTAACAAAAGAAGATGCGTTAAACAGACCGACATTTGTTCGAGATTTTGTTAAAAAACAAGCGGCGGGAAAAGAGGTTCGTCAAGGTCAGGCCGGCATTACTCTTACCAGAAAACGGGAAAACAGTAATTTTAATTTTACAATTTTCGGCGCCTCCAGATCAATGTTTAACCCGATTCCCGGCAGAATAATAAAATTAAATCGTCTGGCCGGCGGTATTCGAACGACATTTTCCAGTTCGTTTTTAGTCGGGAAAAAAACGGTTAATTACACCACGGGTTTCGATTATGAATTTCAAAATGACGTGCGTACGGAATTTGAGAATGATGGAATAAACGATGCTGACTATGCAAATGTTGATCCATCAGAAATTATCCGCAACGTTCGAATTGGTGAGGCGGTTTTAGATCAAAAGGAATCAGTTGAATCGTACGGCGCATTTGTAAACTTTGATTATGATCCGAGTCCAAGAATAAATCTGATTGCAGGGATGAGAGTCGACAACTTCCTTTTCGAAGCGACGGATAAATATTTGTCCGATCTGTCGGATGATTCCGGTGAGCGTGAAATGAACAGCGTAAGCGGAATGCTCGGAGTAATTTACAAACTAAATATAACCGATCATTTTTTCGCGAATTTCAGCACATCTTTTCAAACACCGACAACAAATGAATTGAGTAATCGCGAGGACAATCTTGGTGGATTTAATCCCACTCTTAAACCCGAAAATATCCTCAGCACTGAAATCGGCTTTAGAGGATATTCCGATAAACTCGATGCTTTTTTTACGGCCGCGATTTATTATCTACAAATTGATAATATAATGTTACCCTTTCAGTCAACATTAAATTCGAGCGATGAAGTATTTTATAAAAACGCTGCCAGGGCGGGTAACTTCGGAATTGAACTTTCAACAGATGTAAATATCACTTCGAAACTACTATTCGGATCGGCGTATACTTTTTCTAACTTCAGATTTATTAGCTACTTCACCGATGGAAATGATCTAAAAGGAAATAAAATCCCGGGCATTCCGGACCACAAAGTTCATTTTGATTTGAGATATAATTCTTCATTCGGATTGAGTTTATTGTTCAATGTAAGTTGGAATGGTGAGTATTTCACAGATGATTTTAACGGAAGCAACTCAACGAGCGAAGCTGACAAAAATAATTTTATTAACGATTCATACACCGCAGCAAATTTCACATTTCTATATAAATACGTAATGTCTTTTTCAGATATTATTATTAATATGAGTATTAACAATATCTTAAATGAAAGATACAACAGTTCAATCACGCCAAATTCTTTTGGAAACAGATTTTTTGAACCTGGAAGAGATCGAAATTATATTTTCGGTGTTCAAATATTTCTATAATTTTTAAACCGGTCATCAGCTCTTTAAAATAATATGGACGAAATAAAAAGAAGACGAATTGAAAAATATGGTGGTTATCTTTTTAAGATAATGGCCATGGTTATTCTTGTAACCTTGGTTTACAGATTCTTTTTTCATGTTTCCACTTCCGAAGAAACAACGCTTGTCGGTGAATGGAAGTATCTGCAAGTTTTGAAGGACGGTGATGTGTTGGAAAACAATCAATACTTGCTCGGTGATAAATCTATTATACTTTATGAAAACGGTGTTTTTGAAACGATAGATGAATCTAACATAAAAAGCGTGGGAAAATGGAGCTATAATGAAAACACCCGAATGTTATCGCTTGATGATAAAGAACGCGAAGGTGATGAGCAATATTGGATTGTTACTTTCCTTCACAATAAAGTAAAATTATCGGGCATCCAAAATCGTAATATGGACGGTTATGAAATAATTTTGGTTAGAGAATAATATTTAAGAAATGATCCTTCATTTCTATCTTACAACTTCAAATTCTTGCACCGCTTTTGTGATTCCATTTACAACAATTTCAAGTTTATGTTTGCCGGGGTAATGTTTACGAATCGTCAGATCAGCAAAGTTTTGGTTCCTTGTGACTTCCTTTTTTTCTGCCGCATTAATATTTGATTCCGAAATTTTGAAAATCCGAACTGAATAATTCCCGGATTTATTCATAAAATGGATTTTGTACTCTAATCTGACTTGAATCGGTTTTGATTCCTGTGAAATCAAATTGAATGAAAACTTCATTTTGTTGCCAATCTTTACCGACTGTGGAGAGAGGGATAAATTCAAAACTTCTAAATTGGCGTTGTTTGCGATTCCAAATAATTCCAACGCTTCGGGATTTCCTTTTTTAAGAAGAGTTCTCAGTCCGTGTTTTAGAATCTTATCCGTATTGCCGGATTTGCCGAGCCAATCCTTCGCTAAAGAAAGCACTAAATCGGGGTTATCCTTTGTTATGTCGTTCAAGTTATTCGCGACACTTTTTCGTACATATTCCGATTCGTCATCTTTCAAATTTTCAAGAATCGGAATTATCGGAGCCGGGTCTTTTTTAAATTGGGGTAACGCCATTGCCCATGGAAGTCGAGGTCTGCAGCCCTCACTTGAGAGTCTACGAACATGATGGTTTTTGTGTTTGGACCATTTTAACATTTGCTTCATCATTTTGTCAGGATACTTTACGATAAACGGTCGAACCGCAAATTCAGAACTTGATCTTTGTGTAAATAACTCAAGCGCGGGAATTGATTCTTTGTAGTAATCAACGCCGTAGAATTCAACAAAATCCGGATAAACAAAGGAAGTCCAGGTGCTTTTATTATGTGGAACTTCCATTAAGATTTTAATTGCTTCTTTATACGGAAGGTCCAAAGCATTAAAAGTTGAAATAGTTAAATGACGAAATCGTTGTTTTAATTCTTCGTTCTCCCAGTTTAGATCAAAAACCGAGGAAAGAAATTTTTCAATTTCAAATTTTGGAAAAACAGAATTGATTTCTTCGGCGAATTCTGTCACTACTTTTCGGGTAATAAGATTTTTAAAGGGTTCGGGCATAATAGCTCCCTCGATTGAGAAACAAATTAAAGTTTAAGTTGACTTTTCAAATAACGCGATAAATTTTAAGATCCGCTTAAGGTTATCTGCAAATAATAACATCTTTGGCAATAAAAAACCCGGCAAAAACCGGGTTTTAAAATAATAAAATTGATTATAAGTCAGACTTCTTAGAAATCACCGCCGCCTTCCATATCGAAACCATCATCGCCTCGTCTCGATTGACTGTCTCTTCTCATATTAAAGTTCCATCGAAGGTTCAACATTACAACCGGTGATTCGCGTTGAGTAAAGGAGGAGTTGTAATAGTTCAGAGATTCACTAACTGATCTGTATTCGGCAGTTCCGAATAAATCGCGGACTTGCAATGTGGCAGATAAAGCTCTTTCGAAAAACTCTTGTTTTACCGCAATGCTTGCCATAAAAAATCCTTCACGTGTACCTTGAGCAGAAACCGATTTGCTATTATACATGCCATTGAATTGAAGCATTGTTCCGGTAGAAAATTTAAATGTGTTATTAAATCTTAAACTCCAGTTAAAACTTTCTCTTGCAAATGACCTGCCATCCAATTCTCCCTCAACTTTGTAATTGTACAAGTTTCCCATCAAGTTGACATTCCACTTCTCAACCGGATCAAAATTGAACATTATTTCATTCCCGAAGGCGTAATCTTTCCCTACATTTTCTATTGATTGCAAAGTTACATTTGGCGCGTAAGGCGAAACAATTCTTTCAATTTTATTTTCAACCTCACGATAGTAGGCTTCAATTGAAAGCATTGTATTTCCGAATAAAGTCTGCCATCCAAGTTCGTAGGAATCAATATATTCCGGTTTTAGTCCGGGATTACCAACTCTTACATTATACGCGTCGGTAAAAGTTTCGAATGGTTCAAGATACCAGCCCCTCGGACGGTTAATTCGTTTTGTATAACTCGTCATTAACTGCATATCATTATCAAATTTGTATGACAAATATGCTGAAGGGAAATAGTCAAATCTGTCAATTACGAATTCATCACCGGTAGAAAGCAGGCTCACGCTACGATCGGTGTATTCACCCCTCACCCCGGCTTGATAACCCAAGCTGCCAATTTCACCTTTGTAGATCGAATAAAGCGCGTAAACATTTCTCTTATAATTTGTAGAATTGCTGAATTGCGGCTGAATTACAAATTGGTTTGAAGGCAGATCATATTCCAAAAGGTTTGAAAAGTCGGTGGATTCGTCCAAATCCGTTTGAAAACCGGCTTCAAATTTTTGAGTGGAATTAATCGGTAACGCATAATCCAACTTTGTATTAAGTCCTTCTGATGGACCATATTCCAAATTCTTTTGTCCGCTGACATATCCAAATGAATTTGCGAGAGGGTCGTTAAAATTAACGAGTTTGTTTAAAGTTTCTTCATCGCCATTCCGTTTTTGATAGCTTATATCTAATGTCAGTTTGTGGTCATCGGTATCAAATTTTTGCTCGAAATTGGTATAAATCGAATATCTGTCTCCCTTTCTAGATCGTTCGGTAATACTGTAATATGAATTTGAATTGTTTATATCGTTTTCCCAAGAAAGAAAATTTTGCTCCATTTCATTTTCAAAACCGCCATCGCTGTACCTTCCACCAACACTCCAGATTGATTTATCGGAGAGATGATAAGCGAATTCTCCCTTTAAACCATATCCGATTCTGCCCCAATGACCGGAAGCGTCTGAATTCAAATAAGATGTATTTCCTCCGAAAGTTGTACGGTTTTCGTTGGTTTGATCCATAAAATATAATTGATTGTTGTAATCCACGCCGAAGTTAAGATCATAGTTTTCGGTTTTTAATTCTACTGAAGCGTCGGCACCGTACTTTTCCCTCAATCCGCCTTTGATATCGAGTAAAGCGCTTAATCCCTGCCGCTGATTTTTTTTCATTACAAGATTTATGATTCCGGCTGTTCCTTCCGGATCATATTTGGCGGAAGGGTTTGTAATTATTTCGATGTTTTCGATTGAACTTGCTGCTGTTTGTTGCAATACATCATTCGCGTCCATAATTGTCGGTCGCCCGTCGATCAAAACAGTAAAATTTCCACTGCCACGCAGAGAAACATTTCCTTCAATATCAACCGTGATAGATGGTACATTCTCTAAAACTTCAGCCGCATTACCGGCGGTTGCGGTAATATTTTGATCAACATTAATTACTTTTTTATCTATTTCGTAGGAGATTGGTGATCTTTCGCCTTGTACAACAATATCATCAGTTTCATAAGAATGAGGCTCTAATATTACTTCACCCAAATCAACTCTTCGGCTGCTTTCGTCTATTTTAATATCGTCGATAGTTTGGGCATCAAATCCTATAAAACTAACGGTAGCATAATAGCTGCCGGACTTAACACCAGGGATAAAAAATCGACCTTTTTCATCGGTTATTGTCCCTTGCGTTTGCGAGCTATCCAAACTGCTGAATAGAATCACATTAGCATACTGCATTAATTCACCGGTTTTATATTCTTTTACAACACCCATCAAAACCGGTCCACGCTGAAAATTTTGACCTCCGCTTCCCATTGGTCTTTGCTGGGCAAATGTTGTCCCCAGAATTATAAACATCATTAAAGGTATAAATTTTAAAATTTTCTTCACGACAAATTCCTGTTGATTAAAATTGTTTTGCAAATACGATAATCTCTACTTTCGGGCAATTAATTCTTGTTTCATCGATTAATTAATACCCGACGTCCACTTTATATAATAAAGATTGGTTGTGAAAAGTTCAATTTGGGAGTGTATTTTAAATGTTGAAGTGACTAACAGATAGAAAAGCACATCCAAAATTTGATTCAACCGAAATATGACGCTTATACTTTGAATTAGTTCCAAAAAAAAATGAAAATTGTGTGGTGCGCTGATTTTTCATTTCTTGGAAATTAGATTAGCTTCTGTTTATAACGCTTGCGATTCGAGGAACATTGAATTTTGCGGTGTTGCGAAAAGAACCGGCAACACCGCCAGAATAATCAAATTGTGAATTTGAGTCCTGTAAGCTCTTCAGATGTTCCCCAAAGTTGTTTCGCGATGGATTCATCTTTTGAAAGCGCATTTGATTCAACTTTTTTCGGATATCCTTTCCATTCTTGCCAACCATCGGGACCGAAGTAATCTCCATTTTTAACATCCTTTTCGGTTGCCGCATAAAGCGTAGGAAGCGCTCCCATTTCTATATTTTGTGCAAATAATTTATTTAGGAATTCGACAAATCCACTGTGGCGTTGGAGTTCGGTCGCAGTCCATCCGGGATGAGATGCAGCCGCGATAACTTCGATATTACTTTTTGCCAAACGACGGGCCAATTCGTAAGTAAAATATAAATTGGATATTTTGCTGTCGCCGTAAGATTTCCAAGCTTCATATTTTCGATTTTCCCACTGAAGGTCTTCGAAATTTAGCTTTCCCATTTTGTGCGCGTTGCTCGCCACATTGATTATTCTTGAACCTGGAGTTGATTTTATTAAATCGAAAAGTAATGCTGTTAAGGCAAAATGACCAAGATGATTTGTCCCGAACTGCAATTCGAATCCGTCTTTAGTTTTTGAATACGGCGGTATCATAACTCCGGCATTGTTGATCAAAATATCCAATTTGGTGTATTGGTTTTTGAAATTTTCGGCGAATGATTTTACCGAACCGAGATCAGATAAATCCAACAACATTAGTTTTAGATTCGCGTTTGGCACAGTCGACTTAATTTTTTCGATCGCATTGTTCCCTTTCTCGGCGTTTCGCACGGCGATAATAACTTCCGCGTTTTTGCCGACCAAAACTCTTGCATTGTCGAACCCGATTCCACTGCTTGAACCTGTTACAATTACAACTTTTCCCGATAAATCACCTACGTTTGTTTCATTCCATTTGTTAGTTTTCATTTGTATTCCTATTTATTTGAATTTTCTAAAGCCATTTTCATTTCGTTTTCCCACCATTTCCCGGATGGAATATTTTTATCATAAACCGTAGTTGCGCCTACAATCGGCAATGCCAGCTCAATCCCGGCGGATTTTGCGGCAATCGAAACCCTTTCCATCGGATCGAACCAGGAGTGCAATGATAAATCGAATGTTCCCCAATGAATCGGATGCAAAACTTTTCCTTTAAGGTCGAGATGTGCTTGCACTGTTTCTTCGGGATACATGTGGATATGATGCCATTTTTCGTTGTATGCTCCGCACTCTAAAAAAGTCATATCAAATGGTCCATATTTATTTCCGATTTCCAAGAATCCGTCAAAATATCCCGAATCACCGCCAAAGTATATTTTATGATTTGGCGCCTCGATTACGTATGAAGCCCAAAGAGTTTTATCACGGTCAGTAATACTTCTGCCCGAAAAATGTTGCGCGGGAGTTGCCGCGAATTTTAAGTCCTTGAACGAAAATTCTTCCCACCAATCGAGTTCGATTATTTTTTCTTTTGGAATTCCCCATTCTTCTAACTGTGCGCCAACCATTAATGGGACGATAAATAAATTTGCTTTTTCTTTGAGAAATTTGATCGAGAACTCGTTCAAATGATCGTAATGATTGTGAGAAATTATTACAAAATCCACATCATCGATTTTGTTTATATCAAACGGAATGTCTCCGTTAAATCTCGCAGGTCCGAAAAGCAAAGTTGCCTTTTTCTCAAACACCGGATCTGCGATTATTTTATAACCGTCTATGTTTATAAGGAGGGAAGAATGTCCGACCCATGTTGAGCTTAAGTGATTGTTGTTCGATACGTTAAACTCAGAAAGATCGGATTCAGCTTTTGGCAATTTATTTTTTGGTTTGCGATTATTCGATACAACCAGAAAATCCCACATTGTACTTATATATTCAATAAATGCCGGGTCCTTCCAACTTATTTGATTTAAAAATTTTCCGTTTTCGAAGTTTTTAGATTCTTGAATTTTGGTCATACTTGGGGTTCCTTCTTCATAAATAGCTGCCGAACTGATATGATTTATATAGTAAACAATCAAGATCAAAGCAAAAATTAAGGTTAAAAGTGATTTCGATATTTTTTTGGTTCGTTTTGTCATAAATGAATGTTCATTTAATTTGTTGGTAAATTTTTTAGAGTTTTATCGCGTCCCACGCCAATTGGAAAGCATCTTCTATCGTTTTGCTATCTGCTGTGATGTTTTTGCACAATCTTGCGTTCGATAAATTCATAATCGGGTAAAACATAAACACGCTCAGAATCTCGAAGCTGACATTCTTAATAATTTTCTGCTCAATTCCTTTTTGAAGAACTTCGTAAATCGGCGTAAAGCTTTTTTCCACATCTTCATGATTCACCTTTTCAGAGTAAGGTGAATTTGCAAACTGTTCAGTATACTGGAAATATGAATTGTTTTGAGAGATAAAATGAAAGGCGTTTGTCCAAAATTTATAAAGCGAATCCCGAATCGGAGCGTTTTGATTAAATTCCGATAGAATTTCTTCACTCAATCTTTGTTTGATTTCCAAGTATGTAGAAACTAACAGATCTTCTTTGTTTTTATAGTAGATATAAAGTGTCGCCGGAGAAACATTTGCCTCTTTCGCAATTTTGGAAACAGAACTGGACACAAACCCGATTTCATTTACAAGTTTGACTGTCGCGTCTATTATTGCCGATTGTTTTGCTTCGTCTTTAATTCTCATGCTTCTAAAATAAACGATCATTCATTTAATGTCAAGAAAATATTAGAAACTTTCCGAAATGTTGGTCTCTCAAACGGATTGAAAAGGTTATTACATGAATCTACTTACCTGACCGCCGAACAACTTGATTCACCCAAAACACAAAATTTCGCGCAAAATGGGTGGTTTAGAAAAACTTCCTTTTGCGACTCCTTTAATGTTGAGCCCAATTCAAAAGCTTCGTCGTACGCAATTAAAGTACACGAAAGAACGGAAGCTTTCCCGGCGCCTTTCCTTTTTACAATCATTCTTTCGGTTGCGCACATCTGATCTTCCGGTTTTTTGTTTAAAATTCCCCAGCAGTTAACCGTAATTTCCGGAACATCCTCGTCGGCAATCATTTCCGGGAAAATGACTACATTTTTACCAATCGCGAGATTCATGAAAATATCATAATCTTCGAGCGCTTTTTGATAATTAATCGCGGATGTTTCTTTCGATTCCAAACCGAACGATCGTCCGGCAATCGAAAGATTAAAACCGTTATCAAATAGCCATTTAATTCCTTTCATCGCGCCTTCGAATGCTCCGCTCCCCCTTTCATCGTCATGTAATTTCTCCGTGTAATGATCGAGCGAAACTCGCAAATGTAATTGATTGCCGTATTTTGCTTTTATTTCCAACAAGGCAGATTTATGACGGTTCAACACCCGGTATGCATTGGTAAGAATCAAAAGATCGAATCCGCGACTCAATATTGATTTTGTGATTTCGATGATCTCCGGATTGATAAACGGTTCGCCGCCGGTAATCCCTATCAATTCAGTCCCAAATTTTAATTCCTCAATTTCATCCAGATAAGGTTCCACATCAGTTAATGACAAATAAACCAGCCGATCATTTCTCGGAGTTGATTCTATATAACAATTTTTGCATTCGAGATTGCAGAGCGTTCCCGAATTAAACCACAGGGTTTTAAGATCGGTGAGATTTACGCTGGCGCGTTGTTCACCTTTTGCGGTAAGTGTTTCATTTTCAAATTTAGAGTACATATTAATTCCTTTCTTTAACAACAACTTGCGGATAAATTGGACGACGAATCATTTTCCGAAAATGGAGCATTTTCACCGCAGCCAGTAAAAATTCCGTAATGGGTCGAAAAATCACCGTAAAATTCGAAATGATTTTTGTAGCGGGTATCGTGCAACATTTTATATGTGTTTCCACAAACCGATTCAATTTTTCCGGTTGAGAAATAATGGTGATTGTCTAATTCCATTCCAAAAGGGAAGTGTTCGATTGAACCGAGATAACGGACAGCCTGTCCAAAATCCTCGCATGAATCTTCCAATCCTTCAATTTTGAATAAACGATAAGTCACACTGTGAAATTTAATATCGCCCGTCAATTCTTGAAGTTCTTCATTCTCCACAGTGATAGGATTACTTTTAACAACACGCGGATCAATAAATCCGGCACCTTTCGCGATTCGAAGAAAATCATTCCAATAAAGCGCACCGCTCAAACATTCACCCCAAAGGATTTTATCCCGCCGGAGTTCCATCGGAATTCGCCGATCGGAATAAACATCGCTGAAATACATTTCCCCGCCGGGTTTTAATAAAGAGTAAACGTCTTTTAATACTTTGCTCTTATTTTCAACAAGATTGATCACACAATTGGAAATTATTAGGTCAATCGATTCTTTTTCAATTCCCAGAGAATCTAATTCCTCGATGTTGCCTTCAATAAATTTTACATTTGAAGTCATGTAACCAAATCTTTCTCGGTGTAAATCAATCGAGTTGATTGCTGTATCGAGCTGCTCTTTGGTCATATCAACTCCGATCACGAGTCCGTTTTCACCGACAAGCTGAGAAGCAACATAAACGTCCCGTCCGCTCCCGGAACCAAGATCGAGAACCGTGATATTTTTCATCGCGGAGGGAATTACGAGTCCGCATCCGTAATATTTGATTTGAACTTCGTCACTAATTTGCGACAAAGCATCCTTTATGTACCGTGGATATTCTTCATCCGTACAGCATGCGTTTGTTTTTAAGTCCGAACTTTTTTGAAGTTCTTTTCCATAATAATATTGGACATCAAGATTGATATCTTTCATAAATTTTCCCTTTTCTGAATTATGAGTTTAATAGAATTGTTGAAATTCAGATTGATGGCGGAGGCATCAAAAGGGAGAAAGAGAAGGATTTAGTTAAGTTGGAAACAAGGAAACGTTCGAACTGAAATAGATGATACTTTTTGAAAATCTCGTCGCAACTATGTAAACCCCGAACAAATAATTGTCTTAACTCTTCTTGAAAGATTGAAAAATCATAATGGGAGTTTAGGTCTTGTTTCCCGGATAAAGTGTAAATCGATAAACCGGAAGATTTTAGTAACCGTTTGAAATGAGACAATGTTTTCTTTGATTGGAAATAAATATTCTGAAAAGAGTTTTGGTCAATTTGTAAAAAGGATTCTTTGGAAATGGTCAATAAGTAAAAACCACCATTCTGCGAAGGACCAATAACGGTTTTTTCTGCGCTTATTTTTTTGAAACTTTTCCGAATATCGGAAATTGTTAGCGAAGGAGTATCGTTTCCAACAATACAAACTGAGTTGTAACCAGATTGGAAAGTTTTGGAAATGGCATCGAAGAATCTTTCTCCGAATCCTTTCCCGGATTGAAAAATCACTTTTGTAATATTTTGGTAATCGGCAAGAGGTGAGTTTTTCTCGGTAGATAAAATCAAATCACAACCGGCATAAGCGGCGGAAATAATGTTTTTTATATCCCGATCAAAAATATCGGACGCATTTTTTGCGGTTGAAAATTTCTTTTCAGCATCTTTTACAGGATCGTTTGAAAAAATTATTATGGCTTGCTTATTCATAAAATAAAATCTTATTTTGACTTAATGTCGTTTAAGTTCCAATCATAATCCGTGTAACCGAGATCCCACTTATCTGCATTCATTTTAATATCTTCAGCAACTTCTTTGGGCAGGAAGTTAGCCAAATAGATCAAAACCTGCTCATCATTCTCCCCGAAATCTTCCTCAAACCAATCGAATATTTTGGAAATTTTGGCTTCGCGATTCTGGAGATCAAATAAATTCTTGGTTTTATCATTTACAAACTGAATCGATTGTTCTTCAAGTTGTTTGTAAATCTTATCGGATTCAAAAGCTTCGTTCCGTAATTGCGGGCAACCTATCGAAGCACACACAATCGCAAAGTGAATGCGAGGTTCCTCAAAATCTTTTCTTAAAATTTCATGCTCGATGTAATTTAATGAAATCATTTTGCCGTTAATTTCGAACAAATCTTTATCCCATACCGTAGTCCCGAGAACTGTTCCGAGATACAAACCGCCGCTGTGAAGATCATTTATACTTTCGACGGGATAAAACTCTAGAATTATTTCGAGGGTAAACGCGTTGTAAGCATTTATCCAAAAAGCCAGTTTTACTTCATCCGCATTCAACTTTGAAGGATCAGTTTTATGAAGGATTTCCAAATAATTTTTGAACTCCGAATCTTTTTTTAGCTCTTCATAGTTCACCCAACCATCCTCAACATATTTTTGCAAAACAGTTGTAAAGATTGAATGATCTTGAGCGAAGTTTGTGGATAGAATCAGAAAAAGAAAAAATATTATTAATCGATTATTCATTAGAGAGACTTTCATATTTGTTTTTAATTTTTTTATAAATCGGATGAGTGGAAGAAATTAGCAACCAGTTTTTTAGATCATCTTCAGTATCAATATCAATTAACTGATTTAAATTAGTATAAGTTCTTTCATTTGATTCTAATCGAAAAATAGTTTCAGCCAACACGCTTGGTGTACTCCATTCAATTTGTTCATATAAAAAACGGTGCAGCTTTTTTTGTCCCAGTAAATTATAACCACCATCTGTTGAGGGAGAAATTACGACATCGTATTTTTCTAATTCGCTAAACGCGCGTCTAAAATAATCGAAATTCAGATCAGGTACATCGGTTCCCATAATCAGAACTTTCGTGTATCCTGCTTCAAAACACTCCTTAAAAGCATTGGACATTTTCTCTCCAAGATCATTTCCACCTTGAGTTTTATAGATAAAATTATAACCAACCCAATCTTTAACTTCGTTTTCCTTTCCGGGATTTGCATGATATATAATCACATCCGTTGAGCGAGGCAAACGTCGTAACTCATTAAACAAATATTCGGTACACTCTTTATAAAAATTTAGAGCGAAATCCGCCGAAGTGGTTTGAGCTAATCTTGTTTTGACCTTTCCTTCTTCGGGAAGTTTGGCGAATACTATTACTGCATTTTTATTTGTCATATTATCGATATCAATTTATTCAGAAATACAAAAAAGATTAGTTGGTTAGAAGACAGTTTGAATACTTAATTGAGACACAAATTTACTTTGCATCCGAAACTAACCGGGCAAATGATAATATTAATAATCGCGAAAACAATATAAGACGAAATGTCTAATTTCGTTTCTGAATATCGAAAAACTATAAGTCAAAAACTTGATTTAGGCGGGCAATATTAAATCCATTTTCTAAAACAATTTTTGTTTTTTCACTGTTTGGATTAAGCAAAGGATTTGTATGATTAAGATGAGTGAAATAAATTTTCGCTTTTTGATCAGCGGGAAGTGATTCAAATTTTGCCATACTTTCAATTACAAAAGGATGGGGAATTTGAGAAATATCGCGATTGTTGATTTCTTCTCCATCGAAAAATGTCGCGTCAAGAAAAGCATAATTGACTTTAGCGATTTCATCAATTATATCTTTATCCCACTTTTCCCATTTATCAATATCGGGTATAAAAAGCGCGGACTTGTTCGGTCCCGAAATAACGTATCCGACTGTTTCTGAATATTCGTCGCGGTGAGGAACAGTAATCGATTTAACTTTAAGAGAAGAAGTTAGCATTAATTCAACTTCATTATCAATTGGTTGAACTTCAATGTTTTTTAAAGCAATTAATTGATCCCAAGGACCGTTATTTTCCAAGAATGATTTCATTTTTGGCATTGTGTAAACCGGCACTGATTTAGCACTCATCGATTCTTTGCCGAGATACATTAATCCGGTATAATGTCCAATATGAGCGTGAGTAAGAAAAATTCCATTGGGCGTTTCCTGTTGCATAAAAGGTGCAAGGGTGTTCAGAGATTTCATTTGTCGAGGAAGATCAGGAGTTGCTTCGAACAGATATGTTTTCCGGTTTTTTTTATCTGTAAGTCCTAACGAAACAACCATTCGCTTTTTATCGGGAGATTCGAATAAATCGGCGCAACAATCTTTTGTACATCCCGCATGAGGTGATCCGGCATCTTGAACCGTACCGAGAACGATTAAAGAAACATTTCCGGTAGATTTAATATTGTTATCAACTTCATCAATATTTTGAATATCTTCTGCACAGGCAATAACGATTATCAAAAAAATAGTTAAAACAGAAAAATAGTAAACTATTGATTTTCTTATGTGTTTGGTAATAATTACTCCTTCATGCAATTTATGTTTTACTCGAAAACATGTTAATTGTTATTGAGTAATTCAACATTATATTCTGAATTACTCGCAACAATGACAAGCACAAAATCACTTCCCCGACCCTTTGCCCAGGGAGTAAAAACATGTTGATCCGAAATCGAAAAGTTACTGATTAATCTAATTTTCCCACTTCGAGGATTATACCAGTATGCCTTTGCCCCTTCTGAACTAAAACCGGAGAGATTAAGTGCAATAGATTTTCCGACGGGAGTGTACGCAATTAAAAAATCTTTCTTTTTACTAATCGCGCATGTTATGTAAGACTCATCTCCTTGATTGTCGCCAAGAATTAAATTCGGGGAATATGTCATTTGCTGCCATGGGAAAACTTCAAACAGTTCTTTCATAAATTTCATTTGTAGAGAACCGGGTAAATCCATTGCCGCTTTCCAACCTGTCCTAGCATTAATGCTCGGAATCTTATCAATTGAGTACATTTGCCAAATATCATTACATCCATACGTATATCCGGCCGCACCGCTTAACATAGTCCAATAAGCCGAAACTCTTACATCGGAATCATCTAACCAACCATAATTATTTCCTTCCTCCCAGAATCTATCGGGGATATTCTCGTAACGTGCTTCTCCATTAATTACAGGTCTCAAATTTGGTTTTGCTTTGCTTCTGAGAACATACTGAAATTCTTGTGTGATTCGGCTGTGCCCGCTTTGGTACATATCTAAATCAAGCCAATTTTCGTTGATGTAATCACTTGCTAAACTGCCACCGGATGGATGATATGTAATAAGCTGTTTAGGTGAGTTTTCTTTTAGAGTCTTTCCCATCGCCTGGATAATCATCAAATGATTTTCATTTTCTGGGATTCTATCTCCTCCCAGGATCCAAATTATGTTTGTACGATCCTTATATCGTTCAGCGAGTATTTTAGAATATTCAGCGGCATTTCTCGGAGTAAAAATTTCCGGTCCTTCTCCCCATTTTTTGTTGAATTTATCGCCCCATGTTGGAAGTAACCCGACGTACAGGCCATTTTGCTCAGCTGCTTCGATCACAAAATCAATATGTTCGAAATACTTTTCATTTATTTTTGTCGGGTCGTTATTTTGAAGCGGAAGATCACCAAATACATTTGGAGTAACTAATCCTGAAAGCTCTGCCAGAATTACAGTTTGAATAACTGTAAATCCTTTTTCTTTTCTATCCTTTAGGTACAATTCTACTTCTTTCTTGTCCAATCGATGAATTAATTCCCAAGCCGTTCCGCCAAGCCAAAAGAAAGGTGCACCATTCTCTTTTGTAATATATTGGTGATCGCTGCTAATTTTCAACAATGGCAACTGCTGAGAAGTTATCGTAGAAATCGAGAATAGAATTATCAGCAAAAAAGGCATCAACTTTTTTGGCATATCATTAAACATTAGAGCTGTTTCGGGTAAACAATATTAATCATCATTTTACGCTTTCTGTTACAACAATAACTTCACCGGATTCATTCTCAATTTTGTCGCCGTCGATATAAGAATAAAGAATCGTAATGTTATCTCCGATCTCAGAATCCTTTACAATGCTTAATTCATCAATAGTAACGTTGTTTCCGGTTTTGCATGAATCTGTAAGTCCTTTTACTTCACAATTTCTACCGATATTATTTTCCGCACCAAGTTCAACAGATCCCCAAACTAACGCATTCGCGGCGACAGCGGAATTTTCTCCGATTTTAATCACTCCATCGCAAGCGTCAATTTTTGCGTTTTCGTAAATAGTTACATTTTTCGCCAGTTCAACATTTCCTGTTACGGTTGCGTTTTTTAGGATTTGAACCCCATTGTTTAGTTTCACGCCGCCGCCGATATAAGCGCCTTTTCCGATTGTAATATCTAAAGGGTTTTTGGGATCATCAGCTTCAATGATTTGATCAATAACATCGTCCGCGATAAAAAAGTCTTTTGGATCATCGATGTAGACAATTTTACTGATTTTATCATAGACCAATGATCGCGCTATTTCATTCATTTCCGTCAAAACTGCTTTATCATTAAAACCCATTAAAACGTATTGTTCTTTTGGTGAAACCGCTCCAACCGATAATCCGTTTTTGTTAAAAATATCGATCATATCGGTAATATAGATTTCTCCCTGCGCATTATTGCTGTCAATTGTATGAAGAAATTGAGCAAGCTTTTGAGCGTCGAACGCAAAAACTCCCGAATTAAACTCGTTGTTTTCGATCAATTCTTGTTTTGAATAACTGTAATTCTTCCCATTATATTCAACCAAATAAGGCGAGTCATCGGAAAGAGCGAGAATATCTTTGTGTTCTTTAATCTCAATTACTTTCCCGGAATCTTCGGATTTATTTCCATCGGCGTCAACTTCTTTTACACGAATTATTCTTCCGTATGCATTTTCATTCGGATCGCCTTCATATAATCCCGTCAAGACCATCATGTCGCTATTCGCCAATTTAAAAGCCGACGAAAAATCAGAGACGGTTTCACTATCGAGAAGACCCATATCTCCAGCAAAGATGTAAACAATTCCTTCATATTTTGCGGTATCAACGTTTTCCAATGCTACTTGAACCGCGTGTCCAGTGCCATGTTGAACTTCTTGATAAGCAAAAGATGTATCAGATTTTTTGCCGATTGTTTTCGTAACATTTTCTGCTTTAATTCCCACCACAACAATCGAATTAGATGATTTCAAACCTTTTCTACACGCGTTGTAAACTTTTTCAACGGTTGGGACTTCTAATATTTTGTGAAGCATTTTTGATGTGCTGGATTTTATGCGTTTACCGTGACCCGCGGCTAATATAATTGCTGTTTCGGAGGCATTGTAATTAAATTCTGCTGAGTATTCTTTAACAAGTTCGTGAATATTAACTTCGCTCATGATTTTTCCTTTGGGATAGATTTTTAATTATCTTTTTTCAAAAAATACTAAATAATAAATTTATTAATCTGTTTTGAATTATTATTTGGAAGTATTAAAAAGTTATTAATAATAAGGATGCTGATGAAAACATCACTTTTTCTCTTTTTTATTTCAATTACTTTAATTGCCCAAGAACAAGGAACAGGAATCGGATTAATTTCAGGAGCACCGACCGGATTTTCCCTCAAACATTGGGTTAATGAAACCGAAGCTTACGATGCGGGTATCGGATTTTCATTCGCCGCGGATGAATCGTTATCAATGCATCTCGACTACATCTATCATCATGAAGGTTTATTGGATTTGGATATAAGGTTGCCAATATATTATGGCTTTGGTGGAAGATATAGAGTTAAGAAAAATACTGACGATAGTTTTGGGGCGAGAGGCGTTATCGGCGCGTTAGCCTATTTGAAAGATTATCCCGTAGATATATTTGTTGAAATCGCTCCGATTTTTCAAATTATGCCGAAAACTAAACTTGGTCTGGATGCAGGAATCGGTATCCGTTACTTTTTTAATTCATCAGAAAATTGAAATCAATCAACTTTTAGTTTTATAAAGCTGCCACCATGGCACGTTGGGTGCATCGTGATGTTCAAAATGATATCCGAAAAAGTAGCATGAAATCATTGCCCAGATGTGATTTTTGCGTTGTGTTCGAGCATTGTGGGGTACCATGTTCTCATCATGCGGTTTGCGATGAGGTAAATATGTTCCGAAAAAGAATAGCTGAACACTTCCAAGAAAAGCCGGGATGACCCACATCAGCCAAATGTTGATTTCCGGGAACCAAAATTTTAACAGATTAAAAACTACAGCCATAAATATCAACTGTGTGATTGTCGTATAACGAAACATAAACACAGCCCACCAAACTAAAGGATTTTGTGACTTTACATAAAAGTCGGGATCTTTATCCGTTCCGGGATAACGATGATGATCGAAATGGTTTTTAATTAATCTTTTATAAGACATTCCGGCAAATAATAGAGATGAAACCGTTCCAATAATTTGATTAGCAAATTTGTTTTTCGGAACAACAATTCCGTGCATGGCATCATGAGCGGTAATAAACAAACCCGTATACAAATATCCCTGAAGCATAATGTGAAAATACATCCAAGGATTTGAAAGGGAAATTGTAACTAAACTGAGAGCGTAATAGAGATGTGTTCCCCAAATTCCCACAACCAAAAACGCAATTAACAGACCCATTTATTTTAATCCTAAGTTTAATGTCAAAAAGAAAACACATTGAATAATATAATATTGTTTAGACAAACTAGAAAACGTTTGGATTTCTGAATAAATAAAACTCGCCGAACCGATTAACGAGATTATAAACCACGCGGCGTAATTTTGCATCGGGACAGGTCCGAACCAATCCCAATACTTTAGATTTATGGCAACGGGTTCGAGTAGAAAGTCAAAGAATACGGCCAGAAATGCTGAAATAAAAATCGCTAAAATTTTATTTGAGGTAATCTTCTGAGCGATAAGTATTGCACCTAAAATTACGATAACCCAGTTAAATCCAATGATCAGCGGGGTTCCGAAAATCATTGGTCCGAGTACCACACCGTATTCGTATTTACCAAAAACCAGTCCTGTATTCACTCCGATAATCTCAATCAGCAAAGTGAATAAATAAACAACTCCAAACCATTTCAAAAATTTTAAGTTTTTTTTGTAAAAATCTTCGAAAAGAACCAAGCCACCCATCAGCAAAAGTGTAAAAGGAGTTAAAGAAATCATCAAATCATAAAGCGGAGTTGTTAAATGCCCGACTATCCCGACAGTATAAATCACTATCAAAACAAAAAGCCGCCAATGTTGTTTTATATCAATCTTCCTTTCCATTCAACCTTTTTGCGTTTTGTATCAATCATACTTTTTATTCCGACAAAAAGCATAATTAAAAATTGAAACGGATGAAGAGCGGTATTGAAAAAAATATTTTGTTTGCTCAAGTGTGAAATAATCATCCGCGCGCTTACAACTATAAGAACAGGATAAATGAAAAGAGAGTTTATAAAAACCAAAATAAAAGGATGATAATTTGCGGAAAAAGCGAAAATCACAAAAACAGAAAAAGCCAGATATGAAATGTTAAAACCCGGGAAAAAGTTTTTTGAGAATCCGTTAATTGATTCACGAAAACCCGAATACATTTTACAATAAATGGAATTCCAGCCCAGGAGAGTCATCATTTTTTCGCCGGAATTTTTAACGGCTCGGGCAAACTCCATATCTTCAACAACTTTGTCTTTTACTTTTTCGTGTCCGCCAAGTTTTTTATAAACAGATTTTTTGAACAGAAGAAACTGCCCATTTGCAGCAACAAATGATTTGTTATTCGAAGCAAAAACTTGTTTCAAAGGGAGGAAACTTAGAAGCAACCAATTCATTAAAGGAACAACGAGATATTCACCAAACGTATTCATCCACTGTGTTGGAAAAACGGAAAGCATCGAAAGATTGTTTTTTTGCATTGCCGAAATAGTTTGCGAAATCGCGTGTTCTTTTAGAGTTACATCGGCATCCACAAATAATAAAAATTTTCCGTTTGCTTCGTTGCCCAGTTGATGGCAAGCCCAATTTTTACCAATCCATCCTTCCGGTTTTGCTTCGCCGTTTATAAATCGAAAACGTGTTTCGTCTGATTTGAATTCGGATAAAATCGCCTCTGTTTCGTCGGTTGATTCATCATTCAATACGATGATTTCCAAATTTTTATATGATTGATTTTTGATCGAAATCAGACAATTCTTGATATTCGCGGCTTCGTTTCTTGCGGGAATCAGAACTGACACCAACTCATCATCATCAATTTCCACATGCTTATTTTGAACCAGTGGAGCTGTGAATAAATTATAAACCAAAACCATAAAACAAACCGAATTGAAAACCAATGCGATATAAAAAACGGCATCAATCATATTGAAATAAATCCCTCCCGAATTTTTTATTAAAAGCGTCTTGTGCCAAATTATCCAATGTATCATAAAATTTGGTTTCGAAAACAGTCCAATCGTCTTTCAATTCGGAAGAGCTAATTTTTGAACCGAACCGACAAATTAAAGCCGGATTTTTCTCCTCAAAATGTTGAATCCGAAATACAACCGGTAAAACAGTAAATTCAAATTCTGCCATCCTTGAGATTAATTGGATTCCCCGTTTAATCGCCAAAGGTCTTTTTTCATAAGCCTCGATTTCGCCTTGAGTATAAATAACCGAAAAATTTCTTGGATCGTTTATTGTCTCCAATGTATAATCAAAACTTTCTTTAATTTTTTTGGTGTTCGATGGATCAATAGAATAAGCACCAACCTTATTAAAAAAATGATACCGTTTTAATTGATCTTCCAGCATCATCACATGAATATTTCGGTGCAATAATGATTTATTAATAAAATCTACAAAAAATCCGTCCCACCAACTTATGTGATTTGGTGTAATAATTAATTTTTCGGAATTAGAAATATTTGGTAAGTCGTTGGTGATCCAAAAGTTGGAGAAGTTTTTTTTAAGAAGACGATGTATATATTTATCGAATAAAAAGTGCGCCCATTTTTTGTGTTCGGTTTTAATCACCGGCGATCTCATATTTTTTGATCAATTCGGATGTAATTTTCGCCGAGAGTAAAACAAGAGGAATTCCACCTCCCGGATGAGCGCTTCCGCCTACAAAATAAAGTCCTTTATACTTTTTAGATTTATTTGACTGCCGTAAAAACGCAGCGGATTTTGAATTCGATGAAATCCCATAAATGCTTCCATAACTGCTGGAAGTATCTGTTTGGATTTTATCGGGAGTAAGTACTTCTTCAAAAACTATTTGCTTGCGTAAATTTATCCCGAACATGTTATTAATCTTGTCTATCACTCTTTCCTTCGCAATCTCTTTTTCAACTTCCCAATTCTGATCTGTATGGTAAGGTGTATTGATCATCACAAACCAATTTTCGAATCCTTCCGGAGCGTCGTTCTTATTTAATTTTGAAGAAACATAAATATACGTTGTAGGATCAAGCGGGATCTTTTTCTGGTCGAATAATTGATCAAATTCGGATCTGTAGTTTTTTGAAAATAAAATGTTGTGCACGGCCAACTCAGGGTAATTACCTTTTACTCCCCAATAATAAACTAAGCCGGAAGAAGACGGCTCCAAATTTTTATACTTTTTCGATTCGGCAGAAAGTTCATCGTTGAGCAAATATTTGTAGGTATTGAGCACATCCGAGTTTGAAATTACGATGTCAAATTTTTTGACATGATCAGCTCTTAGTCCGCGAAACTTTACTCCTTTTACCCGATTGTTATCCACTTCGATGCCTAAAACTTTTGTGCCGAAATGCATAAATACACCAAGATTGTCGGCAATTTTTTGAAGCGATTTTGTTATTTGATTGATGCCACCCTTTGGTAAGAATCCACCCAGGTTATATTCAACATGTGGAATTACGTTAAGGGTTGCCGGGGCTTTGTATGGGTTTGAACCATTATAAGTCGCATACCGATCAAACAACTGCAGGGTTTTAGGATCTTTAAAAAATCGTTTGAGCGAGGAGTGCATATTTCTGAGCGGATCAATGGAGCCAAGTTTTAGAAATGTTTTTACCGCTTTAGCGTTTGTGTAAGTATCTAATTCCGCCAAACTTGAAAAAAGAAAAATGTCTTTTGTCAGTTCGTAGATGTTTTCGGAATATTTTAAAAACTTCCTTATAGACGCGGCGGAATCAATCGTTTTGTTTTCAATTTCGCGACAAAATTTATCAGCATCCGAATAAGCAATTATTTCGGATTTATCAGAATAAAAATATTTACAAATAATTTCTAAAGGTTCGAACTGAAAATGATCGGCTCGTTTTTCACCGGCGAACTCAATCAGGTCATCCAACACGAAGGGCATAGTTAAAAGTGAAGGGCCGGTATCGAACCGAAAACCATCTTTTACAATTTCGCCCGCTTTACCGCCGGCAAAATTATTTTGCTCAAAAAGATCTACTTCAACACCCATTTTGGCTAATCGAATAGCCGCTGCAAGACCGCCAAGTCCTGCTCCAATAACCGCTGCATTCATAAATTAAATTTTACGGAATTTTGTATAGAAAAGTAAATAAAATGCGGTCAATGAGAAATGATAGAAAAAATCTTCGAGGGGTATAGTAAGAAACCTTATTCCCCAAATTGCTTCAGGGGAATACTTCACAATCGGAACTGAAGTTAAAATATAGTTGACAACTAAAAATGGCAGAAAACTCAAGACAACGAATAACCAGAAATTTCTCGATTTTAACAGGTCATTATTGAGGAAAAAGAGCACCAACAAACAAAGAGCACACGCCAATAATACAGTAAATGTATAATCTTGAGCATGAAATAAAAAAGCCGTAACAAGAAATGTTAAAACTAGAATTATCAATAAACTTGATCGGAAACTGATTCTTTTATCGGTGATGTAATATGACAATGTTTCATAAAGAAACGTAAACGCGTATGGAACAGTTATAAAGAACAAGACTTCTTCTAAGGGCAGATTAAAGATTTTTAATCCCAAAAGATAATCAGAGTTGAATCCCCAATCGGTTCGCGCGGTTGCAAAAATATCCCACCAGATATAACCGGTGCTGACAATAAGAATTGAACCGATTAACGCGGGTAATCTTTTATAAAATTTAAGTTTGTTTTCAAATGAAAGGATTAACGGGAAAAGTATAGTTGCAATATTAATAATTAAGTAGATTTTCATTTTTGAACGAATTGAAACTCTCTTTTCAAATTAGCTATTTCGATTTCTTCGAGTCGATCCGATTCTATCATAAAGTCAACAACTCCGCGCACCGTTTTTTCATCTAATCCTGAAGTCTTACCATTATTGAGCAATCGTAAAATCATTTCCAAATCAGACTCCAACTCTTTGCTGTAGCCAAGAAATGATGGAACATAATGAAGAATAGAAAATCTAAGAAAACGAATTTCCAGATTCTCCGGCGCTTTTTGAATGACTGTTTCAAGGGCGACCATACTTGTATCCAGATAGTTCATCTTGGTAAGCGGCCAAAAAGCGTGCTTTGCTTTTACGGAAATTATTGCCGCATTATAGGCGGCGAGCACCGGACTTTCAGCCAACAGGTCGTTTGAAAAGTTGTTGTTGATAAAGGTTTCGAAAACTTCCACGTAATCTTCCTCCTCAACCGATGAATAATAAAGATGACGAATTTCGTCAAGCATCGGAGCGGGAACTTCTGAAGATCCGGCGTGAGAATTAGTGAACAAAAAAACGAATAATATGAGAGTATTTAAATAACGCATTTAGGTAACTTTAAGAACTTTTACTTCAACAATTGATTTTAGTAATAAAAGGAATTTAATTCTATTTGGAACACGCACTCTTTTTGCGAGTAGTTGGTCAACGCTCAGTTTTTTAATTTTGTTGAACAAAACCCTATAGTACATATAAGCTGAATAAACTCCGAGTTTGACACCTATCGGTAATTGTTTAATGCCGACTAAAGCATCATCAAATTCCTTTTCAACTTCAAGCTCTAATTGCTTTTTATTTGAGTCGGAAATTTTTACTTCTTCGTGTACACCGGGGAGATAAATTCTTCCTCTCTCTTCGAGATCGCTTTGAATATCCCGAAGAAAATTCACCTTTTGAAATGCGGCACCAAGTTGTCGCGCGGGTTCTTTTAAGGTTTGATATTCTGCCTCATTTCCTCGGGTAAAAACTCTTAAACACATTAATCCAACCACCTCTGCGGAACCATATATATAATTATCATAATCGTCTCGTTCGTAAGAAACTTCAGACAAATCCATTTCCATGCTATTCAGAAATGATTCAATCAGTTCCTTTTCAATCTTGTATTTTCGCGCAACTTCCTGGAATGAATGTAAAACCGGATTAGTTGAGATTCCCAGCTCAATAGCTTCGTGAGTATCTTCCCGAAACTTTTTCAGCAAGTGTTTTTTATCTGTGTTGTGAAAAGTATCCACAATTTCATCCGCGATTCTCACAAACCCGTAAATCCCATAAATCGGATCGCGAAATTCGGAAGAGAACGCTTTAATGCCCAGACTAAAGGATGTACTATATGCATTAGTAAGTTTTTTGCTGATACCGTAGCTGACCTTGTTATACTGCTCTAAAATCATTCTCAATCCTTTCAGTTACTAATCTGGAAGAAATTATGACCATCGGCAATCCGGTTCCGGGTGTTGTCGATGCACCAACATAGTATAAATTATTAAAATATTCATCTTTATTTTTAGGTCTGAATGCACCTACTTGATCCATGTCGTGGGCTAAACCAAGACCCGAACCTTTGTATAAATTAAGTTTGCTTTCCCAGTCATCCGGACCGAGAATTGTCTTTGTCATTATTTTACTCGAAATATCAAATCCAACTCTTTTTGATAAATCATCAATTATATTTAGAGCGAGTTCTTCTTTATCGCTCCAATCCGGTTTGAATCTTAAATCGGGAACAGGGCAAAGGATAAATAGATTTTCACATCCCTCGGGAGCCACATCATTTTCTGATTTTGACAGCGCATTAACGTAATAATATGGTTTTTGCGGGCTGACGGAAGAAGTAAAAATCATATCCGCATAGCCTTTAAAATTTTCACCCAAAAAATAATTGTGGTGCTTTAACTTGTCGATTCTTCCATTTACACCGAGATAAATTGTAAACGGAGCTAAAGTCCAATGCATCTTATCGAGTTTTTTCGGGCTGTAAGACTTCCTTCCAAGTATTTGACCACGGAATGAAGCCGCATCAGAATTTGATATAAAAATATCAGCTTTCCACTTTTTACCGTGATTATCAACTAATTCGTGAACAGCGCCGTTGTTGTTTCCGACTCCTACAATCTCAGTATTGTAATGGATTTCAACATTCATCTCTTTAAGAATTTTTAGAATTTCGGTAACAACTTTGTACATTCCGCCTTTTACTTTCCAATAACCGTTATGGCGCATTTCCGTGTAATTGAGCAGTGAATAAATCGCCGGAGTTTGAAAAGGAGTTGAGCCCAAGAAAAAAGCAACCAACGAAAAAATAATTTTTACTTCCTCTGAAGTGAAAGTTTTGTCAACCTCTTTCCACATTGTCCTGAACAAGTAAGGCAGATGCTTTAAAGGAACTCTGGTGAGTTTTAAAATATACTCTAACTTATTATTGAAATTTGCCTTAACAACTTTGTCTTCTGTGTCGTGAAAGAACTCGCCTGCACGGGTTAAATACTTATCCACTTTTTCGGCGAGATTCGGCTCAATATCCGCGAATTCTTTTTCAAGATTTTCCAAACTTTTGTAAATCTGTCTTGGTTTTTCTTGTCCTTCAAAAAAGACCTGGTAAAGCGGATCAAGCTCTTCCAACTGAATCGGATTTTTCCTTCCGATACTTTCGAAAAGTTCTTCCAATTCGTAAGTCATGCTCATAAATGACGGACCCATATCAAAAGTAAAGCCATCTTTTTTGATTATGTTTAATCTTCCGCCGGCTGTTGAATGCTTTTCGAGAATGGTAACTTTGTGACCTTTATGCGCCATTCTTAAAGCTGTGGAAAGTCCGCCGAGCCCCGATCCTATTACTATTACATTTTTCATTTCGTTCTAATTTTTTCCTTTTCTCATGTTTATCCAAAACTGAAAGTTTTTAAAGATAGTTCCCAATTAATGACCTTCATTTAGTTTTGATATTCAATCTAATCTAAAATTCGCTCAATTGTGTTTAATGCTCCAAGCACAACCGCCGGAGTTCCCTGGCCGGGGAACGCTGTATCGCCAACCATATAAAAATTTTCAAATGGTGTTTTGTTGGGAGGCATTCTCAACAAACTTTTCTTAATTGAATGTGGAATGCCGCCGACAAATCCACGATCCCTTTTTGTGTAAAATTCGAAAGTATCCGGAGAACCGGGAAGCACATACATTTTCTCGGCATTCGTCGAGTCGGGAAAAATTGAATCGAATTCGTTTAGGATTTTTGAGCAAATTAATTCCTTCCTTTGGGATCTTTCAACTTCGGATATATTCTCCCAATTGCGGACATCAGTATGAGATGAAATTGTTACCGTTCTCCAACCTTCCGGCGCCCTTTCAATATCGTCCGGAAGAGAAAATGAAACAAAAATGGAACCGGAATTTAAATATGGGATTCGCTCTTTCAAGTGAATTTGATAATACGGGCTTTTAATTTCCTCATCAGTTTTAATCGCGAAATTAATGGCAAAAGCTCCCCATGCAAAATCGAAATAGCCGCTTTGTTTTTGAAAATACTTTTGAATATTTCCACCGGTCAGACTAACCATATTCCAAATCGGTAAATTTGAAATTAAATGTTTTGTTTTGAATGATTTGCCATTCTGTGTTGCTATTTCGTAGTAATCGGATTTTTGCACAATTGAAGAAACACGATGCTTAAATTTTATCTCACCTCCGTTTTTTCGGAAACTTTCCAAAATCAATTTGGCGGGATTTATCATTCCGCCGTAGGGATAATAAGTCTCTGCCGGATATGCCAACCCCATCGCGGCTGTAAATAATGGCGCATCTGAACTTACATTCTGAGTAGTAATTAAAAGCTGCTCATCCAAAAAATTTTTGAATTTCGAATTTGTTTGCAAACCATGTTTTGTAACCAACGAATCAAAATTTTTGAAAATGGTTGGAGCCAGCTTGGAGAATTTTAGATTACTCGGATTCGCGATCCTGAGATAATCCATAAAATTAACCGGAGGAAGGCTTCTGTTCTTGTCTACAAAATCCCAACCTAATTCTTCGATTCTGTGAATCTCTCGCCAAAAGGATTTTTGATCTCCGCCAAATTTGTTTTCAGATTCTTCGATCCAATCGTTTAACTCAGCGTGCCGAATTACCTCATCCCCGTTTATATTTATTATCATTCCGGGATTGACTTTTTCTAATCGGGGATTTATTTGCAACTCCTTGAATAATCTGCCCAATGGTTGATGAGATCGAACACCGCTAAAAGTTGTCGCGCCCACATCAAACATAAACTCTTTTCTTTTGTAGCTTGATGCGCAACCGCCAACAGCGACGTGCGATTCAAGAAGAAGAACTTCTTTTCCCGCTTTTGCTAATAGCGCAGCGGTTGATAATCCACCATAACCCGCTCCAATAACAATAAAATCATATTTGGATTGTGTATCATTCATATAACATTTCTAACCTTTGTCTTTATTTCCGAATTAATTAGTTTTGGGGATTAAGAACGGAAATGATAAAAATTGGGGAAAACATGAAACAAACCTTTCAAACATTTAAACGAAGACTATTAGTTCCATCCATTCTGATTTTGAGTTTTACGCTGGGATTTATCTCATCGGTTCCCGAAGAAGGAATGTATCCTTTAAGCGATATTCCTAAAAACGCTTTAGTTGAAGCAGGATTAAAAATGAATCCAGATGACATTTATAATCCCGAAGGAATTAGTTTAATTGATGGACTGGTAAAAGTCGGAGGTTGCACCGGTTCTTTTGTTTCGGAACATGGATTAATAATTACAAATCACCATTGTGCTTTTGGGGCGATAAGCAGAGCAAGTACAACAGAAGACAATTATTTGGAAAATGGATTTTTAGCGGAATTACCGGAAAATGAAATTCCGGCAACCGGTTATACCGTTCGAATTACCGAATCTTATGAAGACGTTTCGGAAGAGGTATTAGCGGCGGCAGAAGGAATAGAAGACTTGACGGAAAGGGCGAACGCGATCTCCAATAAAATGCGTGAATTGGGCGCCGAAGCCTCAGATGAAGAAAACTCAATCGAAGCGCAAGTTTCGGAAATGTTTGTCGGACAAACTTACATCCTTTTCAATTACAGAATTATTCGTGATGTAAGGCTGGTTTATGCTCCACCAAGATCAATCGGAGAGTTTGGAGGCGAAACAGATAACTGGGTTTGGCCAAGACACACGGGGGATTTTTCATTTATGCGGGCTTATGTTGCACCGGATGGAAGCGCCGCCGAATATTCAACCGAAAACATTCCTTTTCAACCAAAGAATTTTTTGAAAGTAAACCCAAATGGTGTTGAAGAGGGTGATTTTGTCTTTATCCTCGGTTATCCCGGAAGAACATACCGTCATCAACCTTCACAATTTTTAGAATACCAACAAAAGTATCAACTTCCATATATCTCAAAAACTTATGAGTACATCATCGACCAAATGAACGCGCTTTCAAAAGATGACGAAGGGTTGAAGCTTCAATTTGCAAGTCTTTCAAAAGGATTGGCTAACGTAGAGAAAAACTATCGTGGTAAATTAAAAGGTTTGCGAAGAATACAACTCGTTGAAAAGAAAAAAGAGGAAGAAAAAATTCTGAAAGAATTCATAAATGCCGATAATAACTTGTCGGAAAAATATGGCAATGTGTTTTCGGATTTCGTAGAGGTTTATGAAACCGAATTTAAGTATGCACAAGCTAATCTGTGGTTCGGCCGATTTTATTCATTCGCGCCTTCTTTATCCGCGCTAAACTTAGTTACGCGATATGCCCAACAAAAAGAGTTGGATGAAGATGAACGGGACGCTGCTTACCAAGAGGAGAATCTTCAAAGAACCATTTCCAGAGCTATGCGTTATAAATCGACTTACACCAAGGAATTAGATAGACGGGTTTTTGCCAAGATGATAACCGACGCGATGAAGTTTGACGGTGAGATTACGATTGATGCTGTTGACAAATATTTCGGTGATAAAACGGAAGCCGAGGCTGTAAGTATTGTTAATAACGAATTGGAAAAATTAGATCTTTTATCAGATGACAAATTTGATGCGTTAATGGCTAAATCTTCCGAAGAACTTGATGAAATGGGCATGACTCTAATTCCGTTCGCTCAGGAATTGTATGAACAATATAAAGTTGTAATAGCAATCGATCAGGATAATTCCGCAAAACTTAAAAAATTACAGCCCGTTCTGGCAGAAGCAAAAAGAGCTTGGAAGAAGACTAATTTTATACCTGACGCAAACAGTACACTCCGTTTAACATACGGACATGTAAAAGGATACAGCCCGGCCGACGCGATTTATCATTCTCCGCTTACAACTCTGGATGGAGTAATCGATAAAAGTTATGAAGGCGGAGATTACGAGATTCCCGAAAAATTGCGGGAACTTTATGATAAAAAAGACTTCGGTCGTTTCTATCACAAAAAACTAAAAAGTGTACCGGTTGCATTACTTTACAATATGGATACAACGGGAGGGAATTCCGGGAGTCCGATTCTAAATGCTTACGGTGAACTTATCGGAGTAAATTTCGATAGAGCTTTTGAAGCCACAATAAATGATTACGCATGGAATGAAGCCTATTCCCGCTCGATTGGAGTGGATATCAGATATGTACTTTGGATAACTCAAAAATTCGGCGGTGCGGATAATTTACTAAGAGAAATGGGCGTTGATTTATAAGAATTTTTCACAAATTCTATCATTTGATGAATTTGTGTGGAGCTTAATTTATTCCGAATTAAGTTACTAAATCCATATCAGTTGAGTGAAAAGTAGTGAAACTGATATGGATTTAGATTTAGATTGTTGCGGTGAAAATTATTGAAAGCAATATTCGCATTTATCACGGTTTGCTTGATTTGTTTTTGGGGTAGTCATAAAATTAGTGTTGGTTGTGGTTTGGTTCGTTATTGGTTGTGGTTGGTGGAGGTTTTGGTCTGTTGGGCTTTCTTGTATTTGATCTTAATATTCCATCTCAGACTGATAGTCTGAGGTACAAAAAAAGGTGGAAATTTCTTTTCCACCTTTTGGGTTTCAATTAATTTTATCTTTCTCTTAGGTATATATCACCGCTTTTGGTGGAAATTCTAACTTTGTTTTTTCCGCTGCCAATTTTGCCGGAGGCTTCAATTTTGCGCCTTCTTCCCCAGTCGTCTTCGTCTCTTTCTCCTTTAACTTCGAGATCAAAATCGGTTATTATTTCGTAGTTGTCTCTTCCGTCTAATTCTATTTCTAATTCAATATCCATCGACATTCCTTTGGGAACGTAAACTTCTATATCACCACCCATCGAAGAAAGATAAATATCTCTTTCGCCTTTGTTTGGATCACCAACCATGTTTACTTCAATATCACCGCCCATTGTTTTGGCTCTAATTTTCCCATCCAATTCTTTTACCCGGATGCTTCCACCCATAGTTTCAGCTTCAAAAAAGTTACCGACTTTATTAGCTGAAATCGAGCCACCCATTGTACTTACATCGGCGCCGTTTGGTGCTTCGTCAATATCGATCGAACCGCCCATCGTAGAGATTGTAACATCCCTGCCGTCTTTGGTTCTACCTGTAACATTATTTTGTGATATACTTCCTCCCATGGTTTTAACATCAACGTCGCCTTTAACATCATTCATGCTGATGCTTCCACCCATAGTTTCTACCATACCGTCAATATCGGAGCGATCAACTTCAATTGAACCGCCCATAGTTTTAATTTCAACTTTTCCAATCAATTCAGATAATGAAAGAGATCCCCCCATTGTAAGACCTTCCAAAACGCCTTGAATGTTTTTTAGCTTAACTCCGCCACCCATAGTACTAAATTCAACATTAAACTTTTTCGGCAGCTTTACAACAACACTGATTCCGCATCGATTACAATTGAAATCACTGTATTTTTCACCTCGAACCATCAATCCACGTGATGATTCATCAAAGTCAAATATTACTTCATCTTCCTCGAATCCGTCCACTTCAATTTCAATTGAAATTTCATTTTTATCCCATCCTTCAAGATCCAGTGAAGCACCGATTTCAAAATCCAGGTTTAAGTCCTTACCCGGTTCAACATTAAAGTTTTTTTTCAGATCCCAGCTTTGAGCATTTAGCGAAGCCGCCAGAAAGATCAGACAGACTAAATAGATTGATTTGTTAATTGTTTTCATTTCAAATTCCCCCGTTTATTTTCGTGATTTTTCAATTTTTATTCCCGCGTTGGTAGTCGCGATTGTTATTTTATGTCCACCGCCATTTACAACATACGAACCGGTAATTTCTTTTTTGCTTTCTTCAACTTTTCCTTCAAAATCGGATCGGATGCTATAACCGTTACCGTTTTTCCAGTATTTTTTAATTTTTGCATCTATTGTTACTTTAGAATTTGCATTGAGAACTAACTCAACATTTCCGTTTGAGGTTCTAAATTCAGATCTGCCGGATTCACTTGGTGTTAGTTCAACATAAATTGAACCGGCCGCTGTGCGGGCGTTTACGCTTCCGGTTATTGCCCGTAACGATATTGAACCGCCTTTTGTATCAACGCTTACTTTTCCGTTGGCTTCTCGAATTGAAATATCACCGCCGTAAGTGCTCAAATCGACTAAATTTTTTCCGCTGCTAAGTTTGATATCGCCGCCAAAAGTTGTTGCTTCAACCTCACTTAGAACGTCACCTATATCAATATCGCCGCCGTAAGTTTTTGCTTCAAGTCGTTTTTCCACATTATCGATTCTGATATCTCCGCCCATTGTAGTAATTGAGACATCACCTTTGTTAACGTTTCCAACCCTGATATCACCTCCGGAAGTGTTCAAATTGACTTCACCTTCAGCATCACCAATGGTAACATCACCTCCGGAAGTGTGCGCTTTTATGTCTCCATAAATATTTCTTGATCTAATATCTCCGCCAGCTGAATTTGCTTTAAACTCACCATGCAAGTCGGTAAGAAGTTTTATACTTCCACCGGTTGTTGAAAGATCAACATTATAATATTCGGGGATAGTGATATCGACATCAATATCATCCGCCCAGCCCCATCCGGAATTAAATCGTACAGAGACATTATCTCCATTTTGGGATATTTTCAGATCGTCGGCGTCGTCCCTTTCGATGTCTGAAACTTTCACCATAACTTCGCCTTTATCCCAGGTTTTGATAGTTATGTCGCCGGGATTAATATCAACCTCAAGTGTTCCGCCTTTAGAAACATTAAAAGATTTAACAACTTTATCTCTTGATTGAGAATAAAGGGTTGTAGTAAAAACCATCAACATCATTAATACTGATACGTTTATCTTTTTCATTTTATTCAACCCCCTTCAATAATGAAGCCGCACGTATACGAATAAATTCATTATCGTCCGATTGCATTTTATTATTGAGAATTTGTTTGGTTTGGTTATCAATTATCTTTGATTTCTGCGCATAATCCGAAAGTGCGTTAATTGCCGCTACTCTTATACCGGAATTATTATCATTTGACAAAGCGTAAAGTAGTGCTTCTTTAATTTTTTCATCAGCCGGAAATCTTATCAAAACATCAATGGCTTGTTTTCTTACTCCCGGATTGTCATCGTTTTTAAGCGAATGAATTATTGCCGAGCGAATTTTTTCATCAACGGTATAACTCTTGCCATAAATTGTCTGTTGAGCAATTTGATTAATTGTTTTGATTTTGAACCCGGCATTTCCACCGTCAAACAGGGCGGAAGCAAGAAGGCGTTGTGTTTTAAAATCGTTAATGTTTCCTTTGTAGTTTACCGGTTTTACTGCATCGAACATTATTTCAACATCACCGCTTTCAGAATTCTGATTTAAAAACCTCACATTCTGAATTTTAAATTCTTCCTTTTTGTAGTTATCAACATCAACAACTTGTGGAAGACCGGTCGGCAAATAGTTTTGACCGGAAGAAAACAATACGTAACCGATGAACAATCCTAAAACCAACGTAAACGACGAACTTAGAGCTACTTTATAACCGCCCGTTATACTTTCCCACAGTGCAAAAATCGGGTTAATTTTTTCTACAGCGATCAAATTATTTCGAACTTCCCTCATTAAATCATTTCTTGCGTGAACCAATAAATCCGCACTATTTATTTCAGGCTTATTGCTTCTAATAATTCCGAACATCTTTTTCATTTTTTCAACTTCATTCACATGATCTTCAGATTCAAGCATATAACTTTCCAACTCTTTGGATTCCTCGAGGGAGATTTCATCAAAAAGTTGAAGATAAATTAGTTCATTAAGTCTCTCATTATTCATTTTATAACCTAATCGTAAATTCTTTTTAAATGATTTTTCATTTTGTTTGTCGCGTTAAAGAGATAACGTTTCACCGTTCCTTCAGCGCAATTCATTATTTCAGCAATCTCTTTTATTTTTAACTCTTCATAAAATTTCAAAGTAAACGCCAATTTTTGTTGTGATGGCAGAGTATCTAATGCTGCTTTAATTTTACTTCCAATTTCGGAACCGATCACTTTCGAGTCGGTTTTTTCAGTTCCTTCAATCAAATCGGCAAAAGTTGCGCTGTCCTCGCCATCATTTATCCGCTTATCTATGGAATCATGATTAGTTCTATTCTTCTTATCATTGTAACTTATGCATACATTACTGGTAATTCTGTATAACCAAGTCGAAAATTCACTCTTAAATTTGAAATTCTTCAATCCTTTAAAAGCTCTAATAAAAACTTCTTGATAAATATCTTTCGCGTCATCAGCGCTGTTTCTAAAAGAAAGCGCCATATTCAGCACTTTTTCGTCATAACGATAAACCAATTCTTCAAACGCTTGCGCATCACCTTTTTGCACCTTCTGTATCAATTCAAAATCACTCAAATTCATTATTGGTTTCTTCTGATATATTAGACCTGAAATTATAAAAAAGGTTGTAAAGGAGTTGAAATAAAAACGAGGTTGTAATTCTTTTAATAATCACCGCCACGATTCTATAAATCCAGGGAATCATTCATTTGCTGATTGAATAGAATGGTAAATTCACTCCAGAACAACCTCATTTCTCGGATTCGACGTATAGGGAGCCTCTTTGTTTGTTCGGGATTCATGATCAATTAAAAGTTGTTTAACGTTTTGATAGCGACAATTTTCTACCCTTTACTTCAGGAACGATTTTTACAATCCGCAGGTTAACAGGTTACATGCTAATTATAATGGAACGACGCGATTTTATTTGATAGGTATTTAAGATTGATTTTTTTTCAAAATATTAGGTTTGCTCAGAATGTCGTCTCCTATCCCCAAAAGCCGGTGCTAATTAATTGGTGCCGGCTTTTTTTAATCTAATTTTTTCTGAAACCGAAGGGCGCTTATCCCAAGAATTGAAACCCCGATTAGCAGCATAAGAAGAATATCTTTCCACAGTTCAGCAAATCCGATTCCTTTTAAGACAATTCCCCGAATGATCGTCATGAAATATTTTAGCGGGATTATATGTGTAATCCATTGAATAGATTGGGGCATATTTTCAATCGGGAAGGCGAATCCCGATAAAAAAGTCATTGGCAGCATAACCACAAAAATCGCGAGCATCATAGCTTGCTGCTGGGTTTTTGAAATTGTTGAGACGAACAATCCGAGTCCTAAAGTTGATAAGATGTAGATAAAAGTGCTGCCGAGTAATAGTGAAATACTTCCTCTTACCTGAATTCCGAAAAACAGATACATTGCGGTCAACACTATAATTACAGAGGCGAAGCCTAAAATCATAAAAGGCACAAGTTTGCCGATTATTAATTGAGTTGACGAAATTGGGGTAACAATTAATTGTTCCATTGTTCCAATTTCTTTTTCCTTTACAATTGCGAGCGAGGTCAAGATCAGTGTGATAATCATAAGCAATAATCCAACAATTCCGGGCACCATGTAATTTCTTGTTTTGAGTTCAGGGTTATACCAAACTCGAACTTTTGGAACAACTGATGATATCGAGAATTTCTGTCCGGATTTCAGTCGGTTTTCCACGGATATATTTTGTGAGTATTCGGTTAATAATCCGTTCATATATCCTGAAGCAATGCTTGCCGAGTTCCCGTCAGATCCATCAAAAATTGCCTGAATTTTTCCAGGTCGATTATTCGCTAAGTCAACCTCAAAATCTCGATCAATAATTAATGCGAGTGAAACCTTCCCCGCATCAATTATTTCTTCAACTTCGTTGTATGTATTTACTTTGAAATCGAGCGAGAAATAGTCGGATTGATCAAATTTGCGTACTACTTCTCTGCTTGTTTTCGAATTACTTTGATCGAAAACAAGCATGTGAATATTTTCCACGTCCAAATTGGCTGCATAGCCCAAAAATACCAACTGGATTACCGGAGCGACCAGCACCATCGCAAACATTTTGGGATCGCGTTTAAACTGGCGAAATTCTTTTTTTATTATTTCAAAAATCAATTTCATTTCAATCCCTGTTAGATTTTTGCGTCCTTTATGTTTCGAACTTTCACCGCAACCAGAAGCGCGACTAAGCCAAATAAAATCAGATAAATCAGTTGATCCCAAAACGCGAACACACCGACACCCCTGAGCATAATTGCCCTTAGAACAACAATAAAAAACTTAGCCGGAGTAATATTTGTAATTATCTGTATCAGAAAAGGCATACTTTCGATCGGGAAAATAAACCCGGAAAGCAACAGTGAAGGAAGGAGTGAAACAAATGTGGCAATTGTAAACGCAACCTGTTGTGAATCGGAAATTACCGAGACTAAAACTCCAAGCGACGTGCCGGCAAATAAAAAAATTAAAATCGAAAGGAACAATAAAACATAACTGCCCATTACCGCGACATCGAAAAGGATGTATCCGGCAAGTAAAACTAATACAGCGTTAATAACCGCAATCAATAAATAGGGAATTACCTTTCCGATCAGCAGCTCGATTGTTCGGAGTGAACTTACGTTTAGTTGTTCGATTGTTCCCAATTCCTTTTCTCGAACGAGTGAAAGCGAAACCGTTACAACCGCCGTGATAATTAAAATCATTGCGATTAATCCGGGCAGTAAAAAACGTGTTGAATTTAAATCGGGATTAAACCAAAATCTGACGCTCAAATCGAGAGGTTGTGACAATTTCGCACTGGATTTCAGCATTCTCTTTTCCAACAGATCATTGTTGAATCTGTTAGTAGCGGCATTCAGATAATTTTTGATTATCGATGCTGTGTTTCCATCGACGCCGTCGAGCAAGTATTGTATATCGGCGTCTTTCCGATTTCCGATAATATTTCTTGAAAAATCAACCGGAATTATCATTACTGCTTGGGCTGATTTATTATCAAGAATAGCTTTTACTTCAGAATCGTTTTCGATTACTTTTACCAATTCGAAATAATCCGAACTTAGGAGCGAATTTACAAACAAACGGCTTTCGTGCGAATTGTCGTTATCTAAAACAGCCAGCTGAATATTTTTTACATCAAAGCTAACGGCGTAACCAAATATTCCGAGTAGGAATGCGGGTAAAAAGAACATTACGAAAAGCAATCTTTTATCGCGCCAGATTTGTTTGAACTCTTTTTTTACAATTGCGGCTGTTCGTTTAAACATTGTATTTGTCACTTAATAAATGAATAAAAACATCTTCCAGCGTCGGTTCAATTTTTTCAATTGATTTTACTTCGATATTATTTTGTTTAAGTATTTCGTTGATCTTTCCTTTGTCGGCAAAATTTTTCGCGAGACTGATGTGAATGTTGTTTCCGAAAATGGAAGATTCGATCACATAATTTTCTTTGTTAAGAATATCCAAAGCATCAACGGGGTTATCCGTCTGTATTTCCCAGACTTCTCCTTCAAGATAATTTTGTTTAAGTTCGGTGGAATTGCCCTCCGCAATTAATTTCCCTGCGTTAATCAAAATTATATTGTTGCAAAACTCCGCTTCTTCCAAATAATGAGTTGTTACAAAAACTGTTACACCTTCTTCGGATAATTGATTAATTAATTCCCAGAAATTTCTTCGCGAAATTGGATCGACTCCGCTTGTCGGTTCATCTAAAAATATTATTCCGGGTTTATGAATAACTGCCGTTCCCAGCGCGAGTCGTTGTTTTACGCCACCGGGAAGCGATCCCGTTAAAGTGTTTTCCTTTCCTTTCAGATAAGAAATATCCAAAACCCAATTTTTGCGCTCAGTATATTCTTTCCCTTTCAGGCCGTATACTCCGCCGAAAAATTCAATGTTTTCTATCACCGTTAAATCGTTATAAAGCGAAAATCTCTGTGACATATATCCGATTGATTTTTTAACCAAATCGGGTTCCTTCTTTACGCTGTAACCTCCAACAAAAGCATCACCATCTGAAGGATTTAAGATTCCGCACAACATTTTGATAGTTGTTGATTTTCCCGCACCGTTTGCACCGAGGAATCCAAAAATTTCACCTTGTTCAACATTAAAAGAAATGTTATCAACGGAAACGAAATCACCAAATTTTTTGGTCAGATTTTTAACTTCAATAGAATGCATTATAATTCTTCACTTAGATTAATTCCCGCAGATTTTAGCAAAGCAGCTTCCGCGATTCGAAAATCAATTTTTGCGTTAATTAAATTTATTTCGGATTCATACTTTGCGGTTTCCGCGTCTATCAGATCAGTTCCGGTCGCAATTTGATTTTTAAATTGCTGCTGGGTGATTCTGAAATTTTCTTCACTTTGCTTTAAGTTTAATTCCATTATTTCAATCTTATCAAAATTTTTCTTTGCATTTAAATATGCGGCATAAACTTCAGCTTCGATTCCTTCCATCAGCAAAGATTTCATCGTTTGTAACTGAACCAGTTTTTGTTCGTTTTGTTCTACTTTTGATTTGGTTCCGCCCCAATCCCACAAACTCCAGTTTAGCGAAACACCAACATCCCACGATTCATTAAATTCATCTTGAACCGGAAGATATCTTTGGTTTGGACTATTGTAGTAAACATTGCCGAACAAAAATATTTGAGGATAATATCCTGACTGTGACGCTGTAACAAATTCCTTCGACGAATTTATTCTACTTTCTTGAGCTTCCAATTCTTTCCGGTTTGCAAACGCCTTTTCCAACAATTCATTGTAGCTATAATTGAAACTGATTTCCGCAACAATATTCGGGTTAATTTTAGTCGCGGTTGAAAGATTTATCCCAATAACTTTATTAAAAAATACTCTTGCGGTTTCAACGCCGTTTGCAACTTCTATTTTAAGTAATTCAATATTAGATGCTTGTACCTGTACTTTTAGAAGATCATTTTTTGTGAACATTCCGTTGGCGTAGAAGTTTTCGGCATCATTTAAAATTGAATTAAATACTTCTTTCCGTTTTTCTATCAGTTCCAAATTGTTTTGAGCTTTGGCAAAATTCCAGAACGAATTCATAATTCTAAATTTTTCATCGTTCATCTCTTTTTGGAGTTCGGCATCCAGCGCACTTGAATTAAATTCTGAAGCGGATTTGACTGAACTTAAATTAAATCCCGTAAACAACGGCTGAGTTATTGATAATTTCAGCTGGTAATTGTTAAGAACGGTTTCCTGAATTGTTACCGGATTTGGAAAAATTGGAAGCGACAATTGAAAAGGCGGAACATCGGAAAATCTGACATATCCGGCGGTAAACGATAATTTCGGATACATTTGCGATCCGATTTCTGATATTTTTGCTTCAGATTCACGAACAGCAGCTTGTCTTATTTTTATATTCTTACTGTTGGCTAAGCCTGTTTCCAAGCTCGATTTTAGTGTAAACTTACTTTGTTCTTGAGCAATCATTAAGAATGGAATCATCGCAAGTATTATTATAATTCTTCTCATTTCCTTATCCGGCTTTTTTAATTAAATGGATAAATACGTTTTCCAGCGATGGAATATTAGTTCGTGTACCGAATGTTTTTATTCCTTCCGCTTTTAATTTTTCCTCAAATCGTTCGGTGTGTTCATCGTTAGAATCAACAATTATATGAAGTCTGTCTCCGAAAAGTTGAACCTCAGCTTCTTCATATTCTTTTATTATTTTGAAAGCTTCTCTCGACGGATCACAAACAACCTCAACAACTTTCCGACCGATTGAGTCCTTAATATTTTGTGGTGTATCAACAGCGATAATTTCTCCCTCATTCATAAGTGCAATTTTATCGCATCTTTCTGCTTCATCGAGATAGGGTGTCGTCATAAAAATCGTAATTCCTTCCTTAAGCAAAGTGGAAAGGATTTTCCAAAAATCCCTTCTGCTGACCGGATCAACACCGGTGGTTGGTTCATCCAGAAATAGAATTTGGGGTTTGTGGATCAGACTCGAAGCCAGCGCTAATTTTTGTTTCATTCCACCCGATAAATTATTTGCCAATCGATCTCTAAATTTTACCAGTCTGGTAAAATCAAGCAATTCTGTACGCCTGGCCTCGAAATTTTTTACATCATGAATATTCGCGAAAAACTCTATGTTTTCATCGATGGAAAGATCACCGTAAAGCGAAAAACGTTGCGATAAATACCCGATTCGATGTTGGATCTCTTTTTTGTTTTTTAATATATCCTCGCCAAACATTTCAACGCTTCCGGAAAATTGATTTATCAAACCACACAGAACTCTAATCGTTGTGGTTTTTCCCGCGCCATCCGGTCCGACTAATCCGAACATTTGACCTTTTTCAATGTCAAGATCAATCCCTTTGATCGCTTCAACAGATTCGTAATTTTTCCGTAAATTTTTGATCGAAATAATCATTGATTAGTCAACCTCAATTATTGCATCTGCCGGAATTCCGGCTTTCAAAAAACTATCCTTATTATCGATTTTAATTTTTACGGCAAAAACCAATTTGGTACGTTCATCTTTAGTTTGAATGTTTTTGGGCGTGAATTCCGATTCAGGCGAAATGTAAGTTACAGTGCCATCAAAAGCCCTATCTTCAAATGCATCGATAAAGACTTGCGCGGTTTGACCTATTTTGATTTTCGGCAATTCAATTTCAGGTACATAAATTATCAACTCCATCTGAGCTATTTTATTTATTCTGAAGAGGGCAGACATTGGCGTGGCAAATTCTCCGATCTCAACAAATTGTTCGCCTATAATTCCATCAATTGGCGCGGTAATATAAGAGTCATTAATTTTTTTCTGAACCATTTCCATCGAAGCGGTAGCGAGTTCTAAATTTCCCTCTGCTTGTAAAAGTTCATCGTTTCTGATTATCGATTTAACCTTTTTGAAATTCTGCTCGGCACTTTTTAGTTGAGATTCCGCAACTTCCAATCTTCCTTTTGAGTCATCAAACATTTTTTTCGTTACACTTTCCGATTCATATAATTCTTTAATTCGATCAAAATCTTTTTTCGCCAATTCATAATTAACTTTCGCTTGATTCAGCATTTGATCAGCCTGGTTGATATCCTCGTTTCTCGCGCCCTTTAGCATTAAATCATATTTTGCTTGTGCTATCTTTACCGCCGCTTTTGTTTGCTTTAGCTGTATGTCTAAGTCAGAATGATCCAGGACCAACACTGTATCTTGTTTGCTGACTTTCTGTCCCTCATGCCTAAAAATATCTAAGACTTCGCCTTGAGTTTTAGCCGTTACGATAACTTCCGTGGCTTCTATTGTTCCTGACTGCTCTATTCTCGACTCGTCATTTTCGGTTGAACAAGAAGTGAGTGTCAGCAATGCCCCCCAAAAGATTGAACTAAACAGTTTCATGTCCCGATCCTATTTTATAGTTATTAAAAATTTGTTTGCCTTTTTCGGTGAGCATACCATCGATTATAATTCCTACAACTTCGTCAATTGTGTTTTGAATTGTGAGATTATTCTCAATAATATATTTAGGATTTACCACTTCCCGAATTGCGCCAACTAATACGGAAAGCATTAATTCGGTATTATAATTTTTTATTACTTCTTCTTTTTTCCCATCCTCGATTATCTTAGCAAAGTTTCGTTTAATAATTTTGCTTCTGATTTCATCCGCCATTTCCCATACTTTGGGATATTGCAGCTGCATTTCATAAATACCCTCAAGATTAACACGATGCGAAATGGTAGCAAGTAATCTGCTCCAGTCGTATAACTTTTCAACCGGATTTCTATCACTTTCTACAATTTTTTCGACACCCTTCCTAATTTCACCCGTAACCGATTTAACTACGAATTCCAGAATTTCACTTTTCGATGAGAAGTATTTGTAGATGGTTTTTTTACTCATTTTCAGTAATGAAGCTAAATCATCAATTGTGAATTTGTAAAAACCCCGTTCAAGAAACATCTCTCGCGCACCGGAGATTATTTTTATTTTTGATTCTAAAGAACTCATTGGAAACTTTTCTGTTATTTTTAGTTTCCAATATAGATGATGGAAACTAAATTGTCAAGTATCGTTTCCATAGTTTCTTGGTTAGAAACTTTCGAATTCCTTTTCTATCTGTTTTGAATTCATCGTATTATTGATTTTCTTTCAGACTATCATTCTATTTATTTCAAAAAAATGGACAATAAAAAGAAATCCTATCTTCTTGCATTTTTTGCCGTCTTTTTCTGGGCGACTTCGGCAACAGCTTTCAAATTAACACTTGAAGGAATGAATAATGTCCAACTCTTATTCTATTCCTCGATTTCCAGTACAATTGCATTAGTTTTTATCGGGCTTTTGAAGCGGGTGAAATTTTTCAAAACTTTATTTAATCCGATCAATTTACTAATCGGTTTTATGAATCCTTTCCTCTACTACCTGATCCTATTCAAAGCATACAGTTTATTGCCCGCACAGGAAGCTCAGCCATTGAACTTTACTTGGCCGATCGCTATTTCAATTTTTTCGATCATTTTTTTAGGAAATAAATTCAGTCTTAAAACGTATATCGGTTTGATTCTGGCTTTTATTGGAATAGTGGTGATTTCAACCAGGGGTAATATATTTTCGTTCAGTTTCGAAAACGGGTTTGGAACGTTACTGGCAGTTTCCAGTTCTTTGATTTGGGCTTCATTTTGGATTATAAACTTGAAGGATAAAAGAGGCAGCAACGAAAAACTAATCGGTTCGTTTTTCTGGGGCTCAGTTTTTATTGCACTTTATGCATCGTTGTTCGATACAATTTTAATCGAGAATCCTATTTACATATTAGGCGGATTATACATCGGTTTTTTTGAAATGGGAATCACTTTTTATGTTTGGCTGCGTGCTTTAGAATTATCCGCAGACCGCGCGAAGGTTTCTACTCTAGCGTTCCTCGCGCCATTTATCTCGATGTTGTTGATAGCTTTTGTTTTGGGTGAAGTCATCCGCGTTTCATCAATTGTAGGATTTGGATTTATTGTAGGCGGAATCGGAATTCAAAACATTAAATTTGTACGATTTAGGCAAGTGTAAAGGTTTGGCCAATTTCTTCCAAAGCAACCTTTACTTCGAATTTTGGCGCGGCTTTTTTTAACCATGCCATCGGTTCTTCGTACGCTTCATTTCCTTGTTTAAAAGTTTGGCAATGCATAGGAACAAAATATTTTGCGCCGAAATTTTCCGTCATCTGCAAAGCTTCTTCCGGATTACAATGAGCATGTCTCCAGGGATTATAAGCCCCGATCGGCATCATTGCAACTTCAACATTTTCGCCTTGCAATATATTAAAAAGGTCTGTGTTTCGTGTATCACCGCCGAACAACAATTGTGTTCCGCCTAATTCAATCAAATACGCGTTGTAACTTCTGCCATCCTTAAAATAACCTCTTGAACGATCCTTTTCCCAGGGATAACGCCAACCAAAATGCGCAACCTCGATTGCTGTTACTTTAACATCATTAACTTTGGTGTGTTGGTTCCAGTCCAGAACCGTCATTGAACGCCAGGGCAATTCGTCTGTGATATCTCCTGTCAAATATGCGGTAACGACATCAATTTGGTCTGGATATAATTCTGTGATGGCTTTAAGAGTCGGATAATCGGTATGATCCATATGTCCGTGCGAAAGAAGAACCAGATCGGGTTTGGGGATTTCCGTAATTTTTAGTGCGGCCGGGGTAAGCCGGGATGGTCCGACCGTGGTTCCTAACAAATAAACACCCACCCGTTCATAAAGCACGGGATCTGTGATTATCCATTTACCGTAAAAATTAATTAAAATTGTAGAGTGTCCCAACCAAGCAACTGTTACATCATTATCGCTCCAAGTTTTCGGATTGGGTTTGTGGTTGAGTTTATACGCGGATGCTTGCAAGGTGCCATCACTTAATAATCCCGGGAAAATTAATGATCCTGCGCCAATAGCTGATCCGGTTTTAATAAATCGTCTTCTGTTCATGATTTCTTAAACAAATTATTATAGAATTAGTTCAGAATAAGAGGTCATGTCTGTTTAGTTGATTTTATTCTTCATACTATAAAAGGATGCCTTCCCTCTATAAGACTACTTTGTTTGAAAGTTCGTTTGTATCATCGGCTTTGATTGGGAAGTGGTTGCTCAAAATTTCTCCGACTCTCTGCACTCCGTCAATAATTCCTTCGGCGTAATAGCCGACTCTGAATTTATCTTGAATCTGATTTCGTACTTCATCCCAGACCGCTTGATCAACTTTTTTGTTAATTCCGGAATCTGCAAGAATATAAAACATTCGTGATCTCAGAATCACATATATTAAGATGCCCGTTTTATCACGAGTTTCGTTCATATTTAATTTATTAAATTCTTCAATTGAAAGTTCGCGGATATCTTTTTTGCTGCTGAGCGGAGGACGATCTTCTTTAATCGCGACTCTAATTTCACCTGATGTAATTTTTTCCATCTCACGGATTTTATTCGAGATCCGTAAAAAATCATCATCATCGAAAAAATTATAAATTACTTTTTCTTGCATGGTTAAGTCTTTCCCTACTGAATAAATCTAATTTATATATAATAAAGTAATCAAAAAAATGTAAAGTACGGTAAGTCATCAACTTATACAAAAATTATTAATCAGAGAATTTTGTAGATTTCTATTTAAGATAAATATGAATAAAAGCAAATCGGAGGATCCATGTTCAGCCCCGAAATCTATATCGAACGGCGCAAAGTATTAAAAAAATCAGTAAAATCCGGAGCAATAATTTTCCCGGCCAATAACATCCCGGCAATGAATTATCCATCCAACAATTATCCTTTCAGACAAGATAGTTCGTTCTTATACTATTTTGGAATTGATGAACCAGGATTGATGGGATTAATTGATGTTGATTTAGATCAAGATGTTTTGTTCGGAGATAACCGTGAAATTGACGATGTAGTCTGGATGGGCCCCGCCGATACAATTCAAAATACCGCAAAGAAAGTTGGTGTTGAATTTACTTTCCCTCTCTCAGAATTAGAAACTCGAATAATAAATTATAAACATGCCGGAAAAGAGATTCATTATTTGCCACCATATCGATGTGAAATAAGCGGTCAACTATCAGATTTACTTAAAATTGATATCAAAGAGATAAATGAAAATGCTTCACTTACTTTAATTAAATCTGTTATTTCGCAACGCGTGATAAAATCACAGGAAGAAATTGAAGAGATTGAGAAAGCTCTAGATATTAGTCATGAGATGTATACAACAGCTATGAAGATGGCTAAACCGGGACTTACTGAGCGAGAAATTTTTGGGAAACTTTCCGGAATATCACTCGCCCGCGGGAATGGAATATCATTCCCAATGATTCTTTCAGTGCATGGAGAAACATTACACAATCACCATCACGACAATACTCTCGAAGATGGTCAACTATTGCTGATCGATTCCGGTGCCGAATCTCCTTTACACTACGCCAGTGATATTACCCGAACAATACCTGTGAAGGGAAAATTTACGAAGAAGCAAAAAGAGATTTACAAAATTGTTTTGGACGCGCAATTGGCAGCGATCAAGATGATGAAACCAGGCGCAATGTTTAAAGATTGTCATCTAAAAGCCGCCGAAGTAATTGGGCTTGGATTGAAAAAATTGGGTTTGATGCAGGGGAATATTAAAGAAGCGGTAAAAAAAGGTGCACATGCTTTATTTTTCCCGCACGGCTTGGGTCACCATATAGGTTTGGATGTTCATGATATGGAAGGGCTTGGAGAAGATTATGTCGGTTACGATTCAAAAATAAAAAGAAGTAATCAATTCGGTTTGGCGTATTTGAGAATGGCAAAAGCATTGCAGCCCGGTTATGTAATAACTGTTGAACCCGGAATCTATTTCATTCCTCAATTAATTGAAGAATGGAAAAATTCAAAAAAATTCAAGAATTACATTAATTACGATAATGTTGAAAAATATATAGATTTTGGCGGAATAAGAATTGAGGATGATGTACTGGTTACCGAAAAGGGACATAAAGTTCTTGGAAAACCAATTCCCAAAACAATAGCTGAAATTGAAAAAGCCTGCAACTAATTATTAATCGCAATTGTGGGGAAAAGTTGCAACTGATTTTGAAATTATATTAAAAGGAGAAAAGTAATAATGCATCGATTAGTTCTATTGCGGCATGGTGAAAGTGAGTGGAACAAACTCAATTTATTTACCGGTTGGACGGATGTTGATTTAACAGAAAAGGGTCGAGAAGAAGCCGCTGAGGCGGGAAGATTGCTAAAAGAAGGTGGTTTTACTTTCGATAAAGCATTTACTTCGGTTCAGAAACGGGCGATCCGAACCTTAAATATTGCGCTCGATACAATGGATTTATTATGGATTCCGGTCATTAAGTCATATCGACTTAACGAACGACATTATGGTGCTTTGCAGGGTTTGAATAAAGCCGAAACTGTAGAAAAATACGGAGCGGAGCAAGTGCTTGAATGGCGTAGAAGTTATGATGTTCCACCGCCGGCGCTTGATGTGGAAGATGAAAGATATCCCGGACATGACCCTCGCTATAAAGACCTGACGGAAGAACAACTCCCTACAACCGAGAGTTTAAAAATTACTGTCGATCGATTTTTACCTTATTGGCATGAAGCTATTGCTCCCGAAATTAAAGCCGGCAAAAACATTATTATTGCTGCACACGGAAACAGTTTACGCGCTTTGGTTAAATATCTCGATGATTTGTCGGAAGAAGAAATTGTAAAATTAAATATACCAACCGGTGTTCCGTTGGTTTATGAATTGGATGAAAATCTGAAACCAACAAAACATTATTATCTGGGAGATCAAGAAGCAATTCAGGCAGCGATTAATTCAGTTGCAAAGCAAACCGAAAAGAAATAATTTCTTTGTGATGACCGAATAAGACTTGATTTGTTTCGGTCATCACTTTTTTAGATACGAAATATTGTTATATTCCGAAATAATCTGACTTAACAAAGGATTTTGTAATTGAACGATTTTTCAAAACCAGCCTTAAAAGAAAAATCTAAAGAAGAGTTAATCCTTTTGGTCGAACAACTTCAAGATCAAAAATCAGAATCTTCTATTTTTCAAAAAAAATACAATCATTTATTTGAAAACAATCCTTTTATGCTTTTTAATGTTGATGAAGATGGAATCATTAAAGAAGTAAATGAATTTGGTGCGAATGAGTTAGGATACACAAGAAATGAATTACTAAATACTTCGGTTCTTAATATTTTCTTCGAAGAAGACCTTCCGATAGTTAAGCAACACATGCAAAGATGCCTCACGAACAGAAATAAACGTTTTAGCTGGCAGCTCCGAAAAGTTAAAAAAGACGGTACAATTATTTGGGTGAGAGAAACTGCAACATGTTTATCAACCTTCGACGGCAAAAATGAAGTTTTGGTTTTATGCGAGAATATAAACGAATGGAAAAAAGCGGACGAACAAAAAAGGCGCTATGAGTTTATCGTAAACTCATCAAAAAATTACCTCACCCTTATTAACAAAAATTTTGTTTACGAAGCAGTAAATGATGCCTATTGCAATACACATAATTTGAAGCGAGAAGAAATCATCGGGAAATCGGTTCCCGATATCTGGGGCGAAAAGACTTTCTCGATGACTATAAAGGGTTTTTTGGAGAAATGTTTTAACGGGGAAGATGTTACATACGAATCGTGGTTCGATACCAAATCGCTTGGCCGAAGATATTACGAAGTCAGGTATCATCCATATTCCGAAGACGGTAAAGAAATAACTCATGCTGTAGTTTTGACAATTGACATTTCCGAACGTAAAATTTATAAGACTGCGGTAAACAGAAGAGATAGCATTTTACAAACAATTAGCAATATCTCGGCAGATTTCTTGCGTAACAGGAATTGGAAATCAAACTTCACCGAGAAAATTGAGTTGTTAGGGAAAGCCGCAGGTGTTAGCAGAGTGTATCTTTTTGAAAACAGTTTTGATGGATTGGGAAGATTATGCATGACGCAAACATTTGAATGGGTTGCGAAAGGAATTAAATCCCAATTGAATAATCCGGATATGGTAAACCTTCTATATTCCGAATCGGGTTTCGGACGTTTGAAAGAAATTTTATCCGGAGGTGAAATTTACAGCGGTTTAGTAGAAACTTTCCCGAAGAATGAGAAGGAGTTTCTTCAGGGACAGGATATCAAGTCAATATGTATAGCACCAATTTTCTCTGCCGAGACATTCTGGGGTTTTATCGGCTTTGATGACTGTAAAGAAGAACGTGAATGGACAAATCTGGAAGTTGATTCTATAAGAACTGTCGCTGATATTATCGGAACAACCATACGGCGAAACGAAAATGAGAATGAACTGACACGCAGTAAGGAAAGATTTCAGTTAGCTATCGAATCCAGCAATGTTGAAATCTGGGATATTAATATTCTTACTAAAGAAATTTATACTTCGGGCGGACTTAAAAAATCGCTCGGCTATTCCGAAGATGAATATCCCAATTACATAAAGTTTTGGCTATCACGCGTTCATAAGGAAGACCGAGACAAAGTGGGATTGTTGTACAACAATTTCATTCAGGGTAAATCTACCAGATTTGAATCTGAGATTCGTATTTGCGCAAAGGATGATTCATTGCGCTGGTTTTTTATGAGAGGAACCGTTTTGAAGGATAAAAACGGCACTCCTGCCAGATTGATGGGAACGGCGATTGAAACTACAGAGAAAATTTTACATCAAAAAGAATTGGTAGAGGCGAAGGAACGGGCTGAACATTCCGATAAACTTAAAAGTGAATTCCTTGCTCAGATGTCGCATGAAGTGCGAACACCTTTGCACGTGATCCTAAGTTACAGCGAAATTATTCAAGATGATTTATCGGAAGGCAACACAAAAAATATTGGGAATAATCTCGAAGTAATAAAACTGGAAGGGAGAAGAATCATTAATACTGTCGATTCCATCCTCCTTATTTCGGAATTAAATTCGGGGAACTATGTTTGCAATAAAGAGACATTTAATGTTTATGAAAATGTCATTGAATCTGTAATGGAAGAATATGTGGAACTTGCATTAAAGAAGAGAATAAAAATAAAAATGTGCAACAATTCTAAATGCAAATCTATCAAAAATGATCTCGAAGCTTCCATTAAGATTTTCAAAAATATCATAGATAACGCGATTAAGTTTACGCCGGAAAATGGAAATGTTGTTATTACACTTGAAGAGAACAAAGATGATGTTCACTTAATTGTTGATGATGATGGCATTGGAATCGATGAAAATTATATTGGAAAAGTTTTTGATACATTTTCTCAGGAAGATCATGGTTATTCAAGGAAATTTGAAGGGAACGGACTGGGACTTTCCGTAACAAAAAAACTTTGCGATATAAATAATATTAATATTAATATAGAAAGTGAAAAGGGAAAAGGAACAAAAGTTAGGTTGTCCTTTCCCCTAAACTAATAAGAACTACGAACCTTTTACGTTATCCGAAACTTCCTTCGAGATCAAAATTCGTCCACAGAATTCGCATGTATAAATTCGTTTGTTTTGTCGAATTTCGATCTGTCTTTGAGGCGGCACCACGTTATGACAACCGGCACAAGCAGCCCTTTCAACAGTAGCAACAGCTTTTCCATGCCTTGCTTTTCGTATTCGCATGTAAGTATTGTAATCGTTCCTTTTTATTTTCTCTACAATTTTGTCGCGATCAACCTGGAATTTAGATTCTTCCCTTTCGTTAGCTTTCACGATTGTTTTTAATTCTTCTTCTTTTTCATCAAGCTGCAACTGAAACTCTTCCAATTCGGGAGTCAACTCTTCAATTTCAATCTTTAATTTTTCAACCAGTTCTTCCAAAGCAACATTATCATTCTCGAGGGTTTTAATTTTGTCCTCCGAATGGTCAATCTCCTTTGTTAAGGCATCATATTCTTTATTGTTTCTTACCTGATACAATTGTGCTTTAAACTTTTTCAGATTGTTTTCCAACAATTCAACTTCTTCTTCATTTTTTTCACGTAAAGCAAGTGAATTTTCTTTTTCCTCAATTTTAGAATCCATCTGATTCTTAATGACTTGCATTTGTTCTTTTAGTTCATTTACGGCTGCCGGAAGATCTCCGCGCAATTCAGCCAATTCATCCAGTTGATCATCTAAAAGTTGCAACTCATATAGGTTTTGTAGTTTGGTTATCAATTTTGATAGCTCCTTAGTTAATAAAAAACTTCACAGGGTTTGTCGTCCCTTTATATTTATAAATATTAATTTCACTTTTTGCGTTTTTAAGTGTCGTTTCCAATTTTGATTTTACTAAATCCAATGAATGTACTTCTGTTTCGTAGTGGCCTGCATCAAGAAGCCAAATTTTATTTTCTGCGTCTTGAAAAGTATGGTACTTTACATCTGCGGTGATAAAAGCGTCCGCTCCTTTTTTTATCGCGGTATTCATTTCAAATGACCCGCTTCCGCCACAAACTGCAACACTCTTAATTTTTTTTGATTTCCCCTTTGCATATCTGAAATTTTTGGCGCCGAGCGATTTTTTGACAAGTTCAAAAAAGTCCTTGGTGTTTAGGGCGACTTCCAATTCTCCGATTGCGCCGCTTCCATAATTTGGGTTTGTGTTCTCAAGTCTGTAAACATCAAATGCCGGTTCTTCGTAAGGGTGCTCTTTAATAAGCGCAGAAATTACTTTAGATTTATTCCATTCATCAACAATTACTTCAAGTCTAACTTCATCCACTATTTCAAGTTTCCCCTTTTCACCGATAGCGGGATTTGAAAAATCCGAACCTTCGAATGAGCCTTTTCCGCTGACTGAAAAGCTGCAGTTGGAGTACTCTCCAATTATACCGCCTCCTGCATCAAACATAGCATCGGCAAGCGATTGCGCATTTTGTTCGGGGACAAAAACAACAATTTTAATTTGATTGCTTTTTTGATTCTGAAGGATCGAAACGTTTTTCAAGTTCAACTTTTCGGCCAGTTTAAAACTTACACCACCTTTAACAAAATCCAAGTTGGTGTGTGCAGAGTACAAAGTGATTTCATGTTTTATTAAATCTTTGATCAATTGTGATTTTTGATCTTGGGAAAATTCTATTTTTTTTATGGGTTTAAATAAGAATGGGTGGTGTGTAAAAATGAAGTTGCAATCTTTTTTTACGGCTTCTCTAAATACATTTTCGTTGAAATCCAGTGCAAGAAAAATATTCTTCACTTCTGTATTTAAGTCACCGACCTGAAGTCCGACGTTATCGTCGCTCCATGCTGCCCCGGGAGGCGCCAGATCCTCAATAAATTTTATTATTTGATCCGCCTTCATACAAAAAAAAAGCACCCCGAATATTGGTGTGCATTTTAGTTCTCAATCCTTGTGATTTTGATTTGTCTTTTTACAGACAACAATATGTGTTTTCTCGAATAATTGTTCATGCGAACTGTAAAATTATGGTTTTCCAGGTTACGAATCAATGATTCAGTAAATCTATTAATTTGCTTCTCTCCAATTCCCGTCTTCCCTAATTATTTCAATCAGTTCGTCAACGGCATGTTTAGAATTAATATTACGCCTAACAACATCTTTTCCTCTGTACAATGTAATTTTCCCTACACCGGAACCTACATATCCATAGTCAGCATCCGCCATCTCACCGGGGCCGTTTACGATACATCCCATTATTCCGATTTTCACACCTTTTAAATGATCGGTTCGATTTCTAATAAGGTTTGTTACTTCGACCAAATCAAAAAGTGTTCTACCGCATGAAGGACAAGCAATATATTCTGTTTTTGAAATTCGGACTCTTGCCGCTTGGAGAATTCCGAACATCACAGTATTCACTTTTCGAAGATCAACACTGTTTATTTCCGCCCAAACACCATCCCCAAATCCATCAATCAACAATCCACCCAAATCGGTTGACGCGAACAGTTGAAAATCATCAACCGTTAAATCTGCGTAACTTCTTTTGATGATAACCGGATTTTTTACTTTTCTGAGCAGCAATTCATAAAACACCCTTCTTTGCTCCGGCATAGCGTGTAAGTTGTTTGTGGTTAATACGAAGACAACCTTTTCATTATTTGCGACTAAATTAAACTCGGACTTAAAAACATCTTCAATCGCGATTGAGACAAAGTTCATTACAAATGATTTTGATTTGTTCTTCAAATATTCGTCAAAAGAAAAAAGTGGGAATCCTTTAGTTTTGTCTTCGAGTGAAATCCATTTTTTGTAATTCCAGATCAACTTAATGTTTTGAGGGGCATCAAAATTAAGTTCGTTTTCACCGAGAAAAATTAGATCCGAACACATTTCAGAATAATTCCATTTATCTAAATCCGCTGAGTAGTCATAACCGATCTGCCGAAATGTGGCAAAATCAATTCCGGATAATTTGCTAAAATCGGCAACTACGCGGGGAACATTGCTTGCTCCTATCGAAGTTACTTCAAAACTTTCGCGTAATTCGTAAGAATAAGGATCTTTTGTCTGTGTTTCGATTTCCGGAACAAGTTTGTGACCCGAACGATTCAAGTATCGTTCGGCAAGTGAAAATGCAACGGGAATTTCCGCCTCGGGTTCTTCGGTTAAAGAAACTCGGATAGTATCTCCGATTCCATCTTCGAGTAAAGTTCCGATTCCAACAGCCGATTTAATACGGCCGTCTTCGCCATCGCCGGCTTCCGTAACTCCGAGGTGTAAGGGATAATTCATTCCTGCTTCAATCATTTTCTGAACAAGCAGCCTGTATGCTTGAACCATTACGCGGGTGTTGCTTGCTTTCATGGAAAGAATAATTTCGTGGTAATCCAAATCTTCGCAAATCCTTAAAAACTCAAGTGCAGATTCTACCATTCCCAGAGGTGTATCACCATATCGGCTCATTATACGATCCGATAAAGAACCGTGGTTGGTTCCAATCCGCATCGCGGTTCCATATTCTTTGCAAATTTTTACTAAAGGAGAAAACCGCTCATAAATTCGTTGAATTTCGGATTCATATTGAGTGTCACTATATTCAATCTGCTGAAATTTCTTTTTATCAGCATAATTTCCCGGATTAACGCGCACCTTTTCAACAATTCGCGCGGCAAGTTCTGCCGCATTCGGGGTAAAGTGGATATCCGCAACTATCGGAGTTTTGTAACCACGCAATAATAAACCGTCTTTTATTTCCTTAAGGTTTTGCGCTTCTTTTATGCTTGGGGCAGTAATTCTGACAAGTTCACAACCTACGTCAATCATTCTGATTGACTGTTCAATTGTGGCTTGAGTGTTCATCGTGTCAGTCGTTGTCATTGATTGAATTCGTATGGGATTTTCACCACCGATGCCTAAATCGCCAACTTTTACTTCACGAGTTTCAAATCTCGAATAATTTGAAATGCTGTTACAATATTTATTGATCGTTTCTATCATTTTCGCTCTCATATTAAAACACAATTACGGTGCAATTTGTTTCTAATTTTCTAAAAAATTAAAGATCGCCTGAACAAATGTAAAACTTGAGTCGGGATCTCTCCCTGTTATGATATTTTTTTCTTCCACAACTGGTTGAGATAGAAAATTCACTTTTCCTTTTTGAAGTTCCAACTTACAAGCAGGATAACATGTCGCCATTTTATCCTTTAATATTCCGCTTTTCGCCAAAATTACGGATGCGTTACAAATTGCGGAGACTAACTTTTTGCCTTTATGGAAATCAGTGACCAATTTTAGCAGTTTTTCATTCGACCAATAATTCTTAATTCCTTCCCCGCCGATAATAATTAGTCCGGCAAAGCTGCTTTCCCTCATATTATATATTTGGACATCGGGTCTTACTTTTGCCCCGTTATTACCGACACAAAGGGAATTTGAATCTGAAGCGACAAATATTTTATATCCTTTTGTAATCAAAAATTGAGTTGCGACATTATATTCAGTTTCGTTAAAGTTATTAGCGGATAAAAATATAAGCAGGCTTTTACGAATAAATTGGTTCATTTCTTCCGGTAAAATATAAGTAGGCAATATACTAAAAGCGTTTCACGATTGACACATTCTTGCTCACGAACAAGTTGTTCATGTTTTATTATTAGGCAAGAATTCAAAATGAAATGATATATTTCACGTTAGCAATTATTAGAAATTTATTGTTTTTGCAACTCACTATATTTATTTTGATTTACCACCATGAGAATACCCGAACAAAAAATAGACGAGATTAGAAATTCCTCGAACATTGTGGATATTGTATCCGGTTACGTACAATTAAAAAAACGGGGTAAAAATTTTATCGGATTGTGCCCATTCCATCAGGAAAAAACACCCTCATTTACAGTTAGTCAAGAGAAACAAATCTACCATTGTTTTGGCTGCCATAGCGGCGGTAACATTTACAAATTCTTGATGGAATACAACAATATTTCATTTATCGAAGCGGTTCAGGAAGTCGCGGGTCATGTCGGGATAAAACTCGATTTAAAAGATGGATTCGATAACGAGCAACAGAATGAGCAAGAGCTTTATTACGAAATCAACCGTGTCGCGGCGTTGTATTTTTCGAACAATTTGCTGAAGTCTTCACAAGGAGAAATTCCGAGAGAATATCTAAAAAACAGAAACATCAAAACACAAACACAAAGAATTTTTGGGATTGGCTGGGCTCTGAACGAATGGGAAAATTTGTTGAATTATCTTCGCGAAAGCAAAATTGATTTGGAGAAAGCCGCTCATCTTGGATTAATTGATAAACGAAACGATAGCTCCTTTTATGATAAATTTCGAGGCAGAATAATTTTTCCGATTTTTTCTCCAAACGGACGAGTTATTGCGTTTGGCGGAAGAGTTTTGGAAAAGGATGCAAAAACCGCTAAATATCTTAACTCGCCTGAATCTACAATTTATTTAAAACGAAAATCTCTTTATGGATTGTATCACTCCAAAGATGAAATTAGAAAATTGGATAAAGCGATTCTGGTTGAAGGATATATGGATTTGGTGATGCTTCATCAATTCGGGATTAAAAATGTAGTTGCCTCTTCCGGAACTTCTTTGACTGAGGAGCAAGTCCAACTACTTTCAAGGTTCACTCGAAATGTGGTTGTACTTTTTGATTCGGACAAAGCAGGGGAAGCAGCATCACTAAGAAGTATCGAAACTCTTTTAAAGTACGATTTTGATGTAAAGTTGGCTTCGCTGCCTGAAGGTGATGATCCCGATTCTTACTTAAATAAAAACGGAAAGGATGAGTTCGTAAACCAACTTAAAAAAGCGGAAAATTTTATTGAGTATCAGACCAGAAAATTTCAAAAAGCCGGGATGTTTGATGATCCGACCAAATATTCAGACGCGGTTAAGGAACTGGTTAAATCTGTTTCGTTTGTAAATGATGAATTAAAAAGAAGCATTCTGCTAAAAAACATTTCACAAAAGTTTAATCTCCGTGAAAAATTGCTCGAATCGGAACTTGATAAACTAATGAGCGAAAATGAGCGTCGGGCAGAAAACAGAAGAATGCCGGAAAATGCTCCCCCTTCATCCGCCGCACCACCGGATGTAATTGAACAAGACAAAAGATTTATGGGTCTCGAAAAACAATTGATCAAAATTCTTTTTGAAGGCGACGAGAATATTATGGGAACGATATTGGATGAAATTCCACCGGATGATTATTCAAATAAATCCTTTAGATATTTGGCCAAATTGGTTTTTGAAAATTTCAAGAAAAACATACATGAACCGGCAGCGCTTATCGAAAAAATAGAACACGAGGAATTAAAGAGTTACATTCTAAAACTGAGTTTGGAAGAAACTCCAATCAGCAAAAAATGGGAGGAAAAAACCGGCTATCTCGATGAGTCCGATATTCCGACCAGATTTGCGAAAGACCTGATCATAAACTATAAAATAATAAAGATTGAAAACGAAATATCAGCTCTTAATAATAAAATTACATCTTCAAAAATTGAATCGGAAGTGCGCGAATTATTAGAAGAGGTTTTACATTTAACGAAAGAGAAAAACGAATTGGTTTCAAGCAAAAAAGAGGTAGTCAATGATGAATAATCCGGCGCTTTACGAAATAAACACAAGAGTTTGGCTGCGAAATTTTGATTCGGAAGGGAATAAGGCAACCTTAAAAGATGTACCAATAAGTTATTGGGAAGCACTAAAAAAACTTGGAATGGATTATGTTTGGTTGATGGGAATTTGGCAAACCAATAAAGAGACTGTTCCAAAATATTGTTTCGAGGATTTTTTAATCCGCGAATATCAAACAGCGCTAAAAGATTGGAAAAGGGAGGATGTAATAGGATCACCCTATTCAATCGATTTTTATGAAGTTAACGATTCAGTCGGAACCGAAAAAGAATTGATAGAACTTAAAAAGTATCTGAATTCAATCGGGATAAAGCTAATTTTAGATTTTGTACCAAATCATTTCAGCGCAAATTCCCGGCTAATAAAAGAACAACCAAACTTGTTTCTTCAGGCGAATGAAAAGTATCATTCCTCCGACCCATACACTTACTTTAAACCCGAAGGCTCCGAATATATTTTCGCTCACGGTCGAGATCCGTTTTTCCCGGCTTGGCAAGATACAATTCAAGTGAATTATTTTTGTGAAGAAGCACGAAAATTTATGTCGGATATATTGGTGAATCTAACAAATTATTGCGACGGTGTTCGGTGTGATATGGCAATGCTGGCTTTGAACAATGTATTCGATAACACATGGGGTGCCATACTTGATGACGGTAAATGTAATACGCCTTCAACCGAATTTTGGCAGATGGCAATTGAAAAAGTGAACAAGCACAATGGCGATTTTATTTTTATCGCTGAGGCATATTGGAATCTGGAGTGGGATTTACAGCAATTAGGATTTGATTACACATACGATAAAACACTCACAGATCGATTGATTGAAGGATACGTTCCCCAGATTGCCGCTCATTTGTTGGCTGAAAGTAATTATCAAAATCATTCATTGCGGTTTTTGGAAAATCACGATGAAACACGCGCGATAAAGTCATTAGGCAAAGAAAAATCGAAAGCCGCTGCTGTTATTATTTCAACATTAAACGGTATGCGATTTTATAATGATGGTCAGTTTCAAGCAAAAAAAGTAAAAATTCCGGTTCAGCTTGGTCGTGAACCCGAGGAAAAAATCGATTCGGAAGTTTATGATTTTTATACAAATCTACTTTCAATTACGAAAGATAAAATTTTCAAAATTGGAGTGTGGAGATTACTGCGACCAATAGCCGCGTGGGAAGGCAATTATTCCTATAAAAATATTCTTGCTTGGGAATGGCGACTCGAAAATCAACGACGAATTGTAATAATTAATTATGCCAATCAAACATCTCAGTGCAGACTTAAAATTGATGTTGAAGGGCAATCTGAAGAATTCAAAATTTTCGATCTTCTATCCGGTGAAAAGTATATTCGTTCAGCGGAGGAGATTTACGGTTTGGGAATTTACATCGAACTCAAGAATTATAAGAGTCATATATTTTGTTATTAATTAAATGAAAACAGCCGTCATCATTCCCGTTTATAACGAGGAAAAATCTATCGCCAAAGTTATTCGCGACATTCCTTCACACCTCGTTCAGGAAATAGTAATCGTAAACAATAACTCTACCGATTCTACGGCTAAAGTTGCTTCCGATGAGGGAGCAACTGTTCTGTTGGAGACATTTCAAGGCTACGGAGCCGCGTGTTTAACCGGTATTGATTACTGTTCTAAGAAGGATTTTGAGCTAATCGTATTTCTTGATGGAGATTACAGCGATTATCCCGCTGAAATGAATTTACTTACAGAACCGATTGTTACCGATAAATATGATTTTGTTCTCGGCAGCCGTGTAATGGGTGAAAGGGAAAAAGGAGCGCTCCCGATTCAATCGAGAGTGGGCAGCATAATAGCGGGCTTTTTGATCAACTTGTTGTGGAAAGTTAAATACACGGATCTTGGTCCTTTTAGAGCGATTCGGTTTGACAAACTGCGAAACCTCAAAATGGAGGATAAATGGTTTGGTTGGACAGTAGAGATGCAAATTAAAGCCGCTGATCAAAAACTAAGAATCAAAGAGGTACCGGTGAGTTATAAAAAACGAATCGGCGAATCGAAAATAACAGGGACAATTAAAGGCACTGTTATGGCCAGCTACATAATTCTCAAAACAATTTTAACTTATGGCTATCAAAAATTAAAATATGGTAAAGTACTCGGTAATAATCCCCACTCTAAATGAGGAAAAATTTCTCCCTCGCACTCTTCAACAATTAAAGTCTTTTAATCAAAATCTTGAGATAATTGTAACTGACGGTGGAAGCATCGATAAAACAGTCAGCATTGCGCAAAGGGAAAAAATTCATTTGGTTGCTTCATCACCCGGAAGAGGAATTCAGCAAAAACGTGGCGCTCAAATAGCAAAAGGAGAAATTCTAATATTCCTGCATGTAGATACAATTCTACCCAAACAATATTTTCAGATTTTAGAATCGTACACAAACAACCCCGATTTTTCCGCCGCTACTTTTCGATTAAAGTTTGACGAAGACAAATTCGCACTTAATCTTTATTCTTGGTTTTCGCGATTTGAGTCGATATTTACAACTTTTGGTGATCAGACAATTATTATCAGAAAAGATTTATATAATCGGATAGGTGGATTTCCTGAAGTGAAAATTTTCGATGATGTTATAATCCTTCGAGAATTGAGGAGAAGAAAAGCGCTCATAAAAATTCCACATTCAGTAATAACTTCGGCGCGCAGATTTAGAAAACATGGTCTTATAAAAACCCAACTTCTCAATGGGTGGTTTATTGTTAAATACCTTTTAGGATATGATGTTGAGGAGATTTATAATAGCTATAATAATAAACATTCTTCGTAAATTTAATACTTCTGAAACAGCAAAGTTTTTGCCGATTTTTAATTTCTATTTTAAATCATATTAATGATATATTATTTATTTATAGATGAATCTGGAGATCATGGATTGATTAATATTGATTCGTCATTTCCTGTATTTGTTCTAGCCGGTGTACTTATTTCAGAATCACAATATGTTGTTTTGGTTGAATCATTCCAGAGACTTAAAAAAAATTTTTGGGATGATAAAAAAGTGATATTGCATTCCCGAGATATCCGCAAATGTGAAAAAGAATTCAGCGTTTTGTTTGATCTCGAATTCAAAAAACAATTTTATGGGCAATTAAATCGAATTATTAAGGATCATAACTATTCAATAATATCATCAGCTATCTTAAAAGAGAATTATGTAAGTAAGTATGGCAAATTATTAGATGATGTCTATGAAATATCCTTATCCTTTTTGATTGAGCGTTCAATATTTTTTTTAGATGACTTAGAAAAGAAATCCAACAAACTAAACATCATAATTGAAAGAAGGGGAAAGAAGGAGGATGCAAAACTCAAAAGTCATTTTATTAATTTGATTCAAAGAGGTACCGGATTTGTATCCGACATTCGAATAAAATCTTATTCAACAACGGTAAACTTTAAACGCAAGGATGAAGATATTGCTGGGTTACAACTTGCTGACTTAATTGCTTATCCAATTGCCCGATATGTCCTTGATTCTAAAAGAGCGAATCCGGCTTTTGACATTTTGTCAGAAAAATTCTATTCAAAAAATCACAAAAGGTATGGGTTAAAAGTGTTTCCATAAAAGCAAAAAGCCAAGAACAAGATCTTGGCTTTAAACCGACCGGGGACACCCCAATCCCGAAAAAAACATATAAATAATTTAATTTATTCTCAAATGAGAAGCAATTCAGAATCATTTTCAATTGAAACTGCCGCTACCTCACAAAAAAATTGTTCTTTTAATGAAAAAACTGCTCTGCGTAATACTTAGGATTTAAGTCCTCTCCTGTTGATTTATTTACCAGCTCATCCCATCGATAGAGCGCGCCGTAATTAAAGAACAACATCTTTAAGTAATCCCCGACTTTTTTATTCCCTGCAAAACTAAGATCATCTTTGAACGATTTGCCCAATACTTTTTCAGAGATAAAATAGTAAAGTTGGGATGCTAACATTTCGCCAAGTAAATAATTGTGATAGTATGCGGGATAAAGCGCAAGGTGAATTTTTGATGCCCAATCGGCTTTGTTTCTTCCAATTGGCCTTTTAAGGAATTGAAATTTTTCAACTTTTTCCCACCACAAAGCATTCAAATCTTGATCAGGATTGCGATACATTTCCTTCTCAAAATTATAAATGACAAGAACCCAACGGGCAAAAACAAATTGCTCCAATCTTGCGCTTTTTTTGCATTCATCAGCAATCTCATTTTTCTCGTCATCACCAATTCCAATCATGTCGTCAATCCATTGCGGACTGGAAGCGAATCTGCCAAATATCATCGCAATCGCTTCAGTCGTAAAAATGTGTGAATGTTCGCGTAAAATCCATGGCAATCTGTCATTTACATATTTGTCGTAAACCGCGTGCCCAAATTCATGCAGCATTGTTCCCATCCAATCATGATTTGGTTTTATGTTGCAAACGACTCTTACATCTCCGCTTTTATCGATATTTGTACAATAAGCATGCTGGTATTTACCTTCTTTTTCGTAAAGATCACTCCTCTCAAGCAAATCGTCAATTTCTAACCCGATGCCGTTAAAGTAATTTTTCGTTATTACTTCAATATTTTGGTCCAGATAATATTTGTCCAAATCCACTTTATGTATTTTTGGCGCATGCTGAAAGAAACGATCTTGATAATGCCAAGGCATCAAATCTGTTTTATCGACTTTATATTTGTGAGAAAGGAAATTATCCATTTCGATTTTCAGCTCGGCGAATTTATCTCTTGAAAGATTATCAAGATCTTCAAAAATTTTGTCAAGTTCTTCTTCTTTCTGCTCACTCAATTCCAGACTCATTTGATAATAATTATCATAGCCAAGTTGATTTGCGGCCTTGTTACGTTTTTTTACAAGAGCGATAACATCATCGGCAACTAATCCTCCAATCTTTTTACTCGCATCCCAATAAGTCTCGAGTTCATTATTATTTGTCGATTCGGATAAAACTTTTTCAACTTCGTTATCCGTAACTTTTTTGCCTTTAACTTCCGCTCTGAATGTCGCGAAACATTCTTCTATTTTTACCGAATCATTAATTATTTCGTGACGTAGATTCTCGTCATACTGATAGCCAGCGAATGAGTTATATAAAATTGTTAATTGTCGATTGAGAATTTCATCAGAAATCTCGGTCGATTCCCGAAAGTCCTTAAGTTTCTCAAAATCCGATTTTGAGGCATGGACGTTGGTTATTTCGGTCTGAAATTGTCCGGCCTTTTCATAATCTTCTCTCTTTCCGGAAATACTGGCATCGAAATATGCGGCACTTGCGGCTTTAAATAACGGTACAATCACGTCTTCATACTTTGCGATGAAACGTTCTAATTCCAACTCTTTTCCATTCATAAATATTTTCTGCCTATTTCAAGTGAGGAGATCTTCATCCCGAAGTAGTAATAAAATTGCGGATTGAGCAACAATTACCATTTTTTGATTTTCCAGTTCGATATCAATTGCGTCTTTTCGGAGGTAGAGCGCAAAATCGCCCTCTTTGGCTTGAAGTGGAATGTATTTGGCAGGTTCTGATTCTTTCCATGGTTCATCTTCGTCCGGAGTTGTACCAACTGCATATCCCGGACCGGTTTTAATTACATAACCGCCGCGAACAGTCTCTTTTTCTTTAACATTTGGCGGAAGGTATAAACCGCTGTTTGTTTTATCCAAATTTTCTTCGGGTTTTATTAAAATTCGATCCCCGACAACTATTATTTTTTGTGTGTTTATCAACTTTTCCTCTATTTCTGTAACAAATTTAAGAAATAATAAAACAGAATTCTGCGCTCAATAATTTTCACTATCAATTATGCAAAAAAAGCAGCTGCGGAAATCTTAGAAGAGTATTAAAATTTGTTGTAGGAATAATTATGAGACATTTTCTGTAAATTTAATTTTTGCTTCAATCACTTATTAATTTATATGGACATTTATGAAAGATCTCTGGAATAAAAGATATTCTGAACCACAATATTCGTACGGAGCTGAACCTAACCAATTTTTGAAAGAAAATTTGGCGGGCATTAAACCGGGGAAGGCATTATTCATCGCCGAGGGTGAAGGACGAAATGCGGTTTATGCCGCAAGTTTGGGTTGGGTTGTAGATGCGGTTGATTTTAGCGAAGAAGGGAAAAGAAAAGCGGATTTGCTTGCGACTGAAAAGGGAGTTAAAATTAACTATGTGGTCGAAGATCTCGAAAATTATAACTTCACTCCTGATCACTACGACTTGGTAGTTTATATCTTTGTGCATTTGCATCATGATCTGAAAAGAGAAATCCATCAAAGAAGCATTTCATCCTTAAAAAAGGACGGCTTAATTATCATGGAAGTCTTTGAAATCGATCAGCTTAAATATTCTTCAGGTGGACCGAAGACGAAAGAGTTACTCTATTCCCTTTCGGAGATTGCGGAGGATTTTATCAACCTCGACTTCCAATCTTTTTCTAAAGAGGAAGTTGAACTCGGTGAAGGAAAATATCACCAAGGAAGAGGAATGGTTATACGATTTATTGCTAAAAAAGAATTTTAACAATAATTAATTCCAGCCTGCTAAATTATTAAGGATCAATAAATGATTGAAGTAATGGTTAGTTACAAATTAAGGAAAGGAAAAGAAAAAATAATTATCAGCGCAATCAAAGAGTTTGTTGATAATGTACATAAATTTGAACCTGAAACGATTTATACCGCGCATCGAGAAATTGAGTCGGATAGATTTGTTCATTTTATGAAATTCCCCGATATCGAGGCAAAGCAGAAACATGCCAAAGCAGACTACACGGAAAGATTCGTTAAAACGTTATTTCAAAATTGTAGAGAGGAGCCCAAATTTAGCACACTCAAAATTATAGAGTGATTTAGCTTACGGAAGAATCCTTTCTTTTTGCAAAGAATCTATCAATTGTTCGTAACCAAAAAATTGAGTTCCGCCCCACCCGTTATTTTTCGCGGCATTTACATACTCGAGAATATCGTCAATAAAAAAATGTTCATTCGCCGGTTTCCCCGTGAAATTTTCAACAGCTTTATAAATTTTTTCTTCTGGTTTTACAGCACCAACTTCATGGGAAAGAATCCATTTATCAAAAATTTCCAGGAAAGTATATTTCTCCCATCCATATTTTTGATGAATGTTACAAGTATTTGAAAGCAAAACAAGTGTGAAATTTTCTTTCAGTTTCGGTAATAAATCAGCCACTTTCTGATTAACGGAAAATATATTTCCATAAATCTTGCAAAATTCTTCCCGCCCAATTTTTCCTTCTGTCCACTCCATCATTTTGTCTAAAAATTGCCGGTCGGATAATTGCCATCGTTCATATTTTTTATAAACACCATAATTTTTCATATAAACATCGTAAAACCTTTTGCCTAAACCGGGATCAGTCTCATCCAATTTTTTAATTACGATATTATAATCAAAAGGAATGAGTACATTGCCCAGATCGAAAACGATAACAGAATACTTTGAATCCATAATTCTCCAAATTTAAGCCGGCAAGGTAACAAGATGTTTTGAATCATAAAAGCATCGGGAAAATAGGGCTTGTTTTGACATATACAACAAACCCCATCCATTTGCTAAAATCCGAGTAGATATGAAATTTTAATACGAGTTGAACCGAAGTTATCATCAAAAGTTTGAGCGTTTCCATAATCACCGCCGTCATAATCGGCGTTAGGCAAACTACTAAGCAGAACCATAATGTTAAAAGCTTTGCTGCCATCAAGCATAAGAAGAAGTCCGCCGCCAAACGAAATTCCCTTTGCATCAATCTGAGACCAATCATTTGGGACTTGTTCAAACCGGTTTGATTCCACCGGACCGGCAATGGTGTAAGTAACCGTGGCGTATGGAATTAAACCCTCGGCAAGGTTTGTAAAATTATATCGCACACCAAAGTCGGTAGTTGTAATAGGAAGAATGGGTTCGCTTATATATGAATAATCAACACTCGCTGTGATCATAATTTCATTGGTGATTCCATATCCTGCACCGAAATAGAATCCCAGACCGTAAGAATCCAAAAACATTTGCTCCTGCGAAAATGTTGAATAGTTTCCGCCAAATTCTAGATTGAAGTCGGTTAATTTTACATAATCATTAAATTGACCCGAAACAACAACACTTGAAAGAAGAACGAAAAGAAACGAATAAAATAACTTGGAATTCATAAATACTCCAGATTTTTAGTGTGATTAGTTATCAGTTATTCGCGGATAGGGTGTCCAATTATACAAATATTCTCATCTGATTTAAAGTTAATAATAAATTTTTGCATCGAATTAGTATTTGATAAAAAGAGAATATATAATCTTGACATGCTGTCTTATTTTTATTAAAATTGTCTGCCCATTTAACCCCACCGCAAATCGGTTAAGCAACCAACCATATATTTTAAATATTGGAGTTATTGTTATGTTCAAAAAAATCCTTTTTTGTTCGGTTTTCCTACTTTCCTTTTTAGCTGTGAACGGTCAAGATAGGCAGGGAGTGTTTGCGGGGTTTTCGATGTATAATGTTTCTCATACAAATCCTTACATAAATTTAGGCGGTGATGTTGTAACACCGACCAATTTTGTTGGTTATGAGGACAAAACATCCCACAAGTATTTCACTTTCGGCTGGGCCGCGTACAGTGAGAAAAGCTGGGGTGAATTTTCAACGAACGCTTTAGATTTGCTTATAAACCCAATTGCATTTGGATCGGAAAATGAGGAGGGGCAAGCAGATGCAACTGGTTCCTCGCCATTTTTTGATGATTACGAATCGAATGTGAATTTATTTATGAATAGTGGCGATCAGCCCATTTTCGAAGAAACCGATCTGTTTAGAATTGCCGGAGGAGGACGATTAATTGATGAATTTCCGCTTATGCTGGGCATTCAGGCAGGTCTCGGTAAGTTTGGCCTTAATCCTTCAGAAAATACGGGTGTTGGATTTGTAAAATTTAACAATACTGTTGATATGTATTATGGAGTTAATCTCGGCGCGTCTTTAGAATTTGGACCCGTACTCGCGATGGTAAACGCTTTTTATGATTTCCACTTCTTTATAAAGGGTGGTTCCAAAGATGGTTATGATAATGAAGGTAACCGGCTGACTGTTGAAGCGACGGTATTTCCGTTTGAAGCAGAATCTGATCTCGGTCGCTTTTTCATCAAAGCTTTTTACAAACAAAATACAGTGCCGTACTTAAAAGACTGGAGTGAAAACTACACGGTCGAATATTCAAATTCGAGTGTTGGTTTTAGTATAAACTATTTTATTTTCTCGATCTAATATTTAGCGTGAGGCGGCAATCATTTATGATGGATTTAAGATTGCCGCTTTTTACACAATGTTAAAAATTTCATCAAGCGCGATTATCTGATACCTCTGTTCTTTTCTAAATTCAATTGAATTTATCATCGCCGAGGCCACAACCTTAGCGTGAATAGGACGATGCTTTTTTAACGGTGGAACAATATCGCTCAAAATTTTAATTGCAGGTATCGCTATTTTCTCACCGATTCGATTTTCTTTTCTTTCTCCTTCCAAAATAGATGGACGTAAAATCCTTATTAATTCAAAATTAAGGCTTTCTACATCCCGATCCAGTTTTCCCTTCATCCTGGTGTAAAAGATTTTGGAATTGGGATCAGCTCCGGAAGAGGAAACCAAAACGTAATTTTTAACTCCATTTTCGGCGGCATTTTTTGCCACATCAAACTGATAAGTGTAGTCAATTTTGAATTGTACAATCTTGCTTCCGGCTTTTTTAATTGTCGTTCCGAGTGTGGAAAATAAAACATCGCCTTGTAATTTTTCCCTCCATTCGTCTACTTTCCGAAAATCAATCACGATTTGTTCAATTTTACTTTCCTGATATCCGACTTCTCTTCGCACAAATACTTTAATTTTTTCATACGATTCATCCAACAATAAAGCTTTCAGCAATTCACTTCCTACTAAACCGGTAGCCCCGATTATTAACGCTGTTTTCATTTTTCACAATTCAAATTAATGGAAAAGATGGTTAGTTTGTTTCTCAAAGATATTTAATTTTGCGAATTCAACAATAAGGAAATAATGAAACTTCTACTCGTCAGACACGGAGAAACTGTTCAAAACGTTAACAAAATAATACAAGGGCAATCGGATGGCGAATTGACCGAAAATGGAATAAACCAGACTGTAAGGTTAGCAGAACGTTTAAAGAATGCTGAGTTGAATCAAATTTATTCCAGCGATCTGCAGCGCACAATTGACACAACAAATGCTGTTATAAAATATCACGATTCGGTTAAAATGATAACCGACGTCAGATTGAGAGAACGGTATTTCGGAAATCTTGAAGGCAATACTTTCCCATCGGATTTTGACTGGAATAATTTGCCGGAAGGTGTTGAATCGAATGAATCTATGTATAAACGCGCGAAGGATTTTTTTAACGATATTTATAAAAATCATTCAAACGAAACGGTTTTAATTGTTACACATGGAGGATTGTTAAAGGCATTTTTTCTAATCATGTTTAACAAACCTGTCGAAGATTTTTATTCATGGCGGGGAATTAAAAACACAGCACTTTCAATTTTTGAAATAAAAAATCAAGATGAAATAATGTGCCGCGAACTTAATTCTGTTACCCATTTTGAAGATATAGATGAAGCTTTATAATGACTTACGATGAGATTATTAAAACACTTCACTCTCTCGCAAATCCCGAAACGGTTTCTTTCAAAGAGCGTAAATTTGGCGTAAAATCGGTTAATACTTTAGGTATATACCAAAAAGATCTGAATGAAATTATAAAGGAAACAATACCCGAGAAAAAACTCGCGATCCAACTTTTCGAATCCGGTATTTATGAAGGCAGGGTTCTTTGTGCAAAACTGTTTCCTCCTAAAGAGTTAACCGAAGATTTGATGGAACAGTGGGTTAAAACTTTTGAGAACTGGGAAATTTGTGATACTTTCAGCATGAAGCTTTTTGCCCGAAGCGACTTTGCTCTGTCCAAAATAAAAGAATGGATTAACCGCGAACCGGAATTTGAGAAAAGAGCAGGATTCACAACAATGGCCGCGTATTGTATGGCGGACAAAAAAGCACCGAATTATATTTACGAAGAGTTTTTGAGTGATATCAAAAGCCACTCCGGCGATAATCGACTATATGTCAAAAAGGCTGTAAATTGGGCGTTAAGGAGTGTCGGTAAACGAAATATTGATTTAAATAAAATGGCAATTTCGACCGCAAAACAAATCCTCGAATTGCCCGACAAGTCCGCAAAATGGATTGCCAAAGACGCTATTAAAGAATTGGAAAGCGATTCTGTAAATATTCTCGATTATCCACGTAGTATCTATCGACCTACAAAAAAGGGAGCTTGAAGTGAGAAATTTTAATAAATTTTTTGTGATTCTTCTGTTATTCGCTGCTCAAACTTTTGCACAATCCGAGTTCGAAAACACAATGGTTTTTGATGAAATAGCTGGTTCACCGGATGCAACTTTAGAGGATGTAAGTTGGATTGAAGGACATTGGCGTGGTGAAGCGTTTGGCGGAATTGTTGAAGAAATTTGGTCGCCTCCGCTTGGCAATTCAATGATGTGTGCTTTTAAACTGGTTGTTAATAACAAAGTAAAGTTTTATGAAATCGTAGCTATAATTGAAGTTGAAAACTCTCTAATTATTAAACTAAAACATTTTTCCGGTAATTTAACCGGATGGGAAGAAAAAGATGAAACCGTTGATTTTAGATTGGTAGAAGTAACGGAAAATAAAGCTTACTTCGATGGATTTACTTTCGAAAAAATATCAGAGAACGAAATGAACATTTACGTTGTAGTAGAAAACAACGGGAAAAAAGAAGAAATGAAGTTTGTCTATTCACGTTTTACAAATAATTAATCGCAATTTTTGAGGAACAAATGCACATTAGAAAATATATTTATTTAGTTCTAATAACTCTTATGCTAACCAATTGTTCGAAATTCGACTCTCCTTCAGACTTAGTTGATAAAAGTATTCTATTCAGCGACCCCGATAAGAAATGGGAAAACGCGGCAATTGGAATTGAGATTCGTGAACCGAGACCCCAAAATCCGGATCGGTATTCAAAAGTGATTATTAATATTCCTCTCGAATATTTTGAACTGACACGCAATAGAGGTGAAAACACTTCATCGCATATCGTTACAAAATCTGGCGCAAACATGATTTTGATTAACGGCGATGATGATTACGACAATGCTTTGTTGGAGGAATACGGTCTTTCATCCGAAAAAAATATCAAATATAAAAGATATTATGAGTTCCTTTATGGTTTGCCGCACTCGCTAAAAAGCGATTATGTAAAAGAATTATCAAATATTGAAGAAACTAACTTTAATAACCAGGAAGCATTTGCGCTTACCGCAAAGTTGAGAAAACCAATAATTTCAAATGAATGGAAAATATATTTCTCGAAAGAAAACCATTCGATTCTGGGTCTGGATGTCATCCACAAAGATGAAAATAAAGGTGAAACAATTTTGTTTGAAAACTATAAATACGTCAGCGATGTTAAAATTCCTTTAAAACATTATTGGGTAAATACTAAAACAAAAGAAGAACTCGGAACCGATTTAGTTGTTTATGATCTTTTCAAAAAGAAAGAACTTAAATAGAAGAACAGAGTAGTTTTAACCAGTGCTTTCCATTAGAGAAGTTTGGATTGTAGTCGATAAATTTCGGAGATTACTCGTGTATTTGTCACATTTTAGCCTGCGGCGGGCTTGCTAAATTGTCGTAACATCAGTTTAGGTTTTGTAAAAAACCTGCTATTTCTTTGAGAAATAGCAGGTTTGATTGGACTATTATTTAAGCAGCAGCATCTTCTTAACGTCTGAAAAACTACCTGACGTTAATTTATAGAAATAAACACCGCTTGAGTAATTACTTCCGTTAAACTTAATCGTATGCCATCCGGCGCTTAATTCATCATCAACGAAAACTTCCAATCTTCTACCAAGAATATCAAAAAGTTCAAGCTTTGTTTTTGATACTTCCGGCAAGTGGAATCGATTTGTTGATAAGAAGATTCCCGAAGCGTAACTATAATGATTGCTAAGTGATGATTTTTAATTGATCATTGCTAAGTGGTAATATATGACTTTTGGTTGGTCATTAGTCATTGTTAAATGGTAATATACGATTCCTAAGCGGTAATGTATCACTTCTTGGCGGTTATTAGTCATTGCCACGTGGTAATCATTCATTGCTAAGAGGTAATTTATAACTTCTTTGCGGTCATTAGTCACTTCAGAGAGTTAATGGATAATTTTCTGATGGTGTTTTGTAATTCCAAGGCTTTTGAACGTGTGTGAAAAGTCGTTTTTTATAAGAATCCTCGGTTTTAATAGTTGGAAAATAAGCCCAAACCGAATTTATTGCGAAGTCGTTTCACCCATTTTAGTCTAAGGTGGGCTTGCTAAATTGTCGTAATATCAATTTAAATATTCTAATAAACTGCCGTTTCATGGAGAAATGGCCGGTTTGGTATTTTATTTGTCGCAATCTGGGTTTGATAGAATGCTAAATCCAACAATTCTTTAAGAAGATGCTGAACCTGATTGCATAACCTCGTTGCAAATAACCGGAGCCCCAACACTGGAATTCCGCCTTTACATACTACGCCAAAGTTATTGCAGACAATGATCATTTTTTATGCAAGCATTGGCTACTGCAATTTGGCTTATTACACTACTGCCGAACAGCAATGTTGTTTTTTTACTAAACTTAATAAACTACACTAATGCCACTTTGAAAACGGCGTCCGTGTTGATTTGCTGGTTCTAAACCGACATTTCTATAAAGTGTTCATTTTCATTACTATTTCAGTCGTTAAAAGTAAAAAGTCTTTCGAATTTAGTGTTACCATCTCATCAGCTTTTGCTTTCAATGCACATTCAACGATTATTGCATCGTAAACAATTCCACCCGACAGATTCGAATGACTCATTTTTTCGACTATTTCAAAATAGTCTTTATCTGTGAGGTAAATAATTTTGGCAAAACTCTTAATGTTATTTTCTATTAACTGTTTTGCAATAATAGGAGTAATTTTTGGCTTAAATGGAGCACTTGTTAAAACACTATATATCTCTAAAATTGTATGTGATGAAACTAATAATTGAAATTCTCCTTTCTTTGCTCTCATTAAGAATGATAGGGCAGGCTTATGTTTGGGATGTGATTCAACAAATGCTGCAATTAACACGGAACTATCAAATAAAATTTTCAATATTATTCCTCACTTGTCAATAATTTTCGCATTCGTCGATTTCTATCAGACTCAATTAAAGAATTTTTTGTATCCTCTAATTTTCCAGTAAAAACAAGAATTCCATCCTTATCAATAACTGGATTTTTTTCTTTAATTAACTCTATAACTATTCGTTTGCCATCTTCAGAAATATTTAATGCTGTTTCAAAGTTTATCCCTAGATGTTCACGAAATCTTTTTGGAATTATTATTCTACCAAATTTATCTAATGTGGTTAACATTCAATTTCTCCCCTTTCTGTTTTTGGCAATTTAGTATTATGGTTTGCCATAATCAAATTTAAGGTTTATAACTAATTGTTAATAGAAATTACAGTTGACTGAGCGTGTCGAAGTCAAAATAGTCCTAGATTCATTGCATTTCGACAAGCTCAATGCACGGAATTTTTGAGTTCCACTACGCGCACGACAGGCAGGTTTATTTCAGCATCTTTATCGAGACATAAGAATTAATATCATAACAACGTAAGTTTATGACAATCGTGAAATAATAATTCTAAGCAGATTTCAAATCAAATACCGTAATCTCGGGAGGCATTCCTACTCTACCGGGGAAGCCGATAAATCCTATGCCAGTATTAACATTTAAGAATTGTTCGCCTTCGTTGTAAATTCCGCCCCAATGATCGTAACGGATTGTAACCGGGCTCCATCTCCAGCCGGGGATTTCAATTCCAAACTGCGCCCCGTGTGTATGCCCGGATAAAGTAAGATCAACATTGGATTTTTGCAGAACTTCTTTTCCCCAATGACTCGGATCATGCGACATCAATATTTTGAATGAGTCTTCGTTTGTGTTTGCCAATGCTTTGTTCAAATCGCCGTACTGAGGAAATGGCGGCAATCCCCAATTTTCAACTCCGACTAATTCGAATTCATCTTTTCCGTTCGAAATTTTTAAAGATTCGTTCCGAAGCATTTTGAATCCGACTTTATTCTGCAGCGAAATTAATCTTTGAAGATTTACCTCTTTATCCGCTTCCGAATTCCATCTAAAATAATCGCCGTAATCATGATTGCCGAGAATTGAATACATTCCCATTTTAGCTTTAAGTTTTGATAGAAGCGGAATAAAATCATCCACTTCGGAAGAAAGGTTGTTTACAAAATCACCTGTGAATAAAATGATATCAGCGTTCTGTTCATTTATAAGCTCTATTGCTGTTTCCACTTCATCTTTGGAATTAGCAAAACTGCCGATGTGAAAATCGGAAATCTGTAAAACCCTTAATCCATCGAATGATTTAGGCAATTTGGCAAATGTCAGTTCGTGGTTACGAATCGTAAAATTGAACCTACCCCAGCCGATTCCATAACCGATAGACAGAAATGGAATTCCTGCGGTTACAATTCCAACTTTCGTAAGAAACTGTTTTCTGGTAATTTTATTTCCGTTAGTATCAATTGGTTTCGGTTCTCGTTTAAGTTTCCTTATCAAAAAACGAATAAATTGAACAAGATCATCAAACAAATTAAATATGATAAAAACCAACTTTGGCACATAAAATAGAATTGCCGCGCCGCTGATAAAATGAACATAAAATCTCATATCGGAAGCGGGAATGTCGTTTCTGTAAATATTAAACAGAACAAGTCCAAGTACAATACCGACCGGAACAATCCAAAAGAGATAAAAAATTATTCTTTTAAGTGTAATGGTTGATGGTGCCGTAAGTTTTTTTACTCCGCGATAGGCATAAAAATCAATCACAAGTAAAAATAGGGTTAGAATAAATATGGCTACAAATGGGTTCGATCTCATTTTAACATTCTTTTGTGAATATATAAAACCCCGGTTTTAGTGCCGGGGTTCCAATTAATTTTGAGGTTTTCAGAAATTCTTATAAAGAGGTTTAATTACCAGCTTTTAACCATTTACGCAAATCCTTGATGCTCGGTTTCTTTCCGGTTTTCAAGATTGCAACTTTAAAGATTTTTCCGGCAAGTGGAAAAATTACGATCAAAGTACCAATTTGAACAACCGTTGCAACCAACATCTGCCAGACAGGAACATCTATTAAAGTCATTCTTACAGGCATAACGATTAAGCTAAAAAACGGGGTGAAGGATGCATATTCACCAATAATTGTTGTAGGATTTGTGACCATTGAAATTGAGATAAAAAACGGAAGCATAATTAGAAGCATAATTGGCCACATTCCACTTTGGGCATCTTGCGGATTTTCATACAACGAACCTACAGCGGCAAACATTCCAAAAAACGTCATTACTCCCAAGAAATATATAAACAAGAAATAGAGCAGCATTAAAGGAGAAATATCCAAAACAATTTCAGCAGGTAACGCGAAAATACTTGTTGTAGTTAAAAGCAAAATAGGTGAAATCCAAATTGCCATTTGTACAAGTCCGACAATTGTATTCCCAATAATCTTACCCGTCATCAACTCAGTGGCGGAAATTGAAGAAAGCAAAACCTCTACAATTCTTGTCGCCTTTTCCTCGATTATCGCGCCGAGTATTTTCTGACCGGAGATTAAAAGCGACATATAAAGCAGAAACGCAAACAAAAACGCAAGAATCATATTCCCGACATTTTCTTTTTGAACTTCTTCTTTTCCGGATACTTTAAATCCTTGTGAATCGACACCTTTTCGAATATAGTCCAAGTCCGTTGTGGTTATCGATTTATCGCGTAAATACTCATCGATTAATACATTATTAACCGCGTAATTAAGCTTCGAAGAAATTTGGCGGTTGATGGATGCTTGTCCGTAAAGTTGATAGATTTTCTCTTTAACGTTTTCGTTGGACATGTATGCGATATTACTAATTTTCCCATCAGTTATATCTTGCTTTTTAGATTCAAGATACTGTTGAAATTCATCACTTCGGACAACTTCGAAAGTGAATATATAATCTCCTTCTTCGACGTAACTTTTTTCCGCAAACTCTTCTTCGAGAAGAAAATTTAGTCTTGAAGATTCGGTGGCGAAAATTATACTTGTTGTTTTTCCTCCTTCAAACATTTGAACAAATGCTTGGAATCCGATTATTCCAACCATAAAGATCGGAATTAGAAGTGTTGAAATAATAAATCCTTTCGAAAGAAGTTTATCTTTCAATTCCCGCTTAACAACAGCCATTACTCTAAAATTAAACATTGGCAACTCCTCCTGTTAATACTTCGCCATCAATTTTCCCGGCAACTTCAACAAAAATTTCGTGAAGGGAAATTTCATTAGCATCGAATCTATTAACTTTAATATTATTATCGATAAGAAGTTTCAATAACTCCTGGGTTTGATTTGCCTCTTTTACCCTTATACCAGTTGTGTTTCCAAAGTTTTCCACTTTATCAATAATCGGATTATTTTTTAGGAAGGAAAGGTCGCCTTCATAATTGAGACTTACATTTTTATTTGCGTATTTGGCTTTTACTTCAGCCATCGAACCGGTAACTTTAATCGCGCCTTTATCAATCATCGCAATATGATCACACATTCTTTCCGCAAAATCCATAAGGTGAGTAGAAAAAATTATCACTTTCCCTTTTTCCTTTTCCTCCAGAATAATCTCTTTTAACAGGTTTGTGTTTATGGGATCGAGACCGGAGAAAGGTTCATCCAAAATTATAAAATCGGGGTCGTGCAATATTGTTCCGATAAACTGCACTTTTTGTTGATTTCCTTTTGAAAGGTCTTCCAGTTTAGAAAATTTTCTATCGAAAAGATCAAATCGTTTTAGGTATTCGTTGGCCTTTTTTTGAATATCCCTTCCGGACTTACCTTTCAACTCTGACAAATACATCAAAGTATCGAAAACTTTCATTTTTTTATATAAACCGCGCTCTTCGGGTAAATAACCTACTCTGCTTTTGAATTCGCTTCCAACCGAGGCTCCGCCTAAAATTATTTCGCCTTCGTCGGGTATATAAATATTCATCATTATTCTAATCGTAGTAGTTTTACCTGCGCCGTTCCTTCCGATCAATCCGAAGATCGATCCTTCCGGTACAGAAAACGATACGTCATCAACAGCGACGACATTATCGAATTGTTTCCGCAGATTTTTTACTTCAAGTGCATACATTAACAGCTCCTTATTGGTGTATTAAAAAATTAAATCGAATGAGAAAATCACACCGACGTGTATTGTCAATAAATCAGTTGTTGATTCTGAAATATCATAAAATACGTTTCCATTTCCATCTTCGATGATTGAACCTTCGGCAAGGTATTTCGCCTTGGTTCCGTATAAATATCTTGCTTTAATATCGAGCAATATTTCGGCATCGCTCGTTTCCCGATCATTGAATAGTGAAATTAAAATTCCGCCTCCGGCGCCATAACTCCATGAGAAATCATCCAGATTCGTTGAACTGACAACTTCTTCGCCGCTTTGTACATCTTCAACTTTTGATTCGGTAAACAGATAATTGCCCCCGCGAGTCCTTCCAAATAAGGTTTTACAGAACCTTCAAACGGGGAAACTTTCATCATCAGGTGGAAATTCAAAAGACTATTTGTTGTATTTACATTAACCGAAACCCGGCCGATTGTTTTGCTCAAAGGGGTTACAACATCTTCTTCACCATATACCATAAAACCAAAACTTGCACCAATAGTAACCGGCGTTTCCATTCCGGGGCTGCCAAGTGTACCTTCTAAATTAAATCCGTATGCGAGTCTATCAACATTTGATTTAAACTCGTTTTGCGGAAAACCCAACATCAATGAACCACCAAGTGTCTGAGCGTTTGATATACTGCCAAACACAAACAAAGCCGCGATAATGCAGATAAATTTTTGTTTCATATAAATTCTCATGGTTGTTTAAATACATTTGATTAAGATAATAAAAAATGATTTCTCGCTTCGTTAAATAAACGTAACATCCCTTCTATATGATTCGATAAGATAATCGTTAAAATCAAAGAAGGGAATTTCGATTGAACCAAACATTTGGAGATGGTCGGTTTGATACTGAACATCCAACAAAACAAAATCACGCTCATTGAGACGTTTGATAAGTTCGATAAGTGCAGTTTTTGATGCTTGAGAAACAAGAGAAAACATTGATTCTCCGAAAAACGCTCCTTTGTAAGTTACACCGTAAAGTCCACCGACTAATTTTTGATTCTGATATACTTCAACGGAGTGTAAATGTCCCATCTTAATCAAATTTTTGTAAGCGGCAATAAGTTCATTTGAAATCCAAGTCTCATCCCTGTTGGCGCACTGTTTAATAACTTCTAATTGATTGGTGCTAAATCCGAATGTAAAATCCGACTTCTCTTTATATTTTTTTAATGATTTCGGAATGTTAAAATTATCGAGAGGAATAATTGTCCTAATTTCCGGCATATACCAATTAACAGACCCATCATCATCAGCCATCGGGAACGCGCCTTTGGCATAAAGTAAAATCATATTTTCGGGTTGAAGAAGTTCTTCCCGGCTAAGTGGTTTTTGCAATCAAATTCCGATAATTACAAATTAAAAGTTACCTAAAAAAGAAAATTTCATGAATAAATCAAAATGTTCTGTCGGTAAATCTCGAGGATTTACATTTTTCTTTTTTTGTAAATTGTTTTCCAATTATAATTCAGCTAAAATTTAGTGTCTAAATGTCCAAATCAAACCAATCTGTTTTCGTTTTAGTCTGTCTTTTCAGTTTTTTTAGTACTGAAATTATCGGACAAACCGGGCTTTCCGAAAACTTTTCTATCTTGGAACCATTTGTGGGTAAAACATGGAAAGGAATTGTGGATAATGGAGACGATGGCAGCCCTATTTATGATATCGGCAAGTGGGACATAATTTTAAATGGAAATGCGATAAAAGTAATTCATTCCGTAAATAACGGAAGTTACGCGGGTGAAACAACTTATTATTGGAACACCGAAAAGGGATTAATAGAATATTTTTATTTCACAACAGCCGGCTTTTATACTACAGGAACAACAGAAAAAGTTGGCGAAAAAATTGTAAATCATGAGTTTATTACCGGTGACGCGGGGGGAATAAAAGAAGTAAAATCGGTTGTAGAATTTATAAACGGGAACGAATACCAAGTTTTTACTAACGTCAAAAGCAACAATAAATGGCTTGATGGAGGTGTCGTAATCTACAAAGTCGATAATTCCGCTAAAGTTATTTTAGAACCAAATAAAGATTAATTAAAAGGAACCTTCCATGGGATTTTTGCAGCGATTATTTTTTACTGTTATAGCGTTTAGTTCAATAACAATTTTGGCACAATCAGATGATGGAATTGAAGCCGAAATTCACTCTCTCCTTTCAAAAATGACAATAGAGGAAAAGATTGGGCAAACTTCACTTAGAGGAACATCAAGTCGCGTAGATGGTAGTTTATCGGATGAACTGAAATCAGCAGTGCGAGAAGGTCGCATTGGAGCTTTTTTAAATGTAATGAATACCGATTACGTTAAAGAGTTGCAAAAAATCGCTGTCGAAGAAAGTCCAAACAAAATTCCATTATTATTTGGTCGTGATGTAATTCATGGTTTTAAAACGATTTTTCCGATTCCATTAGGAATAGCCGCAACCTGGAATAAAGATGTTGCAAAATCCGGTGCACGAATTTCCGCTTTAGAGGCAAGCAGCGTAGGAATAAGGTGGACATTCGCGCCGATGTTGGATATTTCACGGGATGCAAGGTGGGGCCGCATTGCGGAATCACCGGGAGAAGATCCTTTCTTGGCTTCGGTTCTCGCAAAAGCTTATATCGAGGGATTTCAAGGCGAGGATCTTAAATCATCAACCAGTATGGCTGCCAGCATCAAACATTTTATCGGATACGGCGCGGCAATAGGCGGAAGAGATTACAATACAGTAATTATTCACAACGCGCTTTTGCATAACGTATACCTTCCCCCTTTCAAAACCGCAATCGATGCAGGCGCACTTACACTGATGACCGCTTTTAATGAAATTAACGGAATACCGGCTACCGGAAATAAATTTTTGTTAAAAGACCTTTTAAGAGATGAGTTGGGATTTAACGGATTCATAGTAAGCGATTGGGCTTCGGTTACGGAAATGATTGCTCATGGATATGCGCGGGATTATGAACATGCCGCGGAGCTCAGCATTAAATCGGGTATGGATATGGAAATGAGCACTCACGCTTATGAAAATTCGATTCAAAAATTGATGGATAAGAATTTAATCAGCGAAAAGGAATTGGATTTTCTCGTCGCTAATATTCTTCGCGTAAAATTAAAAATGGGATTGTTCGAAAAACCTTCCTTCCCTTCAAATGAACAAAACGTTTTTTACAAAACCGAATATTTAGAAGCGGCAAAAAACGCGGCAATTGAAAGTTTTGTGTTACTCAAAAATGAAGACGTTTTGCCTCTATCCTCAAATCAGACTTTTGCGGTTATCGGACCATTGGCTGACGCTCCGCACGAACAACTTGGAACATGGACTTTTGACGGAGACAAGGAAAAAACCATAACACCGGTTGATGCGTTTCAAAATTCAAGCATCGATTTTATGTTTGCTCAAGGGTTAACTTACAGTCGCGATAAATCAACCGAATTATTTGAAGAAGCAATTTCAGCGGCGGAAAACTCGGATGTGATTTTGTTTTTTGGCGGAGAAGAATCCATTCTTTCCGGCGAGGCTCACAGTCGCGCCAATATTGATCTTCCAGGCGCTCAAGAAGAATTAATTTCCAAACTTGCGGAAACCGGCAAACCAATTGTTTTGGTTATTATGGCAGGTCGACCAATATCAATCATGAATATTATTGATAAAGTCGATGCTGTTCTGATGGCGTGGCACCCGGGAACAATGGGCGGACCGGCACTTTTTGATGTTCTTGCGGGGATATCCGAACCCGGCGGAAGACTTCCTGTAACTTGGCCCAAAGATGGAGCGCAATCACCTATTTATTACAACCACAAAAACACCGGCAGACCGGCGGATCAATTCAACTACACGAACATTGACGACATCCCGATCGGTGCCTGGCAAAGTTCGATTGGAAACCGTTCCCACTACCTCGATCTCGGATATAAACCACATTTCCCATTCGGGTACGGATTAACTTACACCGATTTCGAATACTCCGATATTTCAATTTCATCCAAAAGTATTCAAGTAAACGAATCTGTCGAAATTTCGGCAAAAGTAAAAAATATCGGTTCACGGAAAGGAAGGGAAGTTGTTCAACTTTATGTGCAAGATGTTGTCGCAAGTATCACAAGACCTGTAAAAGAATTAAAAGGATTTGAAATAATAACTTTGAATCCCGGCGAGGAAAAAACGATTAAATTTACAATTAATCCGAAAGACCTGAGCTTTGTTACATTTAACGATGAGCGAGTTTTGGAGCCGGGTAAATTTAACGTTTGGATTGGTCCGAATTCATCATCGGGAATTAATTCATCCTTCGAATTAAAATAAATTTTTGGCTTATTAATAATTATGCAATTTGTGAAAAACAAATAATGAACTTTTCTCCAAAAACAATTCGGATATATGCTCGACTTTAATCTAATCCTTTCCGTTATCGCCGGAATATCTGTTTTACTGATTTTGGTGATCTACACCAAAATTCAAGCTTTTATTGCTTTGCTGATTGCAAGCATTCTGGTCGGTGTTTTAGCCGGAATGCCGCCAATGGAAATAATTGATACAATGCAAGAGGGAATGGGAAACACCCTCGGATTCGTTGCCGTTGTTGTTGGATTAGGAGCAATGTTCGGTGCAATTTTGGAACAATCAGGCGGAGCGGAAGCGCTGGCGAATTATTTGTTGAAAATATTCGGCGAAAAAAAGGCTTCTTGGGCATTGATGTTAACCGGATTTTTTGTCGGAATTCCGGTCTTTTTTGATGTTGCGTTTATAATTCTTGTACCGTTGGTTTATGCTTTACAGCGCAAAACCGGCAAATCATTATTGCTTTACGCGATGCCTCTTTTAGCGGGTTTAGCGATTACGCATTCATTTATTCCGCCAACTCCGGGACCGGTTGCGGTTGCCGATATTCTAAACGCGGATTTGGGCTGGGTGATTTTATTTGGAGCAATCGCGGGAATTCCATCGGCAATTATCAGCGGTCCTATTTTCGCGAATTTTATATCGAAAAAAATTAAACTAAAGGCGCCCGAACACACCAAACTGCAGTTTGAAGCAACAAATTTTCCATCGGTTTGGCTTATCCTTGGAATTATTGGGATTCCTATTTTACTTATTCTGGGTAACACGGTAATAAACAGCCCGCTTGTAAGTCAAAATCTATTTTCGCTCTCCACAAAAGAATTGTTAAAAATGATCGGGCATCCTTTTTCGGCACTGATTATTGCTAACTTAATCGCCTGGTATTTCCTTGGAATCAAAAGAGGTTATTCAAAGGAGAAACTTCTTGAAATTTCAACAAAATCAATGTCGGCTGCCGGTATAATAATATTGCTTACAGGAGCCGGCGGAGTATTTAAACAAATGCTGGTAAATACCGGATCCGGAGAAATGCTTGCGAAATATTTTTCTGAACAGGGTGTCAGTATTCTTCTATTTTCATTTTTAGCGGCAGGTTTGACGAGGATTTTACAAGGTTCGGCTACGGTTGCTATGATTACTGCCGCCGGATTAACCGCCCCGCTTTTGAGTCCCGACTTTTCCGAAATACAAAAAGCAATGATTGTTATTTCAATCGCCGCCGGTTCCTCGATGCTTTCACATGTTAACGACAGCGGTTTTTGGTTGGTGAGTAAATACTTGGGGATGACCGAAAAAGAGACTTTCAGAAGTTGGACATTATTAACCACAATACTTTCATTCACAGGTTTCGCCACGATTTTTATTCTATCTTTATTTCTGTAAAATCTGACCATTTTTTTGAGGTCCACAATGGGAACGCTTCGCCGCGCTGTTTTCTTGCTTCTATGTATCTCCATATCAAATTCTGTGCTTTATTCACAAGAAAAGGAGTTTGTACTTTCGCCGGAACTGACGGTTGTAAAACTAAATGATGCCGCTTATCTCCATATTTCCCAACTTAATCTGGGAGATGGAAAATCGGTCGGCTGTAACGGATTAGTTTATCTTGATGGAAATCAATGTGTTGTAATTGACACGCCGTGCGATGATGAGCAATCAAATGATTTGCTGAATTTTATCGAAGACTCGTTAAAAGCGAAAGTTGAATTCGTTGTTCCTACTCACTGGCATGTGGATTGTCTTGGCGGACTAAAAGCGTTTCACAATCGTGATATTCCATCTTATGGCTTAAATCTCACCAAAAAATTTGCGGAAGAATCCGGCGACGAACCACCTCAAATCGTCTTTGATTCTTCATTAAACAAAAGAATAAATTCCAAGTCAGTTGAATTAAAATACTTCGGCCCCGGTCACGCCGTTGATAATATAACGGTCTGGTTTCCCCATGATAAAATACTGTTTGGTGGATGCATGATGAAAGCAACGAATGTTAATTGGATCGGAAATTTATCTGACGCGGATTTAAATAAGTGGGATGTAACAGTTGAAAAAGTTAAAGAGAATTATGGTGATGCTGAAATTGTAATTCCGGGTCATGCCGAAGTTGGTAATTCGGAAATATTTGATCATACAGTTGAGGTGGTGAGGAACCATCAAAAATGAAGAAGAAGATATTAAATTCCTATTGCTGGATGATTCTCTCGATATGAGGTACATAAATCATTGGATTAAAAAACTTAACTTGCGAACAAATGGAATTTTGGAATAAAAAAGTAAACGTTAACGAAGAAGCCGCTAAACGACAAATAGAGATAATCAGAAAATTTCCTCCACAAAAGCGACTGAGGATAGCGATTGATTTTGCAAACTCTGGAGTAAATCAAACAAGAGAATGGATAAAAAAGAAAAATCAGAATTTTTCTGAACTGGAAATTACACTCGAATTCGTAAGAGTGATGTATTACGAAACCGGCGAAATGAAGGAAGAGATTTGGCGATTTTATAAATCAAAAATGAAACAAAAAATCAAAAAAGATTGGGCTTCAAGATTTAGGAAAATGATGGAAGAGAATAATTGGACTTATGACGACCTTGCAACTTTCGGTAATTTTAAGAATGGAAAGGTAATCGAAGCAACAATAAGTCGGAGATTGCCGTCTTTCGCAAGACTTGCGGTAAGCATATACGAAATGAACAAACACAAAGTAGCCGAAAACAACAGTGAAAATCTATAACTTGATTTTTCCGCGATTTCGGCAATCCTATAGAAAATTTATCTAATATCATACTTTTAACAATCGTTTACGAACATGGGAGAATATTTGAACGGACTTGATGTACTAAAAAAATATTTTGGATTTGATGACTTTAGAGGGAAACAGGCAGAGATAATCAGCAGGATAGTCTCAGAAAGAAAACATTCATTGGTGTTAATGCCAACTGGCGGCGGAAAATCGCTTTGCTATCAGGTTCCGGCTTTGATGTTTGATGGCGGAACAATCGTAATAAGTCCGTTAATTGCTCTAATGCAAGACCAAGTGGATACTCTAAAAAGGAAAAATATTCCCGCTGATTTTATTAACTCGACCGTAAAACCCGAGCAACGCAAAAAACGTTTGGAATCGTTTCTCTCAGGTAAAACCAAAATGCTTTATGTAACGCCGGAACGTTTTCGCAAACCGGAATTTGTTAAAAAAATAAAAGAAGCAAATATTTCATTACTTGCGGTAGATGAAGCACATTGTATTTCGGAATGGGGGCATGATTTCCGTCCGGATTATTCGCGCATCGCGGAGTTTAGAGAGTTGATCGGAAACCCATTGACAATCGCGCTAACCGCTACCGCTACTCCCGAAGTTCAATCCGATATTATTTCCAAACTTGGTTTAATTCCCGATTCGATTAAAATCTTCCATGAAGGGATACAACGACCAAATTTACGTTTGGAAGCGGTTGATGTCTATGATGAACCGGAAATATTAAAAGAAATAAAAAGAATTGTTTCAACTTACAAAGGCAGCGGTATAATTTATTTTTCACTGATCAAAAGTCTTGAAAAATACTCACAGTTATTAAATGATAATGGAATTCATCATTCAATCTATCACGGCAAACTTGAGGCAAAAGCAAGAAAAGCGATACAACGAAAATTCCTCTCCGGTAATGAAGATTTAATTCTGGCTACAAACGCGTTCGGAATGGGGATTGATAAACCGGACATCCGTTTTGTAATTCATGCTGAAGTTCCTTCTTCAATCGAATCCTATTATCAAGAGATTGGAAGAGCCGGCAGAGACGGGAAAGATTCCGTTTGCCTTTTGCTTTACAATCAGAATGATCTTTACACTCAGATGGAATTTATTAAATGGTCTAATCCCGATGCCGATTATTATTCAAGAGTATATGATATTCTTAAAAGTGAAATGGATGCTGTTTATTCTTTTGGAGCGGATTATATAAGGGAAAAAATGAGTCACCGCGACAGAAACGATTTCCGGGTTGAGACAGTTCTCGCGATGCTGGACAGATATGGCGCGACTGAAGGATCGCTTGAAAAGAACACATTAAAAATAGTCGCTCCGTTACCACATCAATTAAGTGATGACCAATCCTTAAAAAACAAACTATTGAGTGATAACAAGAAATTGCTTTCTGTAGTAAACTATTTCAAAACGATTGAGTGCAGACGAATATATATTTCCCACTATTTTGGCTTCCCAAATGAAAAAGAATGCCAGAATTGTGATGTTTGTGATTAGCGACTAAGTACTATAAATATAATTGTGCAAAGTTTCTATTGTTTCTGCTTTTATGTTAAGATCAACTTCGAGTAAATCTCTAATTGAAAGAACTCCTTTCAACTCTCCGTTTTCGGCTACTATAATATGTCTGATGCGGGCTTTTTTCATTTTTTGCAAACATTCTTCATAAGATTCGTCCATCGTTCCAAGAATCAATTCTTTCGTCATAATATCGTCAACAATTAAACTGCTGATATCTTCGCCCTTTGCAATAACTCTTCGTACAAGATCGCGTTCCGAAAAAACTCCGACCAACTTGCTTTCATCGTTAAGAACCGGAACCAGGCCTATATTTTTTCCGGCCATATAATCAACAACTTCCTTAATAGTTGAACCGGTTTTCACAAAAAACAATTCTCGATTGCCGAGTAACTCTTTTACGGTTTTCAATTTAACCTCCCAGTTAATTATACCTCTTGTCCAATTAAATCGATAATAATCAATTACAGATATAATTAGCAAGCAAAAAAGTCGTTTTGCATTTCCCTTCAAAAATGATATTTCAACAATATTTTTTTACAGGAATTATTTCCCCGACAATTTTTTTCAATTCAGATTCTGAGAACTGTTCCTGAATTTTATCAAACAGTATTCTTTCTTCTTTTCTGATATGATTTTCAATTTTATTTCCCAAATCAATCAATTGATTTTCGGCATCGGAATTATTGTTTAAGTCGGCGATTGCTGTTTTTATTTCAACATGTTCAACCAACAATTCATCTATTAAGGAATCTATTTCTTTGTTTTTTCCCTTCACCGCGGGAAACAAGATTTGTTCTTCATTTTCAAAGTGAATATTTAATTCATTTTCCCATGCGTCTTTCGTGTATTCGATTTTCCCCCGCGTATCGTTTGGCAGATTCTCATAAATTATATCAATGTTTTTGAGCAACGCTGCCAAACGGAGACCGTGATGATGATCATGCGATAACGGGATAAGTGTTTTGCTTCTTCTCATTCTAATTTCTCAATAAATCTTCTTCTAATTTAATTGCTTTCGGAAATAGAATATTATTTTCCAGATGTACGTGAATATGTAAATCTTTTTCGAATTCTTCCAGTTCGGAATATGTCAATCTAAATGTATTGCAAGCGCCTTCCGGGGGAAGGAAATTGTTCGTTAATTTTTTGATTTGTTCCATTGCATTTCCCGCACTCGAATGTTCATTTTCCATTTTTTGAATTGGAGACTTTACTGTTTTGAATCCACCGGTTTTTGGTGTTTCGTTAAATTTCCTGCAATCATCCAAATACTTAATTATATGAAAAACTATTTTTTCTTCTTTTTCCATGTGCTCATGCATTTCTTTTGCTACTCGATCAAAAAGTGATTTTACTTCAATCATAAACGGATAATTTTTACCGTGTTTATTCGCAACTTTAGTTGAATGTTCCTGAATTAGCGGAATGGCTTCTTTTACATAAGCGTGATGATTGTTAATAATATATTCCATCAGAAATGGAAGCTCCCACGAATCGAATCTTTGTTTCTTTTCGGTTGGTGCTTGTAAAACTTTATCCAATTCGGAAAGAATATTTTCGACGACGAGGTTTTTTTCTGCACAAACTTCTTCTAATAATCTATTTCCACCGCAGCAGAAATCGATTCCATATTTTTCAAACACATGAGCGGTTTTTATTTCTTTTTTTATTATGTCCTTGATAATCACTGAATTATTGGGTTGTCGAACTTCGTTCAAAAACATTTTATACCTCCGTATTAATACATTTTTTAATTGATAAAATCGTGTTGGAAATTTCTTGGTTTAACCCTTGGTGCTGATGGAAGAGTTCGCCTTTTTCATTAAAAATATTGATCAAGTTTGAATGTGAAAAACTTCCATCATTTTCTTTTTTATATCTGAATCCGATCAAAGCAGCGAAATCATCAATATCAGTTCTTTTGCCTGTTAGGAGCTGCCATCTGGAAAGATTAAGATTTTGACTCAAAGCAAATTCTTTTAACTTTTCCGGAGTGTCTCTTTCTGGATCGATTGAAATTAGAGTGAACTGTACTTTTTGTAATTCATCATCTGTTAAGTTTTTTTCAATGTTGCGCATATCGTTTACAATCAGAGGGCACGCATAAGTACAATTGGCAAAAATCAATGCAACGATTTGTGTTTTACCGCTTAACTCGCCGATATTTACTGCATTGCCAAATTGATTTTTCCAATCCGAATTAATTTGATAAATGGAATTGTCGGAATAGACCATCTCAGATTTTTCCATTTCTTCTCCCGAACAACATGATGCCGGTTCTTCGTTTTTAACTTCCGAGGTTTCAATAATTTCGTTTGAATTACCATTCAAAAACAGATTCTCGGTAAAAACAAAACCGGAAACTGCAATTATTAAAATCGTTGCTATTAATATTGTTTTTTTCATTTTTTCTCCTAAGTTTTTATAAATCTTTCGCGCATCTGAATCCAAGATTGGAAGTAGTATAATTTGCTTTTAAGCTGCTTCTAAAAGCGAATCGCATAAATGCGGGATAGTTTTTGAAATCGGTTGCGCCGATTGAACCACTGCCACAAAACAGATTTCTGTTGATTCCACCATCGCCTCTCGATTCGCCTGTAACAAGTGCGTTAAAAAAATCTGCAGTCCATTCCCATACGAGTCCATGTAAATCGTACACTCCGTAATAATTTGGTTTATTGGAACCTATCGCCGGAAGAAAAACCGGAGTTGGTTTTGAATACCATTTTAATATTTTCGCGATGTAATTTGGGTTTCCGTAACCATTTTTCTCACTTTCATCAGCCATCGCCGCCAACTCCCATTCTGCAACTGTTGGTAATCTTTTCCCTTTGTATTTCGCGAACGCTTTTGCGGCAAACCAGCTTATATTTATAACGGGCGCGTTTGGATTTACAGACTCACCAAGTTCAAAATCACTTTTCCAATGAGCGAGATAACTGTTGTCGGCAAAAAGCAATGAAATTTCAGACCTTTTCCACTTGGGATTGGTTTTGACAAATTCAAGAAACTGCTCGTTTGTTACCGGATATTTATCAATTAGAAATGCGTCAACATCTACGCTTTGATCTGTTGTGTCATCAACATATAAAGGTGTATAAGTTCCGGCGGTAATTTTCACCATACCTGACTGACAATAAACACCCGTTACCGAAAACACAATCAGCAATCCAACGATTTTTATTTTATTAAATCCTCGCGTTCTCATTTTACTTTTTCGCCATTAATTTACCGGCGCGATATTTTGCGATGTCTTCTGCCGTAACCGTTTCATCAGAATTATTGAACTGTTTGTAAACATAAGTTAATACTGCCGTCATCTCTTTTTCGTTGAGCTGTTGCGGTGGCATTATGTTGTTGTAACTTTTGCCATTTACTTTAATCTCCCCGCTTAGCCCTTCGTTCACAGCTCTGATCATTCCGGCTTTACCGTTTTTCTCGATCCAATCAGAATTTTTAATGGGTGGAAATACGTTTGCGATTCCTTCACCATCGGACTGATGACATGGGAAACAAGTTGTTTGATAAACTCGTTTTCCCATTTTTACAATGTCGGAGACAGAGGATGAACTTTCTTCCTTGTGTGAACTGTTTGCCGCTTCGGCGAGAGAAGAATAATCTACATTCTGTGCTTCCGAGCTATATTTAGAAACATAGTTTTCTCTGTTTGTATTATTGTACTTCCCGGATCTTCTGTCAATCGCGCCAAGTTGATCTTCAATTCCGTTGTATAATTTATCTTCTGTTTTCCCGGAATAAATTGTTTTGTCTTCCGGTCCGCTTACTGCAAGCTTACCCAGTGCACCTTTATTAAATGCACGGAAAATTGAGTGATCGACAAGAATAAATTCGCCCGGAACATCAACTTTAAATTCAACTATCGCTGAACCGCCGGCAGGAATTAATGTGGTTTGTACATTATTCTGCTTAACCGAAGTTCCGCCTTCTTGATAAACAGCATCGAAAATTTCGCCGATAACATGAAACGAAGAAACCAGGTTCGGTCCGCCGTTGCCTACAAATAATCTTACCCTTTCCCCAACTTTCGCTGTAATTGAATTATCACCGACAAGCGACCCAACCGAACCGTTAAAAACAACATAATCGGGATTTTCATCCAAAGCTTTCTCCATCGAGAACGGTTGAAACCCTTCTTCACCATAACCGCCTTCGGTATAAAATTCACTTTGCATTACATAATATTCCCGATCAACCGGAGGAAGGCCTTCTTCAGGTTCTACTAAAATTAAGCCATACATTCCGTTGGCAATATGTAAACCGACAGGCGCAGTCGCGCAGTGATAAACATAAAGTCCCGCGTTTAATGCTTTAAACGAAAAGACTGAAGTATGCCCGGGAGTTGTAAAAGATGAAACCGCGCCGCCGCCAGGTCCGGTTACTGCATGTAAATCAATATTGTGTGGCAATTTGCTCGTTGGATGATTATGCAAGCGGAACTCAACTTCATCACCTTCCCTTACTCGGATAAATTGTCCGGGTACTTGTCCGCCGAAAGTCCAAAATGTATATTCAACACCATCCGATAATCTACCGACGAGTTCACGGACTTCCATTTCTACAATCACTTTTGCCGGTCTGTCACGGTTAATTTTATTCGGCACGTAAGGTGCATAAGTTAAATTGGCTTCAATTGTTTTTTGAAGTTCGGTAGATTTTACTTCACTGCAAGATTGAATGAACAACCCGGAAGTAAAAAGTGCCGCAACAATAAACAATCCCAAATACTTCTTTAATGATTTCATTTCCGCCTCCAAAGATAATCAGAATGATATATCTGATTTTAATATAAATAAATATTTTTCTGTGCTTCAGTTATAATTATATGGTCCACAATGTTCGCTGTAACTGCCTTTAATCAAAATACGCAACGAATATGAAATTTTCACGACCATCTATAAACAGATTTTTGGTTCCGATTAAAATATAATCAGAATCGGACTCGATGTCAACTTTAAATTTATTATTCGAGAATAATGCTTAATTCAACGTGGATTTTAATATTTGGGGGCAGATTTTCGAAAGATTCCTTTAACTATATTTATGGAAGGAACGGCTTTTTTATACAGTTTGTATTCATTACCAAATTTCTCTGAAAGAAATTTATCCTCTTCCAATGTTTGCAAATAGAAAAATATCACGTTGCAAACAAATAGGATTGTTACCAAATAATGTAAATTTATTAAAAGGAATCCTAATCCGATAAACATAAAAGCCAAATACTGTGGATGGCGGATAACAGAAAATATGCCGCGTGTAATCAGATTTTCCGTAAAGTAATAAATTTTGTTCTTTTTCTTGCCGCCGAATTTTAGAAATGAATGTAGGGCAGTCAACCAGAGAAATACCGCAAAAGCAAAGCAGCACAAACCTGCTATTTTTAATAAATAAATTTCCAGGTCTTCAACTAATTGGGAAGTTAGTATTTCCAGAAAAAAGATGGGAATCGCAATAAAAATATATTTGTTTGAATGCATTCTCACTCAAATTTAAGCTGAAGGTTTAAGTTTCAGTCATTCCAGTTATATCGTTCGCCCAACAATGCATAAAGTCTCGAATTATGCGGTTTGTAAAATTCTTTCAAAAGTTCAACGGTCGATTTACATAAATCATTTGTGTCGACTTCACTCTTATTATAAATTTTAGATTTGAGCATGTCCTTTTCTATTCGGAGAAAATCCGAAATTTTGCTCGCCGCGTTTGGAAAATCATTTTTTAGCTCATCACTTTCCAGAACAAGAACTTGTTCACGTGGGAAGAAATTATAAATCAGTTGAATTTGTTCGTGATAAATCCCTCTCTTTACATAGCCTCGTTTGTCTGTATAAAAATTTACTTCATCAATTTTAGACAGCTCATCCTCAACCGCTTCTTTGAAAGAACGATTATCGTGATTGCTCGAAAACGCACCTTCCCGGAATTGATGGTGATACATGGTCCACGCCGAAAGCGCTCTTTCCGCCGGGCTCCTCAAAAGTATTATCAGCTTTAGATCAGGATTGTATCCGTTCAACCTCTCCGCCACTTTTGGGTGATACATGTAGAGTGGTGTTGATTCGAAAATCAATGTCCCTTTTGGGATTTCGTGCGGAAGCGGAAATTCGGCGTGATATTCTCGGAGGGAATTTTTTTTCAGATAACGTTCGTCGTTTGAAAAATAATGAAGCTCCTTTTTTCTCGCGCCGTGTATTGAATCGTGGTTTTTTAGAATTTGATAAAGTGCGGAAGTACCGGATTTTTGAGCCCCGATAATCATAAAATCGGGTTTTGAATAATAGCCCAATTTTATCAGTAATTTTCTAATGCGGTAATTCATAACTGAAATTTACTTGTATAAAATAATTTAATAATCAATTACTGTCTATCTATAATCCATACAAACGCGATAATAAGTAATGACCTTTGTTTATCTTTCAAAGGTGTTCATACTTTAGATCAAAGGAAGCTTCTTAAACTCGTTATGTTTAATAATTAAATAAACCCACGTCCCTTCTTCATCCTCGAATTCGCCGGTAAATTTCATGCCGATTTTTTCCAAAACTTTTATCGAAGCTAAATTTGCCTTCTGTGCTCTTCCGATTATTTCATTCAATTTGTAATTATTGAAACCATATTCTAAGGAAGCGGAAGCAGCTTCAGTCGCGAATCCTCTTCCCCAATATTTCCGGAAAAAACGAAAACCGATATCAACTTTATTTATCTCTTCGTTAAATTTTAATCCGCACCATCCGAGAAATTCACCGGAATCTTTTAATTCAACAGCCCATCTGCCAAAACCAAACTTTGCGTAATGGTTATATGAATCTAAAAAATCTTCTGCGTCTTTAATATTGGCAAATTCTTCGTCACCGGTATATTGGATAACTTTATAATCCGAATTCAATTTGTAAAATTCCTCGGCATCTTCCGTAATCAAATTTCTAAATCCAAGTCTTCCGGTTTCAAATAGATATTGTGTATTATTCATCATTTACCATGCTGTTTTCGAAAAGGTCAAGTTCTGTCTGATCATCAGGTATTTTAAATTTGCTTTTATAAATAAAGCCGGTTCTTAAAAGCAGCTGGATTGAAGATTTATTATCTGTGTTAACGATCGCCGCCAATTTTTTTAATTTGAGATTCATCTTGGCAAAATCGATAGTTAACTTTGCTGATTCCGTTGCGTATCCGTTTCCAAAATAATCTTCAAGAAGAGCATATCCTAAATCCACATCTGCAAGATAATCTCGTTTCAGCAGCCCACAAATGCCAACGGGTATTTTTTCGTTTTTTAGTTCAATTTTCCACAAACCAAATCCAAACTCGGCGTAACTTTTTGCGACTTTTTCGATGTATTTTTCAGCGTCAGAAATGTTTCTAACATTCCGGTCGCCGATATTTTTAATAAATGATTGTTGATTTAATAAGTTTAAAACAAAAGGAGCGTCACTCTTTCCAAGTTCAAGTAGATTTAATCTTTCGGAGGAAACAATGATTGATTCCATTTATTTTATCAAAAATTTTTCATAAGATTTAGAATAATTCCTGTGTGAACACCTTCATGAAAATGGTTAAACGTTACCGCTTGTTCTAAGGTATCCAACGAAATTCCCGTCGAGGTTTTGTAAGGTCTGAATTCCTTAAATCTGCCCGATTCAAAATCCGCGATAAATTTATGGGGCAATTCAATCAAGGTTTCTTTGAGTTCGGTAATGTTGGGATTTTCTTTCCAATTTGCCGGGGAAGTTCCGGTTCGATAATAAGAAACAAATTCTTTCGGAATTTGGAGTTCGAGACGGGAAAGTGAATAATGCAAAAATTGCTGTGTGACAATGATGTGTCCCAAATTCCATGCAATATTATTTTTGAAATTTTGCGGAATTATAAAATACTTTTCTTCACTCAAAGATTCTAAACCGCGTAAAAGTAACTTCCGTTCTTCTATTAAAGTTTTTAGAGAATTTATCAGATACATATACCTTATCCTTATTGATATTCAAAAGTCTTTGAAATAGTTTCGAGGCTATCTTCGCTCCCAACCCAAAAATTTAATCTGGCGCTAATTAAACCTGTCGGTAAATCAACACTCATTTCTTGTGAAAATATCTGTCCGGATTCCAAGAAAATTTCAGGTGCTTCGGCAAAACAAATTACTCCAACTGAATAATTTTCCATGCTCCATTTATTTTCAGTGTCATTCCAATATAATTGATTATAAGAACCATCTTCAAATATTTCATAGGACAAATATGAAAAATGACAATATGGATAATGAGCATTGTGTAACTGAATTCGATGTTCCGATTCATTCTGTATAAATATTTCCACCAAGTCTTTATTTGTTGATTGTTTGATTGAAAATGTAATCTCGTTTTCAATTGAATTAATTACGTTTTTGGTGCAACTTACAATAAATTCGTTATTGTTGATAGGGACTTCAATTTTGTAGGAACCGACTAAATCAAACCAAAAAGTAGCGATTTCAGAAGAGTCAGGCAGAACGGTAATTGCAGAATCAGCGCTGATATTTTCGATGGTAATCCATTTGTTGTTCTCATAAAGTGTCAGATTATATGCGATCTCATATAAATAATTATTAATATTTCTACAGGAAAGTGTAATTGGAGAATTTGAAACATTTTTAATGTAAAAATCTTTATTGCTCCATTCTCCGTTCAAATCATACACGCTTGAGTCATCTTTAAAGATAATCTCCGCTATTGGCTCGTTCTTTTCCTCCGGTTGTAAAATGTCATCGTTCGCACAGGATAAATTAATTACTACAATTAATAAAATACTCCACTTGATTGTTTTCATCGTGTTCTCTTGTAAATCATTTATTGTATTAATTTAGAAGTATAAGTCAATTTTGCAATGATAAAATAGAGGGACAAGTCTTAATAAGCAGCCACAGAATTTCGAGATGCATCAACAAAGTTAATAGTAGTAGAATAAACTGTGCTCTTTTAAAAACTATTTAACTTGATGAATCTGAATCAAATTTCCAACCGTATCTTCAAAGATCGCGAGAATCGCCGAATCAACATCTGTTGGTTCCATTGTAAATTTAACATCTGACGACTTCAATCTTTCGAATTCAGAATTAATGTCATCAACTTCAAAAGATGCCGCCGGAATTCCCTGTTCGAAAAGTTCTTCTTGATAAGTAACCGCGGTTGGATTTGCGTTTGGCTCAAGTAGCAACTCAACGTCATCATGCCCGGTTGGCGAAATAACAGTAAGCCATCGATATTCCCCGGCGGGAAAATCATTCTTTTTTTTGAAACCCAGTTTCTCCGTGTAGAATTCAAGTGCTTTTGTTTGATCATCAACGTAAACACTTGTTAATTTTATTTTCATACAAATTCCGTTCAATTCCTTTTCGATAAACATCTAATATGGAAAAACATAAGTTCCTACCGCTCCGGCGGAGAGTTTGGAACTGACGGTTTGATCGCCGATGCTAATATTAAATGCTTGCTCGGAATCACCATTATTAAGCACTATCAAAACAGTTTTGTTATCCTTTGTTTTAAATGCAACATTCGAAAGCCCGGTGGGTTCGTTGGAATCAATCCTTTTTGAGCCGGGACGAACAAATTTTGCAGCATGCGCGATTATGAAATATGCGGGATTCCTAACAATTTGGTCGCCGTTGATTGTAAGCGCGCCGAGACAAGAAGTACAACCGCCGGGAGTGTGAGGATCTTGGTTTTCATCCGCAGCCAGATTCCATTCAATTACCGTTTTGCACCAATTCCGGGCACCACCGATAATAAGCGTGTTTATGTGCCATTTTAGATCGTTTGGAAAATCACCCGGAGCGCCGACCCATTGTTCGGTAAAATAAATGTTCTTATTCGGGAAAGTATTATGAACAGTACTTAGTTGATCAATTGTTCCGCCATAAAGATGGAAAGCCGAGCCATCAACATATTTATTTGCTTCCGGATCACTCAAAACCGTGATCGGATAATCTGTTCTGTCCGCATTGTGATCATAACAAATTATCTTTGTGGAGATTCCGGCATTTTCAAATGCGGGCCCCAAACTGCCTCCGATAAAAACCGCTTGCTCGTTTGCGGTCATGTACATACTGGGATTATTTCCCGGATGTAATGGTTCGTTTTGAACAGTTATCGCGTCAATGGTGATTCCTTCTTTTGCCATTTCTTCAATATATCTAACGAAATATTGAGCATAAACATCATAATATTGAGTTTTAAGACTGCCGCCGACACTGTTATTGTTGGTTTTCATCCATGTTGGAGCAGACCAGGGAGAACCCATAATTTTCAGATTGGGATTAATTGCCAAGATTTCTTTCAGAACAGGAATTAAATGGTTGCGGTCTTCTTCCAAAGTGAATTGGGTTAAATCAACATCTGTTTGTCCAGATGGCAGATCATTGTATGAAAAAACTTTTTCATCAAGATCAGAAGCCCCGATGCTTACTCTCAAATAACTGGTTCCGATATTGTTACCTGAAACATCAAAAAGTTCGGTAAGCAAATTGCTTCTTGCCGAAGGACTCATATTATTTATCAGCATTGCGCTGCCGCCGGTTAACGCGAAGCCAAAGCCATCCATTTCTTGGTAGGTTATTTGCGCGTCAATGGTGATAGTCGGCGCAGAACTTATTGTGATGGTATTTACTCCGGTAGATCGCTCCTCAAATTTCAAATTCTGACTCGGATCACTCAGCCAAAATTTGATTGAACTATTCGCGAACGGAGATTTCGATTCGTTTACCGAATCGGCACACCCAAAAGTTGAGACCGTACAAAGAATTATGAAAAGGGAAGCGCCAAAAATTGATCCGTGAAGGAAACGTTTAGAAAATTTCAAACTAACTCCGGCTTCATGTCAAAAAAAAAAATGAAATAACTTTACAATTTACAGAATGTCTATAGTTTTTATAATGAGAAAATCTTGATAAATCTCAGAATTGAAACATGAGGAAAAGGATATGACGGAATCTCTTTGCAGAGTTTTCCGTCACATTCCAATAAAACATTTTACAAGCTGAAATAGAATCCAGCATCGGGTCCTAACGGAATTCCGAAGAAAAGGAAGATTATCAGTAATACCGACCAAACAATAAAAAAGGTAAACGTGTAAGGCAACATTGTTGAAATCACGGTTCCGATTCCGGCTTTATTGTCATATTTCTCCATGAACGCTACTATCAACGCAAAATAAGACATCATCGGAGAAATGATATTTGTAACACTGTCGCCAACTCGATAAGTGGCTTGCACTAATTCAGGCGAATAACCGAGCAGCATAAACATCGGTATAAATACCGGAGCCATAATCGCCCATTTCGCCGAAGCACTTCCCATTACCATATTTATAATAGCCGAAAGAATTATAAAAGCAAGCATCAGCGGAATATCGCCCAATCCGGAGGCTTTTAATAATTCGGCTCCTTCTATCGCGAAAATTAATCCGAGATTGGTTTCTTTAAAGTAGGCAACAAACTGAGCAGCAAAAAAGACAAGAACAATGTATATGCCCAAAGTCTCCATCGCTTTACCCATTCCTTTCATCACCTGGGTATCATTTTTATAAGTTCCCGCTCCCCAGCCGTAAGCAATTCCTGTTACCGCCGCTCCAAGAAAAATAAAAGCTACGATTCCATCCATAAAGGGTGAATGAAGGATGTCTCCGGTTTCGGGATTTCTCAAATAACCGTTTTCGGGTACTACTCCGAGAACAAGAACCAAAGTAAACAAAGCAGCCGCAACACCCGCGTAAATTAGACCCTTCTTTTCTTCCGGTTTTAATTTTTCCAATTTCTCCGGTTTTTCATCGCCTTCATATTCTCCGAGACGGGGAATTACAATTTTCTCGGTAACCCAAGTTCCCGCCGCAGCGATAAAAAATGTTGATACGAACATAAAGTAATAGTTCGCCGCCGCGCTAACTTTGTAACTTGTATCGATGATATGAGCGGCTTCTTCCGATAATCCGGCCAATAAAGGATCAATAGTTCCGAGTAATAGGTTCGCGCTGTAACCGCCCGAAACACCCGCAAATGTGGCCGCCATTCCCGCGATTGGATGCCGCCCGATAGCAAGGAATATTATTGCTCCGAGAGGAACGAGAAGAACGTAACCGACTTCACTTGCCGTATTGGAAAGAATTCCGGCAAGCACGAGTACAAAGGTTAATAATTTTTTAGGCGCTGAAATCACCAATAATCGCAACGATGTCCCGATCAAACCGCTGCTTTCGGCAATCCCGATTCCAAGCATTGAAACAAGAACGGTTCCGAGCGGAGCAAATCCCGTAAAATTTGTTACCATTGTTGTGAGGATGATGTGTAAACCTTCTACTGATAAAAGGTTTACAGCTTTGATTGTTTCACCTGTTCCCGGATGCAAAACTTCCAGATCAAAAAGGGAAACAAAACCGGAAAGAAATACAACCCCGATCGCGAATAAAGCAAAAAGTGTAGCGGGGTGAGGTAGAGCATTTCCAACCTTCTCAACCACCCCCAAAAATCTGTTTAGAAAACCTTGTTTTTCACTCATTATGCACTTTCGTTTATTGAAGAATTTGAAATTGAAGCGCAAGTTATAACTTGATATCCTTTAATCCAAGGTGGAATTCTAACCGTATTGGCACTTATTCAGCTATTTACTTAAGCTGATTTTGATGATTGAGTGTCAATACTAAAACGATCTATAAAAAGGAAACCAAATGTGACGAATTACAGCGCTTCTATTATTTTATGGAATCATCTTTTTATCCGCACAATTACAACTTGCTTATCCTATCGTAGATACTGATCAGTCAACTTTTTTTAACAACACAACAAATATTTCGGAACCGGCAGCCGGTGAAAATTTTTACTGCCAGGATGCAAACATTAAAGGCAATCAACCATCTTACACCAATAACGCTGACGGGACTGTTACTGATAATGTTACCGGACTTATGTGGCAAAAAGGATTTTATAAAGGCGTTACTTTCAGCGAAATCCATTCATAAAAATTTGCGTGCATTTAGCTTGTTTAAATGTACGCATTTCATAAAGATCCATATTTGTCCATCTTCAATCCTGGCATCTGCATTAAATAACATGTTAATCGCAGACTTCCAATATGATTTCGGGGACGCGGTATTCGTATCTGACAATTCTTGTTTCTGTCGATTGAACCGAACAACTTGAACATCCGCTGCCGTTATCTGTATTGTATGTGTCGGTAACTTCTCGCAGTAAAGATGTGTCAACCCAATGGGATTCGCTTTCAATCAGTCGGTTATCCGGTGTAAAAATTCCAAGTTTTAATGAATCGAACAACAGATAAGAATCTGACTCCAGGTAGTAAAAACCTTCAGAATTTGTTGTGTGTAAAGGATGCTCTCCGTAGTGCCCCATTCCATCAATAATTGTATAATCGGTGACTGGCTCAGTATTGTTCACTTTCCCTTTTAGAACAACTAAATATTCAGATAAATCAACAAACGAATCGCACAAAAGATTACCCTGAATCTTATATCTGTAATATGGGGGTGGGGTGGGCTCGGATGCAAAATTAACCGATAACACAAATAGCAGCAGAACGCTTGTGACTATTTTTTTGAGCATTTCATTTAATCAATTTTTTGTAAATGACACTCAAAATTAACAGAATCTTTTGGAAGTCCCACTATTATTGTTTTACAAGCTCTACCAAAACATCAACAACTTTTCTGTTATCGATATTACAAATGCTGTAAATTGCCGATTTTCGCAAACTTAAACTATTATTGCTTTTTGCAATATTTATCAGAAAGTCCAGGTTATCATTCCCGTTGTTTGCGAGCGCGTAAACCGCTCGTTTTTTGATCTCTATATCCGGATCATTTTCAACAAAATCCTTTAGTGCTTCTTCAGCGCGTTTTACAGCTTTATTTCCTAAACCAAAAATTGCTTCTTCACGTAATTCATCATTTCTATTGTTGCGCGCGATGTTAATTAATTGTTCGGTTGCTTCCGGTAAATTTTGAAATGAAAGACTTGTAACTGCTTCCTCGCGAATATCCATCGAGGAGTGTGACTCAACTAAAGTTTTTAAATAATTCAGCGCTTCTTTGTTGGCCTGATTCCCAATCCAGAAAACAGCGTCCTCCTGTTCTTCGATGTCGTTATCACTCTCAACGATAATCTTTAAAAAATCGAAAACCTCACGACTATCATTATGAATTCCAATCGGAGAAATAAGTTCGTTTCTCATCTCAGATTTTTGTGATAATCCATAAAGATCTATCAGAAATCGTGCGCTTTTTTCTTTCTCAATTTTATCGAGCCAAAAGACGGGATAGGAATAAAGATCAATAAAATGATCGAAATTGCACACTGCGATCTCGGAGAAATCCTTTGCGGATTTCGCATTTTTATCATACCGGAATAGAATCGCTGTTCGATTATTAAGCTCGCGGCTACTGATAAATAAGCCGTTAATAATCGTATAAGATTTCCGAATTTTACCATTTTTCGGTTTCAATCCATTTGAATATTGAACGAATTTTGAAGTGTTATTTACAACATCCTCAAAAGTCATGTCGCCGAACTTATCATTATAAATTGAGCCGATTGAGATCCGCTTGCCATCATCAGATTGGATAAAATAGCCAATCCAATAGTTTTCCTGCTCATTCGAATTTATTATCGAGTCAAATCCATCCTTCAAATTCTCTGTTGTCGGATTTGTTTTAATCAATGGTTGCGCTTTATAAACCGCAACAAAAATCAGAAAGCAAAAGAATGTTTTAATAAATAGCTTCATTTGATTGACCATACTAATTTTTAATAATCTCTACGAGTGCCTTTTTAGCTTCGGGAGAATCAATATTACCGAGAGCGGAAACAGCCGCTTTCCTTACATCAAGATTTTTCTCTTCCTTAATAATTTTAGTTAGAAGAGGAACCACACGGTCATCTTCCAAATTGCTTAAAGAATAAACCATCAATCGTCTCAATTCCGGGTCGGATTCTTTCTGCATCCAATCCTCCAAGAGTTTAATGGTTGCTCCTTCTTGTGAAGAATTTGAAACACTATGAATCACGGCACGTTTTACGTCCGTATGTTTACTTTTTTCTCTGATATTATTCATCGCAGTCAGCACTTCTTTTTCATCATAATTTGATAAAGAATAAACAGCCGCTTTTGCTACTTCAACGTCAGATTCTGAAATAGCCACTTTTTCAAGGAAAGGAATAATTTCGGGTGAGTCGCTATTTTGCAGCGCGTACATAGCTGTTTTTCTCAATTCTGAACTTTTTGATGAATTAAAGACCTTTTTGATAGATTCACTCGCAAGCTTCGAATCAATATTCCCAAGAGCGTAAATAGCCGTTTTCGCCATTTCCCTATCTGATTCATCAAGAGCAACTTCAACAAGAAATGGAATATTGCTTTCAGAATCAGAGTTTTGCAGAGCAAAAAGCGCGGCTTTTTTACGCTCTTTCTCTTGTACCGATTTATAAATCTCTTTTATCGCGGCTTCTGATTCCTTCGAATCAAAATTTCCTATCGCGTAAATTGATGTTTTCGCCAGCTCATTATCTTTATCCGTAATTGCGATCTCTTTTAAGAACGGAAGTACATCATCTGATCCCGTATTTGACAGCGAATATAAAACCGCTTTTCGAACTTCAGATGATTTTGAGGTGCGGAGAATATCCTTTAGAGCATCATTAGCTTTGGGCGAATCAGTATTTCCGAGCGCAAAAACCGCGCTTTTTTGTAATGAGGACGAGCCTTCCGATTTTGCGATCTCAACAATTTTATCAAAAGCTGCCGGTGAATCAAAATTGCCCAGCAGATAAACTATTTTAGACTTAAGATTTTCGTTTTGCGTGGTTTCGAATAGATCAACAATGGCTTTTAAAGCCGATTCGTCACCGATACTTTCCAAAGCATAAAGCGCCGTTAAACTAAGCTCATTTTCCTCTTCCTTTTTTAAATTGGCGATTATGTGTTGGTAATCCGTTTTGCCCATTTTTACAAGTCTTTGCCCGACAACAATCATATTCGATCTTGCGTCATCAGCCCATTTGCTGCTTTTATTTGTCTTTATAAATTCCTGGTAGCAGGTAAATACTTCTTCTGAATCGCGCCCCGCTTTTTCACGGGAATAACATTGCCAAAACAAAGCATCATCTAACCAATTACTTTTGGGAAATTTTTCAATAAACAGATCGAACTCTTTTATTGCTTCTTCCCATTTTTCGTCGAGTACAAAGTTGTAAGCTTTTTTATAAGCGATTGCGTCGGGATCCTTATCGCCCTCCTCGGGCAAAAGACCACTGCCGACAATCTGGGTTGAAGCACTTAACATTATCCAGTTCAACAATAAAATGAGTCTCAACATTTTTTGTAATTTCATTTTAATCTCCATTAGATTTTTTTATTTCTTTCTTCTTTTTGAATCTCGTTTTTGGGATTCTGCAACAAATCACTTTCTTGCATTGCCCTTATGTTAATTTTGAGCAAAATCCCTTTTCTTTCAACGCCGCTTTGAATCAAATCAATTCCCGACAGATCATATTCTGTTTCGAGATTTGCAATTTGCATAAGTATAATTTCGATATCGTCGATTAACCGTTTAAGCTGCTTTTGGGTTTGCGGATTAATCTCTTTTTTTAATTCCGCTGCTTGCGTAATCAGCTCCGACGAAATTCTTTTCTGGTGCATTAAGCTAACCGGTCCGGCGTCATCAAATTCGGGATCGAAGTTCATTAGTCCGAGCAAAAGAACCTTTGAACGTTGAATGTAATTATCCGCTTTTGCTTGGATTACATTCATATCGTTTGCCCGAGTTGAAAATCCCGGTAATTCGTTTTGATTTGGTGAAGTAAAAAAGATTTTGCCCAATAAAATTCCAACGAGCAGAATAGAAAACGCACCTGCGAGTTGATAACCAATTCCAACTTTTTGTCTCGCTCGAAATTTCTCAAACAACGAATGAAAGAATCCTTTTTCCGCTTTTAGTTTCGGTTGAAGTTCCAACCAAAAATCATCCATAAAATTCGCGTCCGGTTCGGGGGTTTCATAATTCCTGACCAATTTCAAAGTTTGTGTAAGTTCGAGATATTCTGTTTTACATTTATTACATGATTGCAGATGTGAATTGAACAATTTATTTTCGTTCACATTCAACTCTTCGTAAAGAGCTTTCTCGAATAGTTCCGTTATGTTTTTACAATCAGACATCATTTATCCTTCAAACTCATTTTTGTAGAATGACAATTCTTTTCGCAATTTCTGCAAAGCTCTAAAATTAAATTTGCGGACGGTTCCCGGGTGCAATTGAAGCACCTTTGCGATTTCATCGAATAGAAGCTCTCTCATATTTCTCATCACAAACACCGAATGTTCTCTTTCCGACAATTTCCTCATCGCTTTTTGGAGATGATTTTTAATAAATCCCGAATTTGTTTTTCTCTCAGGATTTGAATCAGCATTTTCATTTGATTTTCTATTGTCTTTATCGATAATATCAGTCATGTTTTCCTCCGGTTTTAACGCCGAATACCATTTTTTACTTTTTAAAGAGAAACAAGTATTAACGGTTATTCTGTAAATCCATGTGCTGAACTTGGACTCGCCCTGGAATTTATTCAGCGATCGAAACGCTTTAATAAATACCTCCTGGGAAATATCCTCAGCATCTTCGCGGCTTCCGGTTAAATCGAAAGCGAGATAAAACACATTGCGTTTGTTGGCTTCGACCAACTCACGGAATGCTAAATTGTCACCTTCCCGTGCGCGTTTAATAAGTTCTAAATCGTTTTCCAATAAATCTCTCCGGTTTCCGAATAATAAGACTTGGGTAGTATCAGAAATGTTTACTTATTGATGATTATTAATTCTAATAAATAATCAAAGTTCTTTAAAATAATATCTATTTCGATTACTAGGTTGTCACGGTCTTAGAATTCATCTTTGAATTTGATACCGTGACACTAATTCTCGATGGAACACCGCAGCAGTTTGGGTGCTCTGAGTGGATGAGCGGACAGCGTGGAGCGTTAAGCGTAAAGCAGAGGAAATGGTGCTTAGGGCTGAGTGGGGTAATATTAGGCTGTCACGGTCTTAGAATCCATCTTTGAATTTGATACCGTGACACTAATTCTCGATTGTTTGTGTCATGGTTACGATTATTTGAATAGCTGGCATGACCTTGACACCCACGGAAAAGTGGATTAGCGTAGAGCGTTCAGCTTACAGCGTTCGGCGTTAAGCGTTAAGCAGAGGGAATGATGCTTAGGGCTGAGTAGGGTAATACTAGGTTGTCACGGTCTTAGAATTCATCTTTGAATTTGATACCGTGACACTAATTCTCGATTGTTTGTGTCATGGTTACGATTATTTGAATAGCTGGTAT
>JAIPBD010000031.1 GCA_021739765.1 Melioribacteraceae bacterium
GTTGGAAAACTTAAAAACATTGGCAAAAGACGAAAATAAAAGTTACTATTATGCAAAGACATTGGATCCAAAGTGAAATTTGATTACAGAACACCCTGAAAGTTAGGTAATCCCATAAATGACTATTATAGATATATTACATTTTGATAAAATCAATTTAAATAAGGTTGAAATCCTTGTTAAATGAGCTGAAGAAGAAGGCTGCGACCCACGTCCGCACGATGCATATATTTTTGAGTGCGAGAGAAAGTATTACAACAAACCGCCAAAAGTTATTTTTAGATGAATTCCTGGCAAATGCACTAATTTTATATTAACCCAAATTTATTGCTTGATATAAACCAATTGGTTAAATAACAATTATTATTAAACTTTTGAGTATGATAAATGAATGAATTTCAAAACGTTTATTTGAAAACAAAAGTAAGTATAAACCAAAGACTTTTTCTAATATTTTTATTTTGTTTTGTGGGGATTTCCATTCATTCACAAGAAAGCGAAATTCCCCGGCTCTCCGTTTCAGATATGAATATTTATGGAAGAATTAATTTCCAAAAAGTTAGTGGTTGGAAAATTTCCGGTTATAAACCGGAAATCATAAAAGACACTGTTAATTTACTTCATGGGATTCCAATAACTTCATTAAGTACCATCGATATAAAAAAAGTTACTGAATGGAGGCATTATGCCTGGTTCGAATTAGTCTTTAATTCAGATTCCAGTTTGGCTGAGGCAGACTGGATGGTTCTTAGCCGAAGCGTCGGCGCGGTTAATATTTGGCTTAATGGTAAAGAAATCTTATCTGACGGAACGCCATCGGAATTGCCGGAAAATGAAGTATTAGGAAGAATGACCAATCCGCACAGAGCCATTGCCAGAATTCGGGAAGGAACAAATTATCTCTTAGTTGAATTCTCCAATCACACACTCCCAAAGGAATTAGATATTTTTTCATCGAACGTACGAAGCAACCTTAATATTTATCTCAGACCATATGTTGAAGCAAGCGTAAGAAGAATAAGAGGTTTTATTTACGGTGGGACTTTATTGCTGTTGACTCTTTTGTTAATTACTCATTTATTTTTAGCATTTAAAACAAGGGCAAAGTTTCATGTCTATGTTGTACTTACTACTTTGTTTATGCTTGTACATGCGTCAGCGACTATGAGTGATACAATAATTAATTGGTCTTATTCTTTTTATCCGGTACATGAAGTAAGTACTGCTGTTGCATATACGATAGCGGCATTTTTCTTTTTACTTGCTATCCGAGAATTTTTGAACCTTAAAATTCCATTTTTACTTTTCTTATCTAGTCTGACTATTCTTGTTTCTTCGGGAATCTATGCGATTTTTTATAATCGTGATTTGTTGAATATTATTCATCCCATCTCAGCCGCAGCAATATTAATTTATGGTGCATATTCTATTTATGAAGCACGCAATACTTCCCCTAAAAACGAAATGAGAATATTGGCAATTGGACTTGCCGTTGCTATGATCGGCGCCTTACTGTATGTTGGAGTCTACCTAATTTTTGAACAGCAAAATCTTGGATTATTTTATTTTGCAATATTATGTGCTTATACCGGTATTCCAACTTCCCTGACTTTTACTGTTGCAGCCAGTTACGCGAACTTGTTTAAGGATTTGGAGAAAAAAGTTGATGAGCGGACGTCCGAATTAGCAGAGGCAAATAAATTTAAGACTCTGTTTTTTACAAATATCGCTCATGAATTTAGGACCCCTCTAACCATCAGCAAAGGGCTTATTAAACAGCTTTCTGATCCAATGGGAAGTGACAAATGTAAGGATGAACTCGAAAAGATTTCTGTTGTAGATAGAAACATAACACGGCTTGAAGGGCTGATAAATCAAATCATCGATTTAACAAAGGCTGATGAGCACAAACTGACAACTAATCCCGACTGGTACAATGCCGAGGAGCTTGTGCTACATTCTGTAAGTTCATTAAAAGAACTTGCGAAATCGAAATATCAAAAATATCAATTTAACTCCTTGGTGCATAATCTTATATTATTTGTCGATAGATTAAAGATTGAAACAATATTCAATAATTTAATATCTAATGCGATAAAGTATACACCTAACGGCGGAGAGATTAATATTGCGACTTATCTCAGTCAGGAATCGAATATTTTTTCATTTAAAGTTGAAGACACGGGAAACGGAATTCCCAATGGAGAAGAAGATTCTATATTTACACGGTTTCACCGACTTCATAACGGACATGATTATGAGGAAGGTATGGGCATAGGTCTTGAAGTGAGCCGTACATATGCAAGGCTTCTTGGAGGAGATGTTATTGTTGAAAAAGCCCGGAAAACCGGAGCATGTTTTATTTTCAATTTACCGCTCTTTCCTACAAACTCAAGATTCGAAGAGGTTGAACTCACGCGAGCAGTTGTCACTAATCTAAGTGTCAATAATAAATCGATCGATGAACCGATTCAAACGGATTCATCCGGGAAAAGTTATTCAATTCTTTTGGTTGAAGACAACAAAGACATGGCGAGGTATATAAGTAGTATTTTATCTTCTATTGGTCGAATTCAACATACATTCAATGGTTTTGAAGCAATTGAAAAATTAAAGGAGTTTAAACCCGACATTATTATAACTGACCTAATGATGCCTCAAATGGATGGGGCTGCATTTGTCAAATATCTAGCTGAAAACGAAGAATTTCTGAAGCTGCCTGTAATTGTACTTACGGCAACAGCGCTTGAAGACAACAAACTGCATTTGCTGCGAATAGGAGTAGTAGATTATATAACCAAACCATTTAACGCGGAAAGCCTTTTGTTGAAGATAAGGAATTTGCTTTATTATTATGAGAAAAGAAAAACAATGGAATTGGTAATCAAAGAAGATACTTCCATAATAATTGAAAATGTCGCCGACAAGGCGGCACAATTTGTAATCAAAAACTTGGGGAATTATAATGTATCTGTCGAAAGTCTTGCGGACTATTTTGAAATAAGCCGCAGATCATTTTACAGACTCTTAGCTACAGAAACAGGTATGACTCCGGCTGAATTTATTCGCGAAATAAGGCTGACCAAGGCACGCGATTTAATAACACGGAATTCAAAATTGAAACTTAATGAGCTGGCAAATTTAGTTGGATACAAATCCGTGGCAAATTTCACAAAACTGTATGAAAAAAGATTTGGAATTCATCCGGGAAAAGAAGGCGTGTTAAATTAAGCTGTGTTCTAAATCAATCTAATACCAAAAATAGACAAAATTGCACTGATTTTATGTTTTGGCACATTTTTGGAAAATTTTGGCATGTTTTTGCACATCCGGAAATGTAATTTCAATTCAAACTTAAATTCATCTCCAAATTTAAAAATTGGATTAATCTATAAAAATTCCCCAACCAATTAATTGTATTTACAGAATTAAAAACAATTATCTCATTAAGGAGGACTTCAATATGTCAGCGATCTCTAAAGTGAAAAAAATATATATAACTATCCTAATTTTATTGTTCTGCTCGACTATTTCATACTCATCGGCGAATACAGGGGGGGGCGGACCTCCAGGTGGTGAAAAAAAGAATTTTGTTAAAACCGCATTTATGATACCTCCCGGGATGGATGATCCGCGTTTGCTGAATCTACAAATACAAACGGAGGATGTATCCGGAGCCTCATTTCAAAACGCGTTTAAAATTGGCGGTACAAAAACAACCCAAATTGGAAATATGGCTTTGGACAACGAAGGAAATATGTATGTAACCGGCGGGTTTACCGGAACAATCGAAATTGGAAACACAACTCTCACAAGTTCGAAAGGTTACGATGTCTATACCGCCAAATACGATGCGGATCATAATTTGATTTGGATAAGAATGGCAAAAGGATCGGATACCACAGTCGATGATTTTTCACTCGACGGCGGAACAGTTCTAGCAGTTGACGGAGAAGGAAATATTTATGTCGGAGGTTCGTTTGTGAAATCACTCTCGTTTGAGGATGCAAATGGGAATGTCGTAAAAGAATTAACCGATGGGCGAAATGATAATAATCTGAATTTCGAAATGTTTGTAGCAAAATATGATTCTGATGGAAATTTACTTTGGGCTAAGGGAGGTAATAGTCAAAGTACCGGTGAATCGGATAATTTAGCAATGGGAAGAAATACTGTTAACGCTATCGTCCTTGACCCCGATGATTATCCATATATTGCTGGAAGTTATTCCGGTTCGGACTTTTTAGGTACACAAGTCGGCATAGTTGGTAAAAGTGATTTCTTCCTTGCGTCCTTGGATAAAAACGATTCGGATATATTCTGGGTTTCTACAATGGGTACGCCGGATGATGATTATGCTATTTCAGTTTCTGCCGATACACTTGGGTATCTTAATGTTCTTGGAGTAATTGGTAAGGGTGAAATGGAGCTTCCGGATACAACTGCAACCTGGAATAATGATACCGGCGAGGATGATACCTTTGTAATAAGTTATGATGTAAACGGGAAATGGTATTTTACAAGCTTTATCGGAGCCGGAGAAAAAATTCTAGGGAACAGTATTGCGACCGCGGAAAACGGAGATTTTTTTGTCACAGGCACTTTTATTAATTCTGCCACATTTGCGGGATCTGATATTGAGATTCATGGGAACGGTTCCGAGTACGATAGTTATGTTGCCAAATATGACCTGAACGGAGACGCAATATGGGCAAAGAAATTCGGTTATAACGAGGTTGAGGCTTGCAACATAGTAACAGATAAAAACGATGATGTTTATATTTTCGGTACTTTTGTAGACAGCGTAATTTTTGCCGACGATACCGACCGCCCCTTCTTACTTACAACTACTTCGACAAGTGATCAGTTCGTCGCGAAATACGGTAACGATGGATCTTTTTTGTGGGCAAAACAAATTTCCGGAACCGGCGCTGAAAGTAAGGATCTTATTTATGATGAAAATAAAATCCCTTTCCGAAGCATACCAACAGATATAGTGTATTCTCCAAACAATGAAGGAGAATTGTATTTAACAGGTGATTTCGATGGCTCAATAAATTTTGACAATGTTTCGTTGACTTCAATAAATCAAGCCCGCTATGGATTTGTAGCAAAGCTGGATTTGAATAACACAACCGGCATTGAGGATGGCTCGATTTCAATTGCCGAAAAGTATGAACTCCTGCAGAATTATCCGAATCCTTTTAATCCTAATACAACTATTAAATTCTCTATCCCGGAATCCGGGAACGTGAGTATTGATATTTACAACTCGGTCGGACAGAAAATCAAAACTCTTATCAATTCAACTTACTCGGCAGGTTCTCATCAGGCAAGATGGAACGCAGAGAATGAGGCTACGGGAGTTTACGTTTATGTGATGAAATCGGGTAATGCGGTTGAGTCTAAAAAGATGCTGTTGCTAAAATAGACTTTGATGCAGTGAATAATTCAAAAAATAATTTATTGTTAAGCATTGCAAGTGGTTTATTGCTGGGGCTTTCCGTCAATCAGTTTGGGGAAGTCCCACTCTCTCCGTTGGTTTTGATTTGCTTGGTTCCATTGTTTTTCGCGATATCGGGAGAAACGGGATTCTTGATTTACAGTATTAAAATCTATATGGTTTCCATCCTTTTTCTGCTTTTACTTCTTGCCTCGTTCACCACTCAGTCATTCTTTGGAGGAATGCTATTTATAGCACTCAGTGCGGTTTTGTTTTCGGTGCCGTTCTATTTGATTTATTTCCTCAGAAAATATATTGGCTACCAGAAGGCACTTCTACTTTTGCCGTTAGTTTGGCCCGTCTTTGAGTGGTTTGTTTTAGAAAAAACTTTTGAATTGCCTCTCTTATCGTTAGCCAGCAGACTGGCGGTTTTTCCTTCGCTAGTTCAATATGTTGATATAACCGGATATACAGGAATATCAATGTGGGTGTTAATTTTAAATGTAGCTCTGTATTTAACGCTCGACAAATGGTTCAAATTAAGAAGCTTGGATAACCCCGAGAAAAAGAAGAAAGAAAAAATCGTCTTAATCAGAAGATTATCTTTAGTTGTATTGGCATGTTTTCTACTACCTTTGATTTATTATTCTTATGTGAAAAATACAATTCCCGATCAGTTTAAGAAGACCATTCGCGTCAGTGTTATTCAATCAAACTTTGCGTTAGAAGAAGATACTGCCGACTCCGTTTTTACAGAGTTTGTTAAAAGCCAGATCACACTTACCGATTCGATTGTACAAAAAGACTCAACAGATTTAATTGTTTGGCCGGAGGGCGGAATACCCTACGCATTTAAAGAACACAGGGATAATTATGAATATTTTTTCTCAAAAGTTTTAATTTGGCAGAAACCGATGTTGAGCGGAACATTCGATAAAAAGTACTTTAAAAATTCATCTTCTATACCCGCTTTGCAGCGTTACTTAAATCGTGATTATGAAATTTATAACTCTGCCGTTTTAATAACACAGCAATTAGCCTATGCTTCTTTGGTACAAGGAAGAGATATAAGTTCACTCAAATTATATCGAAAAAGAAATCTGATGCAGTTCACTGAACATGTTCCATTGTCGGAGACATTTCCGTTTCTTTCAAATTTTTCGATAATCTTTGGCGGTAATTCCAATTTTAGTCCTGGAACAGGCTCGGCTTATTTGCATTTTGCGGATAAAGATCAAGATGTTATTAATGTAAGTCCAATTATCTGCTGGGACGTATTGTTCGGAAGTTCTACTACTCATTTATCGGACGAAAATGATTTTATTGCAGCTTTAACAAACGAAAGCAGATTAGGAAATATTTTTACCGCTGCAACACACGGTATGGAAAGCTTTACTCAATTACGCAGTATTGAATCACGCAGGTCGATTGTAAAAGCCGCAACGACAGGCTTTAGTATTTATACCGATCCTTTCGGACGCATCTATAGGCGATTGGCTTTATTCAATCGCGGCGCTGTTACTGATAAAGTTATTCTGTCAAATGCTGTTTCATTCTACAGCCAATATCCGAATGCATTCCCAATTCTTTGCCTTATTATACTGATTGTTTATTATTTAAAACATTTTTTCTTCACAAAAAGAGATACAGTTCAATAATATTAGGTATGAAAAATATTTTCGTCGGCAAGCGAATCGTATTCTAAAAATATTGAGTCTGTGCAATTTGTTTGAACTATCACGAACGATTCCACTTCTAAAATTTACAACTTAATCCAAATCATTCTTCAGCAGCAATATTGAGAATAAAATATATTTTGGCTCACCAGATCAAAATTTTGATAAAGAAATTTCGTTTGGCTCAATATCGCCCTCACGAAATCTTGAAATTGCGGATATTGACAATGATGGATTTCTAGATGTTGTAGTAGGAAATTTAGAATCAAAGAACAGCATTTATTTTGGTAACAAAAATTCTCTTCTTCTGATGCTGCAGAGTGATTTCTAAAAATTTCCATAGCAAATACTCCCAATTAGTTAGGAGTAAATAAAAGAAATGTTTTTTAGAAAAGAGGATATTTAAATAATACTTTTTTAGAGGTAGTATTGAGTATGTTAGTTTGAAGGTTTATGATGTGCTTGGGAATGAAGGGGCGGTATTAGTAAATGGAGTTAAAGAAGCCGGAAATGATGAGGTAAATTTTGATGCTGCTTCCCTATCGAGCGGAATTTATTTTTATTCGATAAATGCAGAGTATTTTTATCAAGTGAGAAAATGATGCTGGTGAAGTAAATTTATGGGAGCTTCGGCCCCCTTTTCAATTTCAATATCTTCTTGACATATTTATAAGCACATTCAACCTATAAGCAATTGCACCATTTCACGGTAATTATTTTGAACTCCCTCTGTTACTTTTGCCTTGTCCTGATTAAAACCTGCTTCGGCAATTGAATACATATTCACATTTTGTTTCCTCAAATTTTTATCGCTCCATAAAATGATTTCTGTAATTACAGGAGCTAACTCTATTCCTTTTTCAGTTAGTAAGTAAACGTTTTCCTTTCGGTTATCGGGTAATTTTCGCTTGGTCACCAATTCGTTTTCCTCTAACCACTTTAATCTTGAAGACAAAATGCCCGGAGCAATTCCCTCTGGAGAAACAGAAAATTCCTTAAATGTTTTCTTGCCTTGAACTAACATATCTCTAATTATTAGAAGCGACCATTTGTCCCCTACTATATCTAAAGTAGAAGCAACTGGACAAGCAGACCTAAAATTATTTTTCATTTTTTTACTATTGTTTTGGTAGTAATATAAAAATTATTATTTTTGCTACTGATTTAATAGCAAAAATAGCAAAATAAAATGAAACAGTCTGTAGTAATGGATAAAAAACAATCGAAAAATATACGAATTGGAATTTGGTCAAGTGTAATATCAGCAATTATGCTCATCGGTATAGGAATATTTTGGGTAGTTTACCCAAGTGCTACCGAAGGTTCTTTTTCAATTGCTCCCGATTCTCCAACAGCCATCACCTTTTCTAAGATAATCGCAATTTTTAAAGCGGTAGGAGATATTCTCCCACCTGTTTTTATTCTGTTAGCAATCAAATTTCGTCAGTATCGTCTTGCAGGATACTTTCATTTGGTAACTTTTGTACTAATTATTCTTGTTGATATGCTTGTTTGGGGCTCCTTTGTTCCTAATGCAAGTGCCAAGGATGTATTAATGCATGTTCCTTTTGCAATTCCAATGCTAATTGCGGCATATAATTTTCTAAAACCAGTCTCTAAAAATTTATAATTATGCTACTATTCATTCGAATTTTCTTGGTGCTTTATGGACTGATTGCTGCAGCCACAGGCTTTATGGGAACAACGGCTAAATTCAATCCTAAAATAACAGACATAATGACCGACAATAATCATCGCTTTGTGGCGGCTATTTGGATGGCTACCTCTTTGGCGTTTTTCTATGTGGCTTGGAATCCGTCAGAAACAGCTTTGTTTCGATTTTTGATGGTGGCTGTATTTATAGGTGGTATCGTCAGAGCAGTTGCATTGGTCAATTATCCAGCTACACCTTTTCTCATTTTTGGCATTTTGATAGAACTGATTCCAACAGCTTTGATGCTCTGGTTTCATAGCAAATTACTCAATTCTAATTCACTTTAAAATTTATTTATAATGATACAATCAAATCAAATAGTACTTATTACAGGCGGTGGCTCAGGCATTGGGCTTGCACTTGCTCAAAAATTTTTGGAGAATAATAATACCGTAATTATAACAGGTAGAAATCTCTCGAAACTTGAAAAAGTTAAAAATGAAAACCCCAAAATACATATCTATCAAAGTGATGTAACAGATGACCCAGAAGTTAGAATGTTGGTAGATAATATTTTACAAAAATTTGGCGGATTAGATGTACTCATCAACAATGCCGGAATTATGAATCTGGTAGATGCAGGAAATCAAGAAAACGACTTGCAAAAGCAAATGCAGGAAATAGAAATCAACTACAACTCGCCCATTAGAGTGTTGCATTATTTCCTTCCACTACTTAAAAAAAGTAAAAATGCCGTGTTAGTGAATGTATCTTCGGGTTTGGCGTATGTTCCATTTGCACAAGCTCCTGTGTATTCGGGTACAAAATCGGCTTTGCATTTTTGGACATTGGGCATTCGTCCACAGCTCAAACCGCACGGTATTAAAGTAGTAGAACTATTGCCGCCTGTGGTAAGAACCGACATTTTTAATGGTATTGAAGTAAACGAAGCCGATTTAAAGCCCATACTTCCAGCAAAATTAGCCGATTTGTTTTGGAAGGATTATATCAAAGGTAAAGAAGAAATCACCCCAGGCATTTCAAAAAAACTCAAATTAATGAGCAGGCTCGCTCCCAGATTCATATTCAAACAATTGAATAAAAAACCAATTCCAAACAACAAATAAAGAGATCAATAATATGGACAATTTCACAATTATAAATTTACAAGCTATAACGGGTACGATCGCAATTATTCTAGCATTCAAATGGTGGATAAAACCACGCCTTGCTAATTTACCTATTCAGGATGCACTTTTACCTTTTGTATTCCTAAATACGTTTCGGTATTTGGGTCTTTCGTTTATGGCAAAGGAGCAGTTTTATGACGGCTTTCCAACTGAATTTTTGACCACAGTCGGATTACTCGATTTTACTACAGCTGTATTAGCGATTATTACAGCCATTGCTTTAAAAAACAAATGGAGTTTTGCCATTCCTTTGGTTTGGATTTTCAATATCGTAGGATTTGGAGATTTAATTACTGCTTTTCCTCAATTTTTCGGATTAGAACTGTACAACCATAACCTCGGCATCATTTGGTTGATGTTTGTAACCTATGGTTTAGCCGCTTTTTTAAGTCATATCTACATTTTTATCAGACTTTTCAAAAACTTAAAAAAGAAATAAACTTTAACGGACTGCAAAAAAACTACAGCAAACAAGGTATAAAAGCAAAAACGGTTTTGGAGTTTTCCGGAACCGTTTTTGTTTTTAATTAATTATCTTGCTTTACGAAAAGTAAGTGCGTTTACACCCGCTACTGCTTTTAAATTTGAATGTTGATAACAAAATTTAATAAATGTAGTGAATAGCAACTTAAAACATTATGGATAGCGCAACAACTAAAAAGCTGAAATGGAGCAAGATACTTTCGATTCTAACTGTACTTTTAGGAGTTGGTTTAATGATTTATATGATTACGGTTGAAGATGAACCGGGAGCAATACCCTTGCTTTTAATAGGTATTGGAATTTTCTGGTTTTGGGGAAATCATATCAGAATTAAAAAACAAGGTTGAGATAAACTTGAAACTGAATATACCTGCCAGGATTGATGCGGTAAAGAGGAAGAGTGTTTTTACAAACAAAACCTTATTTCATTTTGGTGTCGAATTCGGATTGGCATTCTGTAATTGGAGGATAGTCAACCAAACCTTGCCATGCGTGTACTCTGTGCAATCTAAAAAAACGATGCAATAGTGTTATCAAAAAAGACAAAATACGCGATTAACGCACTTGTTTTCATTGCGAAAAACAAGGACGAACAACCTATTTCCGTAAGTAAAATTTCTGAAGAACAGAATATTCCGCTGAAATTCCTTGAATCTATATTGACTGAACTTAAAAACGCTCGCATATTGAACAGCAAAAAAGGCAGATATGGTGGTTATTCTCTAAATGGAACTCGGGAAGAAATTCATATGGCAAAGATTATGCGACTGTTTGACGGAGCAATTGCGCTATTACCCTGCGTAACTTACGAGTTTTATGAACGTTGTGAAGAATGTATTGACGAAGAGACTTGTGGTATTCGGCAAATTGCAATGGAAATTCGTAATGAAACCGTAAAACGATTAAAAGCTGCTACCCTTGCAAATATTATTGAAAGAGAGAAAAAATTAAAAAAGTAGGGTTTTTTATTTTTATATCCTACTAATTTGGTAGGAATAATAGCTTTTAGTATTTTGGTGTAATTAAATTTATGAAATAGTATGTGGAAAATTAACCTCATTGTAGTTGCGGCATTGCTAATCGGACAATTCTCAGCAATTGTAAATGCTAAACAATGCCCGGAGACACAACCGCCCAGGACACACTATTATCTAACACTAAAAATTATTGGCGCTTTTGAGTGCTGGAAAAACCGCATATGACACAGACTCGGAATAAGATACTTACCAATTCTTTATTCGACGATAAAAGCGTTCGACGAGATCCATTTCTACTTGAATTGGTAAATAAAATCAATAGTAAATCTTTACAATCACCGTATAAGAAGGTCTACCATCAATCATTTTATTAAAACTAAAAAATTGAAAGGATATTAATTATGTCAGAACTATTTACATCTTTAACCATCCCTTTTTTATTGGCAATGTTTTTAGCCGTCAATATGGGTGGTAGCGGCACAGCTCCATCATTTTCAGCAGCATACGGAGCTGATGTGCTAAAACGAACTCTGATTCCGGGACTATTTGGAATAATGGTTCTTGCCGGTGCTTTGATTGCCGGGAAAGAAGTTTCTTTAACCCTTGGTAAAGGACTCTTAGACCATTCCTTTTTTACACCTCTGATTACTTCAATAATTCTGGGGTCGATCGGTTTATCGCTACTAATTGCTAATTTGATTGGAGTTCCACAATCAACGAGCCAAGCTACTGTTCTTTCAATAGCAGGAGCATCAACTGCTTTGGGCGGATTGAACACACATAAATTGTTCTACGAAATTATCCCAACTTGGATTATCCTTCCAATCATCTCTTTTTTCATTATGTTAATCCTTGCAAAATGGGTTTTCCCGGTTGTCAAAAACAAAATTTTCATGGCTGATTATCCACATTTGAAGCAGCACAAAGTTTTAAAAGCTGTTTTAATTTTGTCCTCGCTCTATGTAGCCTTCTCAATCGGCGCAAATAATGTAGCCAATGCAGCCGCTCCAATCGCTTCTCTAACCGCAAATGAAATCGGAAAAGATGGAATTCAGAACTTTCTGCCAATTATCATTTTATCGGTTTTGATTGTAGCTCCTTGTTTTGCCATAGGGAGTTCATTGCTTGGACACAAAGTAACTCGAAAGACAGGAAAAGATATTATAGAAGTATCTCCATTTTATGCGACGATAATCGCGATGATTACTGCCAGTTTACTTTTATTGGCTTCCATAACAAAAGGTATTCCTACATCTTTGGTGCAATTAAACGGAGCCGCATTTATCGCTTTGAGCATAAGCAAGAATGGATTTAAAAATACATTTAGCAACGAAACGGTAAAACGATTCTTCACGGTGTGGGGAATCGCTCCAATTTTTGCGTACATTTTGACTTTTGTATTGGTAGTACTGTTGAAATAAAGTGAGTAAAGTCTTTGCACAACATTGGTTGCACAAAATATGACAGAATGTGCTTAAAAGAAGGCAGTTACCTTAAATAATCTTCAACGGACAGTAAAGTGCTTTAAATCACGCAAAACGTAGATTCGAGACCGTTTTAAGCAAGTTTATATTCGCATCATAGTATAATGTTAATCTAATTCAAAAGGATAGCTTTCTAACTATTTTATCTTAATATAGTTATGGGGATATGTTGACAAGCGATTCTGAAAACTTAAAACAGACTCTTTTTTAATCACGCCTTCATCGATATTAATAGCCTTTTGAATAGTAGGATTATTCATCCAACTTTTATGACCTTCAAGAATTGTTGGTAGATAAACAATTAATGCCGCAGATATTGATCTAGAAGCGCTTTCCCATAAATAACTTGGTGTATGATCAACTGCGTAATAGTCGATATTGTTGAAAGTCAATATTGGATTTTTAAAAGTTGTTGGCTTGGCAAAATAGAATCCCATTCCTTCGTCGCAGCTAACATCAATTATTAAGCTTCCAGGTTTTAAAGTATCTTTTTCATCCTCAGTCACAAAATTAATTGGATTGTCTGTATCCTGATAAGTACCGTTAATTATTATTTCAGATTCACTAATCAATTCAGACAAAGGGCGAACTGTGCCATCATGTTCAATTGTAACCATTCTCGCTTCCCCATCTTTTCCTTCACGAATCCTAACATAGTCAACATCCAAAATTTCTTCGCGAACTTCATGGTCTGGTCTTTGAATACATATTGTAATATCTCTGAAACCATGTGCTTTGAGCGCATAAATTGCTCCTCTACTAACCGCTCCGAAACTGAAAATAATTACTTTCCGCTGGTTACCGTAATGACCATCAATTCCCCTCAACTGTAATGCATGAATAACAGCGCAATAACCCGCCATTTCATTATTTTTGTAAAAAGTATGTCTGCCCACCAGTCCACTCGGAGTCCAAACAAACATATCTTCAAATGCAATCAGAGTTAATTTCCGGTCAATCGCGGTTTGTGTAATCTCTGCTTGCTGAGCACAATGTGGATAACCCCAAATGAAACCTCGTTCACGAATTTCTTTCAAATCAGCCAACACGGGTTTAGCAATAATTACAGAGCCTATTTCCGTTAATAATTCATGGCGGCTAGCAACACCTTTGGCTTTCGAAACAAAAAATTCGTCATCAATACCGAACGGCTTACCGTATCCTTTTTCAAAAATTAATTGTTTTCTGATGTCTTCCGGGAGACGTGAAAGGTGATCCGGATGAATTGGCACACGTTTTTCGTCTTCTTTTCTTGAAGTTCCAATAACTCCTAAGGTTAATTTTTTCATACGCTCTTCTCTGTTAGTTTTATTATTCTAAAAATTTATGGTGGCTCAACAATTTGTAATTCAATGAAAAAACATTTGCCGGAGTGAAAGATTATTGCTGGTTGGTAGCAAAATTGAGTAATGGTTGATTCAAATCAAAAATGGCAGAAACCTATACGGAAGATAGTCTTTTTATCTATGAGTTTCTTGAATTAAAAATTTAATTATATAATAATTAATATCTTCTAATTCTGTATCATTGTATTATAAAGCATACATTTGTTTCCTGGTACTTTGATTTTGGGGCACTTTTAACAATTTTATTTGGAGTGACCAAACAAAATTAAATGCAAATAATTACGCAATAATATTAATATATACGATTATTACTAATTAAATCTATCACCCCCACTTCGATCAACTTTTTTGACCGATACAAGTTCAGATTTAACCCACCCCAATAATTAAATATTTTTTCTTGACATCGCTGTGTATACTGTGTATATTATATATACGAAATATGGAACATAACTTTTTACTTTCTCAAACAGACAAACGACCCATGTATCAGCAGATCATGGAGCAAGTTAAGCAACGCATAGCGGTAGGAGATTGGCGGCCAAACACTCCGCTACCCTCCATTCGTGAGCTTGCAACGGAAACAAAGGTGAGCATTATTACCGTCAAACGTGCTTATATGGAATTAGAGCGAGAAGGTGTAATCTTTACGCAACAAGGCAAAGGCAGCTGGGTGAATGATTCTCAAGATTTAAATGAACTTCAACGTTTAGAGTTAAGGCAGCAAGTTGAAAAAGTTATTAAGTTGGCAAAATCTCTGAATATATCGGAGGATGATTTAGTGGAAATGATAAAAAAATATAAATGATAGAAACTGAGTTTGAAAATCAATCGGCTTTAGACTAAAAAAAAATATTTCAAATAAAGTTTAGCGACAATTTATCATAAACTAAAATTTAATTATGAACTACACAGAAATATGAATACAACGTTGGCAGTAAACTGTAAAGCAATTACAAAACATTACCCGCATTTTCAGATGGAAAATATTGATTTGTCATTTGAACAAGGAACTGTGATGGGTTTAGTGGGGCCGAACGGCGCGGGGAAATCAACCATATTAAGAATTATTATGGGACTGGTTTGTGCGGACAGTGGCTCAGTCGAAGTTTTGGGATATTCAATGCCCGGTGACCAGGTAGAGGCAAAACGCGACATAGGCTATATCTCCGAAGATATGCGTCTATATGAAAGTGAAACTATTTCTTTCCACATGGAATTTATTAAGTCAATTTTTAATTCATGGGATGATGAATATGCCGCCACACTATTGCGCCGCTTTGATCTTAAAAAGGAACAAAAAGTTAAAGGTTTATCACATGGACAGAGAGTTAAAGCCACTTTGCTATTGGCTTTGGCGCGGCGTCCCCATTTATTAGTGTTCGACGAACCAACAACCGGATTAGATCCGGCAGCCAGAAAAGATGTTCTGAACGAAATGATGAATGCTTTGGAAGATGAAACACGGTCGATTCTTTTTTCATCCCACAACACATTAGATATTGAACAAATCTCTGATTTTATCACCTTCATTTACAACGGTCGAATTATCGAGTCGCGAAATAAGGAGGAGTTTTTGGACGGCTGGAGAAGATTGCGTCTTATTAATATGGAAAATAATCCCGTACCCGGTTTAGCGAATATCAGAGAAATTCAAACAAGCGGTAAATTGTGCACCGTTACCTTAAACAATTACAACGACACAATACCAGAACAATTTACGAGCGCAGGATTATCGGTGGATACTATTGAAAGATTAACCCTGGAGGAAATTTTCCTTAGTAATGTGAAATACGCAAGGGAGGGTTCTGCTTGACTAACAAAGTAGTATACAAACTAATCAGTAATGATTTAAAAATTAACCGGACTCCAATTCTGTTATGGGCGCTCACTGCCGTCACCGGAATCGTAGTCGCATATTTTATACCCGGCCTTGTCGCGGCGAACATTGGTTTTTCTTTGTTAGCCAGCGCAATAATAGGGGTGGGAATTCACATGCTTGCGCACACCGTGCTGTACGATAATCTCAAAGGAACACACATTTTTGTTATGAGTTTGCCTATAAACTTTAAACAATATACCTTGGCAAAGCTTTCAGTCAACTTACTTGTATTTTATTTTATGTGGGCGTTGCTTTCTGCTGCTTGTATCTATGTAACATTATCGCGAGGTATATTTCCTGCGGGCAGTCTACCAATGGTGTTGATGGTTTTGTTTTCAATTTTACCCGTCTATTCTTTAATGCTTTCAATCAGCATTTTAACACAATCAATCGGTTATACTATAGTTACAGTCGTAACCCTAAATTTTGCCACTGTCGCTTATCTGTGGAAAATTGTTTATTTAGATTCTATCGGCTCTTATGTTTGGGGTGACCATGCTGTCTGGAATAGTACTGTTTTAGGCATTATACTCATTCAGTTACTAGTCACCATTATTATTCCTGTGTCCACAATAATTATTCAATTTAAAAAGAAAGATGTCATTTAATTTTTTCCACTCATATAATAAGGATTAATATCATGTGTACAATAAATAAATATCTTAGAATAGCTCTGTTATTTACTGCAACATTTGGATTTGCAGTCAGTTCATTTGGTCAATCTTCAGAAGACTCCGTTGCCGAGGTTTTACCACAACCAAGAGTTTTGATTGAAAAATATATCGATGCCATTGGAGGAGAGCAATCTATCCGAGCGCACAGCACAAAAACCATTAGCGGTAAATTGCTCATAAAAGCGATGGGAATTGAAGGAAATCTAAACGTAGTAGCCGCGACACCTAATAAAATAAAAACTACTATCGAATTGGGTCAATTCGGGCAAAGCATTTCAGGATACGATGGTGCGGTTGGTTGGAGCATGGATCCAATGGCAGGCAACATGATTTTGGAAGGAGAGGCGTTAAAACAAATGATCGCACGTGCAGATTTTTACGGGAATGATTTACACTTAGGCAAAAATGCTGCTAAACTTGAAACTGTCCAAATCGTCACAGTTGAGGATGGCGAACAGTACAAAGTATTACTGGTTGATGCCAACGGGGAGGAAAGCTTCTTATACTTTTCAAAAGAAACAGGATTGCTTAGGGGTATTGACAAGATGGAATTAGGACCACTGGGCAAAGCTCCTACCCAAATTCGTATGGATAACTATGTTGAAGCAGATGGTGTTAAAACAGCACACAAAATTTCAAGTTCACAAAACGGTGTAGAATCCATTATTGAATTAGATTCCGTTTCGTACAGCGCACTTTCTGAGAACGCATTTGAATTGCCTGCGGAAATTCAAAGTCAGCTAAATAAGTAATTTTTAATATTTGAGAGTTCATTTTGAAAGTTAGAATATTTCTTAAAACATTGCTATTGATAATTGCTGTAGCCTCCTGGTTCGGCTCCGGGGATGTAAAATGTCAGAACCAGGTTTCATTACGGAAAACTGTTACTCATCTGCTGTATTCTGCGGAGCTCAATCAGCATTATTTAGTTGATGTTTTTTTGCCAAAAGGATATCAAACTAAAGAATCTGAATACCAGTTTCCCAAGTATCCTGTTATTTATGTTCTGAACAGCAGGCCGAATGCCGTGATGGCCGCGATGATGAGACACGTTTCTGAATTATCGAGAGAGATAATTGTCGGGATCGATTTTGCGGACAAAGACGGTAATCCTGTGGAATCATTTGCTTCATATACCCGTGATCTCACTCCTACTTCAGACAACGATTGGGTGGAAGAGTCAAATACTGATACAGTTGGTCGCGCGGAAGACTTTATTAATTTCATCAACAATCAAGTGAAACCTCTAATCAATAAGACCTACAATGTGAATAAATACAACCAGACATTGGTAGGTCATTCTTTTGGTGGATTGTTTGGCTTGTTCGTTTTGTTTAAGCACAGCGATTCTTTTAACAGATATGTAATTGCAAGTCCTTCATTGTGGTGGGATAATAATGTAATGTTTAAACTGGAAGAAATTTACGCCGGTACGCATACAAACTTGGCTAAGAAAGTATTTCTCTCTGTGGGTTCAAAAGAATTTGAAAGTGGCCCACAGGGAATGATTGATAATGTAAGAAAAATGTCGGAGAGACTTAAAGATAGAAACTATCCGGATCTTGAATTGTCGTTTAATATTTTTGAAGATGAAACTCACTTATCAGTTGTAGGTATTTCAATTCACAAAGGAATTGATGTAGTATTTAAATAAATGAGTGACTCGCAAAAAATTAAAAACTGATTTCCTAATAAATTTATTATCACATAATGAAATTGGTTGCACCTATTATTCCAACAAATAAATCATAAATACTTATATCATTTTAGATAAAACTAAAAATCCAATTTAATCTTGGCTGTTGGATTGTGTGGATCCTAGCTCAAGGATAGCTGGGAATGATTCTGATATTGATTTATTAATTTTCGTTTGGGATAAATCAAGATTTACACTATAAAAAACTGATAATTGAATCAAAGCGGAATAAAATATAAACCCGCCCAATTGAGATTCACAGTTTAATCTCAACCGGACGGGTTAAATGTTAAGCTAAATCAAATCGATCAAGATTCATCACCTTATTCCAAGCGGTAATAAAATCTTTCACGAACTTCCCTTCGGAGTCGGAACTTCCGTAAACTTCAGCAATCGCTCTCAATTCTGAGTTCGAACCGAAAAGTAAATCAACACGAGAGCCTATCCATTTTACATCTCCGGTTTTGCGATCACTACCTTCAAAAGTTGATTCTTCTTCGGAAGTAGCTTTCCATTCCGTTCGCATATCAAGCAAATTCAAAAAGAAATCATTTGAAAGCTGTTCCGGTTTATCAGTAAAAACGCCATGTTTGGATCCGTCCCAATTTGTGTTGAGAACTCTTAAGCCACCAACTAAAACGGTCATTTCCGGTGCTGTAAGTTTTAAGAGTTGTGAACGATCAACCAGCAATTCCTCCGCACAAACCGCATAACCTTTCTTTGTATAGTTGCGGAACCCTTCTGCTTTTGGTTCCAAATAATCAAATGATTCAACATCGGTTTGTTCTGCAGTTGCATCGGTACGTCCGGGAGTGAATGGAACGGATACATCATGTCCCGCATCTTTAGCGGCTTTTTCAATCGCCGTGTTACCACCGAGTACAATTAAATCCGCAAGCGATACTTTTTTATTTCCCGATTGTGTTGAATTGAATTCTTTTTGGATTCCTACCAAAATCGCGAGAACATTATTTAATTCAGTTGGATTATTAACTTCCCAATCCTTTTGTGGTGCAAGTCGAACACGAGCTCCATTCGCGCCGCCTCGTTTATCTGAATCACGATAAGTAGAAGCAGATGCCCATGCCGCCGAAACTAATTGGGAAACAGTCGCCTCGGAATTAAGTATTTTCCCTTTTAATGAAGCGATATCGTTTTCGTCAATTAATTCATGATCAACTTTTGGAATCGGATCCATCCATTCCAATTCTTCAGATGGGACTTCAGGGCCTAAGTAACGAGATTTTGGTCCCATATCGCGGTGTAGTAATTTAAACCATGCACGTGCGAATGCATCGGCAAATTCGTCGGGATTTTCAAAAAAGCGCTTTGAAATTTTCGCGTATTCCGGATCTTCTTTAAGTGAAAGATCGGTTGTCAACATTGTCGGAGCATGTTTTTTCGAAGGATCGTGAGCATCGGGAACAGTGTTGTGAGCTTCTTCGTTTTTAGGAATCCATTGCCATTTTCCTCCGGGACTTTTTGTCAATTCGTACTCATAATTGAACAAGTTTTCGAAAAAGCCCATATCCCATTTAGTCGGTTCGTTTGTCCAAATACCTTCGAGTCCGCTTGTGTTAGTATCGGCAGCTTTTCCTGAACCGAAACTGTTCGCCCATCCGAGACCTTGCGCATCGAGGGAAGCGGCTTCGGGATCGGGACCCATGTGATCCTCTGTAGTCGCACCGTGAAATTTGCCGAATGTGTGACCACCCGCGATAAGCGCCACGGTTTCTTCATCATTCATCGCCATTCGTTTGAAAGATTGTCGAATGTAATTTGCTGCTTTTTTAGGATCGGGTTCGCCGTTAGGTCCTTCTGGGTTAACATAAATCAATCCCATATGATCCGCAGCGAGAGAACCTTCAAGTTCCCCTTCTTTGCCGTGACGTTGATCATCGAGCCATTCTCTTTCCGGTCCCCAGTTGATATCTTTTTCCGGTTCCCAAATATCCGCGCGTCCACCACCAAAACCAAAAGTTTTGAATCCCATTGATTCAAGAGCCACATTTCCGGTTAGAATCAATAAATCCGCCCAGGAAATTTGTTTGCCATATTTTTGTTTGATTGGCCAAAGTAAACGGCGGGCTTTATCCAGATTAACATTATCCGGCCAGCTATTTAAAGGAGCAAATCTCTGATTGCCTGTAGAACCACCTCCGCGACCGTCAGTCACTCGGTATGTTCCGGCAGCGTGCCAAGTCATTCTGATAATTAACGGTCCGTAATGACCAAAGTCAGCGGGCCACCAATCTTGTGAATCTGTCATAAGTTTATGCAGATCTTTTTTTAGAGCATCGTAGTCAAGTTTTTTAAATTCCTCGGCATAATCGAAATCTTCCCCCATCGGGTCAGAAAGTGATGAGTGTTGTCGAAGAATATCCAAATTTAGTTTGTTTGGCCACCAGTCGTTATTTGATGTTCCGCTTCCCGCATTCGCGGCATTGTGGAATGGGCATCCGCCATTATTTCCACTTTGTGACGTGTTTTGATTGTTATTTTCCATATCTACTCGTGTTTTATTGATAAAATAATTGTTTTTCCTTAAAATTCTAATTTATGAAGTCGCTTTATCAAACTAAACTCTGATGTACAATTTTACAAAATTGCCTTTAGTATAACAAACTCCGGTACATAATCCTATTTACTACTTTTCTAACAAAAATTAGGTTTTTATTGTTCATTTGGTATTTAGAAATAAACTTGCACAATTGATTTTACCGCGAAAGTGAGATCGTTTTACAGACTTAACCACCGATTATAGACCGCGAAATTTGGGAATAACAAAACTCCCCCAAATATATCATTACCCGAAACTCAAAGCTGAAGGATAGACTTCCCCATCAATATTTTTTCGCACCTAATGTTGTATATTGCTAGCCATTAATTATCATTTGAATACACGGAATTTTATCAAAACGGTTGATAAAATTCGACGCCACCTCTTATTAATTTGACTAAAATTATGGACATTAAAGTACTCGCCATTAGAACAGATTTTAAACATCACGGTGAAAATCATGGCTACAAACAAATTCTCAAGGGAATTAAGCCGAAATTTGTTTTGGGAATTAATGAAAGAGATCCGGAGGAAAAAATTCCGACGGTTTTTAAAAAATATCAGTGGCTGTTTGAGTTTAAAGCCAAAAAATATGAAAATGAAATTGATATTCTCCACATCCTTTATGGAGAGGACTATTTTCGCTGGAGTGCCCGGTTGTTTAAGAAAGTACCAATCGTTGTAACTTTCCATCAACCGGCTGATTCACTGGAACAGGAAATCCTACATGGCAATCTTAGAGGACGAATCGGAAAAATTACTCACCAAATAAATAAAAATAGATTCCAAAAAATCTCGGCGGCAATTGTTACCAATATTTCTCAAAAGGAAATTCTTACTCAGGTAATGGATGCGGAAAAAATATTTGTCGTTCCGTTAGGCATTCAATTAGATGAACTAAATGCCCTTTACAAAAACCGACCGAAACGAAAAGAATCGGAACCAACTTTAATTACAATTGGGAATTGGCTCAGAGATTGGGATTTTTATTTTAAAATTGTTGAAAAATGTCCTGACTGGAATTTTCAAATAATAAATAGAAGCTTGGGCGAGCAGTACAAAAATCTGTGTGAATCATTTCCTAATGTAAGGTATTTTGAAAATGTTGATGATGACAAAGTGAATGAACTTTTGCTGGAAGCTGATCTACAATTTTTGCCCGTAACCGGAATGGCCGCAAGTAACGCTCTTATTCAAGGTCTGGGCTTAGGTTGTCCACTAGTTTTAACAGAAACTGAGAAGGACAATCAGTATAATTCGGAGATGGATTTTATAAAATTGTATAAAAAGGGCGATACTGAAGACTGTATAAACAGAATCAAATCAATTGTAGAGTTGCGAGACAACGAAAAAAACATTCTGCAAGATAAAGCTAATTTGTACGCGCAAAATTTTTCTTGGCATAACATTACACAAAAAACAATAGATATTTACAAGAGTATAATAAAATGAAAATTTCGGTATTTGGATTAGGGTACGTGGGAATGGTGAACATCGCGTGTCTGAGTAAAGTAGGGCATCAAGTTTACGGATGCGATGTTAAACAGCACAAAGTTGATTTGATCAATCAAGGGAAAAGTACGGTTTTTGAACCGGGTGTGTCTGAAATGATGGAAGAGGCACACGAAAAAGAATTAGTTAAAGCTTCCAGCGATGCGGAACTTTGTGTTGCTAATTCTGATATTGCTCTACTTTGTGTCGGTACACCAAGCGATGTTGAAGGAAATGTAAATCTTAGCTATATATTAAACGTAACTCGCGACATTATAAAAGCCCTCAAAAAATTAGATAAACCTTTTACAATTGTGTACAGAAGCACTATTCCACCGGGAACAATCGATAACCAAATTCTTCCCGTAATCTCCCCTTACTTTGAATCTTTAAGTCATAAGCCTAAAATTGTATTTCTTCCCGAATTTTTACGTGAAGGAAATGCGGTGAAGGACTTCTTCGAATGCGCGAGAATAGTTGTAGGAGTAGATGAAAATGAAAATGCAAAAGATCAATTGACGGAATTGTTCTCGTTTAATCAAAACATACCTATTCATTTTACAAACTATCGAACTGCTGAATTTGTGAAGTATGTCGACAATGCTTATCACGCCACAAAAGTTTCATTCGCAAATGAGATCTATTCTATCGGGTCTTCGATGGATGTAGATATTGTTACCGCTAATAAACTATTTCTATCTGATGACATACTGAATATCTCAACAAAATATCTGATTCCCGGGATGCCTTTTGGAGGTTCTTGTCTGCCGAAGGATACAAGAGCGCTAATCCATATGGGGATTAAAAATGAAGTTGATACACCTTTTATTCGAGGTATTTTTGAGAGTAATAATGCCCACAAACAGAGGATTGTTGAGAAAGTTTTGAAGTTTGAAAAAGATAAAATCTTCCTTTATGGAATAACATTTAAGCAGGATACAGATGATATTCGTGAAAGTCCGTTTATCTTTTTATTAGAGTCACTTATCGCGAAAGGCAAACAGGTAAGAGTTTTTGATGATAGGTTAAATTTGACGTCCCTTCGAATAGAATTTCCCCATTTGGTTCAATATATTCATGATGACTTGAACGAACTTGTAAAGTGGTCTGATTTAATTATTCTGAATAACAAAAACTATGAAAATGTTTTAGCGGCATTAGATTCGTCGAAAAGCGTTCTCAATTGCTTAAATAATAACGATATAAGTACAAATAATATTATAATTGAGAATTTGTACTAATTATTTGCTGATTTTGCAGATTGGCAAATTCGGTAAAATGAATAATTGATAGTTTGTTTCGGAGGATATTATCGACCCGGTGTATCAAGACCGGGTCGATAAAAATTAACATCTATGCAGATTTACGATCGCTTTCCAAAAGTATCGGGGCCTCACCTTTTTCAACGGTGTCTTTAGTTATTAAGCATTTATCTACATTTTCTTTTGTGGGAATATCATACATAATATCGAGTAAAATTTCCTCAACGATTGACCTCAATGCTCGGGCACCCGTTTTTCTGATTACAGCTTTTTTAACAATTGCTTCTAATGCCGCATCCTCGAAAACCAGTTCTACTCCTTCAATAATAAAAAGTTTTTTGTACTGTTTTACTATCGCGTTCTTTGGTTTTGTCAGAATATCTTTCATTGCGTTATTGCTAAGCGAATTAAGTGGAGCAATAATTGGCAACCTTCCAACCAATTCGGGAATAAGTCCATAACGCACTAAATCTTCGGGTTGAACTTTTTGCATCAATTGTTCAATTTCTGTGTTGTTCGATGTTACACCGTCATCGCCAAACCCCATTGTATTTTTGTTAATACGAGAAGCAATGATTGGTTCGATTCCATCGAACGCTCCACCAACAATAAACAGAATATTCTTAGTATTGATATTAATTAAACTTTGCTCGGGATGTTTTCTTCCACCACGCGGAGGAACTCCGGCAACGGTGCCTTCCAGGATTTTTAACAAAGCTTGCTGAACACCTTCACCTGAAACATCTCTTGTAATCGAAGTACTTTCACTCTTTCTGGCGATTTTGTCAAGTTCATCTATATAAATAATACCTTTCTGTGCTTTGTCTAAATTGTAGTCGGCTGCTTGCAACAATCGCACTAAGACGGTTTCAACATCATCGCCGACATACCCTGCTTCCGTTAAAGTTGTAGCGTCGGCAATCGCAAAAGGAACGTCCAAAATTTTTGCGAGAGTTTGGGCGATCAGTGTTTTTCCTACTCCGGTTGGTCCCATCAAAAGAATATTACTTTTTTCGATTTCGACATCTTCCAAATCAAAAAATGAAGCTGAAGAATTTATTCTTTTGTAATGATTGTAAACTGCAACGGCAAGAACTTTTTTAGCAAGCTCTTGCTCTATCACATATTCATCAAGATGGTCTTTGATTAAGTTAGGAGTTAAAGTCCCTTTTTCGTTCGGTTTAATGTTAAATGCAGCGAGATTATTTTTAAGAATATCTACGCTTGTACGGATGCAGATATCGCAAATATAAACGTCCGGACCGGCAACCATGCTCGTTACTTCCGAACCATCTCTTCCACAGAATGAACACTTAACGGATTTTTGATCCTTCGATTCAGTCATAGAGTTTCACTTATAAAATTTTTAATTCGTTTATTTTTTTTCGAGATTTATCAAGATAAATGGAGTTATTATAATTTTCAAGCAATTTATCATAAGTGGAAATTGCTTTTTCTTTATTATTTGTACCAAAATTATAACATTCGGCTAATAAATATACGATTCTATCTTTAAATAGACTTTCTTTTTCTGAATTAACTTCCGACTCCAAATATAAAATTACTTCCGGTATTTTATCCAAAGCAATCATCAATTCAGCGTATCTGATTTTTGAAATTTCACTTACAAGAATAGAATTTTCTAATTGGGACAATTCTAAAAATAATTTTGCCGCTTCAGCATATTTCATTTGGGCAGACTTAAAATCCGCCTCCAGATATTTTAGAACATTCACCGAATCAAATTTCATAGTATTAACCAGCATTGAAAGCTGAATCGCGTCATTTGCTTGATCTTGAGATAACTGAGAAGAAACTTCTGTTAACAATGCCACGCCGTTTTTAAAATCATTTCCCCATAATCTGATTTTACCTTTTCGAAATTTTGCTTCAGCTATTTTATTAGGATTATTTCTAACATTCACAATTATTTGAGATAACTGTAATTCCGCTTTTTTCAAATCATTGTTCCCAATTGCAATATCAGCAATTCGAAAATAGGCGTCTGCGGAAAAATTAGATAGCGGCGATATTTGAGTCAACAAACTGAATAACGAATCAGCTTTTTTATAATCTTGAAAATTCGAGTAATAGATTTCCCCTTTCCTTAACAAAGCTTCGTTAACAATTTCTCCATTTTTATATGTTTCGATTATTTCGTCATAAGCGTCGAGTATTTCAAAATATCTTTTTTGTCCGGTTGTATCGGATAACGTAAACGGTTTCCAAATATTTGATTGTTTGCGTAAGTCTTCATCCAACTTTGCTTGTAATGATTTGGCATATCCGATCTTGGAAGTCGGTATAAATGGAGATGACGTGTAGATTTCCATAATATATTTATAAGCTTCATTGGCAATACCGTATGCATTCTGGTCAAAAGCTTCTCGCGCAAAATTAAATATCTTCGCTCCGTTTTGATCCCTGCTTTTATCCAACTTTAAAATTAATGTAAGTGCTTTGTCGTACTGATTATTCTGCATATATAAAAAGCTAAGCAGCTCACCGATTTCCGCATTCTCACTTTCCTCGAAAATGCTTTCTGTTACTTCGATTGATTCTTCAACAGCACCGACTCCGTCCAGATAGTTCATCATTCTCGAACGAACCGGACTTAGTTGGGATGGCTCCAAAAGTAAAATATTACAATACTCTTTTGTCGCTTCTTTATACTTCATCGTAATCGATAAAATATTTGCGATCTCGTAGGAATAGCCTATAGGATTCCTCGCAACTTCATTTCCCTTTCGGAGTATCTCAATCGCTTCTTCAAATATTCTATTTTGGATTAATTGGTTGGCAATAATTCGATATGTGATTTCGCTTTTTTCGTTAATCTCCAGAGCAGAATACCAAACCTCGAACGCCTTTTCGTTTTCGCCTTTTAGGTAATATGAATTGCCCAGAAGTCCATACAGATTTACGTCATTCTTATTTTTCTCAATTCTATCTTCCACAAGTGCAATTGACTCATCATACTTTTTCAAGCGGATAAAAACGGTGTTCAGAGCATCGAAATATTGATAATTCCACGGTTGTCTATCTGTCAGATCCCGGTAGATTTCAGCAGCTTTTGCCAGTTGACCTGCTTGCTCATAACTCTGCCCGAGTTTAAATTTATTTGATAAGTCTTCCTGCGCAGTTATAATAATTGAAAACAGTAATAAAATAGATGTGAAAATTTTAAGCATTATTAACCAAGTATTTTTCATCAAAAATATTGCCGGGTGAAAGAATTCCATTTGGATCGAGAGCCCGTTTTAATTTTGCCATTTGCCGAATGACATCTTCTCCGTACATTTCCATAAAATAATCTCGTTTAAGTTTTCCTATACCATGTTCTGCAGAAATTGTTCCTCCAAGTTCGACAGCTTTACGGCAAATCACACCGTATAATTTTTTCGCTGTTTTTAACTCTTCACTATTTTTCGGCAACATATTTAGGTGAATATGACAATCACCAAAATGCCCGTAAGTCACAAATTCTAATTTGTTTTGTGTAACAATTTTCTGTGCAAAATGGTAAAATATTTCAAATTGATCTTCGGGAACAGCTGTATCCGTCCCAACTTTGTGTAAACCTTTTTGGGTTATGTATTCATTGATTTTCCAGGAGATGGCATGACGAAAATCTACGAATTTTGCTCGTTCGGAGTCTGTCATAGCTGACCATGAATTATCTATATCCGCATCAAATTTATCGGCGAGTTCTATCCATGAACCAAATACATCTTCCGCTGAATCATCCGTATAACTCTGTTCAATCCAAACAGCAGAATTTGCGGAAGTTGGAATATTAGGATAAGCCTTTGATAAAAAATTTAACGCTCTTTTATCAAAAAACTCCAAGCCGAGCGCATCTAAAAGCTGGTTTTGATCTTTGGATTTGCCTCGTGCAGACTTTACAAACTGCAGCGCTTTTAACTCGTCTTCGAAAAATAAAACCGTTGAAAAGATATTTTGCGGAGGATCAATTAACCTCAGCTTTATTTTTGTAATCAACCCGAGTGTCCCCTCCGACCCGATAAACAAATCTATCGCATCTAAATGCTGAGTCAAATAATACCCGGCAGCATTTTTAGTTTTCGGGGATTTTATAGATGGAATTTCCAGTTCAATCGCGGTTCCGCTATCGGTAATTAAATTGAGCATTCCATTTTGTACTTTATTTTCGCCTCGAATCAACGTTAAAATTTCACCGGTCGCGAGAATAACTTCCAACATCTCTACAAAATTTCGAGTTGGGCCAAACTTAAAAGATTTCGCACCGGAGGCATTTGTTGCGATAGTTCCTCCCATAAAACAGTTTGTTTCGGTTGGATCGGGGGGGTAAAATAATCCGGCTTCTTTTATTTTCGCTTGAAATTCGCTTAGCAAAACGCCCGGTTCAACGATAGCAAATTTATTCTCTTTGTTGATCTCAATTATCTTGTTTAGGTTGTTTGTTGCGATAACATATCCAGATAAGGGCACGGACGATCCCGTTAACCCGGTTCTGTTTCCCGCAATTGCAATTGGAATTGATTTTTCATTCGCTTCATGAACAATTAACAAAATATCTTCGTTAGATTCGGGAAAGAAAACTTTCTGACATTCTCCTTTGAAATTAGCTGCATCGGACAAATAATCTTGGAATTCTTCGGGGTTGGATTTGATTATCATTTCACTCAAACGGTTTATTGTGTTTTTTCATTATTTCCTGCCAGGCTTCCATGCTAAGTTCCTCTGCGCTGTCAATTAACATTAATGGTATATTGTCTTCAATTCGATACTTTAGTCGAGTAGTTTTATCAGTTGAAACGAGCGAATCTCCATCAAGCACCAAATCGGCCTTTGTTAACGGACAACATATAATATCCAGTAAATCCTTACTTATCATTTTTTCCCTCAAAGATTTTGAAGTTATCAAAAGGCAAAATTACCTAAATTATAATCAATATTTTAAGAAACGAGCATATTGCGCACTTTAAATAACAGATAGTTGAGTCGGTATGTTACAAATAAGATTACTTCTTCTAACTATAACTGTATTGCTTCTAGGTGGTTGCAATCAAGATAATCGGACACCTAATCTCAGTAAAATAAATCACAGTTTGACCCTCATTTCAAAAACCAAGTTAGATGTACCCGAACCGTCAGGACTTGCATTTTCACCATTCACCGGAACTTTATTTACCGTCAGTGACGAAACCAGTAAAATCTATGAACTGGACTCCAACGGTCAAACCATAGGTATTTTTGAAACAAATGGAAATGATCTCGAAGGTATTGCGATGGTGAGCGATACTTCAGCAGCGGTTGTTTACGAACGGTTAAGAGAAATTGAAATTATTGATTTACGCGGCGGATCATTAATAAGAGTTAAGCTGGAAATCGAGGGAGAGTTAAATAATGGTCTTGAAGGTATTGCCTTCGATTCTTTAGAAAAGCGATATTTTGTTTTGAATGAAAAGATTCCACGTATGATGATCGTTTTGGATGATAGCTTGAATGAAATTCGGAGAACGACAATAAAATTTGCGGATGACCTCTCGGGAATTTTCTGTGAGCCGCAGAACAAAGAATTATGGATAATTAGTGATGAAAGCCAATCTATTACCAGATGTGATTATAATCTAAAAATTCTTGAAAAATTTCAAGTTGATATCCCCCAGATAGAAGGAATTGCAATGGACATCAAGAATGGCAGGCTTTTCCTAATTTCCGACCGGACACAATTTTTGTACACCTATCAAATCAATTAATAACTAAAAAAATATTTGTCAATCGGGAACTCCAGCGCTCATTTATATGTTGCAACATTATACGTTATAACATATATTTGAATTAAGTATTATTTATATCATTTTTTTAACAACAAATAGGAGCTTCATTATGAAAGCATTCAAAACCGGATTAGTTCTCTCACTATTCCTCTTCATTTCCACTAACGCCCAAACTACTTGGGATTTTGATAAGTCACATTCTAAAATCGGATTCGAAGTAACTCACTTGGTTATTACCGATGTAGAAGGACAATTCAATTCTTACGAAGGAACAGTAGTTTCAAATAACGAAGATTTTAGTGATGCTAAAATCAACTTCACCGCTGATATTAACAGTATTGATACTGATAACGAAAAAAGAGACGGTCACTTAAAATCAGATGACTTCTTTAACGCGGAAAAATTTCCAAAACTAACTTTTGTCGGAAAATCATTTAAAAAAGTTGATGGAAAAAATTATAAATTAGTTGGTGATTTAACTATTCGCGACATAACAAAGGAAGTATCCTTAGATGTTAAATACGCAGGCACCGTTACTGATCCTTGGGGAAATGTAAAAGCTGGATTTAATGTAACCGGAGCAATAAACCGATTTGATTACAACCTAAAGTGGAACGCTTTAATGGAAGCAGGCGGAGCAGTTGTTGGCGAAGAAGTTAGATTTGACATCGATATTGAGCTAAACAAAAAATCTTAATGCGAATTGAAGATGAAATAAAACAAAAGAAATTCAGAAGTGAATTTGAAAAGCTAGCCGTGAACCTGCTTTATACTCACGGCTGGCTTATTAATAAACACAGCCAATTTTTAGAACCGTTTGGTATTACGCTAAATCAGTATAACATTTTAAGAATTTTACGGGGACAACATCCTAATCCCGCCTCAATAAATTTGCTAAAAGAAAGAATGCTGGATAAGATGTCAGATGCTTCCAGATTAGTTGAAAGGTTGCGTGTTAAAGGGTTAATCGACAGAAAAATATGCGAAAATGATCGACGCAAAGCTGAAGTTTTTATAACCGAAAAAGGTCTCGAAACCCTAGCCAAACTGGATAACGCGGCAAGCGAAATTGATAATATTCTAGGGCGTCTCGAGGAAAAAGAAGCAGAAATATTGAACGATTTACTGGATAGGTTGAGGAGTTAGAAAACTGGAGCCACTTACACAACCCCGGTTTAGGAGAGATAGTCTATTGGCAAAAACTTATCGCAATAAAATCATCTTTTTAACTTCAACAAAATCACCTGCTTCAACCCGGTAAATATACATTCCAGAGTTTAAGTTCGATGCATCGAATATGAAGTTTGAATATCCGGCGGGCATTAACTCGTTTGCAAGTGTTTTTACCTTTTCGCCAAGAATATTATAAATATTCAATACTACATGCGATTCTTTTGGAAGCGCAACTCTAATTGTTGTTATCGGGTTAAACGGATTTGGGAAATTTTGTGAGAGGGAATATTCTTCCGGGAATTCAATAAACACATCAACGGTTTGAGAATATTCATATTTCCCATCAAAATCGATTTGTTTAAGTCGATAGCTTACTTTTTCAACATTCGGTATATCTACATCTGTGAATGAATAACTCTTTGGTGAGTTAGTTGTTCCATGCCCTTCGACAAATCCAACTCTAATCCATTCAGAATTCTGACTACTAAATTCTAACTTCCGCCTTTCTACTTCAAAGCCATAGTTATTAACTTCAGTAGCTGTTTGGCAATTCAAAACAACTTGGGAAGTTAAATATTCAGCAGTGAATTTAGATAATTCAACAGGCAGAGATGATAGCTTTCCTCTTCCACCAGCAAATTTTGAAAAATGATCTGCTATGAAATATATCCTATCACCCAAATTAACTGTTTCTATACCATCGGTCGAGTATCCTAAATTGTTCAAATAAGCAAATGCAAGATTATCTTCTGTCATATCAATAGCTTCAAGATATTCTAAAAATCCAGATGCTTTATTTACACTAAAAACAACATGTTCGTTATCATTGAAATCAAACTGATTGGTAAACAATTGATTTGTATTCTTGTTATAAACTTTGACTTCCATTTCAAGGAATAAATCTTCATTAAACCGTATGAAAGGAATTCCAGAGCTAAAATTGTAAATGTAATATACTTCAACGATTAGATCTTGATTCGCAATGTCACCAAAAGTTAGCAAACTACCTGTTATTGCATTAAAACCAATGGTAGAAAATGGTAATGAGTAAGAAAGATTTATATCCGGGATATACAATCCTTGTCCTTCCTGGATTTCATACTTTGGAGAATTGAACAATAACGAACCAACAATCGGGACATTTTCATATTTGACATAAAACGTAACGTCAATTTCATTAGGTACTTCTGTTTGAATGATATCAAGTGTTATTTTGTATGCTTCGAATCCCAAGGGATCAGTAAAGCCGGATGTTGGATTATATGTCCATCCATCTTGCCATGATTCTTGGGTTGAGCCAGCAGTCCTAAACAAAATCGGGAATTCCCCAAACCGTTTGGGAGTGATTGATAAAACCAGGGTGTTCGTCTCACCCCAAATGGAACCTCCGTCCCACCCATCATTATCATTAGCTTCAATCACTACATACTCGGCATAACCATCTCCCCCCAAACCTCCGCCGATGTATTCATGATATTCCAAGTCAGAAGATGTGCCTGAGGCATCTCCAACATTATGCATATCACTAGAGTTACTAAATTCAGGAAAGCTTACACTAATGTTGTTAAACCCTGCTGGAGAATCATCTCCTTCGTTCTTCACCTTTATTTCAAGCATAATTGGTTCCAATGAAGTCTGATAGATTTCAACTTCATCATTATAGCTTACACTATTTCCATTAATTTCTAGTCTTCTTATTTGTAAATCTGTTTGTGAAAATAGTGTGGTGGAAAGGAATCGGAATGCAATAATTAAAAAGATTTGATATCTCATTTTAATATTATTTTTATTTTAATAAAGAAACTTATCCAATTTCCAAATAATTATCAAAACAAGCAAAAAAAAACCGAAGCCCCAATCAAGGAACTCCGGTTTAAGTTTAATTTAGAGAAGTGGCGACTTGTCCCGAAAAATTGGGATGCGCCGACTTTAAGATGACAATATTACTTCAATAAAATCATCTTTTTAACTTCTACAAAATCACCTGCTTCAACCCGGTAAATATACATTCCAGAGTTTAAGTTCGATGCATCGAATGTGAAGTTGGAATACCCGGCAGGCATTAACTCGTTTGCAAGTGTTTTTACCTTTTCGCCAAGTATATTATAAATATTCAATACTACATGCGATTCTTTTGGAAGCGCGACGCGAATTGTTGTGGTCGGGTTAAATGGATTCGGATAGTTTTGACTCAATCCGAATTCTGTCGGAATGCTTGTTTCTTCAACAGAAACCGGCACTGTTCCCAAATCATTTACATCTCTTGGCAAGATTTGATAAGGAATTAAGTTAGTACTGTACTCAACCAAAACTCCTCTTACATCAATCGGCCAAGTTGGTTCAAGTTCATTCTGAAGTTGAGTATCGGTATCAATTCTCAATGTGATTGAATCACCGCTCGCATCCATAACATACATATTGCCAAAGTTTGTTGCGCCCGGCCAAATGGGACTTCCGTCAGTCGGTTCAACAGCAAGAATTTGGACAAGTGTACCTTCATAATTTTCCCAATTTGCGTTCAATTCAGCTATTGTCATAGTTTTTGGTTCGACTTCGCCGACCGCACCATGATCAATTATATCATCCGGTAAATCAATCGGGCTTATTTCAGCTAATCCATTAAATTCAATTAATCTTCCGGTAACTGAGTAAGAATTTCCTCTCGCAATTACAGTAAGTGGTGAACCACTGTTATAAACATTGATTCCACCTGTTGAATCCTGCATATAAAAATCAGTTCTTCCGGTTGAATATGTGTCAGAAGTTGTTGATGCAACACCGGTAACTCTTGCAATAAGGTTAATATTCACCATTGCACCTTGACCGTCCATCGCTTTTAGTCCACCGATGTCGGTATTTCCGGTTAATAATGCATGTGTAAATCCTTTAGATGATTGCGGAGCCGGGCTTGCATTATCGAATGCTTCAACCCAATACTCTAATAAATCACCGTCACCGTAGGCTGATTCCGGTATTGTTGCCGTAAAAGTCGAATCATCAACTTCCGTCATTTCGATCATTGTTGCCGGTTCAGAATGATTTACGGAATAATAGAGCTTCGCTGACGAAACTGAATCATCTTCCATTATTTCAGCAGTAATAATTAAATCTTGATCTGCTGTCGGGACTTTATAATCCCTTTTCATATCACGAACCATCGGAGGAAGGTCGGCATTCGGATCAACTATTCCGGAAATTTTTATTTCATCTAATCTCCAACGAGTTAAATTTCCATCTTCAGATTGGTAGACAATCGCAAGTCTTACGCTTGGATGATCAATTCCGCTTAGATCAACCATTCCGGAATGAATCCAAGTTTCAGCTTCTGTGTCTAAAGGTTTGGTAAACTGAAGCTCAGTCCACTTAGCGGAAGTTGGATCACCACTTTCATAATCTGTTGAATAGTGGAGTGTTAATTCGGTTAATTGACCATTCCCATATTTATATCTTGTAGAGAATTCCATTTCTTCTTCCAAGAAAAGAGTAAGGTTAAAGGGACGAGAGATCAACCAATCGTTACTTAATGTATCTTCTCCAAATCCGTTCATTTCAGCGAAATAACCGGATCCTCCAGCACCATCGCCACTTAGAACTTTCCAATCTCTATTGCTTGAAACATTAAACGGCATCCACGAAACAAACTGACCGGCTTCAAATCCTGCAACGTCAATTACTTGCCGTTGTCTTCCGGTTGTATCAGTTGCTACCGGAGCGGTTACATCAACTTTATAATCGATAAACGGACCGGCGTTTGTGAAAGAATAGATTTTAAAATAATAGATTGTTTCAGTCATTAATCTAGGGAACCAGGCATTTTGAGGAGCGTTTGCCGGACCCATATGTGGTACAAATGCGATAAATCCTTTATCATCATTTATTCCATTCATTTGTCCGTCAGTAGGATCAACAAATGAATTAACTGTATCACCAATAATCAAATAACCTTCGGGTAAAATAGAAGCACCGTCAAGGTTTGAAAGATCAAGTTCCCAAGTTAGTTCCATATCCGTTCCGAAAGCAGTTGCCACGAAATTCATTGGAATTTGTGTCGGTTCAGGTGTAACACCAAAAATATGTTTACCGACAGAGAAGAATTCATCTTTCGGTAAAACAACCCATTCAGAATTTTCGGCATCTGTTCCTGCAGATGAAGCCCAATCGGCATTTGGTTTGCTAATTGTCGGTTTACGAACTAAAGTATGATCTACGGTAGCGTTTGCAATACCGGCAACATCCCAACCGGTTCCCGGATCCAAGGGTGTTGTTCCAATTACATCTAGTATTGTGACGAGTGTAATTGAATTATCAGCGTTATGAACCGTATCTGATCCAGTCGGATCAATAACCGCAAGGGCGCGGTAATCATCACCGTTAAAGAAAGCGATTCCTCCAGTTAAATCCGCCAAATCAAGGATCAATGAATCAGCTTGGAGACTGTAAAATATTTTGTGTAAATGGAAAAAGTTATATTGAGTCATTAAACCTGTCCTCAAAATAAATTGAAAAATTGGAAAGAACAAGTGCCCAATTTCTAATCGGCATAGTCCATTTTTTTGATAAATCCCTATA
>JAIPBD010000032.1 GCA_021739765.1 Melioribacteraceae bacterium
AGTATGAGTTAAAACAAGGATTGCGGGATGATGAGCTGGTTGATAAAGCTTATGCTTTGTATGATGAGGCGTTAAAACTAAAAGAAGATTTAGCGGGTTACGCAATTACAGAAGCTGATATTGAATCGGTGAAAACGAATGCGGATGAATTCGCGGTTGCAATCGGTAAAGCGGGTGCGGCACGGGCAGAGGGGAAGCAGAAGACCCGGAGTCTTAAACTTCTTTTTGATGAAGCCGATACTATTCTCTACAACCAAATTGATCGTATAGCGGATATTCTTAAACGCAACAATCCCGAGTTTTTTAATGGTTATGATAATGCCAGGATGATTGTTGATAATTGATAATTGATAATTGATTTTCTCGAAAGGCAAAGACCATTTTGACAATTGAGGATTGGAACAAATTACCCGGAGGGCAAAGTCCATTTCCCGGAGGGCAAAGACCATTCTTTGCCCTTGGAATAGTTGAAGTTGTATAGATACTGTAGGAGAATCAGAAAAAGATAGTCTCGCACTGCGGGAGCATTGAGTTCTAAACAGAGAAGTGTGCCGAATTTATGTTGTCAAAGCATGGGCTTCGACAACCGAGGATATTCCAAAACCTTCGAGGTCTTGGTATTAACATTAACACCAAGACCTCGAAGGTTTATTATTTTTCTCATATGGTATTAAATCCGAACAGCTACCATATTGACTAAAAATTTATCGTAGTTATACGTAGTCCTTTCTACTTGCATTTTCTTATTTTTCTTATACGCAAGCAACAAAGCTTTATATACAGATCAATTAATTGCTATCAAATTGGTTTTTTAACTTTGGTGTGAAGCTTTTTGCTAAAATCAACTTACAATACATTTGGTTTAATTATGCATCCTATAACTCAAAATCCATTTAGAACATTAGGTCTTTGGGCTTCCGATACTAACCGAGAAATATCTAAACGACGATCACAAATCAAAGCCCTTTTAAAAGTTGGGAAACCAATTTCCTCAAAAAAAGATTTCGACTTACAATCAATACCAAAGCGTGATGAAAGTTCAATCGAGGAGGCTTTTAAAAAGATTGAGAATGAGAAAGATCGGATTATATATGGTTTATTCTGGTTCGTTAAAGTAAACCATATCGACGAAATGGCTCTGGAAGGACTTCATAAAGAAAATCTAGATCGAGCTATTTCAATTTGGGAGAAAGTGGTTGATGGTAAGCCGGTGAATTCTTCTAATTTTTCAGTTTATACAAACCTCGGAACGGCATATCTGCTCAAATCTAGCACCAATGGTGAATTGAATATCCAAGAAGGCATCATTGGTATAAAACATAAGCTCAATCTAATTAATTCATCAAATTTTGATAATTACTTATCTATATTCACTGATAATACTAAGTCAGTCAATAAATCTGAATTAATCGAACACTTCTTAAACGAGCTAGTTTCCGCAAATGGTGAACTATTGGAGAATCTTCTTGAATATGAAAATAAGTTGGATTCAAATGTAAAGAGGTTGCTAATAGAGCGCTTATCGACTCAGCCACTTGATAGAATCCAGAAGAAAATAACTTTGACTAAAAATGCTCGGAAGAACAAACCTACAAACGGATTAATGATTGCCGATAAATTATACGCCGATACCAAGAGTGATTGGGAAAAGTTAGATGAAATATTTACAGATGATGATATTCAATTTGTGAGTATCTCCGACAATCTGGCAAAAGAATTACTTCAATGTGGTATAGATTTTTTTGGAGAATTTAGCGAAAATGAAAAAGTGTCAACTAATCATATTAGGGAAGTCGCCATCGCTTCTTCAATAGGCATCAAGCTCAATGACAAACTTGGGGACGCCGTTCTTAAGGTATTCGAAGTTGCTGAGCGTTTTGCAATTGGAAATCTCGCCACTGATAGAGTTCAAGATAATATTGTTGGTGTTAAGGAATGGATTAAAAACGCCGATTTGAGGATGAATATAGAACCAGCTAAGCAATATTTGGAAGAACTGGACAATCTGATTGAGGATTTTAACCGTACGCATCGAAACATAACTGAATCTTTGTTTCTATTGATAAATGCAGAGACTCCTCTTAAAAAAATTGGCAATGCAATTGGTGCGGAAAATCAAGTATATAAAATATATTCAAATAAAATTGCTGTATTGGCTCAAAATTCTACAGTTGCCTTTATGCGTTTCGCAGATAATCAAATTGCTAATAACCAACTATCAATTTTCCGTTTTGAGGAGTATTTAAAAAAAGCTCTAAACGTTTTTAGAAAACTGAAATCTTTTTATAAAACACCGGAGAATGTTGATATATTTAATTTAAATCACCAAGGTTATCTGAGAATGAGTCGTGAACTCACAAGAATACAAGCCAAGATTCCCTTAACCAATAACAACTCTCAGAGTTCCGGTTGCTACATCGCAACAATGGTTTATGGTGATTATAATCATTTCAAAGTCGTTCAACTAAGAGAGTTTCGGGATAACAACCTTTCCAATTATAGAATAGGAAAAGCATTTATTCGGAATTACTACCGATACTCACCCAAATTAGTAGAAAATTTAAAAACTAAGCTATTTATAAATTCGATTATCAAAAAAGTACTGGATGGTTTCATATGGTTAATATCAAGAAAATAATATTTCTCTTACTTCTTCTATTCGTATCGAGTTTAGAAGCCCAAAGTGACTCTACTGAAACGATAGAAAAACTGATTCAGCTTCAGAGAGATTATGAAAATGTCACAAACAAACTGGATTCTCTTTCTGGAGAAATAACTGAACAAGGGAATTCGCTTTTTAAGTTAAAAAACTTACAAAAAACTAATTCTTCACATTTAAACCGATTAAATAATCTTTTGTCAGCACTCACTGATTCAACCAATCTAAATAAAAACCTCATCCAATCTTTGGGAGATTCAGTTGAAAACAAGTCTCAGAATTTATCGAAAGAGATAATAAAAACTAAAGACGAATCCATTTCGAATTTCAACTCACTCGAAGAATCATTAAGCCGCAACACACTTTACTGGATAATCGGAATCTTGTTGGTTGCAGTTCTTTCACTAATTGGAATTTTGCTGCTTAGAAATAAAATGAATCAGAGTAATACTAGTATTGAGAAAAATTTGAGCAATACTAGGAAAGAGCTCGAGACAGAAGCAATCAAACTTGATCAGAAATTAATGCAAATTCTTGAAACTCAACTTAAGGTTATGGATTCTGAGAGGAACGAGACTGCAAGTCCGGCAAAAGTAGATCACTCTCTTGCGCTCAAAGTTGCTGATGAAATTGTTAGAATGGAAAAGAATCTAAAACTGATGGATCCGGAAACCAGAGGGCTCAAACAACTTTCAAAAGCGGTTGAACGCATTAAGAATAATTTTGAGGCAAATGGTTATGAAATGGTTGAAATGTTAGGGAAAGAGTATAGTGACGGTATGAAAGCAACCGTAAACATAATTATTGATGAAACACTCAATGAGAGCAATAGAATTATTACAAGAATTATAAAACCACAAGTGAATTTTCAAGGTGAGATGATCCAATCTGCACAAATAGAAGTTTCACAAGCAATCTAGGAGTAATTATGTACAGAACTAAAATTGACTACGGTATTGATCTTGGCACTACAAATTCAGCGATCTGCCGCATGGAAAATGGCGAACCAGTAATAAGGAAGACTGACACATTGAAAGATACTATGCCTTCATGCATCGGGTTTAATAAAAAGAGATCCTTGGTTTGTGGTGATAAAGCTCTAAACATGCTTAAATCTGATAAATTGCGTGCAAATATAAGTAGTAATAATTCAACATATAATATTTTTATCGAATTTAAGCGCTCAATGGGTAGTGATAAACAGTACTACAGCTCTTATATGGAAAGCTCTTATGATTCGGAATTTTTATCCGCCGAAGTATTAAAAAAATTAAAGTCATTTTTCACCGATGAAAATACAAGATCAGCTGTTGTGACTGTACCTGCGAATTTTGATATCAGACAGAAGGATGCAACTCAAAGGGCGGCTAAGTTAGCCGGTTTATCTAATTGTGAATTACTCCAAGAACCTGTAGCAGCTTCAATAGCATATGGTCTAAATACTAAACAAAAAAGTGGATATTGGCTAGTTTTTGATTTTGGAGGAGGTACCTTTGATGCGGCGCTCGTTAAAATTGAGGAAGGAATTTTAAAAGTTGTTGATACTGATGGCGATAATTACCTAGGAGGCAAAGATTTAGATTATGCTATTGTCGACAAGATAATCTTACCATACTTTGAAAATAATTATACAATGGATAGCATTTTGGGAGATGATGGAAAAAGACAAATTTTTAGAGATGCCATGAAGTATTATGCTGAAGAAGCTAAAATTCAATTGTCGTTTTCTGAAACACACAACATTCTCTCTGATCTGGGTGATATTCCCGGTGAAGATGATGATGGTAATGAGTTTGAGCTTGATATTTTGGTTACTCAAGAAGATTTAAAGAGAGCACTCTCACCTATCTTTCAAAAGGCAATTGATATCACTCTTGACTTAGTAAAAAGAAATAAAATCGAGCATGATTCACTTGATACAGTATTACTTGTTGGTGGGCCCACGTACTCGCCGATAGTAAGAAATATGATTGAGCAACAAATTAAAAAACCAGACTTTTCTGTAGATCCAATGACTGTTGTTGCTCAAGGAGCAGCCTTATATGCTTCAACAGTAGACCTTTCTCAAGAAGTAATCGATCACAATTCAGATCCCACAAAAATTAGTTTAGACATTGGTTATGAGTCAACTACGGTAGAGAAAGAAGCTTGGGTTACTATTAAATGTAAAGACGAATCAAAATCATTATTAAAAGAAGGAAATATTTATGTAGAATTTCATCGCAATGATAAAGGATGGAGTTCTGCAAAATCACAAATAAGTGATCAAGGTGAGATTATCGAAGTGAATCTAGTTGAGAACAAACCCAATTCATTCGATATTCATGTTTTTTCTGAAGAAGGTAATAGACTTGAATGTCAGCCAAATAGCTTCACTATTATACAAGGTATTGGAGGAACGGATCAAACAGCAGTATTAGCGCATTTTATTGGATTAGAGATCAAAGATTCTAAGAAAGAGAAGTTGGTCTATAGCACCATAAAAGGATTGGAGAAAGGAGCAACCACTCCTGCAAAAGGAGTTAGTAACGATCTTAAAACCCAGCAGCAAGTTAGACCTGGAAATATTAATGATAGAATAAAAATTAATTTGTATCAAGGTTCACATGGTGCTGAGGGAACGAGAGCAATCAATAATGAATTAATTTACAGTGTAATTGTGACGGGAGATGAATTGCCTTCACTTTTGCCTGAGAATTCCGATGTTGAGCTTACACTAACAACTGACAATTCTGGACGACCTAAAATATTGGAGTTATACTTCCCCTATTTAGAATTCTCACTAGAAAAGAGTATTCCAGAAGTAAGAAATTCAGAAGTTCAATTAGACTATTTAAAGAAGGAGATAGAGAAAGGAGAAGGTGAATTAACCGAGTTAGAAAATAACGGATTAACAGAATCCGACAAAATTTATGAGATTCGGGAAAGTTTCACTCATCTAAAGGAAAAGTTAAAACAAAATGAGAATGATTTTGACATAAAAGCCGAAGTATTCAGCAAGCTCAAAAAGGCGATGAAAAAGATCGATACACAGATCAACGAAACAGAGTGGCCTAAAATTGAAGCTGAATTGAGAATTGAATTCTCTCGCTTGCAGAAAGCTAATAATGATCTCGGCAATGAGAAAACATCCTCGATAGTCGAAAGTTTCAGAAATCAAATTGACGATGTAGTAAGGAGAAAAGACCCCACGTTAGGCAAAGAGTTGTTATAGCAAATATTCGATGTATTTATGCAACTAACGTTTATTTATCAATTAATTGGTTTTCTTCAAGGAGTTGATAGAGACTTTAACTCAATTAATTGGAGGGATTCGAATAGAGCAAGACAATTATTGAATAATGGGAAAAGAATAATTGCTGAAAACCCAACAAAAGATAATTTGTATCCAATCTTCAAAGAATTGTTCGATCTCATGCCACCAGAGCAAAGACCAACTGACGATATGGAAGTACTTGAGAGATAAAAATGAAAAGTGAACTTCCAAAAAAGACGTTTATTGATAGTAAATATTACATCCAATTTTTCATCAGTAAAGGTAAAAATTCAGATTCTTATAGAGTTAAAGACAAAGACGGTCATCCATATTTCCTAAAGTTATTTGATTTATCAAAATTGCACCGTACCCAATTTGATAGTGAGGGCAATGTTAAAGAGATTGAATTCTTAAAGAAAATCGCCCACGAAAATATAGTATCATTCATTGATTCTGGAGAGTGGTTTTACCAAAATGAAAGATTTTCCTACTTAGTCTTGGAATATATTAGTGGTGAGAATTTAACTCAGATCAGCAGAAGAAATCGGCTATTTTCGGCATACGAGGTAAAGATAATTTTGAAAGCCCTGCTTTCTGGCCTACACCACCTTCATACTCAAGAAATGGCAATCTTACACAACAATGTTAGACCCGAAAATATAATCATCGACTACTCAAATGAAAAAAAGATAACCAAACTTGTGGATTTCGGTTATGCCCGATTATTTCGCAATTCTACTAAGGTGTTTTACAGAGAAGGGCTAAATCCCTTCTATCTGGCACCTGAATGTTTTAATAATATTTTTTCAATAAAGAGTGATATATTCTCAGTCGGAGCAACAGCATACTATCTAATGTTTGGTTTACCACCTTGGTATCTAGATTTGAGTGATTACCAATTACAAAATGAAAATGTTGAAGACTTAATAGAGGAAAGACGTAAACGGCCGATTGAATATTTAGAATTCGAGGGTGTCCATTTTGATGATGAAGAGGAACATTCTCAGATGTTAGGAATTGTGAAAAAAGCACTCAACACTGATCCCGACGAAAGATTTACTGATTGTCTTGAAATGATTTTAGCACTTGACGGAAAAATCAAACTTTCAGTCAGTTCCATAATTAAAGCTAAATCTACAAAGCAAGAAGAAATTGCCATAAAGAAATTGGGTGGAGGCTTTAAAGACATCGCGGGTATGCAAGCTTTAAAAGAAACTCTATACAACGATGTTATAAGGGCAATTAATGAAAAAGAATTGTATCAAAAATATGGTTTAACCATTCCTAATGGAATTCTGCTTTACGGACCGCCTGGATGTGGAAAATCTTTTTTCGCACAGAAATTGGCTGAAGAAATAGGCTGCAATTTTAAGATTATCAAACCATCAGATTTAGCAAGCATCTATGTTCATGGATCACAAGAAAAAATAGGGAAACTCTTTGATGAGGCTATGGCTAATGCTCCATTCTTTTTGAATTTTGAAGAATTTGATGCCTTTGTCCCCAAAAGGGATGGTGCTCAGAGCTCACATTATTCCGCTGAAGTAAATGAATTTTTAACTCAACTTAACAATTGCGGTGAAAGAGGGGTATTTGTAATTGCCACGACCAATCAACCCTTATTGATTGATACTGCGGTGTTACGTTCTGGAAGAATTGACAAGAGCTTTTATATACCGCCACCTGACCTGATTGCAAGACAAGAATTATTTAAAATTCATCTAAAAAACAGACCAATAGACTTTGGAATTGACTACGAGAAACTTTCAAAAATGACCGAAAATTACGTATCGAGCGATATCAATCTGATAGTAAATGAGGCAGCGAGGCAAGCATTAATGTCAAACGAAATAATAACACAAAAAATACTGGATAATACATTAGAAAACAGCAAACCATCAATAGGGTTAGAGGATTTATCTAAATACAACGACGTGAGAAATCTTTTTGAAGGTAATAGAAATCAAAAAAACAAGCGTTTTGAGTTTGGATTCACTAGCGAATAGGAGAAGAAATGGAAAAAATAGCATTTAATGAATTACTGCTTAACACCGCATTTGCATGCATGTCGTGTGATGGTGATATTGATGAACGTGAGGTTAAATTATTAATTAAACTTGAGAGTGATGAGCACATTTTTGGAGTGAGTAATATTGAAGGAAAACTGAACGAACTAATCAAATCGATTAATGAGAAAGGTGATAAATTTTTCAAACATTACTTTCGGAATCTGTCAAATTCTAATCTAAGTAAAGAACAAGAATTGTTGCTAATCGACACGGCAATAAGGACTATTGAAGCAGATGAAGTTGTTGAGTACAGTGAAATGAAATTCTTTAAAATCATTCGCTCAAAGTTAAAATCTACAAACAAAGAAATTTTGGATAAAATCCCAGAAATTGAGGAGTATCTGGAACGTGATATCATATCCCAAAGTTATATTGAAAAGTTAACAAGCGATTATTTCGAGAGTTGCACTTTACCAAAATTTAATTCTATCGAGTCCATAAAAACGGGAGTGTAAAATAGACTGTGTAAATGGTTTCATCCCTATCATGGTAGTGAAGCGCTCAAGGACAAAACGCTTTTGTAGATCGAACTTTTTCTTTGTTATGTAAAACCAGGCGGGAATGGATATCCTTCGTTGAGCCGAAATAATATCTGTTGTGGGAAACACTATGAAGTATATATGTATAAAACATTTCAAATTCTTTAAAACTAAAAACCCGACAATTGCCGGGTTTTATTTCTGCGGAGAGTCAGGGATTCCGCACAGCGTCCTTTGGAGAACCACGGGATAGCTCACACCATCAACGGTTTTCTAAATGGAATTGATTGTTAATACGGCTTCGTGAAATTATATAATTCCTTGTTGCTTTAGCCAATTCCTTCCTTCAAGTGATTTGAAAAACATCGCTCTTCGATAGGCTTCACTATCATGACGGCTGAGAAAATTGACGAATTGACGGACAACCGAGGATATTGCAAAACCTTCGAGGTCTGAGTATTAACATTATCACCAAGACCTCGAAGGTTTATCATTCGAATTTATAAGGAATTTACTCGGCGGGCAAAGACCATTCTTTGCCCTTGGAATAGTTGGAGTGGTATAGATACTGTGGGAGATTCAGAAAAAGATAGCCCCCTACTGCGGGGCATCGAGTTTAAATATTATTTGTAAGGTCGTGACACCCGGGGCAGGTGTGCCGAATTTATGTTGTCAAAGCATGGGCATTGACAACCGAGGATATTGCAAAACCTTCGAGGTCTGAGTATTAACATTAACACCAAGACCTCGAAGGTTTATCATTACTTTGTTGTCAAGGCATCAAGTTCAAATTTTATTTTTAAGACCGTGTCAGCCGAGGATAAGAACTTTTTCTCGGAGGGCAAAGACCATTCTTTGCCCTTGGAATAGTTGGGGTGGAATAGATACTGTGGGAGATTCAGAAAAAGATAGTTCCGTACGGCGGGAGCATTGAGTTCTAAACATAGAAGTGTGCCGAGTTTATGTTGTCAAAGCATGGGCTTTGACAACCGAGGAAAAGAGATGCGGGACAGGTTGGGGCGCCGCTTTTCGGCAACGCCTACTTGCTACAAGTCAAGTTATTGAATTTTATTGTATATCTTCATAATATACGGTTGCTATGGAAAAAATAATTGATAAATGTGTAGGTTTTCAGTGGGATAAAGGAAATTCAGAGAAAAACTGGGAAGCACATAAAGTATTAAAATCCGAATGTGAACAAACATTTTTTAATAAACCATTATTAATAATAGACTCAAAAAAGCAGACAGTCAAAGAGAAAAGATGGTATTTACTTGGCAGATCGGATTTAGATAGAAAACTATTCATCGTCTTTACAATAAGAAAAAATTTAATCAGAATTATATCGGCAAGAGATATGAGCAAAAAAGAAAGAGGAAAATATAATGAAGAAATTGAAAAAGATACCGAAATTTAAGACAGAAGATGAAGAAAGAAACTTTTGGTCCAAGTCTGATTCAACTGACTATTTAGATTGGGAGAATTCAAAAAAAGAAACTTTCCCAAAATTAAAGCCATCAACAAAAACTATTTCACTCCGTCTCCCAGAATCAATGTTAGATGAGTTGAAATCCTTAGCAAATAAACGAGATGTCCCATATCAGTCGTTGATAAAAATAATGTTGAAAGAGAGAATTGATCGAGAATTTAGGATTACTCAATAATAAAGGTCGCATATAACCTCTATTAAAGGTAGACTGTCAAGCAAAAAATAGATATCCCCGCCGATTTTTTTGTAAAAAATCAGAAAAATATTATTTTATCTGGTCTTTTTCTTGGAGGGCAAAGACCATTCTTTGCCCTTGGAATAGTTGGGGTGGAATAGATACTGTGGGAGATTCAGAAAAAGATAGTTCCGCACGGCGGGAGCATTGAGTTCTAAACATAGAAGTGTGCCGAGTTTATGTTGTCAAAGCGTGGGCTTTGACAACCGAGGCCGTATAATCTCACACTTTGGATTTACTTTCTTCCCAATATTTATCCATTTCTTCAAGGTTCGAATCAGTAATAGCTTTTCCTTTTTCTCTTAATCTATCTTCGATATATGTGAACCGTTTAATAAATTTTTCATTTGTTAATCGCAGAGCGGATTCGGGAGAGACTTTTACAAAACGGCAATAATTAGCGATCGAAAAAAGCAAATCACCAATTTCGGCTTCAAGATTTGGATTATTTTCGTCATGAGATAATTCTTCAATTTCGTCAAGTTCTTCTTTTACTTTTTTCCAAACATCTTCCTTATTTTCCCAGTCAAAACCAACCTTCGCGGCTTTTTGCTGCAGCCGGAACGCTCTATTTAATCCCGGCAAGTTTTTAGGTACACCTTCAACAACCGATGTTCTTCCTTCCTGGAGTTTTATTTTTTCCCAATTCATTTCGATATCTTTATTTCCATTTACGACAGTATCACCGAAAACATGGGGATGCCGACGAATCAATTTTTCGGTAATACCGCTTATTACATCCTCAATGGAAAAATGTCCTTCATCCTCGGCAATTTTAGAATGAAAAACTACATGGAGCAGCAGATCGCCTAATTCCTTTTTTAATTCATCAAAATCTTTATCATCAATTGCTTCGATTACTTCATAAGCTTCCTCTAATGTAGCGTCTTTAATGGAATCGTTAGTTTGTTCGCGGTCCCAAGGACATTCGACCCGCAGTCTATTCATTATTTCAATAAGTTCTGCAAATTTTTCTTTCGGCATAATTTCCCTAATTCAAAAGTAAAGTCGAAACATAATATTTAATGAATTGTAATACCATAACGGGGAAAATGAAGTCAGAACTAAACTGAACCATCTTGAATCGAGGATGAGCAAAGGATATGTTATTTTATTATTCTCATTAAACAAGTATATTTGTGCTTAATTAAAGAAGATAGCTATGCAAATTGAAGAAAAATTAAAAGAATTGGGACATCAATTACCGGAAATTGCCAAACCGCTGGCATCCTACATACCCGCAACGGTGGTTGATGGATTTGTGTATACCTCGGGGCAAGTTCCTATTTTGAAGGGAGAGTTAATATACAAAGGTAAAGTTGGTTCGGATTTAACTCTGAACGAGGGTCAGATGGCCGCGCAAATGTGTATATTAAATTGTTTGGCCGCGATTAAGGGTGAAATCGGTGATCTTGATAAAATCGAACGAATCGTGAAACTTACCGTTTTTGTACAAAGCGCCGAAGGATTTACTGATCAACCAAAAGTTGCCAACGGAGCTTCGGATTTACTACAGCAAGTTTTTGGCGACGCGGGTAAACATGCCAGAAGCGCGGTTGGTGTAATTCATTTACCGATTGGTTCTGCTGTTGAAATTGAAATGATTGCAAAAATTAGGGCTTAGATTGAAATATGATACGCGAGATGTTTAAATCAAAAATTCACAGAGCGAAAATTACCGAAGCAAACCTGTTTTATGAGGGTAGTTTGACTGTTGATGAAGAATTATTGGAAAAATCCAATATTTTGGTTCATGAGAAGGTTCAAGTAGTAAATATTAATAACGGTGCACGTTTCGAAACTTATACTATATTGGGAGAACGTGGGAGTGGGGTTATCGGATTAAACGGAGCCGCCGCAAGATTAGGTGCCGTGGGCGATGAAGTAATTATTATCACTTATACACAATTGAATGAAGATGAAGCGAAACTCCACAAACCAATTGTTGTGCATGTCGATGATAAAAACAAGATTAAAAATATTACTTAAAATTAACCAAGTCATAATCAAATTCACGAAAGGTGGATTAGAATGAAAAAGATATTTGTGATTCTATTACTTTCAACTGTAACCGTTTTGGGTCAGTTTAAAGACAGTAAAGATAATGAGTTAGATATCGCCGGCAGTATTTTGCGTCCAGCATCACCTTCATTTTTGTTCGGATTAATCGATCCGGGTAAATTAAGCGTGAATCATTCCGTTTCACTTTCTTATGGCGCATCAGGAAATAACGGAATGGCATTGAGTGTCTATACCAACACAATCAACTATGATTTTTCAAATAAATTGAATTTAGAAGTTGAAACCAGTATGGTTAATAGCCCGTATAATTCTTTCGGAGATGATTTTACAAGCCAGATTAACGGGATATATTTATCGAAGGCGCGTTTAAATTATAGTCCGAGTGAGAATACCAGAATCACAATTCAATATAATAATAGTCCTTTTGGATACGGCAGATATGGTTATAACGGATATCGTGGATACAACCGGGGATACAGAAATGGATTTTTCGATTGGGATTGATTTAATTAAAGTGATAATAAAAGACTGATTGGCTTCTAAAACTACAAATACTTCGAAGAATAGCACGATTCGTAACCTTTTTCTGAATGTTATTATTTTCTTGCTTGCCTCTTTAATAATTTATTTATCTTTCTCAATTTATATCAAATTAAGCGGTAAGGAATCGGTAAATCTTCCTCCGAAAGAATATAAAACTCCATCCGAAATTATCCAGGCAGAAGTGTTAAACGGTTGTGGAGTTACCGGAATTGCGGATCGTTTTACCGATTATCTTAGAAACAAAGGCGTTGATATTGTAAATACCGATAATTATTACAGGTTCGATATTTCAAAATCGATGGTGATTGATCGAACCGGCAGAATGGCAAATGCTTATGAAGTCGCGAAAGTATTAGGCATAAGCGAAAAAAATGTAGTTCAACTTATAAATGAAGATTATTTTCTGGATGTTTCTGTTGTTATCGGAAAAGATTATCATAACTTAAAACCAATAAAATAGAGGTCGATTTGGATTCAAAGGAATTCGTAGATATGATCACTGAGATCATACTTAGCAAAAAAGGTTCTGATATTAAAATTTTGGATATGAAGGATGTATCGAGTATTGCTGATTATTTTATTATCTGTTCAGCGGATTCAGATACGCAGGTAAAAGCTATCGCCGATGAAGTTGATAGAAAACTTGCGAAACAAGGTATTAAATGTTATCACAAAGAAGGCCTTGTCGGTTTAAATTGGGCGCTGCTCGATTATGTGGATGTGGTGGTTCATATTTTTAGAACACCTTCGCGAGCTTATTACAATTTGGAAAAATTGTGGGGAGACGCGCCTGTAATTGAGGTTATCGATCAACTGGAACAAAAAAGTTTAGACGGAGAAAATGATTAAGTGAAAGATTACCTTCAAGAAAAGTTCGAAGAAGCCGCAGCCAAGTTAGATTATTTGGATTATTCCAGAGTGGTTTTTAATATCCCGGCAAATCCCGAGCATGGAGATTATTCTACCAATATTGCTATGATCTCCGCGAAATCGGCAAAGAAAAACCCGAGGCAAATTGCGCAAGAAATAATCGATTCTCTTCAGCTCGACGAAAAAATAATTACGAAGGTTGAAATTGCGGGACCCGGATTTATCAACTTCTATTTTAATCCGGCATCTATTACATCGGTTATCGAAAGAGTTTTTGAACAAAAAGAGAGTTTCGGAAAGAGTAAAAAGTATTCCGGAAAAAAAGCGATTCTCGAATTTGTATCCGCTAATCCAACCGGTCCTTTAACAGTTGGGCATGGGAGAAACGCTGTTATTGGCGACACTCTATCAAACATGTTGGAGTGGAGCGGTTATGAAGTTGACAGGGAGTATTACTTTAACAATGCCGGCAGACAGATGCGTGTATTGGGCGATTCCTTACGACTTAGGTATTTACAACTTTTTGATGAAAATATTGTTTTTCCGGAGGATTATTATCAAGGCGAATATTTAATCGATATCGCAAAGTCTGTTCAAAAAAAATATGGTGACGGCTTAAAAGCAGAAAGCGCTGAAGGGAAATTTAAGGAGATTGCTGAAAAAGAGATATTTAGCGACATTGAACGCACCCTTGATCGAATCCAAATAAAATTTAAAAATTTCTATAATGAACAAACACTTTACGAAGATGGAAAAATCCAGGCCGTTTTAGATGAATTTAAATCACGAAATTTATCTTACCAACAGGATAATGCAACGTGGTTGAAACTTACGGAAATGGGGCAAGAAGTCGATAAAGTGATTATTAAATCAACGGGTGAACCAACCTATAGATTACCGGATATCGCTTACCATAGAACAAAATTTGATCGGGGTTATGATTTAATTATTGATTTATTCGGTTCAGATCACGCGGCGACTTACCCTGATGTTTTGGCTTCGATAAAAGCTTTGGGATACGATTTAGATAAGATAAAAGTATTAATTCACCAGTTTGTTACAATACTTGAGAAAGGTGAAGTTGTAAAAATGTCGACGAGGAAAGCTAACTTTATCACGCTCGATGAATTAATTGATGAAGTTGGGGCAGATGTTGTTCGCTATTTTTTCATTATGCGAAATATTTCGAGTCATTTGAATTTTGACATCGATATAGCAAAAAAACAGTCTGATGAAAATCCGGTTTTTTATTTACAATATGCACACGCGAGAATTTGTTCAATTTTAAGAATGGTTGTTGAGCAGGATTTGAAAATATCAACGGAAAATTTGGAGTTACTCGTTCATCCGGCTGAACAGAACCTACTAAAAATGTTACACCAATTCGAAGAAGAGGTATTATCAAGCGCGGAAAGTTTTGAACCACAGCGGATATCAAATTATCTGGAAGAATTGGCGGCAAAATTTCACAAATTTTACACAGATTGCAGAATAATGGGGACGGAAAAACTATTGGCCGAAGCCCGAATCGCGTTAGCTGAAGCGACAAAAATTGTATTAAAGAACGGACTTACTATTTTAGGGCTTTCCGCGCCTGAAAAAATGTAGGTTTGAAATAGATTGAAAATTACGCGAGACCAACGGAAACTGCGTAAATTTTATTAGCACCAAATTTTTTAAGTACTCTGGCGCATTCAGAAATAGTTGCGCCTGTTGTCATAACATCATCTACCAACAAAATATTCTTCTGTTTTATTGACTTCTTATTTTTAACGATAAACGCGCCTTCCATATTTTTTCTGCGATCTACGAGATCTAATTTAGTCTGAGACTGAGTGAATCTAGTTCTTTTAACGGAATTGGTTCGCAGATCAATTCCACTTTTTCTCCGAATACCTTTTGCTATAAACTCAGCTTGATTATAGCCTCTTTCGGCTTTTTTAAGTCTGTGTAAGGGAACAGGAATAATCAGATCGATTTTCCATTTGCTGATCACTTCAATTCCATTTAGGAAAATTAATTCACCAAGGAAGATGCCTGATTGAAATTTGGAATTATACTTTAAATCATGAATTAAATTTTGAATTGTTCCTTCTTTAATAAAATTAAATGGGACGAATATTTCTTCGATTAATTTTTCCGAGGCAAATTTTTTGATGTATTCGGAGTTTAAAAGTTCGTTGTTAACGTGAGCCAAATTAGATAAGCAATCGTCACACAACACTTTTTGATCGATTTCTAATTTTTTTTCACAGCTTGAACAGAATCGGGGAGAGATAAAATCGAAAAATTGAAGAGGAAAACCACGAATTGAGTTCCTCTTAACTGACTCCATGCTCGGTCAGAAATTTGCCGGTTTTTTTGTCGTTTAATTCAAGATGATTAAAAAGCCAGTTTCGAAATGATTTGATAAAATCTAATCCAACCGTTTTTTCGCCGGATTGAATTAAATCATTTAATTCCGACACTTTTTTAAACATGCGGTCATGTTCAAGTTTGTGCGAGATATAATGCACATCCTTGAATTTTTTCATAAGTGTTTCTTCGGTTTCAAAGTGTGTTTGAACCTGTTCGGTTAAATCGGCGAAGAGTAATTTGCATTTGTCGTTATCGCCAAGTGAGTTGTAAATTTCATTGGCGAGTTTTGCTATCTTGTCGTGTTCATCATCAATAATTGATACGTTTGTTTTGTGTTCTTCATTCCACTCGATGTATGCCATCGATGCCTCCGGAATTTATTTATAATAAGCCTGTACGCTTTCTGATAAACCATTCGATAGCAAATAAGATTATGACAAATATAAGAAGAATTTCAGAAGACCATAGCCTAAATTCGGACTTTTCTCTCTTTATTATACTTTTCGGTTTTATTTTTTCTTTGATCGTTTGGATGATATTATCAATATCGGATATGTAAACGTATTCGCCGCCACTTATGTTCGATAACAATTGCATTGCAGCCACATCCGCTTTTGTGTCAAGCGCTTCGATCTCAACAGATTCGACAGAAAAATTACCGGTCTGTTTACCAATTTCATCACCCGAAAATTCGGACTTGGCGGTGAACGAATAATCCCCGGGAGGCAATTGGTTTAATTCACCTTCATAAATACCCGGTTGCGTAGAAGAATTTAGATTCAATTGAGTTTTATAATTTTGACTTTCAATTTCAACCGATACTTTCGCCCCTTCGGTCGGATTAAGATTTTCATCGTATACGTTAGAGGAAAACAAAACTTCTTCACCGAGATTGAAAATCTTTTTATTTGTTTTGAACGAAAAACGTCCAATTTCATTGCTCAGGTTCAACCACTTAATTGAGTTGCTTAAAAAATTCTCGAACAGATTATCATTCGATACATTGCGCAATTTCCATCTGTAAACATTCTCGGCGATTATTGCTATCGAACGATTTTTTCCCTTTGCGATACTCACCAGAAGTGGCGCCTGGGTTGTGATATTGCGAATTTTAGACACAGCTATAACGCCGGCACCCGGTTTTGGAGTAAAAATCGACTCACTCTGTACGACAGGGGGAAGTGAATTCCACAGACTCAAATCATAAAGATCGCCTGAAATTAATGAAGAATATGGATCTGTAATTTCTACTTGAGCTTCACGACTTCCGGATTTCAACTCTTTGAGATTAAATGGTAATAAATTAGAAATAGACGCTGTTTTACTAAAATCCAGATATTGGGTCGCGAATATTAAAAATGGTTTGTTATTCGATATCGCGGATTTCACTTTTGCCCAAAAATTAGGCTCTGTTTCTTTAGTCGGGAAATTATGCAGAATCAGAACATCGGCGGAATCGATTAACGAAAAATCAGATTGGGTGTTCGCGAATCTATTATTTCCAATTTCAACCAATGATTGAACATCAAAATTTTCTTCAACCATCATCCCTTTTTTTAGGAAGCCAACATCGGGTGAAAGTTTTCCGGAAACGATCAGAACGCGAAGTTTACTTTTGAGAATATCCAAATAGAAAGTGGAAGAATTATTGTCAAGCAATTTTTCGTTTTCCACGGGATTGATGCGGATTGTTAACTTTTTTTCACCGGGTTCATTCGCAGTGTAATTAAATTTCACCTTAGTTATTCCCGAAGATCCGAGTTCAATACTTTTTTGTTCAATAAGTTTGTCGCTCTCAAATAATGACGCAAAAGTTTGTTTGTTTGAGACACCGGTATGCAAAATTACAGCCTCAATTTCGGTTTCTTTTCCCGAGTAGATATAATCATTGTACAAAACTTTTCGTAAATCCACGTCGGCCTCAACCGTGGTATCACCAAGCGCAACAGTATAAATCGGAATTCCCAACTTTTCGGCTCTGTAATGCGGATTAAGCCCTTCATTAATATTGCCGTCACTTAAAATTAGGATTGCTGAAACATTATCCGGACCGGCTTCGACTTCATCGAAGATGTTTTCAAAATTTGTTGCGTTCCCATTTAGAACAATGCCGGATTCCGATTCCTGAACTTTGAGCACCTCTTTGCTGAAAGTATAAAACTGAGATTTTTGCTCAAATTCATCTCTCAAGTTATTGTATTCCACGGAAGTTGAGAGTGAATCATGATTTCCCATTGATGTTGAATTATCCAGAAATATGTAAGTCTTGGGCTCGATAATGAATTTTTTGTTCACAAAAACAACAGGTTCAAATATCGCGAATACGATTAGCAATAAGATAATTGATCTTAAAGTAGTTAGAACGATTTTTCGACTCTTTGAAATTATCGGGACTGTAAATTTATAATAATAAATCGCGAGAGCTAAAGAGATCAGCAATGCTATTATCACATAAAAACCGTCAAACGAAGTTGAAAGGCTGATGTCTTCTATATTATTAAACACAGGGGATCGAGATTATTGAAAAAATAGTTATAGGCATTAGATATCAGAAAGTTTCCAGTTTTTCATCGCATTGTAAGTTTCAAAATCTGTTAAATCGAAATGAATTGGTGTAATAGATACAAAATCATTTTGAATAGCAAATTGATCGAATTCATCATCGTTGTCAAGTTTCATTAAATCGCCGGTTAACCAATAATATTTAGCTCCGTAAGGATCGGTTCTTTCTTCATAAATATCATCCCATTTCGATCTACCCTGACGCGTTAATTTTATTCCTTTAATTTTTTCTTCAGGCAGATCCGGAACATTTACATTTAGGAGAGTACCGAGCGGAAGGTCATTATCTGCAACCAATTTCACCAATTTTTGAGCGACTTTGCCGGCGTACGTGAAATTTTGCGCGGCATGGTTTGTAACAGAAATCGCGATTGATGGAACATCCATAATGGAGGCCTCGCGCGCCGCTGAAACCGTTCCGGAATAAACAATATTCACGGCTGTATTAGAGCCGTTATTGATTCCAGAAATAACAATATCCGGCCGTTCTTTTAGGATATTGCGGATTCCTATTTTTATACAATCGGCGGGAGTTCCGTCGATGGCATAACCAAAGAATTCCTCTCCTTTATAAAATTTTGAAATTCGTAACGGAATTTTCATCGTAATTTTATGGCCAACGGCACTTTGTTCAGTTGCCGGAGCAATCACAGTTACATCGCCGATTTCCTTCATCGCGTTCGAAAGTTCATGAATTCCGGGGGAAGTTATACCATCATCATTGCTTATCAATATTTTTAGTTTTTTCATTTTCTCGGTAAATAGTGTAAAAAGATATTCAAATATACTTAATTTTGATTTCCTGTAAGAAACAATGTGAGGATTGATTTTGAAACGTATTTTAATGATTTTTTTAAGTCTTGCTTCGATGACAAATCTCACGGCTCAAGATCAAGACTATTCTGATTCACTCGAAGTTTTTTTAATTGATTCGTATGTCTCGATTGAAAAACCGTATAAGATTAACATTTCGTTTTTTACGAGTGATTCTGCAAAATCATCAATAATACTTCCCGGTCTTGGTGAAATTAAAGTATCGAGTGAGAGCTCCGATTATCACGAGCTAAAAATGGATATTTCGGAATATCGAGCTGATTCAAGTTTAATTAAGTATAAAATCAAAGTTGTTGACCGGAATAACATAGAATTTGTTTACGATGATTTTGAAGCGGAGCTTCCCCAAACATTACTAAAAGATCAAGCCGGTTATGATATAGTAAGTTCTTTATGCATTGGAAGTCTGATTTTTGCGTTACCTTCGGTCGGGATTGTTTTTGATGGAGAAGAATATGTCAGTTTTTCGAAAGAAATCCCGATTCTTTCGAAATACGATGTCGGTTATAATTATCCTCAATATTATTTCGCTCTCGAATACACCCATATATTGAAATATAACATCAAAAATCTAATGACAACCAAATTCAACTATGTTTTCACGGTCGGCGGAATTGAATATATATCGCCTGGTTTAGGATATGTCACAAACTTTAGCGGTCAAAATGGACTTAGCACAGAACTTTCCGTCGGATTGTTCAAAGTTTTTGATTCTTTTACATTTTTTACAAAATTTAAGAATAGTTACTTCTTCTCCTCAGGAAACCAAAATTACACCGAAATCTCGATCGGATTATACTCAAACGTCTTTTCCTTTAGTTTGTAAAAATATCACCGGAAAATTTGAACATTCCGCCGATATTTTTCGTTACCAAAGTAATTAAGATACTAGAGGTTATTTGTGAAAATCAAAACTGTGTTATTCTTTCTATTAATTCCTGTAATTCTTTCGGCACAATTTGGTGGTGTTCAGGGAGTTGTACAGGAGGAAGGAAAAGCACTTAGCGGTGTAAATGTATTCATTCCCGAGTTGGCAATAGGTGCCGCCACCGATGATGAGGGATTCTACCAAATGCGAGATATTCCGGTCGGTAATTATTTCTTACGTTTCAGCGCTGTCGGATTCGAGACGAAAAATATTAACATAAATATCGAAGCTAACCGGATTCTTGAATTGAATATTTCGCTTGAGTTTAAAGCTATAGAAGTAGAACAAGTAGAAGTATTAGATAAAGGTGTGCAAGATCAGAAAGATACTCGGGTTAGTTTAATTCAAGTAAAGCCGGAAGAGGCAAAAATACTGCCCGGTGCGGTTACGGATGTTTTCAGAACCTTGCAAGCTTTACCCGGAGTGCTCGCGCCAAACGATTTTTCATCGCAATTAATTATTCGCGGCAGTAGTCCCGATCAAAATTTGATAATTATGGACGATGTGGAAATCTTCAATCCATACAGATTATACGGTGTAATCAGCATGTTTAATCCGGAAGCGGTATCTGATATTAATTTGGTAACGGGTGGGTTTTCATCAAAATATGGCGATAGACTTTCGGCAGTGCTCGATGTTACCAATCGTCAAGGCGATCGTTCACGGCAGCTTTCCGGAAATGTTAACGCAAGCATTGTCAGTGCCAATGTTGTGTTGGAAGGACGTAATCCATTTGATATTCCGGGCAGTTGGCTGCTGAATTCGCGAAGAACTTATTATGATCTGATTGTTGAACCTTTCGTTAAAAATGCAGGACTTGTTGAAGAAAACACTTCATTCCCAAATTTCTATGATATTCAAGCTAAGTTAACTTTCGGACCGTTCGATGGGCATAAATTTTTCTTGAACGGAATTTTATCTACGGATGGTGTTGAGATAATCAGCGGCAAACAAAGAACCACCGCTGATAGTATTGGCGCTTTTAACGTAACGGATAATGATCTCGCTGCTTTCGCGTGGCATTACGCTCCGAGTAAGAATTTATTAAATAAAGTAATTTTGTCGTGGTATAAGAATGAAGGAGACGCGGATTTTGATTCTCGATTTTTAGATCCTTCACTTAATAGGGAAGATTTTGAGGAAGTTTCTACGGATACACTCGCACCTTATTTATTTGGTTTCGGATTTGATTCAAAATTCATATTTCAAAAATATAGTCTTGAGGATAAATTTTTGTTTTTCTGGGGAACCGGGAATGAATTCGAAGCCGGTGTTGGTATGGACTTTATAAGAACCGATATGAAATTTCAGTTTACATTCGATCCTGCTCTTCAAAATTTTATTAATTCTAACCCAAATACACGGTCTGCTTTCGAGGATATAATAAGTACGAAAAAATACAACAGATATCGTGCTTACATAAATAACAAGTTTTTGATCGGTGATAGAATTGCTCTGGAACCGGGAATACGTTTTGATCATTTTAACATTATCAACAAAGGATACTTTTCCCCCAGAGTTTCATTATCGTACGGACTGGATAATTTGACCACTCTACGAGCGCAGTGGGGAATTTATTATCAATCACCCGGTTATGAAAAATTGCGTGATCGAAATATACTTTTTGATTTTTCGCCTAAAAATATGGTAAATGTTGAGGCGGAATTTGCAACGCACTACGTTCTTGGAATCGAACGATGGGTGAACAGCGAATGGAAAGTGAAACTCGAAGGATACTTCAAAGATTTTGATGATCTGATCTTGCCAAGAATGGAGACCGGAACCGGTTATTTTACCGAGGCGGTTCCCGGAGTTGATCCTAAAAAACCGGAGGGATGGACTCGTCCGGTTCCAATTCAAGCCGATTCACTTACACAATTTCCTGTAAATCAATCGCAAGGGGAAGCTTACGGAATCGAGTTTTTGCTCGAAAAGAGAAATATATCGGGTGACAATAAAATTAACGGATGGCTTTCATACGCTTATTCGGTTGCCGAAAGAGTAGAATATGGCAGGACCGTTCCTTTTCGTTTCGATCAGCGACATACTTTAAATCTGGTATTTAATTATAAAATCAATGATTGGTTAGATTTTGGTGCTCGTTTTCAATATGGCTCCGGATTTCCATACACCGAGCCGGTTGGTGTAAAACCAAGAATTTTGGAAATTGATACAAACGGTGATTTTATTCCCGATAGCCCTGAAATTGCGACAAGAAAAGTTTCATTCGACTCAGATATACGCAATGTTATTTATGATGTTGATTATGGCGGAGAGGAAAATCGTTACAGATCGAGGCGCCCGATTTATCATCGTTTGGATTTAAGATTAACGGCTGCTGCAGATTATTGGGATTTAGATTGGGATTTTTATCTAGATATCATTAATATCTATAATCGTCAAAATATAATTAATTACGATTATTATGTTACGGACGAAAACACATTAGGTCGTGAAGGAACGACGATGTTTCCAATTTTACCAACAATCGGGTTTAACGTAAGATTTTAATTGAAGAATGATTCAAACTATATTGATTTTGGTGAAAGGGGTCGTCTTAGCACTAAAAACAAACTAAATGATTTAACCGGAAAAGAGTGGCTGAAATTTACAAAGTCGTGGTTTGTTTTGCGCCCACCGCGAAGAAAAGAAAATGAAATCTTACATCCGGCAAAATACCCGGAAACTCTCGTTGAAGAGTTTATAAAATTTTTCACTAAAAAGAATGCCTGGGTAATTGATCCTTTTCTCGGAACGGGAAGTACTCTAATTGCCGCAGCCAACTGCGATAGGAATGGAGTCGGTGTTGAGTTAAATCCATCATATTTTCAGACTTCATCACAAAGAATATTAGAGAAAGGATTATCAAAAAAACAGATTCCCCTGCTGGGAAACTCAATTGAGCTGGAAAGTCTCTTTGAGCAAAACTCAATTAAGCGGAAGTTCGATTTTTGTATTACTTCTCCTCCTTACTGGAATCAGCTGGAGCGGAAATCCATCCGTCAGAAAAGTAGGGAAGAAAATGGTTTAGATACCAAATATTCGGAATCCGCAAACGATATCGGTAACATCAATTCTTATGAAGAATTTCTTGAGCAGCAAGGCAAAATATTCGACAAAATTTTTGATGTCTTAAAACCTAACGCTTATCTTACAATTATTACAAATAATGTTTATTGTGATGGTAAACTGTTTCCACTCGCTTTTGATACAGCATCGTCATTAACCAGACGGAAGGAAAAGAGCTGGACTTTGAAGGACGAAAAGATTTGGCTTCAGGACGATAAAAAGCTTATCGCTTTAGGAGTGAATAACGCATGGGTTGGAAATCGTCATCATCAATACTGTTTAATTTTTAGAAAAGAAGTCTAATGCAAGAAATTCTTACTGTTTCCGAAATAACCGGACAAATAAAAAAATCCCTCGAGACTGATTTTGAGCGAGTAAGTGTAATTGGTGAAATCTCAAATTTCAAATCGCATTTTTCCGGTCATTGGTATTTCACACTAAAAGATGCCGGGTCACAAATCAGTTGCACCATGTGGAAGGGATTTAACAGCACAGTTTATTTCTCACCGCAAGATGGAATGAAAATTTATGTAAACGGAAAAATTTCTGTTTATCCCCCCAGAGGAACTTACCAGATTGATGTCCGTTCGATGAAACCCGCGGGAGAAGGCGAACTTCAGGCCGCTTTTGAAAAGCTAAAGAGGAAATTATCAGACGAAGGATTGTTCGATGTTCAATTCAAAAAAGAAATTCCCAGATTCCCACAAAAAATTGGAATTGTAACAGCCGGTGATAGTGCGGCATTCCGTGATTTAATGAGCGTTGCTTCGAGAAGGTACCCATTGGTAAAAATTATTTTGGGTTCTTCGAAAGTTCAGGGCGAGGGTGCAGCAAAAGAGATTGCCCGGAGAATAAATGAACTAAATCGGGTAAAAGGAATTGATCTGATAATAATCTCGAGGGGAGGAGGTTCTCTCGAAGATCTTTGGGCGTTTAATGAGGAAATAGTCGCAAGGTCAATTTTTAATTCGAAGGTTCCGATTATTAGTGGTGTCGGACATGAAGTCGATTATACAATTGCTGATTTTGTTTCCGATCTGAGAGCCCCGACTCCAACTGCCGCAATGGAACTCGCGACTCCGAATAAGGAAGATATTTTACAATTTATAAGTGAAAAAATTAATAGCTGTGGTGATTCAATTGCGGATAAATTTCAAAATTATAGAGAGGAAATCGAGTCCTTTGCCAAATCATACGGTTATAGGATTCCGGAAAATATCGTTCGTGAAAAGTCTCAACAGCTCGATAATCTGATGTACAAAGTAACGAATTCGATAACAGCTATCCTAAACGCTAAATCCAACAAATTAAAAATAGCTGAGGCCGTTGTTAAAGGTCATGATCATAAAAAGATTTTAGGCAAAGGTTTTACTATGATAAGTCAGAATGGTAAATTTATTAGTCGCAGTTCTGAATTTAGCAGGAAGATTGATTTCACAATTAGATTTAAAGACAAGGACGTAAAAGTAGGGAAAGATGACAAAAAAGAGAGTAAATAGCCAAAATTCATTCGAAGATGATTTAAAGAGGCTTCAAAATATCTCCGAAGCTTTGGAAGGTGATGATATATCACTCGAAGAATCTGTTAAACTTTTTGAGGAAGGAATTAATCTTTCAAAAAATTGTTATACTAAATTGAATGAAGCAGAATTAAAGATCGAAGAATTGAAAAAACAGATACAATCCGACATCAATTATGATGAGGATATTGAGGATTAAATGGAAGAACATAATTTAGATAAATCAAAGTACAAACTGTTGTTTGATGTCGATTCCCCAAAAGACATAAAAAACTATTCTGTTGTTCAGCTTAAACAACTTTGCAAAGAAATTCGTGAGTATCTCGTTGATGTAATTTCACAAACCGGCGGGCATTTCGGCGGTGGTATGGGTACAGTTGAACTCAGCGTCGCGTTGCACAAGGTGTTTAACACTCCCGAGGACAGAATCGTTTGGGATACCGGGCATCAAGCTTATCCGCACAAAATTCTGACGGGCAGAAGAGATATGTTGTGGACAATTAGAAAGTTTAAAGGGCTTAGCGGTTTCCTAAAAAGAGCGGAAAGTGAATACGATGCTTTTGGTGCGGGTCATGCTTCTACCTCAATTTCAGCCGCGATGGGGATGGCAACCGCGAACAGAGTTCAAAATGGCAATCGAAAAGTTGTTGCAATAATTGGCGATGGCGCGATGACCGGCGGAATGGCATACGAAGCTTTGAATAATGCCGGTATCCAAAAAGCGAATTTAATTGTAGTGCTTAATGACAATAATATGTCTATTGCTCCGAATGTTTGGCAAATCTCTAATTATTTCACTGAGATGATTTCTCACCCGGAATACAACAAATTCAAAGGCGCTATTTGGGATTTAACGGGTAAATTGGATCATTTTGGAGACAGATTAAGAAAAGTCGCTTCCAGACTTGAATCCGGAATTAAGGCTGTAATTACTCCCGGTATGTTATTCGAAGCACTTGGTTTTAGGTATTTTGGTCCGGTGAACGGACATAATGTAGGCAAGATGGTTGGTCTTTTTGAACATGTTAAAGATATGTCCGGTCCGATCCTAATCCATGCGATAACGGAAAAAGGGAAGGGATACAAACCGGCCGAAGGACACGTTCAACGGTTACACGCTTCAACGCCGTTTGATAAAGTTACGGGCAAGGCATTCAAAAAACCGGGTGGAGCACCCTCTTACACTGATATTTTCGGCAACGGACTTAAGGAAATAATGACTACCAACGAGGATGTCGTTGGGATAACCGCAGCAATGCCTGACGGAACAGGAATGAATATCATTCAAAAAGCCTTTCCGAAAAGATACTTTGATGTAGGAATCGCGGAAGAGCATGGAGTTACCATGGCTGCCGGGATGGCTACCGAAGGTGTAATTCCGGTTGTGGCTATTTATTCATCATTCTTACAACGGGGAATAGATCAAATTATTCACGATGTTGCCCTTCAAAAACTTCATGTAGTTTTTGCTTTAGATCGGTCAGGACTTGTTGGAGCAGACGGGCCAACTCATCACGGAACATTTGATCTTTCATATTTGAGGTATATTCCCGGAATGGTTATAATGACCCCGAAAGACGAAGCAGAGCTAAGAAATATGCTTTATACGGCAATTCAATATAAAGGCGGTCCTGTTGCATTGCGGTACCCACGAGGGAATGCAATGGGCGTTGAAATAAAGGATGGTTTTACTGAAATCCCGATCGGCAAAGGAGAAATAATTCGTAAAGGTGAAGATGTTGCCCTTCTTGCGTTGGGAACGATGGTTGACTATTCTGTAAATGCGGCTGAAATTCTAAAAGATGAAGGCATCAATGCTCAAGTTGTTAATATGAGATACGCAAAACCTCTCGATACGGAAATGCTGGATACAATCGCTTCCAACTTTGATAAGATTATTACTCTGGAAGAAAATTCAATAGTCGGTGGTTTCGGAGGAGGAGTTTTAGAATATTTTTCTGAGAAAAATTATAAAAATGATATATTACGAATAGGAATAAAAGACGAATTTATTGATCACGGTACTCAAGCCGAACTACACAGATTACTTGAGATTGACGCTGAAGGTATCGCCAAAAAAACTAAATTCTTTCTGGAAGGGAAAAAAATTGAAGAAGAGGTAATCACCTAATGGATAAAATTCGGATTGGAGTAATTGGTCTTGGTGGAATCGCTCAAGTTGTTCATCTTCCTATTCTTTCAAAACTCGCTAATGTTGAAATAACCGCTGTTTCGGAGCTCAATAAAAATCGGTTAAATACTCTCTCATCCAAATTTGATATTAAAAATAGTTTTACGGATTACCGCAAAATGCTCGATTCAACCGATCTTGGTTTAGACGCGGTTGTAATTTCCACTCCAACAAACACCCACCACGATATTGCTATTGATGTAATTGATAGCGGTAAACATTTATTGATCGAAAAACCCGTTACAAGAACTTACGAAGAAGCTAATTCAATTTGCCAAAAAGCCGAGGCAAAAGGTGTAAAAGCTATGGTGGCAATGAATATGAGATTCAGACCGGATGCAATGCTTCTTAAAAGTTTAATTAATAGTAAAGAACTGGGTGAAGTTTTTTATATCAAATGCAGCTGGCTACGAAAAGCAAGCAGCGAAGAATCTTGGTTTTCAAAAAGGAGTAAGTCCGGCGGTGGTGTAATAATTGATCTTGGAATTTCGTTAATTGATCTTTCAATTTGGCTTTTAGGTTATCCCGAATTCGAATCTGTTTCTGTCCAAAAATTTAATCACAAAACAAAAAGTGTTGAAGATTCCGCTGTTGGAATGATGAGGTTTAAAGGTGATGCCGTTGTTAGTTTTGAAACAAGCTGGACTTTACATTCCGAGGAGGACACTTTTAGATTAACTGCATACGGCACAAAAGGTACAGCGCATCTAAATCCGCTCCGGGCATATCATCGATCGGAATCCGGTAAGATTGATTATACAAACGCAAGGACAAGTAACCTCAAAAACTTATTTATGAAATCGTATGAGAACGAACTTAAACATTTTATCGGTTCCGTAGTAAATAATACAACTCCGATTTCATCTTGTAAAGACGCATTATCAAGAATGCAGATGTTGGAGAACATTTATCAATCAGCTGAAGAAAAGAGAGAGATCCACTTCAAATGAACATGAAAACTAAAATCCTTTTAGTCGATGATGAAAAAGATATAGTCGAATTTCTATCCTACAATTTAGAAAAGGAAGGATTTAAAGTAATATCCGCCTACAACGGACAGGAAGCCTTGGATAAATTAGTACAGAATCCCGACTTAATCGTTCTTGATATTATGATGCCCAAAATGGATGGTTACGAAGTCCTCAAAAAAATTCGAAACTCCAAAGAATATTCCCATTTGCCGGTTATATTTCTAACGGCAAAGTCATCTGAGATGGACGAAATCCACGGACTCGAAATCGGTGCCGATGATTTTATTCAAAAACCAATTTCGCCTTCTAAATTGATTGCGAGAGTAAAATCTAATTTGCGTAAAGTGGATGGAATAAACTCGATCGGTTCAAAAGATTTACCGGTTATCGAAATCGGTCCGATCAAAATCGATAAAAATAAATATACAGTCCACATCGACGGTGAAAGTGTCGTTTTCCCGAAGAAAGAATTCGAAATTCTTTACTACTTAATCAATAATCCCGGCAAAGTTCTTTCTCGAGATAAAATATTGAACGATGTTTGGGGTACTGAAATATTTGTTGTTGAACGAACCGTTGATGTTCACGTCCGTAAAATCCGTGAGAAATTAGATGGTAACGCGTTTTTAATTGAAACCGTAAAAGGTGTCGGTTATAGATTCAAAAATGTTGAATAGATTAAGAGAAAATTTCTCATTTGCAAAAATTTACGCGAAAGAAATTATCCTATCCAATACAATCTTTTTCCTAATATTTTCCATTGCTTTGCAACTTTCCCTTGTTCAAATTTTTATTACTCTGGGTCTTTTATTTGTTGTAAATCTCTACTTTATTGATGTAGTAGGCAAGAAGCAGAAGGAACAGTTTGATACTATCCGAAATATCATCCACAAAATTCGAAATAATGAATTCCTTTCGCCGGATGAAATAAAATTGGAGAAACACCTCGTTGAATTGGAAGGTGATATTAAAGGAATGTTCCTCAGAACTCAAAATGATATATCAAATCTTAAGAAGTTGGAGCAATCGAGGAAAGAATTTCTCGGCAATGTTTCTCATGAATTACGAACTCCAATATTTGCAATTCAAGGTTTTATCGAAACTTTATTAGACGGTGCTATTGATGATGAAAAAGTAAATCGAAATTTCCTTAGAAAAGCATTTCAGCATACTGACAATCTTAATAATTTATTAAATGATCTTATCGATATATCAATGATAGAAACCGGACAAATGCGGATGAGCTTCCGTTATTTTAATATCAAGGATTATCTCGAAACTATCGTAAATGAGTTAGCTCCCCATGCGGAAGCTAAAAATCTTCAACTCGTTTTGCGCCCTATAAAATCTAAACTACAATTATTTGGTGATAAAGACCGCTTGAAACAGGTTATGGTAAATCTGATTTCAAATGCGATCAAGTACTCTGAAGAAGGGCAGGTGGAAATAATTGTTGAAGAACAAGAGAGGACGGGTAGAATAATTGTTAAAGATAGCGGAATTGGTATAACGGAAGAGGACAAGGAGAGAATTTTTGAACGTTTTTACAGAGTCGATAAACAGCGGTCACGAGCTGTTGGCGGAACCGGTCTCGGGCTGGCAATAGTAAAACATATAATCGATGCTCACGGATCAAAAATTGAAGTAAAAAGCGAATACGGAAAAGGATCGGAGTTCTCGTTCGCGTTAAAGAAGTAGATAATAGAGTGATCAACAAAAACTATTCGAGCAGAATCCATAAAGATCTTTCTTGAAACATCCCCTTTTTTTGGCATTTATTTTTTCGATCAATCCTCTAACTTACAGTTCAAACAATCTCACTATCAAACAGAAAATTAACTGACGATTAATATCTTTGTAGATTAGACTTTAGCTAATGTGTATATTATCAGATAATAAAATCCAATTATATAAGTTATGAAGCATAATTACACGAACTCGTTTCAGACCAGAAGGCTCATCCTCGTTTTAATGCTTGTCATCCCTATAAGTTTAATTTACTCACAAAAAAGAAAAGTGAACGATAATCTCCGTAAAGAGGCTGGCTCACCCTCCTACACACAATTAAATATTAACAATATTTCGACTTGGGTTAGGAATAATGGGGAACAAGATTCAAATCCAAACGGAAATTCCGGATTTGAATATCCAAAGGGAACGCGTAAAAAAGCGATATTTAAAAGTGGATTAGTCTGGGGTGGTATCCAGAACAGTAAAATTAAAGTGGGCGGTTCAACCTTTTGGTCAGGTTTATTGCCCGGGAGAGTATTGGAAAATGGTGAAAGAGAGGATGAAACTCTCGATCATGTGAGAATTTATCGCGTGAGACGTGATTGGGAAAAAGGTGATCTAACCTCGGAAATAAATGATGAAGGTAAAACCGACTCAGAAATTAGAAATAATTATGAAAAGGATTGGAATGAATGGCCTGCTGAATTGGGAGCGCCCTATGAAGATGTTGATAGAAATGGGACGTATAACCCTGAAATTGATATTCCGGGTATCGAAGATGCGGATCAAACGATTTGGTATGTCGCAAATGATTTAGATACTGCGCAGACAAATTATCTTTATGGATCCGACCCGATTGGGTTGGAAATACAAGTTACGCAATGGGGTTATAAAAATATTGAAAGATTTAAAAATGTGATTTTCCGAAGATATAGAGTTATTAACAAATCGAGCAGCGACATCGATTCGATGTATTTTGGTTATTGGGTTGACGCGGATCTTGGAGGGGCAACGGATGATTTAACCGGATGTGATACAACTCTTGACCTGGCATTCACTTATAATGGTGGCGTAAATGATGCACAGTATGGCAACGCACCGCCTGCAGTAGGTTACCAAATATTGCAAGGACCAATTGTCGATGGGGAACTCTCAGATTCAGCAGTGTTCAATCGTAAATTTCTTTATGGCAAAAAAAATCTTGAAATGACAGCACACCACAATTTTTACAAAGGAAATAGTTTTTGGTCGGACCCAGGTCGGGATTATCGATACGGCACCCTATTTATGTATAACTATATGAAAGGACTTGGTGAATTTGGGAAACCTTATTCGGAGCACTTTGAAATTGCAACTTCCAAATTTATGCACGCCGGTGATCCTTTAACAGGAGAAGGGTGGGTAGATGGAATATTATTTTCGCCTAGCGACAGAAGAAACATGTGCTCAAGCGGTCCGTTTCAATTAGCGAAAAAAGATACGCAGGAAGTAATTATAGCTGTTTTTGCGGCCGGGCATGGTGAAAAGTCTTCCAATATTCAGGCAGTAGCTGAATTAAAAATAATTGCCAGAATAATTCAATTGGAAAAACCATTCGTCATCGGGAACAAAGTGATTCCGGATAAAAAATTGAATTTCCGGTTAATTCCTTTAGACAGAGCTATGCTAATTAATTTCGAAGAAGCAAAAGAAGTAGAAAAAGTCGAGCGGTCAATCATTTATAAATTTCAAGGATTCAATATTTATCAATTGCCGGCAGCTGACGCAAAAATTTCTGAAGCAAAAAAAATCACGACATACGATGTAGTTGATGGAATTAAAGAAGTTTATTCCATTCAGTATGAAAATGGATATGTATTGAATTCCTTATTTAGCCGTGGAAACGACACAGGAATTAAAAGGCACATTTATTTGGATTATGATTTTATCCGGAATTCAAGAATCACCAACGGAACGGAACTTTACTATTCCGTAACTGCATATTTCACAGCGGATTTGGAAGGAATTTCTGAAGAATCAGACCTTAATGTTAAGCGTGCAATCCCGCAACCTCCCAAACCGGGCATCCGCTATAATGCCGAATATGGTGAAAAGATTTTAGCGGGAAGAACCTCAGGTACAAGTTCGGCTAATTTATCAGTTTTTGTAGTAGATCCTACTGACTTAAAGGGTGATACTTATTCTTTAGTTGTAAATGATACTTTACATGGTGAACCAGTATGGACACTAAAAAATGAATCAACAAATACGGTTCTGCACACAAACTTTCTCAATCCCGATCCTAAAAACGATAATCCGATTACGGATGGATTTCTGCTTGAATTTCAAGATTCAAAACCACTTCCGGGTGATAGATTCACTTTTACTACCCCTGGAGTAACTTATAGCATTGAAGCCGAGAAAATGGATGTAGATGAAATAAACATCTTCCCGAATCCATATTACGGAACACACACTAACGAAACCGGAATGTATGACAGATTTATTACATTCAGTCATTTACCGCAGAGAGTCGTTATTCGGATATTTAATCTTGCCGGTCAGCACGTTAAAAAGATAGAGAAGAATTCAACTTTCCAATTTTTGCAGTGGGATTTGCGAGTTGATAGTGGCTTACAGATCGGCCCCGGTGTTTATATCGCTCACATAGAAATGCCAGATTTGGGAAAAACGAAAATTCTTAAATTTTCTGTAATTCATGAACAATTTATACCAGAGAGATATTAACCATTTGACTCCACAAAACGTAAATATCAGATTCTTGATTATCGTCCTTATTTTAGTATTAATTAGTTCCAGTATACTTGAAGCTCAAGAATATCAAAAACCGGATAATCTCCGTAAGGAAGACATCTCACCCTTTTACACACAATTAAATATTAACAATATTTCTACTTGGGTCATGAATAATGGGGAACAAGATATAAATCCAAACGGAAATTCCGGTTATGAATATCCAAAGGGTTCGAATAAACAAGTAATATTTCAAAGCGGATTGGTTTGGGGTGGAATCCAGAACAGTGTAATTAAAGTAGGAGGTTCAACGTATCGTTCAGGTTTATTACCGGGCAGAGTATTGGAAAATGGGGAAAGAGAGGATGAAACTAGTGATAATGTTAGAATTTTTAGAGTAAGACGAGATTGGGAAAAGGGTGATTTAACTTCGGAAATGAATGATGAAGGTAAATCCGATTTAGAAATTCGAAATAATTATGAAAAGGATTGGTATAAATGGCCTGCTGAATTTGGGGCACCATTTGAAGATGTCGATAGAAATGGGAGTTATGATCCGGATATTGATATTCCCGGAATCCAAAATGCCGATCAAACAATCTGGTATGTTGCTAACGATTTAGATACTGCTCAAACACATTATTTTTATGGCGCAGATCCCCTCGGATTGGAAATACAAGTAACACAATGGGGTTATAAAAATATTGAAAGATTTAAGAATGTAATTTTTAGAAGATATAGAGTTATTAATAAATCAAGCAGCGATATCGATTCGATGTATTTGGGTTATTGGGTTGATGCAGATGTTGGAGGAGCAGGGGATGATCTTACCGGTTGTGATACAACTCTTAATTTGGCATTTACTTATAATGGTGAAAATGATCCTCAATATGGCAACGCCCCTCCAGCTGTGGGCTCCCAAATATTGCAAGGACCGATTGTTGATGGAGAAATTACAGATTCAGCATTTTTCAGTAACAAAATATTTTATGGCAAGAAAAACCTCCAAATGACAGCACACCATAATTTCTATAAAGGCAATAGTTTTTGGTATGATCCGAGTTTTGGGGACTATGAACACGGCACATTATTTATGTATAATTTTATGAAGGGGTTAGGTGAATTTGGCAAACCTTATTCAGCACACTTTCAAATTGCGAATTCAAAGTTTATGCATTCCGGTGATCCAGTTACCGGAGAAGGTTGGGTGGATGGAATCTTATTTCCACGAGGCGACAGGAGAAATATGATTTCAAGCGGTCCGTTTGAATTAGCGAAAAAAGATACTCAGGAAATAATTATTGCAGTTTTTGCCGCCGGGTATGTTGAAAATTCATCAAATATTGGAGCGGTTATCAAGTTAAAACATATCGCAAAATTGCTTCGGCTAGAAAAATCGTTTGTTATCGGGAACAAAGAAAGTCCTAATAAAGAACTTAATTTCCAGTTGATTCCTTTAGACAAAGCAATGCTAATTAATTTCGAAGAAGCGAAGGAAGCCGAAAAATTGGGGCATTCAAACATGTATAAATTTCAAGGATTCAATATTTATCAATTTCCTTCAATAGATGCGGAATTTACAGAAGCGAAAAAAATCGCTACCTACGATTTAGATGACGGGATAAAGGAAATTTATTCGTTTCAGTTCGAGAATGGTTATGTCTTGAATTCTTTATTTTGTCGCGGAAACGACACAGGAATTAAAAGACACATTTATTTGGATTATGATTTTATCCAAAATACCCGAATCGCCAACGGAACTGAGCTTTATTATTCGGTATCGGCATATTTTAAGACAGATTTTGAGGGAATTGCTACAGAATCATATCACAATATAAAACGCGCAATCCCGCAATCTCCAAAACCTGGAATCCGTTATAATACTAAATATGGAGATGAAATCTGGGCGAACAGAATATCCGGTTCGAGTTCAGCCGCCGTATACGCTTTTATTGTTGATCCATCCATATTGACAGGAAATGAATATTCCCTAACTGTTACAGATACACTCAAAGGCGAACCGGTTTGGGACCTAAAAAACGAAAGCACAAATACAAATCTTCTTTCCGAATACAACAATCCGGATCCAAATAATGATAACCCGATACAAGAAGGATTTCTAATAGAATTTCAAGAGTCTAAACCATTTCCCGGTGATAAATTCACATTTACAACTCCGGCAGTAACTTACAGCATTGAAGCCGAGAAAATGGATGTAGATGAAATAAACATCTTCCCGAATCCATATTACGGAACACACTCAAACGAAACCGGAATGTATGACAGATTTATTACTATAAGTCATTTACCACAAAGAGCCGTTATTCGTATATTTAATCTCGCAGGACAGTTGGTTAA
>JAIPBD010000033.1 GCA_021739765.1 Melioribacteraceae bacterium
AGAAGCGGTAGAAAATAGAAATTCAGAATAAGTAAATTCCATGTTCGATCTGAATTATGCACAAATGGATATTTAATTCTTAATGATGAAAATGCTGGTAATTCAAAAAGTGGCAGAGCCACGACATGTTTATAGAATTGATATTAGGTTTAGGAATTGAGCTTCGTAGATGCGACATGTGGCATTTCTATTTTTTGAAAATGTTCACGTTGCCCACATATCGTTCCGATGGAACTCTGATTTTTTTCTTGCCGATTGGATCTATAAACATGTCGCTCCTACGGAACTCTATTAATTGGGAAAACTGAATATTTATTGAGCATAATTCAAAATAGAATTATTATTTAACATATTGTAAAAGATCATAACAGTGGCAGAGCTGACATTTTTGTAGAATTAAGATCATGATTAGAAAACGAGCTTCGTTGACGCGAAACGGGAAAACAATAAAATATAAACTCAACAATATTTACGAGTAGTTAATTATGGCAAATACTTACACACAAATTTACATCCATGCTATTTTCACCGTTCAGGGTAGACTGTCTTTAATCCCCGCCAAACATAAGGTGGAATTACACAAATACATATCCGGAATAATCACCAAAAAGGGTTCAAAACTAATCCAAATCAACTCCATGCCTGATCATGTTCATCTGTTAATCGGATTAAATCCTCAAAAGTCTTTATCTGAATTGGTAAAAGAGATAAAAGCTAATTCCTCAAAACACATTAATGAAAACAAATGGGTAGTAGGAAAGTTCGCTTGGCAAAAAGGATATGGTGCTTTCTCATATTCTCACTCGCAGTTACAAATCATTATTAATTATATTCTCAATCAAGAAGTACATCATGCAAGGAAATCTTTTCAAGAAGAATATTTAGAATTTCTAGATAAGTATAAAATTCAATATGATCGCAAATATATATTTGATTTTTATAATGCAAATGAAGGATAATATACCCGTTTATTTGTGATAGCAATGACAGAAGTGCCTGGACAATGATATGTTGGGGTAATAAAAATTAGAAAAGTGGCAGAGCCACGACATGTTTATAGAATTGATATTAGGTTTAGGAATTGAGCTTCGTAGATGCGACATGTGGCATCTCAATTTTTTGAAAATGTTCACGTTGCCCACATATCGTTCCGATAGAAGTGTTTTTTTTGATTTGAAAATTGTGCACAAAAGAAAGTGGCAGAGCCACGACATGTTTATAGAATTGATATTAGTATTAGAAAACGAGCTTCGTAGATGCGACATGTGGCATTTCAATTTTTTGAAAATGTTCACGTTGCCCACATATCGTTCCGATGGAACTCTGATTTTTATCGGCTGATTCTTATTATAAACGTGCCGTTCCTACGGAACTTGGATTTTAATTTTGCTGATTGGATCTATAAACATGTCGTTCCTACGGAACTTGGGAATGTTGTTATGCACTTGGTCTATAAACATATCGCTCCGATAGAAGTGTTTTTTTTGATTTGAAAATTGTGCACAAAATAAAGTGGCAGAGCCACGACATGTTTATAGAATTAATATTAGTATTAGAAAACGAGCTTCGTAGATGCGACATGTGGCATTTCAATTTTTTGAAAATGTTCACGTTGCCCACATATCGTTCCGATAGAAGTGTTTTTTTTGATTTGAAAATTGTGCACAAAATAAAGTGGCAGAGCCACGACATGTTTATAGAATTGATATTAGTATTAGAAAACGAGCTTCGTAGATGCGACATGTGGCATCTCAATTTTTTGAAAATGTTCACGTTGCCCACATGTCGCTCCCATGGAGCTCTGATTTTTATCAGCTGATTCTTATTATAAACGTGTCGTTCCTACGGAACTTGTTTCCGTTTTTGGAATCTTGTTATGTACTTGGTCTATAAACATATCGCTCCGACAGAGGTATTTTTATGATTTGAAAATTGTGCACAAAATAAAGTGGCAGAGCCACGACATGTTTATAGAATTGATATTAGTATTAGACTACGAGCTTCGTAGATGCGACATGTGGCATCTCAATTTTTTGAAAATGTTCACGCTGCCCACATGCCGCTCCGATGGAGCTCTGATTTTTATCAGCTGATTCTTATTATAAACGTGTCGTTCCAACGGAACTTGGAAATCTTGTTATGTACTTGGTCTATAAACATACCATTCCGCTGGAACTTGGATTATATTTTTTGTTGATTGAATCTATCAACATGTCATTACGATGGAACTTGGAAATTTTGTTTGTGATTGGAACAATCAACATAAAAAGACGAACCATACTTTTATTTATCGTAAATGTGAATTGTAATCCAAAAAACGATTTTTCAATAAATATTATGTATGACTCACTTATTGCTGGAAATATTGTTGTATTTTGCGAAAAACAAACTATTTATAAAAAACACGACAGAATGAACTCTTGAAAATCTGAAGGGATTCATGGTGAAAATATGAACTTGGCTAATGACCTTTTTATGTTAATGTTCAGCTTAACAAAGCTGAGTTCGAAAAAACAAATACTTGATCTTTATGAAGACGCCTTACAAACTCTTCTCCAAGGCTGTAAAGTTCAATTCAGCTCTAAAACCGCTAAAGATGCTTTTGAAATAAAAACATCAAATTCTTCATTCGGATTTATAAAGATTTACAATCTCGAAAAACTCTCAAAAGACCAAATCGCGCTTGTCAAAAATTCGGTGCATATGTTGGCAATATTTCTGGAACGTATTGAATTAAACAATCGATTAAAAAAAGAAATCGAAGTATTAGACGGTCTGGCAAAGGATAGATTAGAGGTTGTCGAAAAAACAGTTCAAGAGCTAAAAAACGCCCGTACCGCCTCACTAAATTTAATTGAAGACCTCACCGAAGAAATAAGCCGACGCAAAATTTTTGAGGCTAAGCTACGCGAGAGTGAAGAACGGTATAAAACCTTATTTCAATCCGCGAGCGATTTTATCTTTTTACATGAATTCTCACAAGATAAGTCTCCGGGCAATTTTATTGAAGTAAATGATTTAGTATTAAAACGTCTCGGTTACACTAAATCCGAAATTAAAAAACTTGGACCGACAAGTATAATCGCTGAGTCGGATTTAGAAAAAGTACCTGATGAAACTAAGGCGCTGCAACAAAATAAAAATTTGATTTTTAATAAAAATCTTGTTTGTAAAGATGGAACTTATATCCCGGTAGAAATCAACGCTCATATTGTAGAGCGCAATAACGAATCCATCGTGATTTCGATTGGCAGGGACGTAAGCGAAAGAATAAAAGCGGAAAAGGAATTAAAGGAGAATGAAGAACGACTTAAATTAGCGCTTCATGGCGGCGATCTTGGTTTGTGGGATTGGAACATCAAAACAAACGAAGTTATTATGAACGACAGATGGGCAAATATGCTTGGATTTAAACTGGAAGAAATTCATTTGAGCTATGGAATTATTTGTAAACAATACAATTTGAAATTTTTCTTAGTGAAATTCAATTTTCCAATTTGCTCGGTTTTAATAAATATTTAATAATCTGGAACTATCATGAGCGAAAATAATGAATTGATGACCGCAACATTTACTAAACTTGAAAAGGTCATTGATAAGCTAATAGACTTGCCCACAGATAAATTGAAAGAAATTAAATCACTTCTTAATGAGGTTCGGTCTTATTCAAATCTAATAGAAAGAGAAAAACAAAATTTAGAATCTAAATTTCAAATTATCACCGAAATTACCTCAGATTTTACATACGAATTTGAAGTTTCCGAAGTAAATAAATTAAAACTCATATGGATTGACGGTGCTTTCCGGAAGATCACCGGATTTACGGTTGAAGAATCCGAAGCCCGGGGCGGTTTTGCTAAACTCTTTATCCCTGAAGACAGACCAATTATCGAACGAAGAAGGAATAATCTTTTCAACGGTAAAGATGATGAAAGCGAATTTCGAATCCGATGTAAAGACGGCTCAATTAAATGGCTTCGGGATTACGGTAAACCTATTTTAAAAAACGGTGAAGTTGTTGGTGTAGTAGGTGGAGCAACAGATATCACTGCTGAAAGAAAACAGGAAGAAGAATTAGAACGAAATTACGCGGCTACATTAAATTTGGTAGAAGATCTATCAAACGAAATCGAGGAACGGAAAATTGTTGAAGAAACCTTATCCGAAAGTGAAGAAAAATTTCGCTCTTTGGCTGAATCGGCGAAGGTAATAATTTCGATAATAAACGAAAACGAAGATTCTAAATACTTATATGTTAACAGGGAATGGGAAAAGATTAGCGGATACTCAAAAAACGAAACCGATAAAATCAGACCTATTGATTTAGTTCATCCGGATATGAAACAGCAGGTAATGAACTACTCAAAAATGCGAACAAAGGGCAATAGCGCTCCAAATCAATATGAAATGAAAGTCATTACAAAATCCGGCGAAGTTAAATGGCTCGATTTTTCATCAACGGCTATTAAGTTCGGTAAAATTCCGGCAATTCTTACTACAGCGATTGATATAACAGAAAGAAAACGGGAAGAAGCAAAAGTTAAAAAGCTTTCGGAAATAGCTGTTTACCTGGCCGCGACAACTTACAACCAAAGTATTTATAAATATATAAGCGATACCACACACGAATTATTAGGTAATAATGGCGTCGTACTGACAACCGAGCTAAACCACAACGATCTCGAATGGCGAATAAAATCCATTGCGGGTTTGAGTAAATCGGCAGAAACAATCAGCAATATTCTCGGCGTTAATCCCGCTGAACTTAAGGGAAAAGCAACGCCTGAGATGTTAGAAAATCTTGAGCACGGCAAAGTAAGTTTTATAGGATCTGAAATTTCTGCAAGAACATTTAATTCAATTGGGAAACGAGCCGGAGCAAAAATTCAAAAACTTTTAGGAATCGACGGTATCTATTCAATTCCGTTTAGAATCGGTCCCGATTCAACAGGCACCATTACTATTCTAAAAACGAAAAAGCTGCAAACCATCGATTACAAACTTCTGGAAGTATTCGTTAACTACATCTCCGTCTATTTGCAAAAAGCGAGCTCCTATGCCGAAATAAAAGAGAGTGAAGCAAAATATAGAAGTTTGTTCGAGAACCAACTTGAGTCTTACGCCTATCACGAAATTATTTTAGACAAAAAAAACAAACCGGTTGATTACAGGTTTATCGATGTAAATGATAAGTTTTTAGAGCAAACCGGATTTACGAAGAAGGAAGACGCGATTGGCAAAACTGTAAGGGAATTGTGGTCTAATATCGACGATTTTTTTATCGATATATACGGTGGAGTTGCTTTAACCGGGCAGCCTAAAACTTTCGAACATTTTTCCACTCCTCTTAAAAAATATTATCGAGTAAACGCGTATTCACCCAAAAAAGGATTTTTTGCTACAAGCTTCTTGGATATTACCGAAGCAAAACTCGCCGAGAATGAATTAAAAGAGAGTGAATATTTCGCGAATATGGTCGCTGATTCAACACCGGCGCTTTTATACATATATGATGTAGAAAAACAAAAAAATATCTGGACCAACAATAACCACAAGCAGTTTTTCCGCGAGGTTAACAGATTAACCAATGAGTTTCATTTTGATACAATCGCCGAAATTATTGATCCTGATGACTTTCAAAAAGTTATAAGTGAAACAGAAAAACTGATTAAAAATCCATCACTTCAAAATTTTAAATTGGACATTCGTGTTAAAAAAGGTAAAGACCGGATTTGGATGAATCTTATCGTTTCGCAATTCAAAATAGGAAAGGATGGATTCGTTACTCAACTGATCGGAGCAATGTTTGATATAAGTGATAGAAAAGCAGCCGAAGAAAATCTGAAAGAAAATCAACACTTGCTTTCAAACTCTCAAAAAATCGGCAATATGGGCAGTTGGGAAATTGATATTAAAACCTACAACGTAAAATGGACGGCTCAGAATTATAAGATTTTTGACTACCCCGAAGGTGAAGAGATAAGTTACGATAAATTTTTAGCCCGTGTACACCCCGATGATAAAGAATATGTAAATCAACAATGGCTCGAAGGAATAAAAACTAAAAACTATGATATTAAGCATCGTTTATTAATTAATGGAAATGTGAAATGGCTGAGGGAAAAAGCCGATTTCGAGCTTGATTCAGACGGTATTCCTACAAAAGCAATAGGTTTTACGCAAGATATTACAGAAATCAAAGTTGCCGGAGCCAAACTGAAGGAGAGTGAAACGAGAACACGCGCCATTTTCGAAAACTCGCTTTCCGGAATATTTTTGACCGATACAAAAGGAAAAATATTGGAAGTGAATAAAGCGATGATCGATATGCTGGGTTCACCAAGCGTTGAGGAAACAAAAAAAATTAATGTGCTTAAATTTAAACCTTTGCGCGAAATCGGATATGCTCAAGCGATCGAAAACGCTATTACGACCGGGGAAATACAAAAAGGTGAAAACAAATACAAAAGTAAATGGGGCAAAGAATTTATCATTAATTATTACTTCGTTCCGATAACCGATGAAAATAGAAAAACACAAAACGTGCTGGCAGTTGTTGAAGATGTTTCCGAATTAAGAACTGTACAGAAAAATCTGATTGAAAGTGAAAACCGTTTTCGGCTATTTATGAAAAACCTCCCCGCCGGTATTTCTATAAAAGATGTAAACGGCGTTTACCAATACATCAATAAGTTTACCGAAGATACTTTTGGAATTAAAAATTGGGAAGGCAAAAAAACTGAAAACTTCTTCGATAAAGAAACAACCGAGAAACTAACCGAATCCGATAAAGCTGTATTGAAAGAAAAGGTTGTTTTCCGTGAATCTAGCCTGGTGGATAAAGAAGGGAAACTCCGGCATTTTGAAACAACGCAATTCCTTATTCCAACAAAGGATAAAAATCTTATCGGGATTGTTTCACTCGATGTAACAGATAAAGTTAAAGCTGAAAAAGCAAGTTTGGAAGCCGACCAGAAACTTCGACATGTTATGCTTAACAGTACTAACATGTTTTACCAGCATGATACTGAACATCAAATCACATTCGTAAGCCCTCAGGTAAAAGATATTCTCGGATATACCCGCGAAGAAGCACTAATAAATTGGACTAAATTGGCAAGTGATAACCCTATCAACAAAATTGGTTTCGAACACACGGTTAAAGCGATAAAAACGGGTATCGCTCAACCGACGTATCAATTAGAACTGCTTCACAAAAACGGAATAAAAGTCTGGGTTGAAGTTCGTGAAGTTCCTGTAAAAGAAAACGGAAAAGTTACTTCTATTGTCGGATCGTTAGTTGATATAACTGAAAGCAAAGCAGCAGAGGACGCGCTGAAAGAAAGTGAAGAAAAATATAGGGCGATTTTCGAAAACTCGCAAATTGGAATATTTAGAACCAGAATCTCAGATGGCAAATTAGTTCTCGCAAATCAAAAAATGGCCGAACTTTTTGGATACAATACCATCCAAGGAGCAGAGAGATATTACAGCACAAGTGAACATTATGTTAACCCGGATGACCGCCAAAAATTACTCGAATTGTTAAAAACAGAAGGAAAGTTCGATAACTTTATCGCTCCGCTTACCACCCGCAAAGGAGATGTTCGCTGGTTTCAATATTCGGGAAGGTTATTTGAAGCTGAAGGATATATAGAAGGTGTTGCGACCGATATTACCGAACAAATTGAATTTGAGAATGAATTAAAAGAAAGAAAACAGTTTATTGAAACGGTTATGGATAATCTCCCGATTGGTGTCGCGCTGAATTCTATCGATAAAGGTGATGCTTTTTACATGAATCCTCAATTCGAAAATATTTATGGCTGGCCGAAAGAGGAGATAAAAGACATAGCGGATTTTTTCAACAAAGTCTACCCCGATAAAAATTATAGAGAAAAACTGATCACGCAAATAATGGCAGATATCAACAGCGGCGATCTTTCGAGGATGCATTGGGAGAAGATAGAAATAACACAAAAGAACGGTAAAAAGAGAATTATTGACGCGGTAAATATTCCGCTTCCGGACCAAAACACTATGGTTTCTACTGTAATTGATGTTACAAATGAACATGAATTTAAAGAAGAATTAAAAAGCAGAAATGAATTCATTCAAACAATTCTCGATAATTTGCCGATCGGGATTTCCCTAAATAATAGTGGAACCAATAAAACTTTTTACACCAACCGAAAATTCGAAGAAATTTACGGATGGCCGACAGATGAAATTAATGATACCGAAAAATTCTTCACCAACATTTTCCCCGATCCGGTTTACCGAAATACGATGTTAACTAAAATATCAAATGATCTGAAACGTAAAGACAGTAAAAATTTGAGATGGGAAGAATGTTTTGTCACAACCAAGAATGGTGATAAAAAAGTTGTAAATATCGATAATATAAAAATGGACAACCGGTCAACAATTGTCACGACAACAATTGATGTTACCGGTGAACATCAATATAGAGAAGAAGTAAATAAAAGCCGGATACGATATAAGGAAAAATCAGATTTCTTTAAACTGCTGGCTGATAATTCGCCCGATTTTCTGTGGGCAAAAGATCTTGAAGGGAGATATACTTTTGCCAATAAGGCTATCTGTGAAAAGTTATTAAATACAAAAAACCTCACCGAGCCGATCGGAAAAACTTATGCTTATTTTGCGGAAAAGGCGCTGAAATCCCGTAAAAGGAAAAATTGGTTTACTTTTGGTGAAAACACCGAATTCCATGATGAAGCAGTTCTCAAAAATCAAAAAACGGTTAGATTTGAATCTGATGGATTGGTAAACGGCAAATACCTTTGTGTGGATATTTCCAAAGCGCTGATTTATGACGACGATTCTAATGTGGTTGGAATTGTAGGAAGCGGTAAAGTAATTACCGAACAAAAAATCGCTGAAAAGGAACGCGAGCTTCAGGAAATCGCCATTAAAGAATCCGAGGCAAAATTTAGAGCTACCGCCGAAGGAAGTATTGACGAATTTTACCTGTATGAAGTCGCTTTAAATCCAAACAAAACCATTCGTGATTTTGTTCTAAAGGATACAAACAGCGCCGCCCGCGAACAGAGAATCAATCCTAAAATTTCCACAATTAATTCGGATCTTAAACACGTGGAATTACCACAGATTTATAAAAAGATATTCCCCGATTATAAGATGGTTTTTAGGACAAAAGTTCCGTTCGAAAAGATCTTCAGTTTCACCCTCGCAGGCGTAACAAAATGGTACAGATTGCAAACTATTCCGGTTGCAAACGGAATTGCTGTTTTCCGGAGGGAGATAACCAATTTGGTGGAATCGCAGCTTCAACTCGAAGAGTACAAAAACGAACTGCTCGAATTAAACGAATACCTTCAAACTGTTCGGGAAGAAGAAAGAGGTGCTATTTCCAGAGAGATTCACGACGATCTGGGGCAATCGCTTGCCGCGATTAAAATTGATCTGAACCGAATAATGAAGAATTTTTTAACCAATGAACCCGAGTTATATTCCGAAGCGAAAAGATTGGTTTCGCTTGTGGATCTCAGTATAAAATCTGTTCATAATATATGCGCTAAACTTCGGCCGGATATTCTTGATGATTTTGGGATTTCAGTCGCTATCGATTGGCTTGCTCAAGAAATGTTTACTAAAGCCGGAATAAAATACAAACTCAACTTTAAACCGCAAGATTTAGTAATTGAATCCGAATTGCAAACCGCATTGTTTAGAATTTTCCAGGAAGCGACTACTAACATTATCAAACACGCGGAAGCGACTCTTGTAAAAATTCAGTTAATTGATTCCGATCAAAATATTACATTAAGAGTGATTGATAACGGTAAAGGCATTAAATTGCCCAAAGCTAAAAAGCAGAAGCAATTTGGTATTCTCGGAATGAAAGAACGTGTGAATGTTTTTAACGGTGAAATTAAAATTTCCGACAGAAAAAACGGCGGAACCGAAATATTTGTTCAGATTCCCAAGAAGATAAAATGAAGATTTTATTAATCGACGATCATTCCATTGTAAGAGAAGGATTTAAAAATATTCTTTCCGAGCAGTACGCAAATGCTATTATCGAAGAATGCGGATGCGGGAAAGAAGGTCTTTCTAAACTCGCAAGTTCATCGTATGATTTCGTTATTTTAGATATTTCTCTTCCTGATATCAGCGGAATAGAAGTTTTAAGTGAAATCCATTTACGAAAGTATAAGTGTAAAGTAATTATACTTTCTATGCATCGTGAACAGCATTATCCTATTAAAGCATTTCAACTCGGAGCTTGCGGATATATAACCAAAGACTCTGCCGCAGAAGAATTGGGTCTGGCTTTTAATAAAATTGTTAACGGAAAAAAATACTTGTCAGAAGAAATTGCTCAAAGTATTGTTAATAACTTACACAAAGAAACCGACAAACCACCACATCAATATTTATCGGATAGAGAAATGGAGGTATTGCTCGGTATCGCCAAAGGCAGAACCTTATTGGAAATTTCAGAAGATTTGAACATAAGTTCCAAAACCGTAAGTACGTATCGTTCGAGAGTCCTCGAAAAAATGAAGGTAAAAAGTAATTCAGAAATAATAATTTATTGTTATAACCATTCGCTTATCAGTTAAACGGGAAACGGGAAACGGGAAACGGGAAACGGGAAACGGGAAACGGGAAAGTTATCAGCGAAACCATTAGGAGCAAGTTAAATAATCGCGGCATTTTTTTAACCTAAACCCCTAAAATAAAAGCCGAGTTCCAGAGGAACGACAATTTTTAAAAATCCAATCAACAACAAAGCAAAATCCCCAAGTTCCGTAGTAGCGGCGTGTGATTAACGCAAACATTTTCACCAATTTGAGATGCCACATGTCGCATCTACGAAGCTCAATTCCTAATCCTAATAGCTATTCTATAAACATGTCGTAGCTCCGCCACTTTTTCGAGTTTGATAAAAAAATTAAATAATAATTTCATATTTCATTAATTGTTCAAGTGATCTTTTTCCCAAAATCTATATCAAGTTCCGTAGGAACGACATGTTTATAGCAGCCATCAGAAACAAGCTAAAATAGAGTTCCAGCGGAACGACATGTGAACAACGCGAACATTGCCGAAAAATCATAATGCCTCATGCCGCTTCTTCGAAGCTTAATTTCTAATCCTAATAGCTATTCTATAAACATGTCGTAGCTCTGCCACTTTTTCGAGTTTGATAAAAAAGTTAAATAATAATTTCATATTTCATTAATTGTTCAAGTGATCTTTTTCCCAAAATCTATATCAAGTTTTGTAGGAACGACATGTTTATAGCAGCCATCAGAAACAAGCTAAAATAGAGTTCCAGCGGAGCGACATGTTTATAGCAGCCATCAGAAACAAGCTAAAAAGAAGTTCCAGCGGAACGACATGTGAACAACGCGAACATTGCCAAAAAATCATAATGCCACATGCCGCTTCTTCGAAGCTTAATTTCTAATCCTAATAGCTATTCTATAAACATGTCGTGGCTCTGCCACTTTTTCGAGTTTGATAAAAAAATTAAATAATAATTTCATATCTCATTAATTGTTCAAGTGATCTTTTTCCCAAAATCTATATCAAGTTCCGTAGGAACTTTATGTTTATAGCAGCCATCAGAAACAAGCTAAAATAGAGTTCCAGCGGAACGACATGTGAACAACGCGAACATTGCCAAAAAATCATTATGCCACATGCCGCTTCTTCGAATCTTAATTCCTAATCCTAATAGCTATTCTATAAACATGTCGTAGCTCTGCCACTTTTTCGAGTTTGATAAAAAAGTTAAATAATAATTTCATATCTCATTAATTGTTCAAGTGATCTTTTTCCCAAAATCGATATCAAGTTCCGTAGGAACGATATGTTTATAGCAGCCGTCAGAAACAAGCTAAAAAGAAGTTCCAGCGGAACGACATGTGAACAACGCGAACATTGCCAAAAAATCATAATGCCACATGCCGCTTCTTCGAAGCTCAATTCCTAATCCTAATAGCTATTCTATAAACATGTCGTGGCTCCGCCACTTTATTTTAATTGCTATTCTGGAAACATGCCGTGTTTAGACAAATCTTCAACGCAACACTCAAACATTTACCGAATCCCCTCCTATCCGCAAAATTCATTTAAAATCGAATAATCTGTAAGGTTTTCCCTACACGAATATCAGAAAACCCTGACACAAAAATCAGTATTTGGCTTACACAAATAAGCCGGTAATTAAACTATAATGGAGTGCAGAGGAGTGACATATTATTAATAGATAAAGAGGTTATTATGTTAAAGGTTATTATTGCGGATGATTCAGATTTATTACGTGAAAGAGTTCGTAACGCGCTAAAATCAATTCCAAATATCAGTGTAGTTGCAGAGGCACACAACACACTTGTAGCCAAAAAAGTGGTTGCCGAACATCAACCCGATTTACTAATCCTTGATATAAGAATGCCGGGCGGTTCCGGTTTAGAAGCTATCGAAAAATTAAAAGCCATTTCACCGCGTACAAAAATTATCGTGCTTACTAATTATAACTATCCTCAATACAAGGAAAAAAGCTTTGAAGCCGGGGCGGATTATTTTTGTAGCAAATCGGAGGAGTTTGAAAGAATTTATGAAATTGCGAACGAATTGCTAAATGCTAATTCAACCGCTTAACTAATTTTAATTAATACTTAAGCGTAAACAGTTTCCTTGATTATTGAAACATTGCCCGGAACAAAAAAATGAAGAAAAAGCAAACTGCCGATATCAATAAAGAAGTTACCCTTTCAGGTTACAAACTATCCGATTTGATAAATGTTAAAGAGGTGAAACAACTTTTTGAACTTCACTCGAATATTGCAAATCTGCCTGTCGGGTTAATTGATAATGATGATAATATTCTGATTGGCAATGAATGGCATACGATCTGCGACAGATACCACTCCGAGAATCTAAATACCAAAAATCTCTGCAGCGAAAGTGATTGTTTTATTAAAGAAAATATCGGCACCAAAAAATCAATCAGCTGCACATGTAAACTTGGATTTACCAGCATCGGCATTCCGGTTAACGTTGCCGGGAAAAAGATGGGAATTCTATTTTTGGGCAGATTTATTAAAAAGGACAAAAATCGACCCGCAGATTTTTTCTCCAAAATTGCAAAAAAATACAATTTCGACCCAAATGATTTTTTGGCAACCGTCGCGATTGTGCCACAATTCAATAATTCCGAAGTAAAAAAAATTCTCACTTACTATTCAAAACTTCTAAAAATAATAACGGATCAAGCTTATAAAAATATTATTCTAAATAATGAATCCGTAAAGAACCAAAAACTCAATGAATCGTTGAACTTAAAAGACTCCCAACTTGAGCATAATAAGCATTTTCTGAAAAGCATTTTTGATGGCGCGAATATTGCAATTTTTGTTCTTAGCGTTGACGAAAATAATGACTTCCGGTTCGAAGGTTTAAATAAAGCCCACGAAAAAATGTCCGGATTGAAAAGTAAAAATGTTGAAGGTAAAAAACCCGAAGAGCTAACAGACCTTCCACCGGATGCCCGAAAAGCTGTTAAAGCAAATTACACCAGATGTTTAAATGCAGGCAAACCAATTCAGTATAAAGAAATTATAACGATACTTGGGAAAAAGACTCATTGGTTAACAACGCTTACACCCATTAAAAATTCTTTGGGACGAATTTACAGAAAAATCGGTACCGCTACTTTGATTGAGGAATTAGTAAATGCCCAGAATGAATTAGAATCCCACAAAAAAAATCTTGAAGCAAAAATTGAGGAACGAACTCAAGAATTGGTCGAAAGCCAGGAAAGATACACTCTGATACACGAAGCCACAAATCAGGGTATTTGGGATTGGAATACCGTAACCGATGAAATTTATTATTCACATACATGGAAAAAACAGATCGGCTATAAAGACAACGAGTTAAAAAATGAATTCGAAACTTGGGCAAATCACCTTCACCCGGATGACAAGGAAAATTCCTTTAAGATATTGGAGGATTACCTTCAAAATCCCAAAGGTAAATTTATTGTCGAATTTAGGTTTAAGCATAAAAAAGGACATTACGTTTGGATTCATAACGAGGCTGCTTCAATAAAGGATAAATCCGGTAAAGTTCTTCGAATGTTTGGCGCGCACACCGATATCACACAAGAAAAAGAAGCACAGGAAAAGTTAAAAGAGAGCGAAAAAAAATTCCACAATCTTTACGACTTTTCACCCGATATGTATGTTTCGGTTTCCCCTACAAGCTCTAATATTTTAGAATGCAACCAAACTCTTCTCTCGGCAACCGGATATACCAGAGACGAAGTAATCGGAATGCCGATTTTTAATATGTACGCCGATTATGTTCTTCCAAAAGTTGAAGCGGCTTTTAATGAGTTTGTTGAAACCGGAGAAGTAAAAAACAAAGAACTGGTGCTTAAACGAAAAGACGGTTCCTTTATTGACGTAAGTTTAAACGTAACCTCAATCAAAGATGAAAACGGAAATGTAAAATACAGCATGTCTTCATGGCGGGATATCACAGCTAAAAAAATAGATGAACTTAGAATATTACAAGAGAAAGAATTTTCTGATGCCGTAATTAACGCGATGCCCGGCGTTTTTTACTTGTTCGATCAAAATGGCAAATTTGTTAAATGGAATAAACAACTTTCACAACTTTCCGGAATTGATTTTGATGAAATTGGCAATAAATCACCAATTGATTTTATTGTACCTGAAGATCATCAGAAAATTCTTGATGCGATACTAAAGGCTTTTACAGATGGTTTTGTTTTAGTTGAAGCTGACTTCCTCTCCAAAGAACATGGAAGCATTCCATTCTTATTCACAGGATCGAGAATCTTGTTAAATAACGAATACCTCCTGCTTGGAGTCGGATTAGATATTTCGAAACGGAAAATGGTAGAAAATGAGTTGATCGATAGCCGGCGAAGATTATCCCGCGCGATCGATGATTCGCCCTACCCGATAATGATCCACGCTGAAGGCGGCGAAGTGATTCAGATCAGTAATTCGTGGACCGCGTTGACCGGATACACGATAGAAGATATTCCGAGTATAGAAACTTGGTCAGCCAAAGCTTATGGAATTCGGAAAGAAACTATAAAAGAAAGAATAGATTCATTATACACTTTGGATGAGAAAATCTCCGAAGGCGAATTTGAAATTAAGTGCAAAAACGGAGAAAAAATCGTCTGGGAATTCAGCTCCTCGCCAATTGGCAGCCTCCCCGACAACAGAAAACTTGTAATGAGTATTGGAAATGACATCACCCAAAAGAAAATAATTGAAGAAAAATTGGCAAAAGAAAGAGCCCAATATCTTTCCTTATTTGATGGAATTGATGATATAATCTACGTTGCCGACCCCGAGAATTATGATTTGCTTTATGTAAATGAGGCTTTTACAAAAAATTGGGACGGAGAAATCAAAAACCGGAAATGTTTTGAAGTACTTCAAGGAAAAGATGAACCTTGCGATTTTTGTACAAATGATAAAATATTAGGCGAAAATTTTGGAAAGACCTATGTATGGGAATTCCAAAACCAAGTAAACGGAACATGGTATCGTTGCGCCGATAAAGGTATAACATGGGATGACGGCAGAAAAGTCCGGTTTGAATTAGCTTCTGATATTACAAATCTAAAAAATCTTGAAAAAGAGAAGGAACAGGCGATAAAATCATTAAGCGAACGTTGGAAAGAGATGATGTGCCTTTACCAAATTAATGAATTACTCCAAACCGGAGAAAGAGATTTCAAAAGTCTTTTTTCAAAAATTGCTGATTTAATTCCTTTCGGATGGAAATCGATTGAAAACACACGGGCACAAATTCATTTCGATAATTTCCTTTTCGAATCAAAGCGGAATGAAATCAAAAAATCATTTCATAAAAGTATCGAATCCCCAATTATCATTAATAATCAAAACAGAGGCAAAATTGTTGTCGGATTAACATGCAACGGTAAATCCGGGGCTGCATTAGATTTTCTGCAGGAAGAAAGGTCACTGCTCGACACAATTAAAAACAGTATTACGAGTTATATCAATCGAATTGAATTTGAAGACGCATTATTAGAGAGTGAAGAAAAATTCAGAACAATGCTCGAATTCTCCCCGCTTTCAAAAGTTATTATCGATCTCGAAGGGAATGTTGAATACCTCAATAAAGCTTTTGCGGATATAATCGGTTACGAACATTCCGAAGTTCATTTAGTTGAAAAATGGTGGGAATTAGCGTATCCCGATCCTAAATACAGACAAGAAATAAAAACCAGATGGGATAATGAGTTGGCGCTTTCCGTTTCAGAAAATAGGTCTACCAAACCGATCGAAGCCAGAATAAGGTGTAAAAATGGTGAGTTTCGCTATTTCTCAACAATCGGGACTTTAATCGGTCAAAAAGTATTGGTTGTATTTTCCGATCTGACCGAAAGAATTTTAGCCGCTGAAAAAGAAGAAAAAAGCCGAAAACTATCCGAATCATTGTATGAATTAAGCAAGCAAACGGATAAATCCGAAGCCGAGATTATCGAAATTGCTCTTGAGAATGCGGTTGGTTTAACAGAAAGCAAAGGCGGTTACTTGCATTTTATTAACAACGATGATGTTTCATTGGAGCTTTTTAAGTGGTCCGCCGCTGTTAATTATTACTGTAATGCAGATAAAACTGCTCACCATAAACTAGAAGAAGCCGGAATTTGGGCAGATTGTATCAGAACCGGCAAACCGGTTGTTCATAACGATTACCCCGCCAGAAGCGATCGTAAAGGTTTACCTGAAGGTCACTTCGAGCTACTTCGACACACAAGCATTCCTATTTTTGAAGCGAACCGGATTGTTGCCGTTTGTGGTGTCGGAAATAAAGAGACCGATTATAACGATGAAGATGTTATGACTTTGAATCTTATCATGAATGAAATGTGGAAACTTATATCAAACAAAAGAGTGAATGAACAAATCAGAGTAAGTGAAGATCGATTTAGAAGTGTTTATAACGATTCACCGGTTTCAATTTGGGACGAAGACTGGACTGAAGTTATTGAAATGATTCAATCTGTAAGAAACGAAAATATCGAGGATTACAAAGAGTACTTCACGACACATACAGATTTCGTAAATGAAGCACTTCTAAAAGTAAAAATTAATGATGTAAATAATGAAACTCTTCTAATGTTCGAAGCGAAAAGTAAGGATGAAATGTTATCCTCGCTTCAAACTGTATTCTCTACGGATGATACTCTCCCGGGATTTATTAACGAATTAGCCGCTCTCGCCAACGGGAAATCAATTTTTGAAACGGAGATGGCGTTACGAACGGTAAAGGGTAATTTGATTCAAACTCTGTTAAGAATGACTTTCCCTTCAGAAAATGAGAATTTGGGTCAAGTACTCGTCAGTATAATGGATATTTCCAAACTAAAGGAAACTGAGGATAAACTCGAAACTACACTTGAAAATTTGAAAAGATCTAATCAAGAGCTGGAACAATTCGCTTATGTAGCTTCGCACGATTTACAAGAACCTTTAAGAATGGTCGCCAGTTACACTCAACTGCTTGCACGTCGTTATAAAGATAAACTTGATAAGGACGCGAATGAATTTATCGACTACGCGGTTGATGGAGCGAATAGAATGCAGACACTAATTAATGATTTATTAGAATTCTCAAGAGTAACTACAAGGGGTAAAGATTTCCGAAACCTTGACTTTAACGATGTTGTACAGCAAGCGATCTATAACCTTGGTAATAAGATCGAAGAAACTAATGCCGAAATTTTCATTCCAACCCTGCCGAACTTAAATGGTGACTTGAGCCAGCTTGTAAGATTAATGCAAAACCTGCTTGGCAACGGTCTGAAATATCAAAATGAGAAAATTCCTGTAATAAATGTCACTTATGAAGACCAGGTAACAAAGCATCATTTTAAAGTTCAAGATAATGGAATCGGCATTGCTCCGGAGTACCAATCCAGAATTTTTGAAATATTCGAACGCCTGCACACACGCGAAAAATATGATGGCACGGGAATCGGATTATCAATATGTAGACGAATTGTTGAAAGACATGGAGGCACAATTTGGGTCGAATCAAAACTTGGCGAACGTGCCGCGTTCCATTTTACAATCAGCAAGAATTTATAAATGATTTTTGAACAGTTTATAAATGGGAAAAAGATGACAGATAGCGATAAAAAAATTCCGGAAAAAATAAACAAATGGAATTTGGTTTTACTGGCCACTCTACTTGTTGCGGTTATCGTAACCGGTGGTTGGTTTTATTACAATTATCAAGCAAGTATAATTAAAGAAAATAAACACCAGGAAATTAAGGCGATTTCTGAATTAAAATTAGATCAGATTATTTATTGGCAAAATGAAAGAAAGAGTGATATTAAAGTTGTGTCTAATTTACTATCGATCATAAAATCAGTTGAACTATGGCAGGCAACTAAATCTGATAATGCATTGGCGAATATTGTAGACTACCTCGAATCTGTAAAAGAGACATATAACTATCATGATATTTTGATCACAACCCCAAACGGAGAATTAATTCTTTCTTTGTCTCCGGAAGAAAAAAGCAGTTTAGCCATTCCTCATTCCACGATAAAGGAATCCGCCGAAACGAAAAACATTGTTTTTTCACCGCTCTATATACACGAAGAAAAAAATGAAATACATTATGATTTAACCGCTCCTATTCTTGACCGGAATAATGAAGTATTGGCAATTATGTTATTCCGGATGCTTCCGGAAGATTATTTATACCCCTTAATCCATTCATGGCCAACGTCGGATAAATCAGCCGAAACACTTATCGCCAGGCAAGAATCCGACGGTGTTCTATTTCTGAATGAACTTCGTCATAAAAAAAATACGACTTTAAAGCTGCATCTCCCGCTTTCAAGGATGGAGCTTCCTATTGTGCAAGCGGCAAAAGGATATAGAGGAGTTTGGGAAGGTAAAGATTATCGGGGAGTTGAGGTTCTTTCCTACGTCTCCGATATTCCGGGCACGCCCTGGTACATGGTTACTAAAGTAGATGAAACCGAAATTTATGCCGAGTTAAATTTTCTTGCGGTTGTTGTATCGTTATTTACACTTTTCCTTTTGATTCTTACAGGAGCCGGTTTTGCCGGGATTTATTCATCCAGACAAAAAAATGTTTTTAAAGCGCTCTTTCTAAAAGAAAAAGAGTACAGCGAAAACCTCGAGGAGTTCAGGACCATCCTTTACAGCATCGGTGACGCGGTAATTACAACGGATATAAACGGAAGAGTTCGAGAATTAAATCCACGCGCTGAAAAACTGACCGGTTGGAAAAAAGAAGAGGCAATCGGTGAAAATCATAATGTTGTTTTTAGACTGATAGATGAAAAAACGAGGGAATCTCTCGGTGATCCGTTTCGGATGGCAATGGCCGAGGGAAAACCGATCGATTCCGCAAAAAATACCGCGCTAATTGCAAAGGATGGAGTTGAAATTCCAATCTCTGAAAGGGCGGCTCCTATTAATAATTTGGACGGAGAGAACATCGGTGTCGTTTTTGTTTTTAGGGATCAAACCGAGGAAAGAAAAACACAAGCGGCAATATTACTAAATGAAGAAAGATATCGAGGACTTTTCCATAGTATTGCCGATGCTATTCTCGTCGCCAATACGGATAGAGAAATTATTGATTGTAATAAAGGATTTGAAAAACTGTTTGGTTATTCCAAATCCGAAATTTTAGGAACAAAAACCTCGCGATTATATCATTCTCAGGAAGAGTTTGAAAAGATGGGCGCGGAATTAAAACAACACTCCTTCGATGAACCGTTTCTGTACCCGATTAAATATATCGACAAATCCGGAAAAGTTTTTGTCGGGGAAACTTCTGTCTATTTCATTAAAGATGAACAAAACCAAACCGCCGGCATTGTCGGAATAGTTCGTGACATAAGCGACAAATTAGAAAAAGAAGTTAAGTTAGCCGAGAGTGAAAAGAAATTTAGAAATTTATTCAATTCAGTCTCCATTCCTCTTTCTTATGTCAAAAGCGATGGAACAATAGAATCGTTAAACAACCGTTTTGTAGAAGTATTAGGTTATACACTGAATGATATGCCGGTTATTGACAGATGGTGGGAGTTGGCTTATCCGGATAAAAATTACCGCGAATGGGTAATGCGTAATTGGTCGGAAGCTGTCCAAAAATCAATTGAGGAAGGCACTGATATTAAATCCGATATTTACAACGTGAGGTGCAAAAATGGAGTCATTAAAAATTTTATAGTTGCCGGAGTAACAATTGAAAGTGATGTGCTCACGACATTTATTGATGTTACTGAGCAAAAAGCAGCCGAGAAAAAACTGGTTGAAGAAAATGAATTTACAGAATCCGTAATTAACTCCATGCCCGGCATTTTTTATCTTTTTAATCAACAAGGGAAATTTATTAAATGGAATAATACTTTAGCCGACCTTTCCGGAATACCTTTCAAAGATGTTGCCCAAAAATCTCCGCTTGAAATAATCGCTCCGCATCATCGGGAAATAATTCAAAACGCTATAGAAACTGTATTTGCCGAGGGTGAAGTTTTTGTTGAGGCTGATTTCCTTGCTTTCGGAAGAGAAAATATTCCGTTTTACTTTACCGGAATTCGAATTATCCGAAACGGTGAACCGCTTTTACTTGGTGTTGGAATCGACATCTCAAAACGGAAAAAAGCCTTGGAAGAGCTAAAAAAAGTAGCCGCCGAATTAAAACGTTCAAATCAAGAACTTGAACAATTTGCTTATGTCGCTTCGCATGATCTTCAGGAACCGCTTAGAATGGTATCGAGTTATACACAGCTTTTGGCCAAAAGGTATTCCGACAAATTGGATCGTGACGCAAAAGATTTTATCGGGTTTGCGGTTGACGGCGCTTCGAGAATGCAGACATTAATTCAAGATTTACTTCAATTTTCACGCGTCACAACAAAAGGTAAACCCTTCGCAAAAGTAGATTTTGAGGATGTTGTACAGCAAGCATTGCTAAACTTAAAAAATGTTGTGGAAACTTCGAATGCAATTGTGATCAAATTTAATATGCCTTTCGTTATTGGTGATTTTGGACAGTTGGTAAGATTGGTCCAGAATCTGATCGGTAACTCAATAAAATATATCCACAACGTAACTCCTGAAATTGAAATTAGTTACGAGGAACTGGAATCTGAACATCATTTCTTAGTTGAAGATAATGGAATTGGAATCGCGCCGGAATTTCAGAGCAGGATCTTTGAAATATTCGAGCGTCTCCATACAAAGGATAAATTTGAAGGCACCGGCATCGGATTAGCGGTATGTAAAAAAATTGTGGAAAGACACGGCGGTAAAATCTGGGTGGAATCAGAATTAGAGAACGGATCAATTTTTCATTTTACTATTTCAAAAAATTTATGAGCGGAACAAAACTAAATATTCTCCGAAGACGAATTAACATCTGTCTCGGTTTGTCGTTGACAATTATGGTGTGCCTCGCTATAACATTTATTTATGGATATAGTCATCAAAAAATACTGGAGAAAGCCTCAGAAAACAGACACTTTTCATATTTATTAGCCGATCAACTGAGACAAAGTTCTGATGATTTGACTCGTATGGTAAGAATGTATTCGGTAACCGGGGACACTTTATATAAAAACCAATTCTTTCAAGTACTTAAAATTCGCAAAGGTTTGCAGAAGCGGCCGGATAATTACCATCGAATTTATTGGAACTTCATGATCGATAAAAATTCGGTGCCACCATCCGACAATTTGGATTCAATCGCGCTGGATGAATTATTTAGAAAAGCCGGGTTTACCAAAGAGGAATTATTGCTTCTTTACAAAGCCGAAAAATTATCCGATGAGCTTGTTGAGCTTGAAGTACAATCATTTAACGCGATGGAAGGAAAATTTAAGGATTCAAATGGTTTATATACGGTATTAAAAAAGCCCGACTACCATTTTGCGATTGAGATTGTGCATGGTGAAAAATATAACAAAGCCAAAGCAGGAATAATGTTGCCGATAAACGAGTTTTATTCACTTCTCGATAAACGAACGAAAAAAGCGGTTGATAAAGAGGAAAATATTGTTCAAAAAGTAATTGTTTCGCTCATAGTTGAAGTGTTATTTGCGACTTTTTTAATGGTCTTTTTACTCTACACCGGTAAAAAATATTACCTGGAGATTGTAAATTATTTAAAGGAAGAAGTAGAAATCAAAACCAATGAATTAGCTCTCTCCCAAAAATCCTTAGAACAAAAAAACAAAGAATTAATTCGTTCGAATAATGAATTGCAGCACTTCGCGTATGTGGCTTCACACGATTTACAAGAACCGCTTCGAATGGTTTCGAGTTATACAGCTCTTTTAGAAAGACGTTATTCTGATAAACTTGATCAACCGGCAAAAGATTTTATTCATTTTGCGGTTGACGGTGCAGAACGAATGCAAACTTTGATAAATGATCTTCTTCAATACTCGCGCGTAACAACAAAAGGTAAGGAGTTCGAAGAGTTCTTTTTACACGATGCCTACCAAAATGCTTTGGAAAATATTAAAATGAAAATTACCGAAAGCCAAGCGCAAATTGCCACTATCAATTTTCCAACTGTACGAGGAGATATTGGTCAGATAACTCGTTTATTTCAAAATTTAATAACTAATGCAATCAACTATCGATCAATTGACAGTCCGGTAATCAAAATCGATTGCGTTGAAACCGGGAGTGAAATTAGAATTTCCGTAAAAGATAACGGCATCGGAATCGATCAAAAATTCCATGAGAGAATCTTTAAAATATTTCAAAGGCTTCATTCCAGAGAAACACATGCCGGCACGGGGATTGGATTGGCGATCTGCAGAAAGATAGTAGAAAGGCATGGCGGTACTATTTGGGTTGAATCGAAACTTGGAGAAGGAAGCACTTTCTGTTTTACTTTGCCAAAAGGAGTATAGTGAAGAAAACATTTGTCAAATATCCCGAATACATAAAACTATCAGTTCTAACTTTTGGTATTTTTATTATTGTATATGTTATTGATAATTTCACTGATGGAATTATACTCAATCACCACGGTCATTCGGCTATTGAAGCAATGGGCGGAATGGCGGCAATTGTAATGACATTTTTCTTGTTGCAAAGAAGTGATGAAAAAAACGGCAAATATTATGTTATTCTGGCAGTCTCATTTTTTAGCCTGGCAGCCTTCGACATTTCCCACTCACTTACAGAAATCGGTGATAAATTTGTTTTTCTGCGGACGATGAGTGATCTCTTCGGCAGTTTCATCTTAATCTTGCTTTGGTTTTCATCCGTTCTGAAACTTGATCAAAAAAAGTACCAGAAGATTATTTTTTATACAATAATTTCGCTCTGTATTATTTTTTCGATAAGTACGCACGCGTTTTTGGACCTCATTCCTCCGATGATTTTGAATGGTTCTTTTACGCCCATTGCTTCAATATTGAATTTATTAAGTAGTTTTCTATTCCTGATCGCGGCCATAAAATTATTTATCATTTATCACCAAACTAATGAGAATGAGTTTTTCTTATTTGGAGCGGTTACTTTTCTATTTGCTATCGCCGGCTTCCTATTCCCGGTTTCTGATCCGTGGTATTATATTTGGTGGTTATGGCATTTAATCCGATTGGTTTCTTATGTAGTTCTGCTAACAATTGCGGTGAGGTCTTACTCCAAGAAAAACGAATCGCTCATTAAATCCATTAATGAAAAAAATATTCTCGAACAAGAATTAAGGCAAAGTGAAGAAAAGCACAGATCGATATTTGAATCAAGTATTGATTCATTTATTATCACTGATTTTGATGGCCAGATAGTTGAAGCAAATCCCGCCGCTTGCAAATCGTACGGATATACGCACGCGGAAATGATATCCATGAATGCCTCGAAATTGATACACCCCGAGTATTTGCATGTTTTTGAACAATTCAAAAAAGATATAAAAGAACGAGGATCATTTATCGGGGAAAATGTTGAAATTGCAAAGGATGGTAAAATCATTTATTCAGAAATTCGAGGTTCGATAATTAATTTTAATAATAAATCCCACCTATTGGCAGTAATAAGGGATCTTTCGGAAAAGAAAAATATTGAACAAAGATTAGCTGAAAATGAAAAACGGTTCCAAATAATATTTAATAAAAATCCTGACGCGATATTCCTTGCCGAAGCGGATACCGGACTTATAGTTGACGCGAACCCCGCCGCCGAAGTTTTATTAAAAAAGAATCGCGATGAAATAATTGGCATTCATCAAAGATACCTTCATCCCGAGGATACGGCACAGGAGAATGAGGAAAAATTTAAGGAATGTTTAACTAATAACCTCGATCTGGTGCAGTCAGAAGTTATTGATTCGGAGAATAACAGAATACCGGTTGAAATAGCTATAGCGGTTCTCGAGCATCGTGAGAACATGTATCTGATCGGTATTTTTAGAAATATCTCCGAACGAATTGAATCTCAGAATAGAATTTCGGAGGCACTCTCATTTAATGAGACTTTATTTGCCGAATCTCCGATTGGTAAGTTAGTTTACGATGGCGAAGGGCAGGCTATACTGGTGAACAAGATGGCTCAGGAAGTGTTGGAAACTGCTGAGAATGAAATCACAAAACATACGATGTATAATTTCCCAATTTGGCAATCAAGCAATGTTATAAATTTATTTGAGAGTATCTTAAACAATGGCGGTACCGAATCTCAGGGAATTGAATTCAAATCAAAATCCGGTGAAACAAAATACTTGGATTGTTCATTCAGTAAAATATCCAGGCTAAATAAACCTCATTTGTTGGTCATTTTAAAAGATATAAGTGAATTAAAAAGAACTGAAAAATCGATGAAGGATATGATCCTCAAACTGGAGATTTCCAACAAAGAATTGGAGCAATTCGCTTATGTAGCCTCTCACGATCTGCAAGAACCACTACGAATGGTTTCAAGTTATACTCAACTGCTTCAAAAAAGATATAAAGGCAAATTGGATGAATCAGCGAATGAATTTATTCATTATGCGGTTGATGGAGCAAACAGAATGCAGCTTCTGATAAACGATCCTCTTCAATTTTCAAGGGTTACAACAAAAGGATCACAGTTTGTTAAAACTGATTTGAATTCACTGGTTGGAAGCGCAATTGCTCAACTACAGGAGAATATTCAAAAGACCAACACTCTTATTGCGACATCCGAATTAACAACTATTTCTGTTGACAGCAAACAAATCAGGAGAGTTTTTATTAGTTTAATCGAGAACGCCATTAAGTATAAAAGTGAGAAGGATCCTATTATCAATATCACTGGAAGAATACTCGAAAATGAATATGAAGTTTCAATTGCCGATAACGGTATTGGAGTTTCGCCAGCCTACGCCAAAAAAATATTCGAAATTTTTGAAAGATTACATTCAAATGATAAGTACACCGGAACCGGAATCGGACTTGCCATTTGCAAAAGAATTATCGAACGCCACGGCGGCAATATTTGGGTGGAATCAACTTTAGGAAAAGGAAGCACATTTAAATTTACAATTTCAAATAATATTTCAGAGGTGTAAAAATGTCAGATAACATAACAATGGTGCAGCCGGTAAATATTCTGCTTGTTGAAGACAATCCGGGTGACGCAAGACTTGCGCAGGAAGGACTGAAAGAGAGCAAATTAAATAATGAACTAAATATAGTTACAGATGGCGAACAAGCATTAGACTATCTACACAAACGAGGTAACTTTAAAGACGTAAAAACGCCGGACCTGATTCTCTTAGATCTTAACCTGCCTAAAATTGACGGAAGGGAAGTTCTGGCTGAAATAAAAAAAAATGAAAGATTAAAAACTATTCCTGTCGTTATTTTAACAACTTCTCAAGCTGAAGAGGACATTCTTAAAACTTATAGCCTACACGCAAATTGTTATATCTCCAAACCTCTCGATCTTGATCAATTTATTAAAGTTGTCAGATCAATTGAAAATTTTTGGTTAACAATAGTAAAATTACCGCCAAAGTGATGTAGTTAATTCGAATTAATCACAAATGGGAAAGGAGCGACAAATGAGAGAAACGAATGACTCAATATCGATTCTGTTAATAGAAGATAATGAAGGCGATATAAGGCTTACAAAAGAAGCTTTATCAATGGGGAAAATAAAGAATAGTTTAACGGTACTGCACGATGGTGAAGAAGCAATAAAACATTTAAAAACACTTCGAAACGAAAACCCGAAAGTGTTACCCGACCTGGTGATACTGGATTTAAATTTGCCCGTAATCGATGGTTTGGAAGTTCTAAAATTTATTAAAAACGATAAAATTTTGGCGAAGCTTCCCGTTGTGGTACTTACAACTTCAAAAGACAATGATGATATTAAAAAGGCGTATTCTTATCACGCAAATAGTTTTATAACCAAACCGATTGATTGGGAACAATTTGTGGATGTGATTAAATCCATTGAAGAATTTTGGTTATCCATAGTAAAACTTCCCCCGAGATCTGAATAGAAATTTAATTTAAGGATTCTTTGAAAAAGGAAATTAAAAGCCGATCTTTTAGAAATAAAAATCACCGACACAGGAATCGGAATCTCTGAAGAGTTTCTACCCGGAATGTTCAAAAATTTCGCCCAGGAGGAACAAGGGTATACAAGGAGATATGATGGAAGTGGTCTCGGATTATCGTTGGTTTCAGAATACGCGACACTTAATAATATATCTGTTGATGTTAAATCTAAAAAAGGTGCCGGATCAACATTTAGCCTTGTCTTTGGAATAAACAAAATCTCAAATTAATTATGAGAAGATCAAATGGATCAAGAAGTGAAAATTTTATTGATTGAGGATAATCCGGGGGATGCCAGATTAATTGAAATATTGTTGGACGATGAAGATGATGAATATTTCAAAGTTTGGTGGGTTGATACCCTTACAAAAGCAAAAAATTTGATTTCCGAAATGAAGTTTGACGCGATTTTACTCGATCTTAACTTACCCGATTCATCCGGTATTATGACAGTTAAAGAAACTTGCCGCATCGCGCAACATGTTCCTATTATAATCCTAACCGGTAATAACGATCTTGAAATTTCAATGGATTCCCTCAGATGCGGCGCGCAAGATTATCTTGTAAAAGGAGAGTTTGACGACAACCTGTTAAAAAAATCTGTTTATCATGCTTATCAAAGAAACAAAATTAAACTTGAACTCGAGAAACGGGAAAAAGAACTTGAAATTGCCAACGCCAACAAAGACAAATTATTTTCTATTATTTCTCATGATATCCGCTCCCCTTTTAATTCTATTCTCGGGTATTTGGAGATTTTTCACGAAAACATTAACGACCTGACTCCAAAAGAGATCTCCGAATATTCGGGTAGCCTTTTGGATTCCGCACGGATTGTAATGGGATTAATTCAAAATTTATTTAATTGGTCAAGAATTCAGCGTGGTAAAATCGAAATAAACCCCCAAGATATTAATCTGAGTGAGATATTGGATCAAATCGTTCAACTCTATGAAGGAAATGCCGCCCAGAAGCAATTAAAAATTCTAAAAAACTTTGAAAACAACTTGAGAATTCGCGGTGACCAGGACTTGCTGGATACTGTGGTTAGAAATCTGTTAAATAATGCCATCAAGTTTACCCCTAAAAACGGGCAAATTAGTCTAAATGTAGAGAGTGACCCGATTAACATTACTATCGAAATTCAAGATTCGGGAATCGGAATTGAGGAAGAAAAAATTAGCACAATTTTAAGCAGCGGAAATTTTGAATCAACCGCAGGAACAGAAAATGAAATGGGCTCAGGATTGGGACTCGCAGTTTGCCAAGAATTAATTAAATTACAGAAGGGCAAGTTAGTAATCGAAAGCACTCAAAATATTGGTTCGAAATTTTCCGTTATAATACCGCGAGAATTGAATTAGAAAAAATTTTATGGATGAAAAACAAAATATAAATTCAATAAATGTCAGTATGGAACAATTGCTCTCAATTGTCCCAAGCGCCATTTTTACAGTGGACTTAAATAAAAAGGTCACTTCGTGGAATAAAATGGCTGAAACAATTACCGGTTACACCCCCGATGAAATGATCGGCAACGAATGTTCATTATTTTCCGGTGAGGCATGTAAAAGTGTTTGCGGTTTATACGAAGCAACTGAAAAGAAACCACTCACGGAAAAGTTATGCACGATTAAAGCGAAAGACGGGCGACAAATTTTTATATCGAAAAACGTGGATTTTATCTATGATCAATCCGGAAAAATTGTTGGCGGAATTGAAAGTTTTCAAGATATAACCTCGACTAAAATTTCACAGATTGCACTTCAAAAATCCGAGAATAAATTCAGACTTATTTGGGAAAACTCTATTGATGGATTTAGAGTAACCGACAAAAACGCCGTTATCCGCGATGTGAATGATGCTTTTTGCAGAATGGTACGAAAGGAGAAAGAAGAACTGATCGGCAATAAATTAAACTGTGTTTATTCCAACAAATCTGATGTTGATATTCTTAAAGTTTACCTTGATAGAATAAACTCAACAACAGCGGTTCCGAGAGAAGAATATTATTTGAGAATGTGGGATGATAGAAGAATTTGGTTTTCCGTTTCAACCATTTCAATTGAATCCGATGGCGAAACATTGTGGGTTTCCGTTTTCCGGGATATAACCGAATCTAAAAAAACTGAGATTTTACACAAAGTAATTTATGAAATAAGCACCGCTGTTTACGAATATAGAGAACTTTACCAGCTCCTTTCAAAAATACGCGATATTTTCGATCAGATAATTGATACGGATAATTTCCTCGTCGCTCTATTTGATGAAGAAACGGGAATGCTTTCAATTCCTTTTCAAAGCAATACCAAAGAACAATTTATGGAAACCCCGATGGAGGGCACATTCTCCGGATACGTTATTAAAACAAAAGAATCTTTATTGATGACCGAAGAAGAATCCTACCAATTAGTTGCGGAGGGTAAAGCAAAATTAGTCGGTGCGCCTGCTAAAATATGGATGGGCGTTCCAATCAAAGTTTTAGGAAAGGTTTATGGCGTAATTGTAATTCAGGATTACGAAGATGAAAATCGATTCGGTTACGAGGAATTAAATCTGCTTGAATTTGTCTCTGACCAAATTGGTGTCGCCATTGAAAGGATTCGATCCCGGGAGGAATTGGAAAAATCTGAAAAAGCTCTTCAAATTTCCAACAGTACAAAAGATAAATTTTTCTCGATCATTTCACATGATTTAAAAAATCCATTCTTAACGTTAAGAGGATATTTAGAAATTTTATATGAAGATTATAATGACCTCACCGAGGAGGAAATTAAAAGTCATTTGGCAACTTTATTGAACGTATCCGAGAAGACACTAAACCTACTACAGGATCTTTTGCTTTGGTCACGCTCCCAACAAAATAATCTGGAAATTAAATTTGAAGAAAATAACCCCGGGGAATTAATAAATGATGCAATTGCTCCATTAACCGATTTCGCTTTGAAAAAGGGGATAAAATTAAATACAATAATCGAATCAAACTCTAATGTAATTTGTGATTCATTTACTATTAAAACGGTTATCCGCAACTTAGTTAGTAATGCTATAAAATTTTCAAAATCGAATGATACAATTACTGTTAAATGTGAAGAATCGACTGATAAATTAACATTTTCAATAAAAGACACCGGTGTAGGAATAGATAAGGAAACAATGAAAAATTTGTTTATTTTGGGTAAAGCCAGCACTGAAAAGGGAACTTTAGGAGAAGAAGGAACCGGTCTCGGCTTGATACTCTGCAAAGATTTTCTTGAAAAACACAATTGCGAACTTTCAGCCGGTTCAAAATTGGGTATCGGGACAGAATTCAAGTTTGAGTTAAACAAGGTAAGCCTCGAGCATTAAATGAGCAGCGATTCTTATAAAATATTGTTGATCGAAGACAACCCGGGCGACGCAAGGTTGATGGGTGAATATTTAGCTGATTGCAATTTTCAATCATATCAACTCATTATTAAAAATGATTTGGCAAGCGGTATAAAAACCTTAAAACGTGATAAATACAGTTTAGTTTTACTCGACCTTTCTTTGCCCGATTCATCAGGCATTCAAACATTTAAAGATGTAAAAAAAGTTTCTGATTCGTTACCTATCGTAATTTTAAGCGGGTTACACGACGAAGCCCTTTCTCAAGAAATTGTAAATATGGGTGCGCAGGACTATCTCGTGAAAGGTTCGTTCGATACTACTCTTTTAGAAAAAACTATTCGTTATTCAATTGAACGAGGCAATTTCAGCTCGAAAATTGTCAGCAGCGAAAAACGACTTAACAAAATTTTCGATCATACCGCCGATGGTATAATTGTTTTCGATAAGAAAAAAGTAATAATGTACGCCAATCGTGCCGTTCTAAAATTACTTGGCAAACAAAAGAACGAATTAACACACCAAGAATTCAAATATAGATTCGATTTAAAATCTACAGTTGTGGAAGAAATTATTACTCCTAAGGAAAATATTTATGTAGAAATAAGAACGGTAATTTCCGAATGGGATGATAAAGAAGTTTACATTGCGTCGATGAGAGATATAACGAGAAGATTCAAAGACAGAAAACAAATTGCTCATCTAAACAATGTGTTAAAATCAATCCGGAAAATTAACCACCTGATTGTTTCTGAGGAAAACCCACAGAACCTTATTAAATCCGCGTGTGATATTCTTGTTGATAATGAGAGTTATTCTTCGGCATGGATCATTTTAATTAATCAGGATTTCAAAATAGAATATTCGGCATCCGGGAATATTGATCATAATTTCGAGACTTTAATTAAACCCGGTACAGCTTCAGGAATCAATTGTATTAATAAAATGCTCGCGATCGATGATTCCTTACTTAACATTGAAAGAAAAGAAGTCTGTGTCGATTGTCCCATTGCTGATCAGTATATATCAGATTTACCGGTGCTGATTAAGATAAAATACCAGAATCAGCTTTTCGGATTTATTAATGTTACAACTCAACCGGAATCCGCGTTTGATCCTGAGGAACACTCACTTCTAAAAGAAGTTGCCGGAGATATTGGATTCGCACTTCATTCTATATCCATTCAAAAAGAGCAAAGGGACGCCCAGAGTTTATTAAACCTCCAGGCAAGTACTTTGCAAGCGGCAGCAAATGCAATTGTGATCACTGATATTGAAGGGAATATTTCATGGGTGAATGATGCTTTTATAAAATTGACCGGATATTCTGAAGAAGAAATACTGAGTAATAAACCTAGTAAGTTGAAATCTGGTCTTCATCAGCAGAGTTTTTACAAGGACTTATGGGATACAATAAAAGCCGGGGAAGTCTGGCATGGTGAAATGTGCAACAGAAAAAAATCCGGTGAGTTATATTTCGAAAATATGACGATTACTCCGGTTAAAAATGACGAAAATGAAATCACACACTTTATCGCCATTAAAGAAGATATCACCGAAATCAAGAAACATCGTGAAGAAATTGAAAAATCTAAAATTAGGTTCGAATCTCTCTATAACTTAAGACAAATTTTGTCGAAAAATGAGAAAGATCTTATTCAATTTGCGCTTGAAGAAACTGTAAAGATGACCGAAAGCACGGTTGGTTATTTTCATTTGTTAAACGAGGATGAGCAATCACTTCAACTCTATATTTGGTCGGACATAGTAAAGGAAATGTGTTCAACTGATATTCCTTCACACTACCCAATTCAAGAGGCCGGAATTTGGGCAGATTGCGTTAGAGATCGCAAACCCGTAATTCACAATAATTATAAGCAACTCGAAGAAAAAAAAGGTCTTCCTGAAGGTCATTTCCCGATCTCAAGTCATATGAGCGTTCCGATATTTGAGAAAGATAGAATTGTTGCCATTATCGGTGTAGGAAATAAAAGCAGTGATTATGATTCTGATGATGCGCGTCAAGTAGAACTTTATATGAGCGAATTGTGGAAGATGGTAACTCAGCAGCGAACCGAATCCAAGTTGAAACAGAGCGAGTCTAAGTTTGAAGCTATTTATAATGCCGCTAACACCGGGATTGTATTAACCGATCAACATGGAAACATTATTAATTGTAATAAGGCTTTTGCAAAAATAATCGATAAACCGCTTGGTAAAATTCTAAATACAAATTATGCCACTCTCCTTGGTGAACAATCAAAAAAAATTAAAGAACTGGTTGGAGATCGAGACGATCCTAACGAAAAACCTTCGATAAACGTTGATGTTGAATACATAAGACCAAACGGTGAAAAAGTTTGGGGTGAAGTGATTGTCTCCTTAATTCGTAATGAAAATGGGAATATATTAAACTTCGTCGCGATTATTACAGATATAACCGCTCGCAAACTTGCCGATGAAGCCTTGAAGGATAGCGAGGAGAAATTTAGAAGTCTTTATCAAAACGCGACTATCGGAATTTATCAAAGTACTCCCGAGGGCGATTTAATAATGGCTAACCCGGCCATGCTTAGTATGCTTGGTTACGAAACTCTTGAAGAGATAAAAAATATTAAGCTTGAAGATCCGAACGGAATAAATCCGGAGAAACGTGAAGAGTTCAAAAATATAATCTCCGAAGAAGGTATCGTTTACGGATTTATTGATAAATGGCAAAGAAAAGACGGTACATTGATAACAATTCAAGAAAGCGCGCGTGTTGTTGTCAGCAAAGATGGCAATCTTTCATATTATGAAGGCGTTGTCGAGGATATTTCCGAAAGAGTAAAATTGGAAGCCGATCTTATTCAAGCTAAAGAGAAAGCTGAAGTTGGAGAACGAATTAAATCCGAATTTTTGGCGCAAATGTCGCATGAAATCAGAACCCCGATAAATTCTATAATGAGTTTTACTCAATTCCTAAAAGATGAATTTGAGAACCAATTAGATGATGAATCAAAATCAACGTTCGAAATAATGGAAATAGCAGGTAAACGAATTACAAGAACGGTTGATCTGGTATTAAATATGGCGGAAATCGAATCGGGAGCTTATGAGCATAAACCGGTAAAACTGAATATAAAAAGATTGGCGGAATTAATTGTGAATGAATTCAGGCCGATGGCTGACAACAAAAATTTGGAGCTTTACCTCGAATGTGATGTGAAATCCCCTTTTATTTATGCGGAAGAATACTGCGTAACTCAAATTTTAACCAATCTTGTCGATAACGCGATAAAGTATACCAATGACGGTGGAGTGCTTCTGATGATTTCACTAAATTCTGAAAATCAAATTGAACTACACGTTAAAGATTCCGGTATTGGGATCTCCGACGATTATTTACCTCATTTATTTGAATCATTTTCACAAGAAATGCATGGTTACTCAAGGGATTACGACGGAAATGGATTAGGTCTCGCCTTGGTGAAAAAGTATTGTGGTTTTAACGAAGCCAAGATTGATGTAATTACAGAAAAAGGACGTGGTTCGCAGTTTACGGTTACGTTTACCGCCGAATTACCCGAGGACTAAGGAACCAACCAATTACTTAACCAATCGTTTCCTTCTTTCCTGAACAATGCCCGTATATGCCCCCCGGATCGAAGATAAAGCCAATCTATTTTTTCAATTTTAATTGTGACTACCGCAAAGTTTTTTTTGCCCGATTCACTTTCACCCGAAGTCGGATTTCTTTTACTAAACTTCTCAGGAATAGTTGAAATGGGTTTATCAATTTTTGAGGATGGCGCGTTTTCGGCGAGATAACATTTTCTGGAATTGGGCAGCGAATTCAACCACTGTTTTTCGAATAATTCTCCCTTTGTAAATATCTTTGCGTTCCCTTCTATCCTGATCTGTTCGCGTAATAACCGGCTATAAAACAAACACGAAACCATTGGATTTTCTGCAATTTCCGCAATTTTTCCGCTTCTGATATCTGTATGAAATATGATCTCCCCTTTTTCTATATCAACTTTACGCAATACCACAGTACGAATTTTAGGCACGGAATTATAGATAGTAGCGAATGAAAAAGTATGAAATTCATGGTTTGCCTTTTCAGCACCGAGTTTTAACTTTTCGAATAGCTGTGTAATAATTGATTCTTGGTTATAATTTAATTGTGTTGTCATACCTAAATAACGCTAGATATTAGTATAATATTCAATTCTATCGCGAAAGTAGAAATTACAGTTATCGTAGAACAATGTTCGTCAATTTTCAAACAGTTTTTTCCGCATCGTTTTAGATTTTTTTAATTTTCCATTAATCAATATTATATGTTCACCTAAGTCCAGAGGAACGGCATGTGGGCGGCACAAACATTGTCCAAATTTTCACATCCCACACGCCGCTTCTATGAAGCTCGTTTTCCAATTCTAATACTAATTCTATAAATATGTCGTGGCTCTGCCACTTTTTGTTTTTGTGCTACATGTAATTTGTAGCATAACAATTCGATTTTGAATTTTGCTCAATAACCATTCAGTTTAATCAATT
>JAIPBD010000011.1 GCA_021739765.1 Melioribacteraceae bacterium
AATAAATTCCCGTACTTAGATTTGAAGCGTCAAACTCAACGGTGTGTATCCCACTTTCCATTTGTTGATTTGCTAATAATCCGACTTCTTCACCAAGCATATTAAATACACTTAATCTCACTTGAGCCGCTTCCGGCAAGGTGAATTTAATATTTGTCGTTGGGTTAAACGGATTCGGATAGTTTTGAGCAAGTTCAAATTCAGCCGGTGTTGTAAACTCAACTTCAACTACTTTTGAATATTCGAACTTACCGTCAAAATCTATTTGTTTTAATCTGTATTGAATCATTCCCGCAACCGGACTTGCATCCACAAACGAGTAAGATTTAGGAGAATTAACCGTTCCATAACCTTCAACAAATCCAATCTTCTCCCACAAGGAAGCTGAGCTTGTCGAAGCGTCGATCACATTAGCTCGTTCAACTTCAAAACCATAATTATTCAATTCTGTCGCTGTTTCCCAATTAAGCGAAACCGATTGCCCATTAACAGAAGCTGTGAAAGTTGAGAGTTCGACGGGGAGGGGAGTGAAAGAACCAAACTCACCTAGCTTCAAATTTCCGCTACTGGCATTATCAACTTCTGTCGTTGTATTTTGAGTCCAATTGGAAATAACAAATGACGTACTAGGTTGTATTGCATCTATATTTCTTGTAAATGAAGTATTTGCACCCCAAGTAGTACCATCTCCAACTACGTCGATTCTATTAGCCCATGCAGTTGCGTTATCGGCTGTTGAAATAATAACAAGATCGTCACCATTAAAATTACATACCGACCCAGAAGTTTGATCGGCTGCTGCATATGCAGGGGCGGCAGCACTTGTATGGGAGAAGAGCAATATTCCTCCTGCTTCGAGAGAACCCGTCAAAGCTAATGTGGCAGTCGGACTTTGGCCATCAGGAGAATCCGCGGACGAATTATTAAAAGCGCATAGATAGAGTTGTGGACTGGTTAGATCAAGCGTAGCATCGCCAACATTGGTGATTTCAACCCATTTGTCAAAGCTGGCACCTTCATAATATTGTGTGAGAATCACAAATCCTTGTTGGGCGAAGGCATTGCTAGTTATAACAAGAATAGTAATTAGTAGAGCTATCTTCCTCATCATTCCTCCAAATTAAATTAGTGTTTTTGTTCTGTTTTCAAGTCTAGGAAAAAAATAAAAACCGTTTGTTAAGTCGACATTATTTTTAAAAATAATAGGATTCCACGAGAAAATCTCATGGAATCCACAATACCGCTGATATTTATTTGATTAAAATCATTTTTTTCAATTCAGAGAATGAAGTCGTTTCCAGCCTGTAAAAATAAATTCCACTCGATAAATTATTTGCGTCGAAAGTAACCGTGTGAACACCGGGGGAAAGTTCAGAATTTACTAACTCGGCGACTTGCTCACCCAAAATGTTAAAAATTCTAAGAGAAGTGGTGTGCAAATTATCAAACGCCGGCAATGAAAAACGAATTGTGGTTACCGGATTAAACGGATTCGGGTAATTGTCAAATAACTCGTATTTCAATTCTGTATCAAGCTGAATTTCAACAACATTCGAATATTCGAATTTGCCGTCAAAATCTATTTGTTTTAAGCGGTACTGAAACGTTCTATTAACACCTTCGAAGTTTTCAAAACCCTCGGAAGTTTTAGTATCTATAAATGAGTAGGATTGAGGAGAATTGGTTGTCCCATGTCCTTCCACAAACCCAATCATCTCCCAATCGAATTCACTTTTATCGGCGGCTGAGCCTGTCGAAGCCCTTTCCACCTGAAAACCATAATTATCAATTTCAGTTGCCGTGTTCCAACTAAGCAAAACCGCATTCTCACTAACCGAAGCTGAGAAGGAGATTAGTTCTACAGGGACTTCCAGACTTCCACTGGTTTGTCCACTATTCAATGCTCCGGGAGTCGCAGCTGAGGAAGTCCAGCCCGATCCGTCATCACCAACAACATTGTTTGGTGCTTGCAAACTATTGTCGTTAGCTTCATCTGAAGGGAGTACTGTCAAATAAAATCTTGAAATAGCTGCAACCGCAATTGATACCGTTCCCGGATCGTCATCAGCTAAATCTCCGGCTCCTCCCCATGCAACCGCATCCAATATATTATCATCGGAATCGTAAAGGACTATGCCATCGGGCCCATTTTGCAAAGATGCGGGAATAGTTTCATCACTATTTGTTACTCCAACATCACTTAAAACATAATATCCAAGAGAAGTGCCACCGTTGTCAGTTATGCCGTCATCAGGAATCGAGAAGGAACCAATGGTATGAGAAAATATATCAGTATCAGTTGTTTCTGCCCCGTTATAATGAATAATTTTATATCCGGTAATATCCAGTCCGGCAGGACCCACTAATTCAATAAACTGTGCATCATCAGTTCCCTCATCATCAGCCCTTACTTCATTGATGAATAATCTTGGATGATCTGTCGTTTCCGATGCTGTTTGGATTGTACCATCAGTTTTATAATCTATATTAACATCAGAGTTTGTATAAGAATAAATTTTGAAAAAATACTCTGTCAGTTGAGATAATCCTGTCCAACTATATGAGCCAATTCCGTGTGAAATATTGATTGCACCGGAACCATCACTAAGGTCGGTATCGTCACTTTCGACTGTTCCATCAGATGGATCAGATATCGCAACCAAACTTGTTGTACTAACTTTAATTAAATATCCAACAGGTGAGGGAGAACCAATTGCGTCAGTCCATGACAAATCAATTTGTGAAGTGCCAATTTTAGATGCTGAAAATAAAGTTGGATGATTAGCAGGTTCTGCAGTAGCTAGTGTTGCATTAACTATAATATCATCAAGTGCAATTTCGTCAATGGAGCCAGAGCCGGTTCCTTCATCAATTGTCCACTTTAAATAAAAATCTGACCCGCTTGCTAAAGAAATTGAACTGATTTCTGTATTTCGATCATTTGAAGTCCAGCTTGGGAGACCATCTGCTACTTCGGTCGATGTAAAATCGAGGGCGCCAATACTTGTATAAATTGAATTATCTGATGAATAGGAAAAATTGAAAGTAACGCTTTTATCTTGGTCGTTAAGTATCCATATTTTATAATCAAGATTTATTGCCGAAATTTTGTTGCCTGAATTATTAGTAATTTTTAGAATGATATCACCTGAAGTAAAATCAGTACCAGTTGGCTGCACTCCTATAGCATAATTACTCGCTCCCACCAGAAAAGCATAAATGCCACCGGTAGTTACTCCATCTCCATCAGTACCCCTTGCAAAATCACCTGTGTTGTACGTTCCTCCAAACGCCATTGTGCCATCACTTGCCCCCGTCACAATCAGACCATCTGAATCAATTTGACCTGAAGCGGGAGAAGGTGCAAATCCGGAAGCATCAAATATCCCATTATTTACACCGGAAACGGTGTTATCGAAATCAATTGTAAAATCAGTAGAACCGCTTGTTATGGAGAGCTGTCCGTATGAATTTAGTCCATACCCAAAAAAGACAATTAGTATTAATTTAAGTGTAGTATTCCTCATCATTCTCTCACTTTTTCTTATTAAATTAGTAAAGAATCCTATCAATTGAAAATATTTAGTGCTTTTCTTGTGTTAAGAAATCGTAATATTTTGTCAAAGTATTTATTCTTGTGAATTCTTGAAATATGTCGTATTTTTAGTGTTCTTAATTATCGCCCCTTAGAGGGCGTTTTTTATTTGTATGGATTCGATTAAAAAAAATATTGCCCAAAAATTTGACGACATTGTTCGGGCGCATGATCATTTCCTAATTGAATTGATTGTTCGTGGTGACAAAAACTTACCGATTATTGAAGTTTTTGTAGATAATGTGGATGGAGTTACCACAACCGGATGCGCGGCTATCAGTCGTGAATTGGATGAGTATCTTCTTTCAACAAAGTTTGTAAATGAAAAATACCGTCTTGATGTTTCTTCACCCGGTGTAGAAAGACCACTGAAATTTCTTGAGCAATACAAAAAGCATATTAATCGTAAATTTGAAGTGAAATACATAATTGATGAAAATAAAGCTCTTTTAGAAGGCAAACTTATTCGGATTGAGAACGATAAATTGTTTTTCCTTACTAACGAGGGTGAAATACATGTGCGATTTGAAGATATAACTTCAGCCATGGTTCAAATTAGTTTTTGATAACGGAGGAGATAAATGAACAGTGCTATAGTTGAATCGTTTACCCAAATGGTTCGAGAAAAAAATCTTGACAAGGATGTACTGGGCGGAATTATTGAAGAAATTTTCGGCTTACTTGTTAAAAAGAAATATGGCCAGGATGCGAAATACGATGTTGTTGTTAATATGGATAAAGGTGATATTGAAATATTCCTTGAACGAGTTATAGTAGATGTTGTTGAAAATCCAGAGTTCGAAATCAGTATTGATGAAGTAAACGAAAAAGGGAACGACGAAGAACTCGAAGTTGGCGAAGATTATGTTGAAAAATTAGAATTGATTGATTTTGGCAGAAGGTTAATAAACCTTGCGCGACAATCGCTTAATCAGAAAATACGCGATATTGAAAAAGAGATAGTTTATAATGAATATTCTGAAATGGTCGGCGAAATTGTTGTCGGAGATATTTATCAGGTCAGAAGAAACGATTTACTTGTAAATCATAACAAAAATGAACTGCTGCTTCCTCGAAGTGAACAAATCCCACGAGAAAGATACCGTAAAGGTGATACCGTAAGAGCGGTTATTAAAGAAGTGAGAAAAACCAATAACGGACCGGTTATAATTATTTCGAGAGGTGATAACGAATTCTTGAGAAGGTTGTTTGAAATCGAAATCCCGGAAATTTATGATGGCGTGATTGATATTAAAGCAATAGCTCGAGAGCCGGGCGAAAGAGCAAAAGTCGCAGTAGAATCTCAAGATCAGAGAATTGATGCTGTCGGTGCTTGCGTTGGAATGAAAGGTGTTAGAATTCACGCGATAGTACGCGAACTTAACAATGAAAATATTGATGTAGTTAATTTTAGTGATGACTCAATCACGATGATTCAACGGGCACTTTCACCGGCTAAATTGAAACAAATCGAGTTAGATGAAGAGGAAAAAGTTTGTACTGTTTATGCCGATAGCGACCAAGTTTCTTTAATAGTTGGAAGGAACGGTGTTAATATTAGGCTTGCAATGAAGTTAACAGGTTATCATATTGATGTAATCAGAGAAGAAAAACCTTTTGAAGAATATGAAGATGATATCGAATTAGTTGATCTTAAAGAAGAATTAACAGCGGAAATTGTTGAAATATTGATAAACAACAGAATTGATACTGCCGTTGAAGTGCTTCAAGAAGGTGCTGAAAAGATTGCCGAGTTTGAAGGAATTGACTTAGCAAAAGCTGAAGAGATTATTGAGATTATAAAAAACCAATTTGAAGAAGAGGAATAATACCCGGGTATTTTTTTATGGCTGAACAGACTAAACCAAAAAAACTGAGAATTTATAAGTTTGCTGCGGAATATAATTTATCAACAGAGATGTTAATTGAATATCTGCAGGCGAAAGGACATACCGTAAAGGGTCACATGTCTTTGTTAACTGATGAAATGATCGCAGATATCTCCGAGCACTACAAAAAAGATATTGAAAGTGCCGAAAAACATTATCGTAAAATATCCGAGTTTCACAAACTTCATTCAGATGGAGAAGAGCCGGAAGCCGAAAGACCCGCGATTGAAGAAAATGAACCGGCAGCGGAAGAAACTAAACATGAAGAAGTTGTTGCCCCTGAAACTGAAGAAGTTGAAGTATTAGAAGAAAGTTCTGAAGAACAACCCGATTCTCAGGAAACGCAACCTGAAGAACAAGCTGTTTCAGAATCTGAACCCGAAAAAGAAGAAACTGAATCTGAAAAAGAAGTTGTCGCCGAAGAACCGGAGGAAATTGAAATCGTTGATGAATCAGAAGAGAAAGCAGACTCATCAAGCTTTATAACAGATTCAGAAAAAGAAATTCATGGCAGAAAACGTGGTTTAACCGTAGTCGGTAAAATTGATCTCGAAAAGGATAAACCCAAAAAAGCCGTAAAACCGAAACAAGAAGAGACTCCAAAAACCGAAAAAGGCAAAGTCGATTTAGACAAACCGAATGAAGCCGCTTCGAAAAAGAAAAAACTAAAAGCCAAAAAGAGACCGAAAACGGATGAGGTTGATGATACTCCGGCAGCTAAAAAGAAGAAAAAAGTTAGAAAGTTTGAAGTTGATAAGCGGGAAGTTGAAGCCGCTATTAAAAGGACTATGCTGAGTATTGATGAATCCAACGCAGGCGATAGAGCCGCGAACCGAAAAAAGAAACGAAAAGAGAAGCAAGAAATTCAAGAGAAAATTCAAGAGGAAAGAGAATTAACCCAAAGTACCTTAATCAAGGTAACCGAATTTATTGCGGTTAGTGAGCTGGCAAACTTGATGGATGTAAATGTATCCGAAGTAATTGCAAAATGTATCGAACTCGGATTGATGGTTTCTATCAATCAAAGATTAGATCAAGAAACAATCGGATTGATTGCTGAAGATTTTGGTTTTGAAATCGAATTCCAAAAAGAATATACAGCGGACGCGCTCGAAGATCATGATGATCCGGAGGAAACTCTAAAGGAAAGAGCGCCGGTAGTTACTATCATGGGGCATGTTGATCACGGTAAAACTTCACTGCTGGATTTTGTCCGTCACACTAATGTAGTTAGCGGTGAATCAGGAGGAATTACTCAACATATCGGAGCGTATAAAGTTTCAAGCCCGGATGGTAAACATATCGCCTTCTTGGATACACCTGGTCACGAAGCTTTTACAGCTATGCGTGCTCGCGGTGCCAGAGTTACCGATATAGTTGTGTTAATAGTTGCGGCAGATGATGCGGTTATGCCTCAAACCGTTGAAGCGATCAACCATGCGAAAGCTGCCGGAGTTCCTATTGTGGTTGCTATAAATAAAATTGACAAACCCGCCGCGAATCCCGAAAGAATCAGGCAGCAATTAGCCGATCGGGATATTTTAGTTGAAGACTGGGGTGGTAAATATCAAGCCGCCGAAATCTCGGCTAAAACCGGATTAAATGTCGATTCGTTATTGGAGAAAATTGTTCTCGAAGCCGAAGTTTTGGAGCTAAAAGCAAATCCGAATAGAAAAGCACGGGGAACCGTTGTTGAAGCTCAACTTGATAAAGGCCGCGGAATAACTGCTACAGTTCTTGTTCAGAAAGGTACACTTAAAGTTGGTGACCCTTTTGTAGCCGGAAATACTTACGGCAGAGTAAGAGCAATGTTTGATGAAAGAAATCTTAAGGTGGAGGAAGTAGGGCCATCAACGCCTGTCTTGGTGCTTGGTTTCGAAAGCGCTCCTCAAGCCGGCGATACTTTTGTGATAGTCGGTTCAGAACGTGAAGCTCGAGAAGTCGGACTAAAACGTCAACAACTAAAACGTGAACATGACAACAAACAAGTTAAACATCTTACACTGGATGAAATTGCCGATCAAATCAGCCAAGGCGGATATCAAGAATTACCGATTGTAGTTAAAGGTGACGTGGATGGATCGGTTGAAGCTTTATCCGATTCATTAATGAAATTATCAAATAACGAAGTTGCTGTTCGAGTTATTCATAAAGGAGTTGGTGCTATATCGGAAGGTGATGTTTTGTTAGCCGCAGCATCAAGAGCTATTATTGTTGGTTTCCACGTACGTCCGCATACTAACGCGAGAAAAATTGCTGAAACCGAAAAGGTAGATATCAGACTTTACAGTGTTATTTATGACGCGATAAACGAAGTAAAATCTGCCCTTGAAGGTATGCTTTCACCGGTAGTTTCTGAAGAAATGGTAGCAACAATTGAAGTTCGAGAGACATTTAAAGTTCCTAAAGTTGGAACAATCGCGGGATGTTATGTGCTCGAAGGTAAAATAAAACGTTCGGATAGAATTAGATTAATTCGTGAAGGAATTGTGATTTACGAAGGTGAACTCGCAACTCTTAAACGATTCAAAGATGATGTAAAAGAAGTTGACGCCGGTTATGAATGCGGACTTAATATCCACAATTTTAATGATATTAAAGTAAGTGATATTATTGAGGCGTATAAACTTGTAGAGACTAAGAAGAAGTTAGTTTAATGGCTAATGTAAGATTGGAAAAAATCGCGAGTCGTGTGAAAGAGGAACTGAGTTTAGTTTTTCTTCATAAAATTCAAGATCCGCAACTTGGTTTGGTAACTATTACTAAAGTTAAAGTTAGCCCCGATCTTGCTCAGGCAAATGTTTACATATCGGTTTATGACAGAGAAAATCGAGAATTAATTTTAGAAAAAGTAAATTCGATTAAAACTTTAATTCGAACCGAACTTGCTCATAAATTAAAAAATATGAGAAAAATACCGGATTTGAATTTTTTGATTGACGATACTCTGGATTACGTGGAGAAAATGGAGAATTTGTTTAAACAAATTCATGAGAATGATAACGGTAAAAAAGACTGACTTTAGTGATATAGATTTTGCCGCGGGGCAAGTTATTTTAATTGATAAGAGTATTGGTGACACATCTTTCGATGTGGTTTATAAAGTTCGAAAAGCGGTTGGTGTGAAAAAAGTTGGCCACGCCGGCACTCTCGATCCCAGAGCTACAGGTTTATTGATAGTTTGTACCGGAAAAAAAACCAAAGAAATTTTTCGTTTTCAAGATTTATCCAAAACTTACTTCGGCAAAATTACTCTCGGTAAATCAACATTTTCTTATGATGCGGAGTCGGATTTTTCATCCGAACGCGGAATTGTGAATGTTACACCGGAGAAAGTTTTAGCAGCTCGCGATATGTTTTTAGGTGATATCGAACAAATTCCGCCAATGTATTCCGCTCTAAAACATAAAGGAAAAGCACTTTACAAATATGCTCGGAAAGGCGAAGAAGTAATAAGGGAACCAAGAAAGGTTACTATATATTCATTTGATATTTTGGATATAAATCTGCCCGAAGTCTCTTTTAGAATAGAATGCTCAAAAGGAACTTATATTCGATCGATCGCGAACGATCTGGGCGAAAAACTTGAATGCGGTGGATATTTGAGCGAATTAAGAAGAGAAAAAATTGGTGATTATTCAGTGGATGAAGCTTTTAATATCCATGATTTTGTGGATTTAACAGCCAAAAAGTCTGTTAACGTTCAGTAAGCTAAATGAAAATATATACAGATATAAATGACATAAAAATAGATGGTTACGTAGCGTTAACAATTGGAACGTTTGATGGTGTACACAATGGACACAAAGAAATACTCAAAGTTCTGCTAAATGACGCAAAATCGAATAATGGTGAATCATTTGTCGTTACTTTTTTCCCTCATCCCAGAAAAGTGATTTCAAAAAATTTTCCGATTAAGTTGTTAACAACAAGGGAAGAAAAAATTGAGCTGTTTCGAAATACGGGAATTGATAATCTTTTGATAATAAATTTCACTGAAGATTTTGCTAAACTTGGTTACGATGAATTTGTCAAAGAATATTTGGTTGACGCAATTAAGGTTAACAAGGTAATAATCGGTTTTGACCATAAATTTGGAAAAGATCGGAGTGGTAACGAATCAAAATTGAGAGAATTAGGGAAACAAAACGGATTCGATGTTGAAGTTGTAGATGAGCAGACCGTGAGATCCGCTTCGGTAAGTAGTTCAATTATTCGGGATGCTTTGTGTAACGGTAAAATTGAGACTGCCAACGAACTTCTCGGAAGCACTTATAAACTTCACGGAAAGGTTGTCGAAGGCGCTAAACGAGGAAGAACGCTCGGCTTTCCAACCGCGAATATTGAATTAAATAATGATGACAAATTGATTCCACAAGCCGGAGTTTATTTTACCGGAATCTATTTGGGAAATGAAAAATTTTATGGAATAATGAATATCGGCTACCGTCCAACTTTCGATGATGAATTGGGCATTGTAATCGAAGTTCACATTCTTGATTTTAATCGTGATATTTATTTTGAAAAAATTAGTGTTGAGCTTCTGTATAGAATGCGTGATGAGAAAAAGTTTTCTTCAAAAGAGGACTTGATTGCACAAATAACAGAAGATAAAAACACAGCTATAGAAAAACTTAAACTAATAGTTAATTAATTAACCTCGGTTGGTTCTGGGGTTATATCGTACAACTTATTTCAAGGAGAAATAAAAAATGGCTTTAACAAACGAAGATAAGCTGGCTATCGTAAAGAAATACGGTGAAAATGAAAGCGACAGTGGAAAAACCGAAGTGCAGATCGCAATTCTGACAGCCAGAATTAATCAATTAACTTCACACTTCGAAAATCATAAAAAGGATCATGCTTCCAGGAGAGGTTTGATGCAGATGGTGGGTAAAAGAAGAAGATTGTTGGATTATTTAGCCGACAGAAATATTGAACGCTATAGAGCGATAATTAAAGATCTAAAAATTAGAAAATAAGAGGAAGTTTTAATGGTTTACACAAAAGAAGTAGAAGTTGGCGGCAAAATAATTTCGATTGAATATGGAAGATATGCGCGCCAATCTAACGCGGCCGTTATGGTAAGATGTGGAGATACAATGGTATTTGTCGCAGTTACCGCCGCAGCTGAAGCGAGAGAAGGAATTGATTTCTTCCCGCTATCAGTCGAATACAGAGAAAAAGCTTTCGCTGCCGGAAAATTCCCGGGTGGATTTTTTAAACGTGAAGGTAAACCGACCGAAAAAGAAGTATTAAGTTCAAGGTTGATTGATAGACCTATCAGACCCCTATTTGCGAAGGGTTTCCAAAATGAAACTCAGATTATCGCATCAGTTTATTCCTTTGATGGAGACAATGATGGGGATGTTTTGGCGGCAATTGGTGCATCTGCTGCGTTAACAATTTCTGATATTCCCTTTCTTGAGCCAATCGCTGAAGTTAGAGTGGGTAGAATTAATGGTGAATTTATTGTTAATCCGACACATAAAGAGATCGCTGAAAGTGATATTGAATTAACTGTCGCAGGAACAGAATCATCAATTATGATGGTTGAGGGCGAATCTACTGAAGTTAGTGAAGCGGATCTACTCGAAGCATTAAAAATTGCTCACGTTGATATTAAAAAAATTGTTGCAATGCAAAACGAGTTTAGAGCAGAATGTGGTAAAGAAAAAATGGTTGTTCAACCGGCTGAAATCGATTCTGAATTATTAAACGCGGTTAATGAACTCGCGCACGATAAATACAAAGAGTTGGTCAGTACGGTTCTCGCGAAAAAAGAACGATCACAAAAGAATTCCGAATTAAACGCAGAAGTTCTTGCCGCGTTGGAAGAAAAATTCCCCGATCAGGAATCAACGATAAAAACAATTCTTCATGATCTTGAAAAAGATCTTATGAGAAAACAAATTCTTGAAAATGGAAACCGTTTGGATGGAAGGAATACAACCGAAATCAGACCAATTACCATTGAAGTCGGTATTCTGCCTCGCGTTCACGGATCGGCATTATTTACCCGCGGTGAAACTCAAAGTTTAACCACACTTACATTAGGTACTAAATCAGATGAGCAAATCATCGATGGATTGATGGAAGAATATAAAAAACGATTTATTCTTCATTACAATTTCCCGCCATTCAGTGTTGGTGAAACCGGAAGATTCGGATTTACGGGAAGAAGAGAAATTGGTCATGGAAACTTGGCCGAAAGAGCTCTCAAATGTATGATGCCGGAAGAATCAAAATTCCCTTATAGCATTAGAATTAACTCCGATATATTGGAATCGAACGGTTCTTCATCAATGGCTACAGTTTGTGCGGGTTCTCTTGCATTGATGGATGGAGGAGCGCCTATTGAATCCGGAATCGCCGGAATTGCGATGGGATTAATTAAAGAAGACGATTCTTTCGCGGTCCTTTCGGATATCTCCGGAAATGAAGATCATCTCGGTGATATGGATTTCAAAGTTGCCGGAACGGAAAAAGGTATCACCGCATTCCAAATGGATATCAAAATCCAAGGAATTTCTTATGAAATTATGGAAAAGGCATTAGCGCAAGCAAAAGAAGGACGTACACATATCCTCGCTAAAATGGCTGAAGCTCTCCCTGCATCTCGCGAATCAATTTCAACCCATGCGCCAACCTTACTTTTTACCAAAGTAAAAGTTGAAAAAATCGGGGCGGTTATTGGACCGGGCGGTAAAGTGATTCAAGGAATCCAAAAAGAATTTGGTGTTGATGTTTCTATCGAAGATGATGGAACGGTTAACATTGCAGGTAATAATAAAGAAATGGCGCAAAAAGCCAAAGAATATATCAAACTTCTTGTCGCTGAGCCCGAAGTCGGTAAAACTTACAATGCTGTAATTAAAAAAGTAGCTGATTTTGGAGCATTCGCGGAATTTATGCCCGGAAATCAGGGTCTCATTCATATTTCACAATTGGATATTAAACGTGTCGATAAAGTATCGGATGTAGTGAAAGAAGGTGACGAAATAAGAGTTAAATTGATAAAAATTGATGATCAAGGCAGAAAAAACTTGTCGAGAAAGGCAGTTATGGAAGCCGAGTTGAAGAATGAAAATAATTCAGAAGTTACTGAGAACCCTGAGAATTAATATCGGGGCCGTATAAGATAAATTAAATAACAGTGAGCTGAATAGAAGATTTCTATTCAGCTCTAACTGAAAGCTCTTTCGGAATGTCTCCATTTGAGCTGGTTCATATAAATTTTAATCGGCCCAATATTACAAACAAATTTTGGAGACGGTTGTTGCTTGTTCAACAGCTGTTGGATTATGAAAATTGGGAATATAGATTTAGGTGCTAAGCAACTACTTGCTCCTATGGCTGAAGTTACGGATACTCCCTTTAGGACTATCGCGAAACAGAATGGAGCGGGACTGACTTTTACGCAAATGGTCAGTGCCAGAGGTGTGATCGATAATGAATTCGAAACGCTCCAGAATCTGTCATTTTCTAATTCCGAAGCCCCAATCGGTGTACAAGTACTTGGCAATAACGCTCGAACAATTGGTTACGCCGTAAAAGAGATTGCGAGGTTCAAACCTGCCTTGATCGATCTGAATTGCGGTTGCCCGGTTACCAAAGTTACCAAACACAATATGGGCGCCAGCCTTCTAAATGATACAGAAAAAATCAGCTCTTTAGTTAAATCAATGGTTGATAATTCTGACGGAATTCCAATTTCGGTAAAATTACGACTTGGTCTTACCGATAGGAATATCAATATTATCGAAAACGCGAATGCGGTGAAAGAAGCGGGCGCTGCCTTAATATTCGTTCATGCGCGTACAAAACAAGATCGCTACGATGAAGAGCCGGATTGGAATTGGTTGAAAGTACTGAAACAAGAAACTGACATCCCAATTGTCGGAAATGGATCTATTTTTACTCCCCAAGATATTAAGGAAATGCTAGAACAAACCAAATGCGACAGTGTTTTAGTTGCTCGAGGCGCGTTAGGAAATCCTTTTATATTCTCACGTTATAATGCTTTGGTCGAAACCGGCTATGATCCCGGACCACCAGATATACTGGAAGTTGGAAGAACGGTAACAAAACACCTCGATTTGCTGGTTCAAAACTATGGCGAGTTTAAGGCGTTGCCAAAGACCAAGAAAAATATCGTGTGGTATTTTAGAAATTATGACGGAATTTCTGTTTTACTCGCCGATATTTTTGCAATAAACGAAATTGAACAATTAAAAAATTATGTTCTGAATCATTCCGAAAAAATTAAAGAAAACTATTTCGAGAAGGAAGATTTAGAGGAAATTGACGAAAAATTTAAACAAAAGGTCTTATTCTGGCTGTTGGAGAAAAAAGACATTTATGAAGATTTATACATATAAAATTTTGATATAAAATATGAAAAAAGAAATTGTAATTAATTCCAGTTCCTCGGTAAACCGGGTTGCAATAATAGAGGATGGAAATCTGGCAGATTTTTTTGTCGATCACCCGGAAAAAGAAAGAATGGTTGGCGATTTGTATTATGGAACTGTCGCGAGAGTTTTGCCGGGCATTAGAGCGGCGTTTATAAATATCGGATTAAAACACGATGCTTTTTTGCATTTTTCGGATATTGGTGATTCCCTCGAAGACAATAAAGGAATGTTTGACGATGACGATGGCGGGGATGAGGAATCTGATCCTCCAGTTCAAAAACCTGTCGCGGCACAACAAAAAAAGAATTCCGACCCTAACTCACCGGAAGTCCGAGCCGAGAACAGAAGACGAGTTCCCAATCTCAAAAAAGGTGAAGAGATAATCATTCAGATTATCAAAGAACCTGTAAAAGATAAGGGTGTTCGAGTCTCATCCTCAATTTCATTACCCGGCAGGTTTTGCGTTCTGCTCCCTTTCGATAATAAAATCGGTGTCTCGAAGAAGATTTATGACTTTAAAGAACGAAAAAGATTACGCCGAATTGCACGCGGTATTTTACCAAAAGAGTGCGGATTAATAATTCGAACCGCGGCCAAAAATCAAGATGAGGATATTCTTGCCGCAGATTTAAAATATCTTGTTAAAATTTGGGAAGATGTTCAAGAGGAAGTAAAAACTTCGGAACCGCCGAAATTAGTTTATAAAGATCTAAGCACAACAATTTCAGTAATAAGAGATTTATTTACTACCGATATTTCAAAAGTTGCGATCGATTCTAAAAAACTTTATCGGGAAGTGAAAAACTATCTAAAGTTCGTTCAACCTTCCTTGATGGATAAAGTTGAGTATTTCAAAAATGATCAGCACATTTTCGAATTTTTCAAAGTGAATGAACAAATTGAATTGCTGATGGGAAGGAAAGTTCCTCTTCCTAGCGGTGGTCATATTGTTATCGATCATACCGAAGCGATGATTGTAATTGATGTCAATAGTGGCAGATATGCCGCGAAAAAAGATCAGGAATTGAACTCTCTTAAAACTGATTTAGAAGCATCACGGGAAATTGTGCGCCAACTTCGGCTGCGTGATATCGGCGGTTTGATCGTAATTGATTTTATCGATCTTGAAGATGAAAAAAATCGTAAGAAAATTTACGACGAACTAAAAAAAGAATTCAAAAAAGACCGGGCAAAAACAGCCTTATTGCCAATGACGGACTTTGGAATTATCCAAATTACAAGACAAAGGATTCGTGAGAACATTCTCCAATCGATGACTGAAGCTTGTATTTATTGCAATGGAACGGGTGTGATGACAAAGAAATCGAACCTCGTTCATGATATCGAACAATGGTTAAAGAGATACAAACTGGAAGGCAAATACAAACATCTTGAATTGGTTGTTCACCCTTCCCTTGGGCGTATTCTTAATGAGGGGTACATTACGCCAAGGTTTAAACTTCAGTGGAAATTTGCCATTCGACTGAAAGTTACACCGAGCGAAAAAGTTAACCCGCAATCATTTAAAATATTATATGCAAAAACGGGTGAGGATTTAACCGAAGAATTCGCGTAAAATTTTTAGTAATTATACCTACTCTAAATCACAAACTTATTTGTAGTTTTTGGATAGCTTCTTTTCTTTTGGAGGGAAAAAATATGAAACGCACAAAATTTTATGATATTCATAAAAATCTTGGGGCAAAACTCGTAGATTTTGCCGGATTTGAAATGCCGGTTCAATATTCATCTATTATTGCGGAGCATAAAGCTGTTAGAAATTCTGTTGGTGTTTTTGATGTTTCACACATGGGCGAGTTTTTTGTATCGGGACCGGAAGCTGAAAAATTAATCCAACATGTTACCGTAAATAACGTCGCGAACTTAAATGACGGCAAAGTGCAGTATTCTGCAATGTGTTATGAAGATGGCGGAATTGTTGATGATTTATTGGTTTATCAAATTTCGGATCAAAAATTTATGCTTGTTGTAAACGCTTCAAATATAGAGAAAGACCTCGCGTGGATTAATTCAAATAATCGATTCGATGCAAAAATCGAAAATGAAAGCGATGACTATTCGCTGCTGGCTGTTCAAGGTCCGAACTCAAACATGGTTATTAATAAGTTTTTAGGGAAAGAAATTGATATTGAATATTATACTTTCCTTACCGAAGATTACGAAGATTTAGAAATGATTGTTTCACGAACCGGTTATACCGGAGAGCTCGGATTTGAGCTCTACTTTAAAGGAAATGTGGAGCAAGCCGCAAAAATTTGGAACGCGATATTTAAAGCGGGGGAGGAATTCGAAATTCGACCTGTCGGACTCGCGGCACGGGATTCTCTCAGACTGGAAAAGGGATTTTGTCTTTATGGCAACGATATCGATAAAACAACAAATACTATTGAAGCGGGACTAGGCTGGATTACCAAGCTAAAAAAAGAAGATTTTATTGGAAAGGAAGTTCTGGTCTCTACGAAATCAATTGGTCCGGAAAGAAAATTGGTCGCGATGGTAGCTGAAGAAAAAGCATTTCCGAGACAGGGATATGAAATCGCGGTTAACGGTGAGATCGTAGGTAAAATTACCAGCGGAACCGTAAGCCCGATTTTAGAAAAACCTATCGCGCTCGGATACGTCAATACTGAATGTGCTAACCTTGATAGTGAAATGAATTGGATAATTAGAAATAAAGAAATAAAAGTGAAGATTGTTAAACTTCCCTTTGTAGGATAAAATGAAAATACACACACTTTTTTCACCCTTGAATGCAGATGAGCTTTATTTTACCGGCAGAACAACGGTAGTAATCGATGTACTAAGAGCGACTTCAACTATTGACACGGCCCTTTCAAACGGAGCCAAAGAAATTATTCCTGTCGATAGTGTAGAATTCGCGATGAAAATTTCCGGGAATGCTTTTGGAGGTCAAACCCTTATTGGTGGTGAAAGAAATACGAAAAAGATTGATGGATTTCATTTGGGTAATTCTCCTTTGGATTATAGTGTGGAGAAGGTTTCGGGAAAATCGATCATTCTATTTACTACCAACGGTTCTAAAGCAATTGTAAGAGCAAAATTTTCCGAAAACTTGCACACTTGCAGCTTTTTAAATTTATCCGCGATGGCCGAATATCTATACAATCTTGGAAATGAAGTTACGATTCTTTGTGCCGGATTTAATGGAATGTTCTGTCTCGAAGACACTATTTGCGCGGGCAAACTTATAACCGAAATTGAAAAGTTTAAAGAAAATATTGAGTTGACGGATGCTTCCAAGGCTTCCATTTCGCTTTCAAAATCATTTGGCCGGGGCATTAAAAAAATGCTGAGCGAGACTCAGCATGGAAAGCTTTTAATTGAAAATGGCTTTGAAGATGATATTGAGGCGTGTTCACAATCAAATTCGAGCAGCTCAATTCCATTTTACAGATCAGGTGTAATTAAATTGCCGAAGGAAAATCCTGAAGTGAAAACTGGATTATAAAAACGTTATATTTTGAAGATGCCACAGAAAAGAAAGAATAAAACCTCGGAAGAGGATGATGTTTTTATAATACCGACTGAAAAGAAAACCAAACTAATTGGATTTTTGCTTACAGTTATAGCACTGCTTCTAATATTAAGTATTTTATCTTACTCCAGATTCGATCAAGCCAATTTACGTTTTGTTTTTACCGATCTTTTTAAAGTTTTTTCCCAAGACCCGGAATTCCAGATCAGAGTTGAAAGTACACATAACTGGTTAGGAATTTTTGGATCGTACATTTCGAACTTTTTCATCAATAACACAATCGGATTTTTCTCACTCATCTTCCCAATAGTAATTTTTATCTGGGGTTATACGATAATTAGGGAAACCAACCGAAAAACAGCCGTTTATATTTCAAATTTTTTAATTGTGCTTGGGGTTATTCTCTCAACATTTTTTGGAATGTTGAGAAGAGAATTTGAAATATTTTATGATGAATTCGAAATTGCCGGAAAGGTTGGCGACTTTTTAGGAATGGGAATAGGAAGATTGTTCGGCGGTCTCGGCGGAGCCATATTTTTGTTGGCAATCTTATGTGTCTCAATTTTTATTGTATTTGATATCAAACTCGAACATATTAAAATATTTTTGAGAAAAATTGGTATCAACTTAGATAAAAACGAAACTGAATCGGAAGAAAAACCTTCCGAAATAACAATCAAAAAAGAGAAACCACCGGCAAAAGAGAAAAAGAAAATACTAGATGTTCTTAAACCCGGTAAATTAGAAGATGAACCTGCCAAAGAAACTATAATTGAAATCGTTAAGAGAGAACAGGAAAGAACTGAAGCTCCACCGGAAATGGTACAAATCGTCCCCGAAAAATTGTCCGAAGATTTCAAAAAATCGAAAGGTGAAATCGAAGATTTAGATTTGACGGAGATTGATAAGGATGAAGAAGGAAAACTTCCCGAGCAATGGGAAGAGAAGATAAAATTCAATTTCCCCAAAATTGATTTACTGGAAAAGATTGAATCGGAAGATATCCAAATTCCGGAAGTTGAATTAAAACGAAACGCAGAACAATTAAAAGAAAAATTAGCGCTTTTTGATATCGAAATTGAAAGTGTTTCAGTTACACCCGGACCGGTGGTTACATTGTACGAAATTGTACCTGCGCCCGGTGTAAAAATTAGCAGAATTGTCGGACTTGAGCACGATATCGCTTTAGCTCTCGCAGCCAGAGGAATAAGGATAATTGCTCCTATTCCCGGTAAAAGCGCAATAGGTGTTGAAATACCAAATACCGAAGCTTCTATGGTAAGCGCCAGATCGGTTCTTTCCAAAATTAAGGATTCAAAAGCCCAGTTGCCTCTTGCACTCGGTAAAACGATTTCGGGCGATATTTATATAACAGACTTAGCCTCAATGCCTCATATGCTTATCGCCGGATCAACAGGTTCCGGTAAAAGCGTCGGCATCAATATGATAATTACATCTTTAATTTACAGCAAGCATCCTTCCGAAATTAAGTTTGTGATTATTGATCCCAAGAAAATTGAGCTGTCTTTTTATGGAAAATTAAATAAGCACTACCTTGCAGTTTCGCCCGATCTTGATGAAGAAATTATAACGAATCCACAAAATGCTTTATTGCTCCTAAAATCCGTTGAGCATGAAATGGAAAAACGATACGACAAGCTGGCAAAGGTTGGTGTAAGACACATTATTGATTATAACGCTCGAATCAGCGATCCGAAAAAACGTCCTCAGGACACTGATAAAATGAAGCATTACAAGATGCCGTATTTGATTGTGATTATTGATGAACTCGCAGATTTAATGATGACTTCTGGAAAGGAAGTTGAAGAACCCATTGCCCGTCTTGCGCAGTTGGCAAGAGCTGTCGGAATTCATTTGATTGTTGCTACACAACGTCCTTCCGTTAATGTAATTACAGGTGTAATCAAAGCAAACTTTAGCGCGAGAATTGCTTACCAGGTCGCCACGAAAATTGATTCGCGAACCATTCTTGATATGAACGGCGCCGAACAATTATTGGGTAAAGGCGATATGCTTTTTCTCCCGGGAGGAATGCCAAAACCGGTTCGGATTCAAAACGCGTTTATCTCTACTGAAGAGGTCGAAAGGGTAACAAATTTTATATATGTGCAAGAAGGATTTTCGAAGAGATTTTTCCTTCCTTCAATGTTTGAGAAAAAAGCGAGTGCCCAGGGAAGCTTCTTGGCAGATATTGATCCGATGTTTAATGATGCTGCCGAAGTTATTGTGAGGCATCAGCAGGGCTCGGTTTCATTATTGCAGAGAAGATTAAAATTAGGTTATTCACGGGCGGCAAGAATTGTTGATCAATTAGAAGAGGCAGGAATTGTGGGTCCTTCCGAAGGAAGTAAAGCTCGGGAAGTACTGGTCGAAACTGATGATCAACTTCAATTAATACTAAAAAATTTATCGTAATTCTTATTGGTTTAACTCAAAAGTACAAGATTATTGTAAGTCTGTTTTGAGTTTTAGTTTAAAACAAAAAGTAAAATTTTAACCACATTTGAACAAAACATCCCGTAAAAAAATCAAAAAAAACATCAAATACCGTAAAGTGAAAAGATCAATAAATCTAAATATTTACGTGAAAAATTGGAATAAGTCGAATATATTGTCTGTTCTATTATAATTACTGTTGAGAAGTCTCACATAGGAATTCGGTGAAAGATAAAAACGCAAAAAATCTTATAAAACAAATTCTGCGAATTGTAATCCCCTTTATACTCACAATCGTTTTTTTATATATAGCATTTCGCAATATCGATATCGAGATTGCGTTTGATTATATCCTACATGCCGAATTATACGGAATCGCTTTATTTGTATTACTTTTTATGATCTCCCACTGGTTACGCGCTCTTCGCTGGAAAGTAATGGTACATTCTGTTAAAGAGGATGTCTCATTGTTAAATCTATTCGGGGCAACAATGATCGGGTACGGAGTTAATGCTGTTGTGCCAAGGCTTGGTGAACTTTACCGCGCTTTTTTCCTCGGCAAGTGGGAAAATTTATCCAGATCTTCAATGTTCGGAACAGTTCTTCTCGAGAGAATTATTGATATTCTTGCCCTTGGTATTGCTGTTATGATAAGCATCTTTTTGTATGACGGAAACCTTTACGACGAGATTGAATGGTTGGAATCGACGGTAATATTAGGATTTTCAGCTATAGGAATATTGATTTTGATGATACTTTCACTCGTAATATTCAGAGAAAGATTTTCGCAATTTATCGTAAAATTTGTTGGTAAAATCTCTCAAAAAGCTGCTGATAAAGTAAATTATGTTTTTGATATGATGACAGATGGATTTTCTACTCTGAACAGCAGGGTACTATTTTTCAAAGCGTTCCTTTTAACTGTGTTAATAATGGTTTTTTATGCCGCTGCAAGTTATGCCGGATTTTTTATGATCGGCATGGATCAGGCGGAAAAAGTTACTTATTCAATGGCTTGGATATTTATGTCAATTGGCGCATTTGGAATTGTGATTCCCACCCCTGGTGGAACAGGTTCTTATCATGCAATATCAATTTTTGTCTTAACAACTTTGTACGGATTTACGAGTGAAATTAGTGCGGCATACGCGATTCTGACCCATTTTATTTCCTACATAATTTTTATTATTTCCCCAACATTTTTCGTCTATTTGATCAATAATATTAGGAAAAAACAAGGGAAAGAAACCGTCAACTTCATGACTGTCTTTAAATCAGGAGTCGAAGATTAGACCATTAATTCTTTTTTTTCTTTTACTCGTTTCATTACCGGTATTCGGTCAGATCGAACTCTCAGCAGGAATGGGAGTTGCGATGATAAATTCTTCTTCTCCCAAAGATTATGTAAATAGTAACTTTGCTCCTGCGGGGGACAGACTCTCAACGTTTAATACTGCCGCCGATTTTTTTGGTGAAATCGATTTCCCGATTAATGAAAAATATCATCTGGCTGTTGAATATTCCTATCTGATCTCGTCATACACAACCACTTCATTTTTAGGTGTTTATGATCTTTCATTAAATTTGCACCGGCCAAGTTTGTTGGGCTATTACGAAATTCCGGGCAAAGGTTACAAATTTAAATTTGGTGCCGGAATCGGATATCGTTTAGTGAATGTTACCGAAAAATTACCCGGTTCTAATAATGAACCCGAATATAGTTCGGGAGGGATGGGATTTCTTTTAAAAGCTCAAGGTAATACATTGCTAAGTGATCGAATTTACGCACTAATTGCGCTCGATTTGCGATTGGACTATCCGGGCGAACCGGAATCGGAAGGGGCAAATATTAAATATAATTCGACGGGTGAAGTTGTGAACTTTAATATGCTTTCGATCGGAATTAAATTAGGCATTTCATACTTATTATAGGATAAACGATTTGGATATTATTGAAGCTATCATTCTGGGAATAGTGCAAGGACTCACCGAATTTTTACCAATCAGCAGTACAGGACATCTAACCCTTTTCGGAAATTTTATGAATTTAATTGATCAACAGCATCCGGAACGGTGGACCGCGTTTATTGCTGTAATTCAATTAGGTACTCTTGTCGCCATTCTTGTTTACTTTTGGAAGGATATTTGGAATATTGTTGTAGATTTCCTGAATTATAATGTTGTTAAACCGAAAAAATTTAATGAACAATCTTTTAATTCAAAGTTAGGCTGGTTTATTATTATCGGTACAATTCCGGTCGTAATAATTGGATTAGGATTCAAAGATTTTATCGAAGGTGCATTTACAAAAAATTTAGTTGTTATCGCCAGCAGTTTGATTGTACTCGGTGTAATATTGGCAATAGCCGAAAGAGTTGGTAAATTCAACAAAAAACTTGAAGATATTACTTGGAAAGATGCATTATTGGTTGGATTGGGACAATGCCTCGCCTTAATCCCGGGTTCGTCACGATCAGGAACAACAATTACCGCCGGTTTATTTATAGGGTTCGAAAGAGAAACCGCGGCGAGATTTTCGTTCCTATTAAGCGTTCCGGCAATTTTAGGCAGTGGTTTATTGGAGTTTTACCACTCTCTCGAATATATTGATGGCGATGGTTTGCTGACTTTAATCATTGCAACAGTTTTTTCCGCAATTAGCGGGTATTTAACAATAGAATTTTTATTAAGATTTTTGAGAAAAAATACCACCTACGTTTTTGTTTTTTACAGAATTATAATAGGTGTCACAATTTTAATTTTAATCGCAAATAATATCATTAAACCATAAGGAGAGTATTATGAAAAAATACCTTTTGTTTCTGTTAATCGGTTTGTTCTTTGCTTGTGGTTCGGAAGAAAAAAATCCTAAAAAGACAAGTGAGGTTACTTTGGATGATGTAAAAGCTGTAAAGGAAAATGAGATGGTTGTAGCGACAATGGTTACAAATATGGGAACTATGGAGTTAGAGTTGTTCGCACAGCAAGTGCCCAAAACAGTAGAAAATTTTGTCGGACTCGCGAATAAAGGTTACTACGATGGATTAATCTTTCACCGCATTATGGATAATTTCATGATTCAAGGCGGGGATCCCACAGGAACAGGCATGGGAGGAGAAAGTGTCTGGGGTGGAAAATTCGCAGATGAATTTGATCGGTCTTTGCGTCATGACGGACCCGGTATTTTATCCATGGCGAACGCAGGCCCAAATACAAACGGAAGTCAATTTTTTATTACTCTTGTTCCAACACCTTGGCTTGATGGCAAACATTCGGTATTTGGAAAAATTATTTCCGGAATGGATGTTTTGAGAAGTATCGGGAAAGTTTCAGTTGCTCCGGGTACTAATCGTCCACACAGCGACGTTGTTATGGAATCGGTGACAATCGATACACGCGTAAAAAATTAAGAACTTATGAAGCAGCAAGAATTTTTCACTTCTCGCTGGACTCTAATTCTATCTACTTTAGGAATTGCGATCGGGACGGGCAACATTTGGCGGTTTTCGCGAATTGTTGCCCAGAACGGCGGCGGTTCGTTTTTAATTCCGTGGGTTATTTTTCTTCTCATTTGGTCAATTCCTCTAATTATCTCAGAATTTGCAATTGGTAAAAAAACGAGAATGGGTCCGATTGGAGCAATTTCCAAAATTGCCGGTCCTAAATTCGGTTGGATGGGCGGATTTATCGCCGTTGTTTCGACTTCAATCATGTTTTATTATTCGGTTGTTGCCGGATGGTGTATCCGTTATTTCTATTCTGCGGTAAGCGGAGATCTTTTTCAGACTGAAAGCCGGTTACAATATTGGAACGATTTTTCAACCGGCTATGAGCCGGTTTTTTTCCATTTTATCGCGATGCTCATCGGTTCTTATATCATTTATCGAGGTGTCGTAAAAGGAATTGAAAAGGCGAATAAAATTCTGGTAAGTTCTTTAATTATAATTCTACTTGTGTTGCTTATCAGAGCGGTTACACTTCCAAACGCGCTGCAGGGCATCGAATACTTTTTTACGCCTTCTTTGGATACGTTGTTGGATCACAAAGTATGGCTGAATGCGCTAACACAAAACGCTTGGGATACCGGAGCCGGTTGGGGTTTAATACTCACATACGCCATTTATATGCGAAAGAAGGAAGATATTTCGGTCAACGCAGCGTTAATCGGATTCGGGAATAATTCAATTTCACTTATTGCGGGAATCATGATTTTCTCCACCGTTTTTGCACTGAGCTCATCTGATGCGATTGCTCAAATCTCTCAATCTGGACCTGCGAATACAGGGTTGACTTTTATCTACCTTCCCGTATTATTTTCAAAACTTTCTGAAAATGCTTTCGTAAATACTATTTTTGCGTCATTATTTTTTCTCGCAATCTCCTTTGCCGCGATATCATCACTAATTTCCCTTATCGAACTTACTACAAGAACATTCATTGATCTTGGGATAAAGAGGAAAAAAGCAATTCTGATAGTGGGGAGTCTTGGTTTTCTTTTTGGTATTCCTTCCGCACTCGATCTGAATATTTTTGCAAATCAAGATTGGGTTTGGGGTGTCGGATTGATTCTTAGCGGAGGGTTTATCGCATTTTCGATAATTCGATACGGTGTCGATAAATTTAGGACCGAGATAATAAATTATGACGGAAGCGATATAAAAATTGGAAAGTGGTATAATTTTATAATAACATACTTAATTCCCTTACAGGCGATTGTGCTATTAGTTTGGTGGCTTGTTTCATCAATATCATGGGATCCTGAGTGGTGGAATCCGTTCCATGCCGAAAATCTTGGAACTTGTCTGATGCAGTGGGGAATTGTTATCGGGCTCCTCATAATTTTTAATAAATATCTTGTTCAAAAAACATTGTCGGAAAAATGAACTTAAGTTCCATTATAACTATGTTGGTTGTCTGCGGCCTTGTCTGGGGCGGCCTTTCATTCTTCATTACGAAAGCTGTATCCTCTGAAAACCGGAAAAAACAAGATGGCTAAACCAAGACCCAAAGTCCCTTCAATTTATGAAGTAGCAAACTTTTTGAAAGAAGGCTCAATTCTTCCAATTTATTTTTTTGCAGGAACAGATTTACATACGATTGATAATGCTGTAAAAGCTGTTGAAAAGGTAGTCTCACCACTTGTTGATTCGGAATTTGACCGTGAAACAATTTCTTTAGATAAATCAAACTCCATCCAACAAATAATGGATCTCGCACTGTCGTTCCCATTTGGTAACGGAAAAAAATTGCTGATTCTTAAAAATTTCAACAGTATTAATGATAAAAAACTATTTGCGGAGTATGTAAAATCACCTGCTGAATTCACCATTATGATAGTTACCCATCCCGGAAAATTGGGAAGCGTAACCGGCGAACCATTTAAATCATTGCTTTCCAATAAGTTTCTTTTTGAAGCAAAGGAATTACAAGGAGAGGAATTAGTCAGATGGTTAATAAAACAAGCCGCTAAAGCCGGGATGAATATAGCACGAAATGATGCTGAGTACTTAGTTGATATGGTCGGTGAGGATAAGTCATTACTCGAGATGCAGATTGAAAAATTCAGCACTTATCTCTCCGGTGAAAAAACGATTGATAAAGATATTATCGACAAACTGGCATCAGAAACTAAAGAGTATACCATTTTTAATTTACAAGAAGCTCTTGGCAAAGGTGATAGACACAAAAGTTTGGTAATCATTTACAATTTGTTGGATAATGGTAAAGATTTGGTTTTTATCAATGCGATGCTTATTAAATTCATCATTACACTCGCTAAAATTTTGGAGCTCTCGGGAGAAAAAATTAATGACTTTGAAGCTGCCGGCAAGGCGAATTTGAATCCATTTTACTATATGAATTGCAGAAAAGCTCAATATTTATTGAAGGAAAAAAGAATTCATCAAGCGGCAAAAGCTCTGTATAATTCTGAACTCGCTTTAAAAACCTCTGCGCAAGATCCTAAAACTTTAGCTACAATTATGATTAGCGATATTTTAAATTAATCCCATTTCATCTTTTTTGTAAATAATGCTTATTTTCACAAATAGACTGATATTTTTTAATACCATTACTGAAACATTTTTTCACAACCCGAGTATAATTCATATTGAAAAAGCAACTGTCAACGCTGACTGATGAAGAGTTAATTAAAGAATTTCAGGACAATAATACAATTGAGGCGTACGAACTACTCGTAAAACGTTTCAAAGATCCTTTAATTAATTTCGTCTACAGATTTTTAGGCGATAAAGACGCATGTATTGATGTTGTTCAGGATACAATGATCAAATTCTATCTGAACAAAGATTCTTATAAATCATTTGCAAAATTTTCTACTTGGATTTATACCATCGCAGGAAATTTGGCTAAAAATGAATTAAAGAGAAGAAGGCGGAGAACCATTCTCAGTCTCTCGAATGATGACGAAGAAAGATCGATTCAAGTTGAAGATAAAGCTATTATTCAACCCGATCGTGCGGCAGATAATGAAATAAAAAGCGAAATGGTTCAGAGGGCTTTAATGAGAGTAAAAGCGGTATATAGAGAAGTAGTAATATTGAGAGATATTCAAGGACTTTCATACGAAGAAATATCTGAAATGACCGGTTTATCGCTTGGAACTGTAAAATCAAGGATCAATAGAGGAAGATCACAACTTCAAGAATTATTAAAAAACATTTATAAAGACTAATGGCCTATGAAAAACATCTACGATTCTGAACAAAATGAACACCCTATATCAAAGATTTTGGCGCAAATGCCGAAACTTGATGCTCCGGATAATTTTGAATACAACCTGATGGTTAAAATAAATAATGGTAATTTTGATACCCATGACTCAAGTGAAGCAGGGTGGAAATTATCATGGTTGTATGCCCCGATTACAGCCTTAGCCTCTTCTGTATTCCTCTTGTTTTATCTTTATTCACCAATAAATGATTCCACACTTCCTCTAATTACGGATGACGCGCAAACTATCTCGAATAATTCAGTCTCGAAACAATTTGTCTGGGCTGAAGAAGTTGGAGAAAAGTTTGACAAATCGGATGAACAAAGTGAAGAAATAGTAAATGATGCTTATCAAGTTGTTCTACAACCAAATGATGTTGTAGAAACTAGGAAAATTGATCCCTCCATTCTGAAAGGGAAAGGTTCCGAACTCGATGTTGATCTTAGCAATAAAGGTCTCAAAGCCTCCAGAGGAAGAGGAACATTGGTTAGCGCGGGAGGGGTTTCCCAATTTAATTTTGATGGGTTTTATGTGATTATTGATGAAAAAGCAGATTCGAGTAAAGCCGAAATTAATGAGAAAAATGAGAAATAATTTTTGAATTAGACCTATAATCTTGGTATATTCTAGGTCTAAATTTTTAGCAAGAGGACTCTAAATGAAAAAAGGTATTCATCCGTCAAGTTATCGCCCGGTTGTTTTTAAGGATATTTCGATTGATTATTCATTCCTGGTAAGATCAACTGTAGAAACGAAAGATACGATTGAATGGGAAGACGGAAATACTTACCCATTAGTTAAGTTGGAACTTTCCCACAAGTCGCATCCTTTTTTCACCGGTAAACAAAAAATGGTCGACTCTGCCGGTCGAGTGGATAGATTTAATAAAAAATATGGCAGAACACCAAAAAATTAGTTTGTATCAATCTTATTTTAAGGCTGCAACTTTTGTTGCGGCCTTTTTATTTTTAAATAAACTTTACCCCGTTATGAACAATTAACTTCTTTTCTTATTTTTAGCTCCTACTTAGATAATTCAGGATAACGTTTTTTTATGAATGATGTACGTGATTACACCGGGTTGAATCTTTATCAAGGCGTTCGTGGACTATCAGTAAAAATTCTTAATCGAATTGATAGAACTGATGCTTACCTGGATAAAATGCTCGATATCGAAATTAAAAATTCGGATTTATCCGGTCAGGATAAAGCTTTGCTTTTTGAAATTGTGCATGGAGTTATCAGATGGTTGGGCCGGATCGACTGGATACTTACCGGCTTTTATAAGGGTCAATTCTCAAAATGTATTCCCAATGTAAAAAATGCAATGCGTGTTGCTTTGTATCAAATATTATTTTTGGATAGGGTTCCGGATCATGCGGCTGTGAATGAAGCTGTGAATTTTGTGAAAAAATTGCAGGGTCAAAAGTCCGCTGATTTAACCAATGCGGTTTTGAGAAATATTATTCGAAACAAAGATGGCATCAGGTATCCGAAACCCGATGATGACTTAGCCGGTTATTTTTCTGCATATTATTCACACCCGAGTTGGTTGGTTAAACGTTGGCTGAAAAGGTACGATAGAGAGTTTACAGAAAATTTACTAAAGGCAAATAATCAAAAACCTACATTAACACTCCGGGTAAATACGAACAAAATCGATATTGAAGAATTCAAGACTCTGCTTCAGAAAGTTGATCTAAAATATTCTCAAGGTGAATTTTTACCGGAATTTTTCAAAATGCACGTGCTTTCAAATATTACAGACTGGGAATATTTTGCTAAAGGGTATTTCACAATTCAAGATGAAAGTACGGGAGTTCCTTGCAAATTGCTCGGAGCGAATGAGTCGACCAGAGTTTTGGATTTATGCTCCGCTCCGGGTGGTAAAGCCGCTTTTCTTTCCAACATAATGAAAAATCGCGGTGAAATAATTGCACTCGATAAATTCGCCGGAAGAATCAAAATACTTGAATCCAATATGCAAAGATTAGCGGTTGATAATGTTAAAATTGTAGAGGCAGACGCTCTTCAATTTTCGGATGAAAATGGATTTGACAGGATACTGATTGATGTTCCATGTTCAGGACTTGGAACCCTCACTAAAAAACCGGATATCAAATGGAAAAGAGATATTGGGGATTTTCGTAAATTAGCATCATTGCAACTCGACCTACTCAAGAAGGGGGCATCCTTATTGAAAAATGATGGTGTGCTTGTGTATTCGACATGCACAATTGAACCGGATGAAAATTATAATGTTGTTCAAAAATTCTTAACAGAACATCCTGAATTTGAATTGCAGAATGCCGCGGAGTTCGTCCCGTCTAATCTGGTTGACGAAAACGGTTGTGTACAAACTTTTCCAAATAAACACGGGCTTGACGGTTCATTTTCCGCAAGATTAAAAAGAAAGTAATATGGCAAAAGATTTATTAGAAAGTTTTTCGAAAGAATTAAAAGCAAAAAGAGAAAAAGCTGAAATATCAATTCAGCAAATTCATTTAAAAACAAGAATCGATCCTAAATTTTTGGAAGCAATTGAAGAGAATAACTTTGATATCCTTCCCGAAGTTTATATTCGTGCTTTTATCAGAGAATATGCTCAAACCATCGAACTTGACCCCGAAGCTACAATTGAAAAATTTGAAAGAGCGAGATCCGGGCAATCATTTTCAGATACAACGGTTAGTAAAAAAACGCAAGTCAAAAAAACTTCTACCGAGAATGAAACCCCAAAAGTGATTGATGTCCAATCACCTAATGAATATCAAACTCAACGAGAGACTGAAACTTCGATGAGTAGTAATACGATATTGCTGCTCGGGTCAGTTGGCGTAATTATAATTGCCCTTTTAATCTATTTCATCTTCTTTAATTCCAGTCCTAATCAAATTGTAACAGAAAGACCATTTGATGAAGTAATCAAGGAGCAAACCGAAAGATTTAAGGTTGCCGATTCTGAGAAAGAAAGCTCCGCCTCAAACGTGGAATCAACGGAAGTCGCTACCAAACTTTTTAGCGTAAATATTGTTGCTCAAGATTCATCATGGATGAGAATTGAAGTGGATCAGTTGGAAACCTTCGAAATCATTTTACTCCCCGGTAGAAATCGATCAATTGAGGCGAGCAAAAACGTGAAAATATTAGTCGGCAATTCCGGAGCGGTTCAGTTTTTTCTTGATAATCAGAGACTGGATTTCGAAGGAAAATCGAAATCTGTGCGATATGTTCAGATTGATCCGACAGGACTGAAACTGCTAAATCCTTCAGATGAAAAGAAGAATGATGGCTAACGTAAAGGATAATATTGAATCTCTGCGTTCCAAGATCAGGAAACATGAATATCAATACTATGTGCTCGGCGAACCTCTTATCGCTGATTTTGAATTCGACCAATTATACAAATCCTTAGAAAAATTAGAACAAGAAAATCCAAATTTAATTACTCCCGATTCCCCAACCCAACGTATCGGTTCCGACCTGACTAAAGAATTCCGAACAATTCGGCATAAAGTATCTATGCTGAGTCTCTCTAATACGTATAATGAAGATGAATTGATCGCATTTGACAATAGAATTAAGGAAAACGTCGACTCGCCTGAAGAAGTCTCCTATGTGGTTGAATTAAAAATTGATGGTGTCTCGGCAAGTCTGATTTATGAAGATGGTAAACTCAAAACTGCCGTAACCAGAGGCGACGGAGTGAGTGGTGAAGAAATCACTAATAATGTAAAGACAATAAAATCTGTCCCACTTTCAATTTCCGAGAATAAATGGAAGGCTATTGATTTATATCAATTTGAAGTACGTGGCGAAATATTTATGGAAATAGATGCTTTCCAAGAATATAATTCGGAAAGAGAAAAACGAGGTGAAAAGACTTTCGCGAATCCAAGGAATTCTACGGCGGGGACAATTAAAATGCAAGACCCGAAGATTGTTGCCGAGCGACCTCTTGATATTTTCACTTATTATTTGATTGCTGATTCTAGAAATATTCAAACTCATAGTGAAAGTCTGGAGTTACTTGCTGAATTAGGCTTTAAAGTCAATAAAAATTACAAACTTTGCAATAATATTAATGAGGTAGTTGATTATTGTAACTTCTGGGAAAATGAACGAGTAAAATTACCTTACGAAACCGACGGCGTGGTTATAAAAGTTAATTCTCTAGATCAGCAAAGCGAACTCGGCACTATTGCAAAATCACCAAGATGGGCGGTTGCTTATAAGTTTAAACCAAAACAAGCCACTACAAGAATTAAAGACATCCGTTGGCAAGTCGGTAGGACGGGCGCTGTCACACCGGTAGCTGATCTCGAACCGGTATTATTAGCCGGATCAACAATTAGCCATGCAACTTTACACAATATGGATGAAATTCGGCGCAAGGATATTCGATTAAATGACAAAGTTATTATTGAAAAAGGTGGTGATGTAATCCCTAAGATTGTAAAAGTTATTGATGAAGAAAGAAATGAATTTTCCCAAAAGCTGCAACCACCCAAAGTATGTCCTGTTTGTTCTTCAAAATTATTTCAGCCTGATGGAGAGGTTGCGATCTATTGCCAAAATCCAAATTGTAGGGCACAGATAAAAGGTAATCTTGAACATTTTTCCTCACGCGGCGCAATGGATATTGAAGGAATGGGAAAAGCAATAATCGATCAATTTGTTGAGTTGGAATTATTAAAAAATATTGCAGATATCTACAATCTTAAAACTAAAAGAGATGAACTTATTTCGATTGAGAGATTAGGCGAAAAGAGCGTCGATAATTTATTGAACGCAATTGAAGAGAGTAAAAATAAATCTTTCGAAAAAGTGTTGTTTGCGCTCGGAATACGATATATTGGAGCGGGAGTTGCTCAAAAGTTATCAGATTCCTTTAAAAATATTGATGAAATCATCAATGCTGATGAGGAGAAGGTAACTTCAATTCATGATATTGGACAGAGTGTTTTTTATTCTTTAAGGCAATATTTTAGTATCGATCAAAATTTAGATCTAATTAAAAAATTAAAACTTGCCGGACTAAATTTTGAATCTTCGAAAGTAGAAAAATCCGGTTCGAAATTGGATGGCTTGAAATTCGTAATTACCGGAACTTTACCGACTCTTTCGAGGGAGGAAGCAAAAAGTTTGATTGAAAGCAATGGTGGTTCGGTGGTTACAACCGTAAGTAAAAATACGAATTTACTTTTGGCCGGCGAAAAGGCAGGGTCGAAGTTATCAAAAGCAGAAAAGTTGGGAATAAATATAATCGATGAATCCGGTTTATTCAAAATGATACAAAATGATTGATACTGTAAAAAAAAATATAGGGCAATACTTACTCACGAGGAGCACTAAAAAAGTAAAGCGTGAAGTAGTGTTGTTTAATGGATTTTTAAAAAAGAGCAAAACTATTTTAATGATATTCCCGGAAGAGGAAGTACTGTTTACTCCGGCGTTTCATATTCTCAGGCTTTTCGATTTTAATAATCCGCGTATAACCGTTATTGTAACAAATTTTATTAAACCACTGATTCCTGATAAATATCATATCACAAAAATAGTGCCTGATGAGCAGGATATTAATTCTTACGGGTTACCCTCAACTTCTTTTCTTGCCAAAGTAAATTCAAAGTATGATACAGTGATAAATCTAGAAACAAAAATCTCACTTTTTCATTTGGGAGTAGTTGCTAACGTCGAGAAAAAGTTCAGCATCGGATTTATCAACGATAGAGCGAAAGGGATTTATAATTTCCAAGTCCCGTTAGATTCGATTGTACCGGAAAATTCTTATAAAAATTTGTTAAATTCGTTAAAAATGTTTTAATTCTATTAGAATTTTTGCTTACTATTACAATTTACTAACTAATTCAAATTATGCCTTATGAGTGAAAATATAAACTTCGAACTGAAACGTGATGGTGATATCTCAATTTTTAAGCTAAACGAAAAAAGATTCGATGCAACCATTGCCGGATTAGTAAAAGGCGAGTTTACTATTATTTTACATGCTGATGAAGTCGGCAAATTAATTATCGACTTGTCCGAAGTTGAATATTGCGACTCCTCCGGATTAAGTGCAATTTTGCTTGCATTTAGAATATTGCAAGCCGAAGAAGGTCATATTAGAATTGCCGGTCCTACCAAAAGTGTTAAAACTCTAATCGAAATATCTCAGCTTGATCGTATTCTACCCATTTGTGATAATGTTGATGAAGCTGTAAAAGAACTACAGGATATCTAATACTTGTCAGGAATTTTTCTCGATTATTTTGTAATTGTAGCTTACTTGGCAATTATTACATTTATCGGTCTGTTTTTTAGTGGTAAAAAAGAAAGCGTAAACGATTTCTTTCTGGGTGGCCGAAATGTAAAATGGTGGGCGGTAGCTTTATCCATATTAGCCGCTGAAACCAGTACGTTAACCTTTATTTCCATCCCCGGACTTGCTTATAAAACAAACCTCAATTTCCTCCAAATTACGATTGGTTATTTAATTGGTCGAATTATCGTCGCAAAATATTTGCTGCCACTTTATTACAAGGATAAACTTAGCACGGCATATTCATTTCTCGAATTGCGATTTGGTAATAAAACAAAAATTTCCGCATCGGTAATATTTATGTTTACAAGAGTTGCTGCTGATGGAGTAAGGCTTTTTGCGACCGCAATTCCGTTAAAATATCTTCTTGGAATCGATTATATCTACGCTATCATGATAATCGGATCAATTTCTTTAATTTACTCCAGTTTCGGGGGAATTCGAGGAATCATTCTGATCGATGTTGTTCAAATGATCGTTTATATTCTCGGTGCGTTGATCGCGTTTAACTTAATAGTTTCTTCCGAGGCGGTAAATGGTATATCGAATTTGTTGCACGTTGCAGCCGAAAATGAGAAACTCTCGATTTTTAATTTTGAGATGGCAACATCTCTCTCCGAGTTTTTTGGAAAACCTTACACATTGATAGCAAGTTTAATAGGGGGAATTTTCCTTTCGATGGCGTCGCATGGAACGGATCAATTTATTGTTCAAAGATTGTTAACTATTAAAAAATTAAAAGATGCGCAAAAGGCGATTATCTCGAGTGGTGTATTGGTCGTTTTTCAATTTTTCCTTTTTTTAATGGTTGGAATCGCGTTATATGTTTTTTATGGAAATCTGGATCTAAAACCGGATGAAATATTCCCGATGTTTATTGTAGACGAAATCTCGCCCGGCTTAAGCGGCTTTTTAATTGCCGGAGTATTGGCCGCGGCTATGTCATCCCTTGCCGGTTCAATAAGTGCGTTATCATCCTCGACGGTTTATGATATTTTGCCCATTTTCAGATTAAATATTAAAGATGAAAAAACGGTCTCAATTATAATTTCGATTTTCTGGAGTATCGTTTTGGTAATTTCAGCAATGTTATTTATTGAAATGCCAAGATCGGTTGTAGAGATAGCATTAGGAATCGCATCCTTTACATATGGAGGACTGCTCGGAACATTTTTGTTGGGGATACTAAACAAAAAAGCGAACGAGACACAAGCTCTAATCTCTTTTTCATTCGGAATACTTGGGATGGCGATTCTTATTTCCCTAAGTCTTGTGGCTTGGACCTGGTTTACATTTATCGGAGTTGGAATAACATTATCGACAGGATATTTACTTACTGCTTTTGCCGGGTCGAAAGACTAAGCTAGAATTTCGAAACTCACTCCAATTTCGTTGGGCATTTCCTGACCATTAATGATACATGTCACTTTAATTTATTTAAAGATTTCTTAAGAAATCCTTATCTTTACCCACTCATTTTATAGTACACTAAAACTGAAAATTGTTCTTGGATTCAATTGTAAACGAATAGTAGTTTATGGACACACTAAAATTAAAAAATCTAAAGCTAATTGTATTCGATTTGGACGGCACCCTATTGAATAGTGAAGGTAGGGTGGGCGAAGAATCAAAAAGATTGATAAAAGAGCTTAGAAAACATAATGTGAAGTTTTCAATTGCAACCGGACGATTACACAGCGCTGTTGTTGATATTGCATCTGAATTGGAAATCACAACTCCGCTCATTTCACTCGATGGATCTATCATAAAAAGTTTCCCGGAAGATAACATAATCTTTGATTCTTACATTCCGGAAAAATATGTTAAAAAGGCTGTCAGACTTGCAGACGAACATTTATTGAGGATTGCTTTGTGTCATGCGGATTCAATTTATTACACTGAGCATAACTCAACCATTAAAGAGTTGTTAGAAAAATTCGGAGCTCAATACACAGAAGTATCCGAATACAAAAATTTAATGGATAAAGTTTTGGAAATTGTAATTGTTGGCGATATGAAGGATTCTATTAAGTTTGTTGACAGTAGACTAACATTTCCGTTCGGATTTGGATTAAATACTAATTTGTATAAGTCACAATCTCACCCGGGGATTTATTATCTTGAAATCCGAAAGCATGGATGCACAAAAGGAACCGGATTAAAAAAACTTGCTAAAGGTTTAGGAGTTCGGATAGCAGATTCTGCTGTTCTTGGAGATTGGTATAATGACCGTGAACTTTTCGAAACAAACGCTTTAAAAGTTGCAGTTGCTAATGCAGTACCTGAAATTAAATATCTCGCCGATCACGTCACAGAAAAGACCAACGAAGAAGATGGTGTAGCCGAATTCCTCGAAATGGTCCTAAAAGCAAAAACATAAAGAAAATAATGTCTTCAAAAAACAAATTTGTAACCAGTGTAAGATTAAAACTGCTTATTGGTTTTATTACTTCGATTCTCATTTTATTAATGTTTCCCAAAGGTGAATCTTTAGAGTCGGAAGTTAATATTGGATCGGTTTGGATTCAGGAGGATTTAATTGCCTCTCAAACGTTTGAAGTTTTAAAGAGCAGTGAAGACTATAACAAAGAATTGACCAATGCCGAGAAAAAAATTAAGCCGATTTTTACCATAAATGAAGATGTGTACCAATCAGTTCGCGATTCACTGAAAGCGTTTGCGCCAATATTAAAAAAAATGCTTGATGACGAAATTCTTTTTGGAACCAGTCAATTTCCACGAATGCAATTTTTATCACCTTCTTCTTTCGAATATTTATTAACGATACGAAAAAATCAAAAGAACCCTGAGATACCAACGGAATTTAATCTGTCCGATTTCCAACGAATTGCTTCAAATACAGTTTCCACAATCTATCGAAAAGGGCTGCTAAATAAACTATATAATGAAATCGGTGCCGATACTATTTCGATCCGTGATGGGAAATTTCAACGGGAGTATCCAGCTACAAGATATTATGATCGGAATGGTGTCGATAATTTATTAAACAGCAACGCGATGATTTATCTTTCCAGAAATGCCGAAGCCGTAAAAGTATTTAAAGAGTATTTGAGTTACTTTTTGGTTCCGAATGTTGTTTATAGCCAAGAGCTCACTAATGTGGCAAAAGAGATTGCGCGTGAATCGGTTTCAAAAAATATTGATATAGTAACCGAGAATGAAAGAATCGTCGCAAAACATGATAGAATTACACCGGAGATTAAAAGAAAAATTGATTCTTACCGAATTTCAAAAGGAAATGAAAGTACGTTTTGGAACCGTATTTTGCAGTCAACGGGAAAACTATTTCACATAATTATAATTTTCAGTTTTTTCAGTTTATACCTTTCATTATTTCGAAAAGAGATATTTGACGATAACGTTAAAATTCTCTTCATTTCCATTATAGTTCTTCTAACAACATTTTTTGCATACATCGTTTCACTGATCGATGTAAGTTCTCCGATTGAATGGCTGATATTTATTCCGGTTGGTTCAATGTTACTTACAATCTTTTTTGATTCCCGAATCGGTTTTTATGGAACGGTAATAATCGCTTTGGTTGTGGGTGCTTTACGAGGGAATGATTACGTATTCGCGATGATAAATATTTTTGCCGGGGGATTAGCGTCATACACGGTTCGAGATATTAAAAATCGAACGCAAATATTCCGATCGTTTCTATTTATTTTATTCGGATACATTGTTGGTTTATTAGCATTCGGATTCGAACAATTTGCCACATGGGAAGTAATGCTTGTACAGTCCGCCTTTGCAGGGACAAATGCACTCATTAGCCCGATTTTAACTTTTGGACTAATAATTTTCTTTGAAAAAATCTTCAAATTTACAACCGATTTAACTTTGTTGGAGTTAACAGATTTTAACACCGGGTTGCTCAAAAATTTGGCGAAATCGGCACCTGGTACATTTACTCACTCCATGACAATAGGAAATATGGTTGAAAACGCGGCGGAGGTAATCGGAGCCAGTCCAATATTAGCTCGAGTCGGAGCATATTACCATGATATTGGAAAAACTTTTCAACCGGATACATTTGTTGAAAATCAAATGGGCAATGAAAATGTTCATGACGCACTTGCCCCAATTGAAAGCGCAAGTAGAATTATTGATCATGTAACAAGAGGAATTGAACTCGCCAAAGAAAACAACTTACCTGAGGAAATTGTCGATTTTATTCCAATGCACCACGGCACTCAAGTTATAAAGTACTTTTATGAGAAGGAAAAAGCGGAAAATACAGAGAAGGAAGTTTTAATTAATAACTTTAGATACCCCGGTCCTAAACCCAACAGTAAAGAAACCGCATTGGTAATGTTAGCTGATGCCTGCGAGTCTGCTGTGAGATCAATGGTGGAACCGACGCCCGAAAAAATTGATAACCTCATCACCAATCTTATTAAAGCGCGAGTAGATGACGGACAGCTTGATGAAGCGCCCATTACATTTGCCGATTTAAAGATTATTAAAAATTCATTTTATGAAGTATTGGTAAGCCAACATCATAAAAGAATTCGTTATCCCAAACAAGATGAAATGGAAAACGAATCTACTAAATCTCCAAAATGAAAGTATTTCTTAAAGAGTATTTAATTGTGCTTAAATTCGAGCGCAATCTGTCCGAGAATACTCTCCAATCCTACAAAAATGATATTGAATCGTTTCTTACTTTCCTTGATAATGAAGGTTTGGCCGATGCTTCGGAAATAACCTATAATCTACTTTTAAAATATTTCGAGCATCAAAAAAAAGCTGATAAATCAAGCTCGAGCAATGCCCGGTATTTGTCATCGATTAGGGGATTCCTTACTTACTTGTATGATTCTAAATACATCGAGAAAAATCCCTCCGAAACTCTCCCATCTCCCAAATTACAAAGGAAATTGCCGGTTGTTTTATCGATTGATGAAGTGAATAAAATTTTATCGCTTCCCGATAATTCAACTGTTCTGGGGAAAAGGGATAAGGCTATGTTGGAAGTGTTCTATTCATCCGGATTGCGTGTTTCCGAACTGATAAATCTTAAAACCGGGGATATGTTTTTGGATGAAGAGCTTTTACGTGTATTGGGAAAGGGGAATAAGCAGCGTCTTGTTCCAATCGGTTCAAGCGCGATTAATGCGGTTACGGATTATATGCTTTATGCGCGTCCTTCACTCGAAAATAAAGTTTTGAGCAAGGGCTTTATATTTCTTAACCGGCGACATAAAAACCTTTCACGAATGGGAGTTTGGAAACTGATTGATAAATACACAAAAGAAGCCAATATCACAAAAGAAGTTCATCCGCATACATTTCGTCATACTTTCGCGACACATTTAATAAATGGCGGGGCTGATTTACGTGCGGTTCAAGAAATGCTCGGGCATTCGGATATCTCGACAACTCAAATTTATACACATATTGAAAAGGATTATGTGAAACAGATGCACCGCGATTTTCATCCTCGTGGTTAGTAATTTAGATTTCTGAAAATGATTATTTATCTTTCCAGTTTATGAGCAAGCACAACTTATGAAAACCTATTTCCGAATACTGACATACGTAAAACCTTTTTGGAAACATTTAACTATCTCGGTTCTTTGCACAATTCTGTACGCGCTTCTGAACGGGGCCTCAATATATCTTACGATTCCTTTGCTTGATACATTATTCCAGCAGAAACAAAATGTTGAGATAAATGATGAACAAAAAGTCGGTTTAAATGAAACTGATATTTTACCCGAATCAATCACTGAAGATCTAAGCTCAGTTAAAAAATCGTTTAATGATTTCGTTTTTGATGGGAGCATATCGGAAGTTTTGATAAGAATATGTTTGCTTATTCTGTTCGCTTTTATGGGCAAAAACCTTTTTGGTTATTTACAATCGTACTTTCTGGCATTTGCCGAACAAGGAGTTATCAGAGATATAAGAAATGATGCGTATGCTCATTTACACAGATTACCGATGGCATATTTTAAGAATGAAAAAACCGGAAATTTAATCTCCAGAATTACGAACGACGCTACTATTCTTCAAAACAGCATATCAGCCGTGTTTCTCAATCTGGTCCGAGAACCTTTATCAATAACGGTTTTTCTTGCAATAGCGATATCGATCAGTTTTGAATTGACGCTTTTTTCGATTGTTGTTCTTCCGTTTTCATTGGGGATTATTAGCTGGATTGGATTAAAACTAAGAAAGCAGAGCGCGATACTTCAAAGGAAAATGGCGGATATAACGACCGTTCTCCACGAAACAATTTCAGGTGTGAAAATTGTAAAAGCGTTTGGAATGGAAAAATATGAGAACGAAAAGTTTAATAACGAAACAAATAATTTTTTCAAAATTGTGCTAAAGATGGTAAGGGTAAGGAATGCCGCGAGTCCTTTAACAGAATTTTTAAGTATAGTTGTCGGCGTGGCCATTATTTACTACGGTGGATTATTAGTGCTCGAAACTAATGAATTAAAGGCGAGTGAATTTCTTGGATTTTTATTCGCGATATTTCAATTGATGCCGCCGATTAAGGAGCTAAGTTCAGTAAATAATAGAATCCAAGAATCGAGTGCCGCGGCTGATAGAATATTTGAAATAATTGATTTGGAACCGGATATAAAAGACATCCTCAATCCAATTAGAGTTAGTGAATTTAAGGAAAAAATTGAGTTTAAAGGAACATCATTTTTCTATGAAAATTCATCTCAAATGATTTTGGACAATATCAATTTTACGGTAAAAAAGGGGGAAATAATTGCTCTGGTCGGGAGCAGCGGAGCAGGTAAAACTACTCTGGTTGATTTACTTCCACGATTTTACGATCCGACAAGTGGTGGAATACTCATCGATGGCATAGATATAAAAAATATAAAACTAAGCAATCTTCGAAGAATGATGGGAATTGTTACCCAGGAAACCGTTCTATTTAATGAATCGATCCGGGATAATATTGCGTACGGTTTAAGCGAATACCCGATGGAAAAAATAATTGAAGCCGCTAAGTCGGCAAACGCTCATCGATTTATTGTCAAACTTTCGAAAAAGTACGATACGATAATCGGCGAGAAAGGAACGAAGCTATCCGGAGGACAGCGCCAACGGATTTCAATAGCCCGTGCTTTGTTAAAAAATCCACCGATAATGATTTTTGACGAAGCAACTTCCGCACTCGACAATGAATCCGAAGTACTGGTTCAGGAAGCCATTGAGCGGCTGATGGAAGACCGAACGACATTTGTTATCGCGCATAGATTGAGTACAATTCGAAATGCAAGCCGGATTATTGTTCTAGACAAAGGTAAGATTGTACAGGTTGGCAACCATGAAGAACTGCTTGCAGATGAAAATGGCATTTATAAAAAGTTGTATGAACTTCAGTATAGGGATTAATTAATGGATAAAGTTAATTCCAGATTTAATCATAAACTGATTTTTATCCTTTTTGCTTTATCCATCGCAAGCTATCTGCTCTCCTTTTTATTACTTCAAATTGCTACAATATTTCTGTCCTTGCTCTATCTGTTTGAAAAAATGACTGAAAAAAGAAAAGGTCTTAATTCATTTCTCAAATATTTTGCGCTGTTTGGAATGGTGAGATTGCTCTCGATTTTTACATCGGAATATTTTGATTTGTCAATTGTCGCCGTACAGCGAGAAATACTGTTTTACTTAACGCTATTTAGTTTTTCATATTATTTAAAAATGATGGATAAAGACTATCGTGACGCTTTAGTAAAAATATTTCTGGCAGCCGGAATTTTAGTTGCGATTATAGGATTTTTGATCTTTATTTTTTATCCGATTCAACGGGCGCAATCTATAACTTCGGGTTATCATACATTCGCGGATTATCTGGTAGTGATTTTTATAATGTTGCTTGCTTATAAACCATCGCGAAAGGAGTATTATTACTGGATTGTCGGAGCAGCATTTACGTTAAATGGTGTTTTAATTTCTCTCGGAAGAGTCAGCGCAGCACTTGCAATCGGCGCCTTATTTCTGATTTGGTTTTTATTTAGACTTAAATGGAAAAGTGTTGTGATGATAGTGGGATTAACTACAATATTAAGCTTATTTTCATTCAAATTAAATGATGCCGGATTTATTGAAAATCGAGTTGCCAATCCATCCCAACTTTCTGATCGGGATATTCTATATTCCGGTTTTTTTGAACTTGCCGAAGAACATCCTTTGCTTGGATTCGGTCCCCGAACTTTCAGAGAAATATTTCCACTTTTAAATGAAATGAAGGATGAAAAAGTTGGTTCATGGCATAACGATTTAATTCAAATTTATATTGAAAGCGGCGTATTCCTATTAATTCTTTATTTAATTATTTGGGGTAAATATTTTTTAATGGGTTGGAAAATATTCAGAAGTCAGAATTCGACCGAAAGAGAAACCGGCATTGGAATTTTTCTTGGACTCGGATCACTATTTATAACCGGTTTAACGAGCAGCGTTATATTTTCGCCAGTACTTTATCTGCTGATTGCATTTTTAATTCCACTATTTGTCGAATACTATTTAATATCAACGTCTGAATTAAAAAATTAGATACCTTTGTTTTTGCCGCTAAAAATTTGCCAAAAAGTTTCAAACAAAATTTGAACATCCAGTTTTAGCGACCAATTTTCAATATACCAGATATCAAACTCTATTCTCGATTTTGTGTTACTTCTATACATTGCGGGATCCTCAACATCCCCCCGGAGACCATGAATTTGAGCCCATCCGGTGATTCCCGGTTTTACACGGTGCCGTAGTTTTATCTCATCAACAATCTCTTTGTATTCGTTATGAAACGAAAGAGCGTGGGGTCGTGGACCGACAATAGACATTTGTCCGACTAACACATTTAAAAATTGTGGTATTTCATCCAAGTTAGTGGCCCGCAAAAATTTACCAATCTTTGTTATTCTTTCATCATCTTCCACCGTACGGTTCATTTTTTCTTCCGAATATGATTTTTGTCTCATTGTGCGGAACTTCAAGCACGAAAAATTAACATCGTTCAAACCTACTCTTTTCTGTACAAAAATCGGATTTCCCTTTGAATCAATTCGAATTAAAAGGGAAATAATTGGAATCAGCCAGCTCAGTATAAAAATGGTTACGATGAACGACAATATTAAGTCGAGACTTCGTTTTAAAAATCTGTAGTAGAATAAATCGAGTGGATTGTTTCTGACGCTAAGTGTCGGAAATTGACCAAAAGAGATAACGTTAAACTTATTCGAAATATATCGTATTGAATCGGGCAACAAATAAGCCTTTATCGCGTGTATATCACAAATCTTAATTATACGATCAATAATATTGCTTTCGGACAATGGCAGAGCAATTACTACTTCGTCAATTTTATTTTTTGAAATGGTGGTCTCAAAATTTTCAAGTGTGCCGATATTTTCACTCATTCTTTCTTCTGAAGTTGAGATAAAACCGGCAAACCGATAACCAAGTTGAGTGTTTTCTAGAAGCATTGATCTGAAACTTTCCGCCAATTCACCACTTCCTATTATAGCAAGCGATATTAAATTTCGACCTTTGCGGTTTTTACGCTGTAGTAATTTCCGGTGCAAAAAATTAAAAATCAGCAGTAAAATTAAAGCAGATGCCGAAAAGTAAAGTATAAAGTTTCTGGTAAAAAGATTTTCTTTGCTGAAAAATATGAATGAAATCGAGAATAGAGTAATAATCAGAATATGGCGAATAATTATCAGTGACTGCATCGAAAATTTGCGAACAAAAAAATCATCCGTCTTGGAATCGTGTAGAAAACTAAATAGCCAGATTAATGTGACGAGCAGTTGCAGAAAAAACATTTGCGGTTTTGAAACTAATATATCCAAACTCTGAGCGGAAATAGCCGAGAAAAAAAACGCGGCATTTAATAAAATAATATCAATCGTTATGCGAAAGGATGCTTCAGATTTATTGTACTTGTTCATAATTTAATTATTCTTATAAAAATCATCAGCTTTTTGTTTTACGAAATTCGAAATATTTCGTTCAAATATTGATCTATCGAATTGAAGTGCGTGCTTACGAATTTCCGACGGCGAGAACATATCTAAATTTTTCTCAAACTCTTCGATTGTTTTTTTTAGGGAGTCCGGAGTTTGTTTCTCGAACAACATTCCGGTTTTATTGTGAAGAACCGTCTCCCTCGCTCCACCAACTCCGAATGCTATAACAGGCGTTCCACACGCTTGCGCTTCAACATTCGTAATTCCAAAATCTTCTTCGGCAGCGAATAAAAAGGCCTTCGCATTTTTCATCAATTTTATAAAATTTTCATCATTCTGATGTCCGACCAATTCAACATTTTTGCCGGCAATTGATTTAATCTTTGCGAGTTCGGGACCATCGCCGATTACGATCAGTTTTTTATCTTGCATTCCCTTAAAAGCTTCGACTATCAAATCGACTTTTTTATAAGGAACAAAGCGTGCCGCAGTTAAGTAGTAGTTTTCTTTCTGCTCAGCCAATCCAAATTTTGATGTATCCACCGGAGGATAAATGACATCCGCATTTCTATTGTATATTTTCTTAATTCTTTTAGCTACATGATTTGAATTCGCAATGAAATGATCTACTCTGCTGGTTGAAATTAAGTCCCAAATTCTAATTTTATGCAAAATCTTCTGCGCGATAAATCCTTTAACTCCTTTTTGAAGTTTTGCCTCTTTGATATACTGATGATATAAGTCCCAAGCGTAACGAATTGGAGTATGACAATAACAAATATGCAGTTGGTTTGAATTAGTTAGGGTTCCTTTTGCGACAGCGTGCGATGATGATAAAACAACATCATATTGACTCACATCTAATTGCTCGATTGCAAGAGGGAATAACGATAAATATTGCCGGTGTTTCTTTGAAGCAAAAGGCAATTTCTGAATAAAACTGGTTGTGACCGATTTCCCTTTAAGGATTTGCTCTCGATGCGACGTTTCTAAAAAATCAACTAAGGAAAAAATATCCGATTCGGGGAAAATGTTCACAAACGATTCGACGCACTTTTCCGAACCCATATAATTTACAAACCATTCGTGTACTATCGCTGTCTTATAATTCATTATTCTGCCAATACTGATTCTATTACTGAATTTAATTTATTGCCAAATTTTGCCCACGTGTACTCTAATACAAGTTCATTCCCCTTCGCGATCAATTCATTCCTTAGATCTTTATCATTTAATATCGTAAGAATATTTGCCGCGATCTGTTCGGGATTTAGCGGATTAAAGTAAAGCACCGCATCCTTACAAACTTCCGGTATTGAAGCGCGATCGGAGGATGCAACCGGAATTCCTGCGCACATCGCTTCGAGTGGTGGAAGTCCAAATCCTTCGTATAGAGAGGGGAAGACCATTATAGAGGCCTTTTGAATGATGACCGGTAAATCCTCATCGTCCACGAATCCGGTAAATATCACAGAATTATTAAGATTGGCATTCGCGTTTAAAATTCTTAGAGATTCATTATCACCGGTAATAAATCCATCTTTTTTCCCCACAACTACTAATTTGATGTTTTTATTTTCAGGCAAAATTAATAGCAGCGCCAGCAGTAAATTTTTTAAATTTTTATTTGGTTTGAGGTTTCCGATAAATAAAAGGTATTCTTCAGGAAGTTTATATTTTGCTTTTACCAATTCACTTTCTGACGATGTGAAAATCTTATTGAATAATTCCTTTTCCACTCCGCAATAATTAACAACCAATTTTTGATCATTAACTGCTGTGAAATGTTGAATTCGCTCTTTAGAAAAATTAGATATAGTTACCACTTTTTTTGATTTTCGCACTGCAGATTTTACCAAAAGGGAAGCAGCCATTCTTTTGATTGCCGGGAAATCCGAATCTTTTTCTAAGTGGTACATATCATGAACAAATGATATCAGCCTTTTAATTTGCGGTGCGAAAACCGGAGCATTATAATGAGGTGAAATGAATAAATCGCAAGCGGGAATTTTCGAGAAATAACCAAACTGTTCAGATAATGAATAACCTTTGGAATCAAATTCAATTATTTCCTCAATATTATTAAAATTCCAATTATTAAGTTTGTTTTGATTGCCAAGTAAAGTGATTTTCCATTTTTGCGATATGGTCGGAATGCAGTTTTTAATTATACTACCGATTCCCGAATCGTTGATTTTGCGTGCGTCAAAAATAATTTTAGGCATTTCTACCAGATGTTTTTATTAATTGTTGGAAAAGTTCTTTATTAAAAACTAAGGTTGCAATAAGCGCTAAGAAAAACACTACGATCAGCAAAGGAGTATCTAACATTAGAGTAAAATAAGTAAATACTGTACAAAATATAATCCCGATTATCAAAACGTTCCATTGAACATCTTTCATTGTAACAAAGGAGTCCGATCCGAATAAACGGATAATCCATAATAACATAAAGGAGAAAAGTGTTGAAACCGTCGAGCCCCACAATCCAAAACGAGGAATGAGGAGAATATTCAGCACTACATTAATTCCGCTTCCGATTAATGATGTGACGAGCGCCGCATTTGTTCTCTTTTGAACTTGATACTGCATCCCGTAAAAAGCGGCGAATGAAGAAAATGCAGCGCTTCCGATTAGAATCGGTGCATATTCAAGGGCTGAGTAATAGCTCATGTCAATAAAATTATCCATATAAATTTTCGTTAAAGGGATAATCATTAAATAAACGCTTAGTTGAATTTTCATGAACCGATTAAATATCGAAGCATTTTTGTCCGATTGTCCCTTCGCTCCCGCATTCTTGATTGATTCCTCTTGCCAAACCATATAGAAAACCACATTCGCAAATAAGAGCGTCGCTGAAAATTTATAAGCAACGGCATAGATTCCAACAGCTTCCAGATCCAAAAAATACTTTAACAAAAATCTATCCGACAAATTCATTATCCACCAACACACAGCATCAAACAGTAGTGGTAAGGAATATTTTAAAATCATGAGGAATTTTTTGAAATCAGAATTTCTCCACGACAAATAATCGTGAAACGAAATTTTAATCCAAAGAATAATCACTACCAACAAGTTTGAAAAAACGTACGACAATAAAACGTATTTCAGATTAATTTCGTCGGTGAAAAAGAAAATCAAACTGAAAATTGCAATCCCAAGTCCATACAAAAAACTCCCGATTGAATACATCTCTCGTTTGTCTAAAGTCCGGAGTATGTTCATTAAAAATTGATTGATAATAAAGAGATAAAGGAAAGCAGTTACGACATCGATGTAACGAATTTCTGTAAAGCCTTTCATAAATTGAATGATGAAGAAAAGCAGAATCAATAATCCGGCTAGAAAAAATGACGCGGAAGAAATAATAGATTTTTTCTCTTCCTCGGTTCCGGTGATGGCAAATCTGAGAATTCCTTGCGAAATTTGAAAGGAGAGAATTGGGGCCATAAGCAAGATTGTGGAATGAACAATTTCGAAATAACCATAATCACTTTTTGATAAATACCTGGTAAATAGAGGAAGCAGCAACACGCCTACGAACCGGGACAGCGCGGTACCGATAAAATATATCACATACGCTTTTGATATTGACTTCGTCTGGTCCATTTATTTGTTATCGATCCTTGCTCTCGATATTAACTCTGAAACCTCAGAGAGTTCGATTTTTTCAGTTGCCCAAAAATCAATATTCAACAAATAAGATTGAATATACTTTGCCAAGTGTTCCTGACTAAAATCTGAATAGTATGCTCTAGATAATGTTTCGAAATCTTTCTGAAGGATTAAACTTTGCAGACCGACAGTCGAATTTATAGTTACAACTTTTTCAGATTTTTTTATGAATGCGAGGGTGTTTCCTCCAACAAATTTAAAAGAAAGTTTTTCTTTTAATCGCGTAATTGAGTGAATGTAAGAAAAGTTTCTCTCGGCAGGATGCGGTTTCACGAAGAGTTGAAGCCCTTCCTTTTTTGCTTCATCGGCAACAATTTCGAGCGCTTTTATATTGTCAATTTTGCTGTGAACCAAGAGTTGAGCATCGTCGCTTACCTGCATTGGATAAAAAATAAATCGATCTGCTTCAATATCAAAATCGTCGTAGTTAAAACTGGAATATCTCCGGCGCAATTTATTCATGAGTTTTGTATATGTAAGAACCGGTTCAAACTTCAGCAAATTTGAAGTTCTAAATCCGTACAGATCTTTTATATTTTTGAAATAATCAATGGATGCGACATTTGAACTTTGGGGCACCGATAAAACTGTAGAATTTTCGGCGATATAATTTTTACGCCATTCTTCAAACTGATTCTTATCGCTTCGAAAATTTAGGAGAATGTTCGGATTTTTGGCGAGAAGCGACTGCGCGTTTGTTCCCTCCGGATCAGCGAAGATTTTCCCCGGGAAGTTACCGATTTCAAAAAATACGGTTCGGATATCATGAGTGATCGCAAACTCTTTTGCGGTTGCGTCAATTAATCGAATTCCGCTCCAAATAAACATCAGCTCAATTCCGCGGGTTTTATGAAATTGTTGGATTAGCTCGTAGGTCCTGCTGTAAAGTGTTATCGCTTCATCTTCGGTAAGTGTTCCGCTCGGTTTTTCCAAAAAAACCGGCAAGTCGGTTTTCCTTGCCGAGGGCATGTTTTTAATTGGAATAAATTCGATATCTTTCTTTTTGCATTCGAGAATTATTGAGTATTTATTGGTTAAAAACACCGGATGATAACCTAATTCTTTAAGCGAATTTATCATTCTTTCGTAGAAATGAAAAACGTCGTTAAATATTGATACAATAAGGATATTTTTATTTTCTGAGGTCAAAAACCGGACAAAATTAATTTTGGAATAAGAGTAAATCTAACGATTTAGAAGTATGTAAACCACAATGAGTCTCAAATTAAGTTCCATCATAATCGCCAAGAATGAAGAGCAAAACATCGCGCGCTGCCTGAAAAGTCAGCTCGATTGCATTGATGATATTGTTCTAATAATCGATGATAAATCCAACGACAGAACAAAAGAAATCGCATCCGAATTCAAAGAAGTTCGCATCTTTTATTCTGAGTGGATGGGATATGCGGAAACCAAAGAGATTGCTTTATCAAAAACTAAAAATGACTGGATTTTGTGGATTGATGCTGATGAACAGATTACTCCGGATTTGGCGGAAGAATTGAACAAATTTAAGATCTCTTCCACAGAATTTTCGGCTTATAAAATTGCGAGACGAGCTTATTTTTTGGGCAAATGGATTAAACATTCTGGTTGGTATCCCGGATTTGTCACACGATTGTTCGATAAAAGGAAAGCAAAATTTGTCCGGAATAATGTTCATGAATCTCTGAACATTGATGGCGAAACCGGGAAATTGAAAAATGATCTAAACCATTTTACCGATCCGAATATTTTTCATTATTATGAAAAATTTAATAAATACACTAGTTTGGCCGCTGAGGATCTTGTGAAAAAAGATCGTAATGCCGGAGTGAGTGATCTGGTTATTCGGCCCATAATAATTTTTCTCAAAATGTACATTATTCGATTTGGTTTCTTAGACGGAATTCAAGGTTTGATGCTGGCTGTTTTTTCAGCGAATTACGTTTTTACAAAATATTCAAAACTGTGGGAAAAGAATATTATAAAAGGTGGTAAATGACAATTGGATTAGTCCCAAACAGCAAGAAGGAAAATGTTGATAAAATAATTCTGGATCTCATCAATAAATTGGATGAGAATAACCTGGAATGGATTTTGTCCGATACAATCCTTGAGACCAAAAGCGAAGAGCTGAAAGCTGTTCAGGAAAAGATGAGTTCGCTCGAAGTTTTATGTCAAAAAAGTGATTTTATATTTTCAATCGGGGGCGATGGAACAATGTTGAACACGGCTTACGCCATACGCAACTATTCCATACCGATTGTCGGAATTAATATCGGCAAACTTGGCTTTTTGGCAGAATTTGATATGTTGAATCTGGACGGACTAATCGCAATTCTCAAAACGGGCGAATATTCGATCGAAGAAAGAATCGCTCTTCAAGCGCGATCGGGCGATGGAAATAATTCTTACTTTGCTGTAAATGATTTTGTAATCGATAAAGGCAAATGGCCCAAGATGATCGAAATTTTATTAAAAGTTGATGATGATTATGTCTCTTCCTTTTCCGCCGATGGAATTATTATTGCTACTCCAACCGGATCAACGGGATATTCTTTATCAACAGGAGGACCGATAGTTTCTCCGAAAACAAAAGCTTTTACGATTAGTCCGATTTCACCACATTCTTTAAATATGCGCCCGTTGGTAGTTTCGGATGACCAGAAAATTGAACTGATTATTAATTCTTTGGGTGAAGATGTTCAATTGAGCAGTGATGGTCAAAGAGTTTATCCCTTTACGCCGCCCATAAAATTTGTAATTAAAAAAAGCGAAACTCCGATTCGATTAGTTCATTCTAATTTTACTAATTATTATGAGATTCTTAGAAAAAAACTGTTTTGGGGTCTTGATATTAGAAGTGAACTTAATAACAGAAATGGAATTTAGCACAAGACCAAAAACACCGGTGCGGATCTAAATCCATTATTCCATTAACCGATTCTATAGAAAGAAAATTCCTCGAGAAATTTGGCTCAGCAATCTTAATTATGCTTGATCAACATTGATTAACCGTTTCAACCTGAGTTCGTAAATGCTTTGGTTCGCCGAGTGATTTATCGTTCTCCTTCGTAACTTCAATCTTTATTTTTGCGGAATCAACTTCATCTTTGATGTTTTTGTAAGTGTAGACTTCGTTTTTGTAATTTCGCATAATTATGCGATCCTCATCTTGATGCAGCACATACTTTGGAAGTAAGGGAATCTTTCCACCACCACCCGGAGCATCAATAACAAAATGGGGAACAGCCATCCCGCTTGTATGTCCGCGAAGTTTCTCCATAATTTCAAGACCTTTTTCGATTGAAGTCCGGAAGTGTTTAGTCCCTTTTGTTTGGTCTGCCATAAATAAATAATATGGACGAACACGTATGTACAAGAGCTTTTGCATCAGTTCTTTCATTACATCCGGATCGTCGTTTACACCTTTCATCAATACCGCTTGATTATTGACCGGACAACCGGCATCCATCAACATTGAACAAGCTTTTGTGCTTTCCTCCGTGATTTCCCATGGGTGATTGAAATGGGTGTTGATGTATATCGGATGGTATTTTTTAATTACTTCGCACAATGACTTTGTAATTCTCTGCGGTAGAACACATGGCATTTTGGTTCCAAGTCGAATTATCTCTACATGCGGAATTTCCCTCAACCGTTTCAAAACTTTTTCGAGCATTACATCGGTTAACATTAAAGGATCGCCGCCGGAAAGAATAACATCACGAATCCCCGGATTATTTTCTATATAGTTGAAGGCGGATTCGAGCGATTTCATCGAAATTTTTTCATAATCTCCAACTTTTCGTTTTCTTGTACAAAAGCGGCAGTACATTCCACACTGTGAAGTGACAAGAAAGAGGCAGCGGTCCGGGTAGCGATGTGTAATATTAGGAACGGGACTCATGTCATCTTCGTTTAACGGATCATCAATCCCGTCGAAATCTTCTAACTCATCAATATCCGGGATACATTGTTTCCAAATTGGATCACCGGGATAACGTATAAGACTTAAATAATAGGGATTGATCCGAGCTTGAAAATGCTCATCTAAATCTTCGGCAACCTGTCTATCCAGATTGAATCGATCCACTAATTCATCAACTGTATGAACTGAATCCCTAATTAATTGTTGCCATACTTCCATCAATTTTCCTTTTCTTTCTATAAGTACTTTGCGTAAATAATTAAATCATTTCCGTAATTATAAAAATCTTTAATTTTTGAAACAATCGAATAAGAATTATTTTCATAAAATGATCTCGTGCCTATGTATTCATCCAATGAAGATGTTTCAACTAAGATTAATCTTCCATTTACTGATGCAATTTGCCCTTCACAATGCGTGAGTAAAATTTTCCCAATTCCTTTATTTTGAAATTCTTCGTCAATCGCGATCCAGTATAAATCATAAACTCCATTTGTTAAAGCGCGTGGACCATAACAATAATATCCGACTACGAAACTGTTATGCTCAATGACATAAATTGAATAATCTTCTTGATATTTATTATGAATACTCTCGTCTATTATTTCAATTGCTACCTTTTTTTCTTCTTGAGTGAAGAGTCTAATTCCGTTAATAATTTCGACCAATCTGTTTCGGTCACTTGTCGTGCAGTTTCTGATAATATTCATTTCTATCCAACGCAAAATTCGTAAGCTGATTTATTAATTCTTCGTATGATATTCCCGCCGCCTTGCACGATCTGGCAAATCCGCTATCGATCGAAATATCGGGGTTAGGATTGACTTCAATCACAAAAGGAATATTATCTTGGTTTACCCTTATATCGATGCGGACATAATCTCTGCATCCAAGTGCATGAAAAGCATCCACGGCAATTCTTTCGATAGTTTCTTTAAGTGAATCGGAAATTTGAGCCGGACAGGAAGGGATTGTTGATTTGTAATATTCACTTTCCGGGTCCCATTTCCCTTCATACGTAACGATGTTTGGCAAATTTTTTGAAAGGCCTTGAAACATAATCTCTGAAATTGGGAGTACTTTATTTCCAAGAATAGCCGCATTAAATTCTCTGCCTTCAATATATTCTTCAACCAAAACATCCTGATTAAACTCTTTGAAAATATAGTTGATCTGTTTCGATAATGAATTCAAATCGAAAACGACCGAATTTTCAGAGATTCCGATACTTGCGTCCTCGCGTGCTGGTTTTACAATTAATGGAAAATCCAACTGAATATTTGATATTTCTTTATTATTTGATTTTGTCAAATATTTATAATTAGGAGTATTGATATTAAATGATTTTAATATTTGTTTGGCCCTTTTCTTGTGCAATGAATTACCGAGGCAAATTGAAGTATTCCCCGAAAAACCATATTGCAAAATTTCTAATAAACCGGCCGCTGCAGATTCATAATTCGCGTCTCCTCCAATTGATTCAACAAAATTAATAATTGCATCCGGAGAGAAGTTTTGAATGCTTCTGCCGGTTTCAACGATATTTGATGTAAATGGAAGCAATTTGACATTTTCGAATCGTTTTAACAGCAAATCTTTTATAATTAATAGATCGTCTCCAAAACTTGTTTCAGAAAGATCGATACTGTTTGAACCATTTGTCTCTTTACCGGTATAATTTTCGTAAAGGCAGTCGGGTTCATTATAACAGATTAGAATCTTTTTGTTTTCTTTCATAACAGATTATACCTTTTCGCCGCATGAAGTAAAACTTGATTTATTAAGGCATTGTACTCAATTCCATAAGTTCGTGCAGCTTTCGGATAGCAAGAATTATCACGCGGATCTGGCAGAATTCCCGGAAGTGGGTTTACTTCTATTATGTTAGGCTCTCCGTTTTTGTCCAGGCGTACATCTATTCTACTCCAATCCTTGCAGTTTAATATTTGATATGCATCTTTTGATATTGTACGAATTTTTGATTCAAGACTTTTATCAATTTTTGCGGGACATGAATATATGTTGAGTGGATTATCAATTCTATCCAAAATCCACTTGGCTTCGTAGGAATATATTGGTGTCATCTCTTCCGGTAACTCTAAAAAATTCAGTTCGATAATCGGCAAAACAATCAAATCGGATCCATTTCCTAGTATCGCCACAGTAAATTCTCTACCCGGCAAATATTCTTCGAGTATAATTGGCTGTTGATAATCATTTAACCTTTTTTGCACAAGTTTGGAAAGTGTTTCGGAGTCTTTCACCAATGAATTGTCAAAAATTCCTTTACTGGAGCCTTCTCCTATAGGTTTAATAAAAAGAGGGAAATCCAATTCCAAGTTGTTCAATTCATCATGATGCCTAATGACTCTAAATTTAGGATTGGGAATATTGTGATATGATAATATTTCCTTTGTTCTTGATTTATCGAGACAAATAGCTAAGGTCAAAGGATCGGAGCCTGTATATGGTATATTTAGAAAATCAAGCATCGCAGGAATTTGCGCCTCACGACTAATACGATTTATACCTTCGGAAACATTAAAAACGATATCAGGTTTTACCGTTTGAAATTTATCAAATGCCTTAGCATTTGCCTCAATCATAATTACATCATGATTTTCGGCGAGCGCAGCCCTAATCGCATTTACCGTTTCTTCCGTATCCCATTCGGCAAATTTATCATTGTACTGATGCGCTTGATTAATGGAACGTTCAGAAAATTCAGCGATGAAATCGGAGGGTCTAAGATTATATGTTAACGCTACTTTAAATTTTTTATTTGTTTCTATAGTATTAAAGATGATTAATACCTTTGGAAAATTTCATGCAATATACGCTATTCTTGAAAAATTACAGCGATAAGGAATCGTAAAAAGTTGTAATTAATATTCGTTTTATGCAATGCTTGAATAGGCGAGATGGTCCCGAAAATTATTTCTTAGGATTTCTCTAATTATCACATTCTCATCATTTTTAAGTTTTGGATCAGTTTCTATAATAGAAAAAGCAGCTTCTTTCGCGTTAACTAAAATTTCAAAATCCTCTGTCAAGTCGGCGAAATTAAATCTTGGTAATCCGCTTTGCTGTGTGCCGAATAAATCACCCGGACCTCTTAGTTTTAAATCAATCTCTGATAATTCGAATCCATCAGAAGTATTCATCATTGCATTTATTCGAATTCTTGAACGATTCAATTCAATTTGCGTGCGACTCATTCCGCTCAAATCAATTTTCATTTTGCGGATGTTATTTTCATTTCCGATGAGAACGCAATATGCCTGCTGCTCTCCTCTTCCTACTCTGCCCCGCAATTGATGCAGCTGCGATAATCCGAATCGAAAAGCATCGTTGATCACAATTATATTTGCGTTCGGAACATCAATTCCAACTTCAATTACAGTTGTTGATATTAATACATCATACTCATGTTGAGCGAATTTGAGCATAATTTCTTCTTTTTCATTCCACTTCATTTTCCCGTGGATCAATCCGACTCTAAGACCTTGAAGCTCTGTATCTTTCAATTTATGGTAATAAGTCTCTGCGGCTTTTAATTCAAGTTTGTCCGATTCCTCCACCAACGGATAGACTATAAAGGATTGATAACCATCCAAAGATTTATCCCTGATAAACTCGTAAATCTTGGGTAATGCTTTTTCCGTTCGAGCGGTTGTAATAATTTGCTTCCTGTCGAGTGGCATATCCTTAATTATCGATACATCGAGATCACCATATACGGACATTGTTAATGTTCTCGGAATCGGGGTTGCGGACATGATTAAGACATCAGGTCGAACTCCTTTTTGGATTAGGCGCGATCTTTGATCCACACCAAACCGGTGTTGTTCATCAATGATTATTAAACCGAGATTATTGAACTCAACCTGTTCTTCAAATAATGCATGGGTTCCGATAATTAACTGAGTTTTGCCCGAACCAATTTTCTCCAGTATATCAATTCGCTCTTTCTTCTTCTGTCCGCCGAGTACCAATCCGATATTAATATTGAGATCTGCAAAAAACTTGCTGATACTCAAGTAATGCTGATGAGCTAAAATTTCTGTAGGAGCCATCAATACTACCTGGTATCCACTATCAATAACAATTTTTGCAGCGATGAGTGAAACTATTGTTTTTCCGCTTCCGACATCACCCTGAAGTAATCGGTTCATCGGTTTCGGCGATTTTAAATCTTCGATGATTTCTCGAATGGAAGATTTTTGTCCATTGGTTAAATTAAAAGGAAGTGAAGTTATAAATGATTTTATCGAATCTATATTGATGGCAAACTTAATTCCACGAACCTCATTTTTAATCAGATTTCTCCTAAGCGCGATAAGTGTTTCGATAAAAAATAATTCTTCAAACTTGAGGCGATTTACCGCTTTAAGAAGCATTTCGTTCGAAGAAGGGTGGTGCATATTTTTAACGGTTTCAACGATATCCAGCAATTGATATTTTTGAACAATGTTTTGAGGGAGGCTTTCACTTAAAAATTTCGCATAATCGTTCACGGCGTTCGATAAAATTTGGCGAATGCTCATGTCGCCAATATTGCCGGACCTTAATTCTTTTGGCAAACTATAAAACGGGATTATTTTCCCGGTGTTTTTAAAATCCCTAGATTCCTCATTTTCAAGTTTATCAAAGTCCGGATGAGCAAATTGTAAATTACCATAACGTGTTACCACCGGTTTTGCCGAAACAGCGTAAACTTCATTATAATTGAAACGGTTTTTAAAGAATTTTACTCCTTGAAACCAAACACATTCAAATTTACCGGTATCGTCTGATAGTATTACTTTGTAAATCTCCTTTTTGCCGTATCGGATGAGTTCGGTATCTATAACAGAACCTATTATTGTTACCTCGCCTTCGTATCCATTTCTGACATTGCCGTAGACTTGAATTGAGCTTAAAACATTAGTGCGGTCAAGATGTTTTGAAGGAAAATAAAAAAGAAGATCACGAATTGTTTTTATACCAATCCGACTAAAAGCTTCTGCCCGTTTAGGCCCAACGGATTTAATATATTGAACTGAGTCAGAAAGATTTGCCGACATAAATAAAGTGATTTATTAAAGAAGTTGAAAATTAAAGAAATGTTTTCGAATAGAGAAATTAATGTTCAGCTTTACTGTCGCGGGTCATTAATCCAAAAGTTACTTTCTGAGGGTCTTTATCTAAAAATAATATTCGATATACCGCATCTGCTATCGGAGTATCGACATTCAATTTTGCGGCTAAATTGTGCACAGAGCGTGCGGTTTCAACCCCTTCGGCAACCATCTGCATTGAAGCAAGAACTTCTTTTAATTTTTTGCCTTTCCCGATTTGCTCTCCAACGTATCGGTTTCGGCTATGACGGCTGGCGCAAGTAACAATAAGATCACCGATGCCGGATAAACCGGAGAAAGTTTTCGGGTCAGCACCGAGCTCAGTTCCGATTCTTGCAATTTCGGCTATTCCGCGCGTCATAATAGCCGCTTTTGTATTGTCACCAAAACCCGCTCCATCAATAATCCCGGCTCCAATCGCAATGACGTTTTTTAATGCTCCGCCTAATTCAACCCCCAGCAAATCAGTTGAATAATAAACTCGAAAATAAGAAGTTATAAAAGCTTCATGAATTTGTTGGGCTGTTGATAAATCGTTTGAAGCTGCAACTACTGCGGTTGGAATTTTCTTTGATACTTCCTCCGCATGACTTGGTCCTGAAAGTACGCCAATATTTTCATCATTCAATGTGGGAATTACATCTTTTAGAATTTGTGAAACAGTTAGTAAAGTATCCTTCTCGATGCCTTTTGAAACACTTACAAGAGTCGTGTCGTCATAATCTAAATGTTTTACTTGCTCCATCACACTTCTTACAAATTGAGTAGGAACCGCGATTACTATCATGTGTTGATTATCGCAAGCTTGCTCCAGCGAATGTGTGATAATCATTTCTTTCGGGATGTTTACATCAGGGAGGTAAATACTATTAATACGAGATTTGTTCAGCGCTTTAGCGTAAGCCTTTTTATATTCCCATAAAGTTACTTCATGACCGTTGTGATGAAGTAATATGGCTAAGGTTGTACCCCAGCCGCCGGCACCAAGTACTGATACACGCATTTACATTTTATGATTTATTTTTTGAAAAAGATACCCGGTTTTCGTTTCCGCTGATCAGTCTTGTAATATTAGTTCGATGCGTAAAAATTACCAGCAAAGCTAATATAATACAAAACGGTAATATCGTGTGATAACCCGGAATATCGATTCCGAAGAAATTTTCGCGGACTGCCATGATTATTGGAATAGAAACAGCCGCAGAAATTGAGCCTAACGAAATATATTTTGAAAAATACACTACAATTACAAATACACCTAAAGCAAGAAGTAAATCAACCGTAACTATTGAAATCATAAATCCAAGTCCGGTTGCGATTCCTTTACCGCCTTTAAATCCGGCAAATACAGTCCAAATGTGTCCAATAACAGCAACCAGACCGGCTAAAATTTGTACAAGGGTAAAATCATCAAATGGAGTTGCATTGGGGAAAGGGAAACTACCTAAATATAAACGTGAAATAACTACAACGGCTAAGACACCTTTAAAAGCATCCAGCACAATCGTTAAAACACCATATTTCCATCCTAATAACCTAAGAACATTCGTTGCTCCCATGCTTCCACTACCGTGGTCGCGTGGATCTATTCCTTTTGCCATTTTACCGATAATTATTCCGGTGGGGATTGAACCGACAAGATAAGATAAAACGAGTATTACAATTAAGTTTAGCATACATTAAGTCCTATATAGTCTTCTAATGTAACTTATTTTTAATTTAATCACAACATTGAACAAATTACTAAATAGAATTGCTAATCATCCGAAAAAGTTCAATATCATCTTGAGTGGTGATTTTAAAGTTGAAAGCGGAACCCTCTACGATTCTAACTTCATTTCCGAAATGTTTTACAATGGTTGATTCATCAGTGCCTTTTAAGTTTTCATTTTGAGCTTTAACAAGTGCATCATATAAAATTTTATATTCAAAAACCTGCGGAGTTTGTGCGTAATAAATATTGGAACGGTCAACAAAATCGGTCACTATTCCATTTCCTCTTAACAAAGTATCTTTTGCTTTTATCGCGACTACGGCGGCTCCGTATTTTTCGGCGGCTAATATTGAAGATTCTAGAGAATTTTGAGGTAAAAGTGGCCTGGCGGCGTCGTGCACGGCTACAATATCTTTGTTTTCCGCAACTATTGATTTTAACGCATTAAAAACAGAATCCTGTCTTTCTTGACCACCTTCGACGATATTCATGATTTTTGTAAAATGGTACTTAAGCTTAATTTCTTCAAGAAGGTCAAAATATTCCGGTTGAGCGGAAATAATAATATCGTCGATCAACCGGCTATTTTGAAAAGCATCGAGAGTGTATGCTATTAACTCTTTTCCGTTAAATTTCAGATATTGCTTCGGTTCGGCCGAACCGGAACGTTTACCTGAACCGCCTGAAGGAATAATAGCAAACCGTCTCATTTATATAATTATCATCGCATCGCCATAACTGAGGAAACGATAATCTTCTTTTAGTGCTTTTTTGTAACTTTTCATTAGAAAATCATAACCGCCGAATGCTGCTGCCAACATCAAGAGAGTTGATTCAGGTTGGTGAAAATTAGTTATGAGTTTTTTTGTTATTGCGAATTCATATTGTGGGAATATAAATTTATCCGTCCAGCCAAAATTAGGTTTTGAAAAACCCTCTGCTGTAACGCTGCTCTCCACAGCACGTGTCGCACTGGTACCGACAACAAAAATATTCTTTTTCTTGTCCAATGCCGTATTTATTACTTCAGCAGATTCATCAGGAATTTCGAAATATTCAGAATCCATTTTATGTTTTGTTAAATCTTCAACTTCAACCGGTCTGAATGTTCCCAACCCGATATGTAATATTACCGGAACTACTTTTATTCCTTTTTTCTTGATTTTTTGAATCAATTTGGGGGTAAAATGTAAACCCGCAGTCGGTGCAGCAACTGATCCGTCATATTTTGCAAATACAGTTTGATAATTATCTTTATCCTCCTCCACAACATCACGTTTAATATAAGGTGGGAGAGGCGTTGTTCCGATATCTTCAATCGCTTTGAAAATATCTCCTGCTTCTTCATTAAATCGGACAGTTCTTCCACGTGAAGTTGTATTATCGATTACTTCACACCATAAATTATCATTAAAATAAATCCTGTTTCCGATACGAACTTTTCTTGCCGGATCAACAATTACATCCCAGATGTTCTCTTCCTGATTCAATTCCCGCAGCACAAAGACTTCAATTTTTGCATTCGTTCTCTCTTTGTTACCGAAAAGTCTTGCTTGCATCACCTTGGTTTCATTCACAACAAGCACATCGCCTTTTGACATATAATCCACAATATCTGAGAATTTTTTATGCTCAATTGATTGATTTGCTCTATCGAGAACCATTAATTTAGCCTCGTCACGAGGTTCAACCGGAAATTTCGCAATGGCTGTTTTCGGTAAATTATACCTAAAATCCGATAGTTTCATTTATTCTCCTTTATCACTTATTCTAATACGAAAATATTAGAATTTAACTAAGATATAAAAGATCCCGGACGAGCCGGGACCTTTCGATTATCTCTTACATTATTTTGCTTTTTTTGACCTTTTTGCTGCAGTTTTCTTTGCAACCGGTTTGTTAACCACGGGTCTTGGATTTCTTAATGCTGCTCTCGCTGCGGCCAATCTTGCTATCGGCACTCTGAATGGAGAACAACTGACATAATTTAATCCGGTTCGGTGACAGAATTCTACAGAACTAGGTTCTCCACCATGTTCACCGCAAATTCCAACTTTAAGATCTTCTCTAACAGAACGACCTTTTTGAGTACCGATTTCAACCAGTTGTCCAACACCGGCTTGATCCAAGGCTTCGAAAGGATCTCGTGGTAAGATGTCTCTTTCGATATAACTTGGCAAGAATGTTCCGGCATCGTCTCTTGATAAACCAAATGTGGTTTGAGTTAAATCATTTGTACCAAAGCTAAAGAATTCAGCTTCCTTCGCTATTTGATCGGCAGTTAAAGCAGCTCTCGGCAATTCGATCATTGTTCCCACCAAGTAGTCTACTCTTTTACCTTTTTCTTTGAATACATCTTCAGCAACTCGTCTTACAATAGCATTTTGAAGTTTGAATTCGTTTACGTGACCAACAAGAGGTATCATTATTTCAGGAAGTACTTTGATTTTCTTTTTGGCGACGTTAACCGCTGCTTCAAAAATTGCTCTTGCTTGCATTTCTGTTATTTCCGGGAAACTAACTCCAAGGCGGCAACCTCTAAATCCAAGCATAGGATTGAATTCATGAAGCGATGCCATTTTGGCTTTAATTTTTGGTACGGAAACACCAATCTTTTTAGAAAGATCTTTGATTTCTGCTTCAGTATGAGGTAAGAATTCATGTAGTGGAGGATCAAGGGTTCTAATCGTAACCGGTTTTCCTCTCATTACTTCAAAGATTCCTTCAAAATCAGCTCTTTGGTGAGGTAATAATTTTGTTAAGGCATTTCTTCTATCTGCTTCCGTATCCGATAAAATCATTTCGCGAACGGCATCAATTCTGTCGCCACCGAAAAACATATGTTCGGTTCTTGTAAGACCAATTCCTTCCGCACCGAACGCAATCGCGTTTGCTGATTGATCAGGTTGATCCGCATTTGTTCTCACGTTTAATGTACGAACATTATCTGCCCACGTCATCAGATCTTTATATGTTTTGTAAACTGCGGATTTATTTGCCGGCAGTTCTTTTGTGATTAATACTTGAACAACTTCGGATGGTTTTGTATCGATATTACCGCTAATAACTTCACCGGTAGTTCCATCGATGGAAATATAATCGCCTTCTTTTACAACAATGCTGGAACCTGCGACGGTCATTTTACCTTTTTTGTAATCGATATCTAAAGCGCCTGCACCCGCAACGCAAACTTTACCCATTTGTCGTGCAACAAGTGCCGCATGAGAAGTCATGCCACCTTTTGCGGTAAGAATACCTTCTGAAGCATCCATTCCCTTTATGTCTTCAGGAGAAGTTTCAATTCGAACAAGAATAACAGGATCACCTTTTGCTGCCATAATTTCGGCGTCATGAGCTGTAAAAGCTACTTTTCCGGTAGCTGCTCCGGGACCGGCATTTAATCCTTTAGTTAAGAATTTACCTTCATCGATAGCTTTTTGTTTTTGGTCCAGATCGAAAATAGGTCGTAGAAGCTGATTTAATTGATCAGGATCAATTCGCATCAACGCATCTTCTTTCGTAATTAGTTTTTGTCGTACCATATCAACGGCCATTTTAACTGCTGCAAATCCGGTTCTTTTACCAACGCGGCATTGGAGCATCCACAATTTACCTTGTTGGATTGTGAATTCGACATCCATCATATCTTTGTAATGTGATTCGAGAGCTTTTCTAATTCCCATTAACTCAGAATAAAGACCTTTGTTGTCTTTCTTCAATTCTTCAATTTCGTGAGGAGTTCTTGTTCCGGCAACAACATCTTCGCCTTGAGCGTTGAATAGATACTCTCCATAGAATTTGTTTTCGCCTGAAGAAGGATCGCGTGTAAACGCAACACCGGTTCCGGAATCTTCACCCATATTACCAAATACCATAGATTGAACATTTACAGCAGTTCCCCATTCGGCAGGAATCTCATTTAGTCTTCTGTAAACAATTGCTCTTTCATTCATCCACGAACCGAAAACGGCACTGATTGCGCCCCATAATTGTTCCATCGGATCATCAGGAAATGCCTTACCAAGTTTAGCTTTGATTTCCTCTTTAAATTCTGCGACAAGTTCTTTCAAATCATCCGCTGTAAGTTCAGTATCGAATTCAACTTTTCTCGCTTTTTTCTTTTTCTCGATAATAATTTCAAAAGGATCGCGATCATGTTTATCAACGGGTTGCAATCCTAAAACAACATCACCATACATTTGCACGAATCTTCTGTAAGAATCGTAAGCAAATCTGGGATTGTCGGTTTTATCAATAATCGCTTGAACGGTAGTGTCGTTTAAGCCAAGATTCAAAATCGTATCCATCATTCCCGGCATTGAAGCGCGCGCGCCAGATCGAACAGAAACAAGTAAGGGATTCTTTTTGTCGCCAAACTTTGCACCCATTTCTTTTTCAACTTTCTTCATTGCGTCTAACACTTGTTGCTTAAGTACTTTCGGATACTTTTCACCATTGTCATAATAATAAGTACACAATTCTGTGGTTATGGTGAAACCGGCGGGGACCGGTAAACCGATATTTACCATTTCCGCAAGATTCGCACCTTTACCACCTAACAGATTTTTCATTTCTGCTTTTCCCTCAGCCTTATTTCCTCCAAAGAAATAGACATATTTGGGATCTTTTGCTTTAGCCATTTAATAGCCTCCAGTTTGTTTTTACGTTTCGATTAATAGACGTTATTCAGCATTTGCTGTAAAAATTTTTCTTCCTCGTCAACTTGAAAATCAATTTTGAGATAATAAATATCTATATCATCCAATTCTTTTGAAAATTTAATTAGTTTAACGGCATCCTTTTGAGTAGTAAGAACCGAATACGAATTGGTTTCATAAAACTCTTTTCGTATCTGCTGCACTTCTTTCTGAGAGTAATTTTTATGATCGTTAAAAAGCATTTTATTGGTAAAGTCTACATTGTTGTCTTCCAAAACCCGAAGAAATGAGTACGGTTTTGCGATTCCACAAACAACCAGACTTTTTTGCCCTAGGAATTCGTTTATATGAAAAAATTCATGGGTTTTTAAATCATAAAAACCGGTTGCTTTGTAACTGCCGAAATACGTTTTTTCATCCGGCAAGTATTTTTTAATTTTTTGGGGTAAATCCATTTTTTCTGAAAACTTTCGGTTGACAATAATTACATCTGCGCGTTTTGATTCCGAAAATCCTTCTCTCATTCTTCCCATCGGTAGCAGATTTTTTTCAAGAGAATTACCTTTGGTTAAAAACTTTTGGTCAAAAATTAGAATGTTGAAATCACGGTAGATCCAACGATGCTGATAAGCATCGTCGAGAACAATTGTATCAAGATCAAAAGATTCCAAAAATTTCTTCGCTCCATCAACTCGTTTCTCTGAGACCGAGGCAGGCACCATGCATTCTTCCGCGGCCAAATAAATTTCATCGCCTGAATCTTCAACATTAAGCAAGTGTTTTTCACCATCGGCGATAATTTTAAATCCTTTGGTTTTACGGCCGTAACCGCGACTTAAAATCCCGACTTTATGTCCCGACTTTTTTAAAAGGTTGGTTACATAAATCGTTGTTGGAGTTTTTCCGGTTCCACCGACAGTAATATTACCGACTGAGATAACTTTTGAATTTACCTTTACGGATTTAAAAACATTTTTGTCAAAGAACAGATTTCTTACTCTAATTACAAAAGTATAGATTAAAGTAAATGGAAATAAAAATATGTTAAGTTTTGCTAACAATTTCTTCTGCTTTCTGTTGCATTCGATTCAACTTTTCCTGGCAATTATTAATCAGTTTGTTTGTGTCATCATAATTCAAATTGGGGTTAATCAAAATCGGCTCCGAATAAATTGCCACACATTTACTAAACAACATAGGTATATTAAATCTATCCCAACTTTTCAATATTTTTTTATTTTTATAAGCACAAGCTAAAAGCAATAAAGGAACATTTGATTTTTTTGCCGCAATCACGGCACCCGCTTTCATTTCCTGCGAAGGTCCTTTCGGTCCATCTGGTGTAATAGCAATCGAATATCCTTTTTTTGCTGATTCAACTAAAATATTAAGAGCTTCTTTACCTTTTTTACTGCTTGATCCTCGTTCCACATTGTATTTCCATTTTTTGAGGACTCGAGCTAATATTTCGCCATCTTTGCTGGTGCTTATTAATGCGCTAAATTTTTTATCACGATGCAAATACCATGGAACAATCATTTGCCCATGCCAGAAAGCCACTACAAAATTTTGATTCTCCGATTCTAATTTTGATACAACTTCACTGTTCTCAATCTTAAGTCGCAATGTTGCGCAAAGAAGTCTTATCAAATGAAAAAGAACAATGTTCCCAACCAACCTCAGAAAATTCCGGTACAGCAGTTTACTTTTTCCCATCTACATTCAAAATTAGTGATGCAGCTTCAAACGAAGCATTTTTATTTCCAAGGATTTTTCTAATTCCGGATAATTTATGTTTAGTCTGATCATAGAGTGATTTATCCAGCAAAACTTTTTCGGAACATTTTACAATATTGTTTTCAGTCACTTCTTCTTGTAAAAGTTCATCAACAACTCTTTCACCAAGAATAATATTTGCCATTGCGATATGATCAATTTTAACCAGTCTTTTGCCTATTGCGTAGGAGAGCTTACTCGTTACATAAACAACCACGCATGGTAACTCAAATATTCCAGCTTCCATTGTGGAGGTTCCGGACTTAATAATTCCGAATTTAGAATATTTTAGTAACTCATAAGTTGAATCTTTAATTACGCTAAAGTCTGAATTACCACCCAGAGTCAACAATTTCTGTTCATCAATATTTGAAGCACAGGCAACGACAATTTGTAAATCGAATTTCCGGCTCAAAGTTTTTGCCGCATTAATTGCCGCAGGAAAAATTTTCTCGATTTCTTGTTCGCGGCTGCCCGGCATAACCAACAATATTTCTTTGGTTTTATTAAGACCATTAACAGCGAAGAACTCTTCCTTCTTTGTAAATTTATACTCGTTTATTCTTTCGATTAACGGATGTCCAACAAATTCAACATCAACCCCAGCATTTTCGTAGAGTTCCTTTTCGAATGGGAAAACGACAATCATTTTGTCAACGAGCTTTTTGATTTTGTGAATTCTTTTTCCACCCCAAGCCCAAATCTGAGGTGAGATGTAATAAAATATTTTCACACCGATCTTATGTAACTTTTTAGCTAATCCAAGATTAAATCCGGGATAATCGATCAAAATCGCTGAAGTAATCTTCCTTTTTTTGCATTCTTCAATAATTTCTTTTTGTACCTTTTTAATAAAAGGTATGTGTTTAACAACTTCGGCGAATCCCAAAAAAGCTAAGTCTTTGTTGTGATAGATGTTAGTCAGCCCCGCATCTATCATATTATTTCCTCCGACTCCAAAAAAAGAAAGATCTTTGTTTTGATCGAGCATTTCTTTCATTAATGCCGAGCCGTGTAAATCACCCGAGGATTCACCCGCGATTATCAAATATTCTTTGTTCAATTCACAAATAAAAATAGTGCGAATAAAATTGTTACTATAAATCCAAATGCTTGAAGTGTACGTGTTTCAGATTTTACCGCGGCTTTCAAATTCAATTTGGGTTGTTCTATTTCATCATTTTTATATCTGCTAAATTTTGGTAAAAACCTCGGGACCGACTTTTTATAATCAGAATAATGTTCACCAAATGTTTTTTGCAGATACGCCTCCTCTTCGGCTATAATTACCCGATATTGGAAGTAGAAAAACAACAAAGCCGCAATTTGTAAATATGGAAATAACGCAAAGGACATAACGCCAACACCAACATAAAGCAGAATATTCCCAAGATAGAGAGGGTTTCTTGTGTAACCGAAGGCACCGGAAACAACTAAAAATGTACCGCCCACTGCTCCGGTAGTTCGTGTTTCGCTTCCCGCGTACGCGACACCCCAAAACCTAAATCCTTCACCAATCAGTGCGATTGTTAATCCAATTAGCATACTTTCTACGGATGCTTTTTGAAAGATCAACATCAAAATTACAAAGGGAACGGGTGTATAACTTCTATATTTAAAAAATTTAGTTACTTGCTTTTTCATTTATTAACCTTGTAGATAAACATCACGCCTTTTTAATGAAGCTTGATGTCGTTTTTTAATCCGTTTTTTCTTACTTAATTCAATCAATACTTTCAGCACATCATCAAAAGTATTATACGGGTAATAGGAAATTCTGTTTTGTTCACAATATTTCAGCAATGAGTGTTTTGCGAAAATAAAGTCACAATATTGAGCCGGGCAAGTGTCGCTGAATCCATCCCCAATATAAATAGTAACGTCTTCATCACTGCTGCCGTTAATTATATGATTCCTTTTACAATTCGCGCATTTAGGACACTCTTCATCCGTGTGCGGGAACGATGGAACCGGTTTATTATTCTCTCCAAAACTGACGGAATTTGAAAAAAACTGTATTTCACTCAAACCGTTTTGTTTAAGGATTCTGCTTATATAATAATCTAATCCATCACTTAATATTTTAAGTTCGATGTTCGCATTTCTGCAATAATTGACGAACGGAATAAACGACTTATCAATCTCGATATTTGAAATAAAATTATCGAATAAATTCAAATCGAGTGATTCAATGGTTTCGCATAATTGTTGCCAAGTCTGCACCGATGTAATTTTATTATCGATCCATTCCTTAATTATTTCTTGAGCTTTTTGTGGGTCACCATATTCCAAAAACATTGCTTCACCAACATCGGTTTTTGTTATGGTACCATCAAAATCAATAAAAATCTTAAAATTTATGTCGGTTACTTTATCTGGAAACATTAGTCAACCGGTAAATCTTCGGTGAATTGAACTGATGCAATTTTGGAAACTCCTTCGTCTTGCATTGTAACTCCATACATATTTTCAGCCGCTTCCATAGTTCTTTTATTATGAGTGACGATAATGAACTGAGTTTTACCGCTGAACTCCTTTAAAAGTTTTGTAAATCGGTCGACATTCGCGTCGTCCAAAGGTGCGTCAACTTCATCCAAAACGCAAAATGGACTGGGCTTAACCAGATAAATCGCGAACAACAAAGCTGTTGCCGTAAGAGTTTTCTCACCCCCGGAAAGCAATTCAATACTGGTCGGACGTTTACCTTTCGGCTTCGCGATAATTTCAACTTTTGCCTCAAGAGGATCAACACCTTCCTGTAGAATCAAATCTGCTTCATCACCGGGATTAAATAGAGTTTGAAAAATAACTTTAAAGTTATCTCTAATCTCATGAAAGGTATTAATAAAAAGGTCCTTTGCGGTTGTGTTAATTTCATGAATTGTAGCGATTAAGTCCTTTTCAGAATTTATTAAATCATCCCGTTGTTGGAGCAAGAAGTCAAGTCTTTCTTTTTCTTCTTCGTATTCAGAATATGCGAGCAAGTTAATCGGCCCGAGTCCTTTAAGTTTTTGTTTTAGTTCATGAACTTCCGCCTTTCTTTCTTGAAAGGGAAATTCGTCCATATCTTCAAAATCTTTTATTTCCAGTTGAAGGGAATAAGATTCTTCAATATGTTCGATCAAATTTTCGATAGTGAGAGTAATTTTATTGCTTTGAATATCGAAATCATGAATAGAATCAGCGATTGATTGGCGTTCATTTCTAATATCATTTAGTTTGCCTTGTAACTCCGAGGCTTCTTCTCGAATGGATCTTAATTGTCTTTCGATTTGCGCTTCTTGTTCAACCAGTTTTTCTTTCTCTCCGCTCAAATTGTCGAATTCAATTTGGTCATGGTCAAGATCGCGGCTTACTGTAATAATCTGATTCTCGGAATCGCGAATATCGTATTCTCTTCTTTCAATCGTATCACTAATACTTTCGGCATTCTCTTCAGCTCGAGTAATTTCATTTTTTGTATTAACAAGCTGTCCGTGCGCTCTTTCAATATCAACCTTTTTCGCATTCAGATCGCGTTGCGCGTTGTTAAATTTCTCTTCACTTTCGATTAATTCCGCTTCTAATTCATCCAACTTTTCTTGTTCGGAATTAAATACAGAATCTTTCTCTTCCAATTCAGAATTAGCCGATGAAAAATCATTATCGGTTTGATTTGCTTTTTCGGCAGCGGTTTTAATTTCTACTTGAAGTTTTTCAACTTCTTCATCTGATTTTTTCTTTTCAAATTCAAATTGAGAAATCTGTTTTTCTAAAGCGGTTATGTCATTCAGAAGAATCTTATTCTGCTCCTGAATACTTTTTAAGTCAATTTTTGATAATGCGTGCTCAGCATTGGAAATGTCGGCTTGCACTTTATTAAGGTGCTCTTGATATTTTGGTAATTCAGCTTTCAGATTTTCGAGAAGCTGTTTTCGGCCAAGCACTGTTTCATCCGCTTTTGGCAACGAACCTGCTTCGATAATCCCATCACGTGAAATTAAATCGCCTTCCAAAGTAGTAAAACTGAATCCCGGGTATTTTTTCTTGAGTGAAATCGCATCATCAAGTGACTCTGTAACGCCGGTAAAATTTAGAATACTTTCGAAATAATTTTTCCACTTTTTATCGGTTTTAACAAATTCGTGAGCGAATCCGATAAATTTATTTTCTTGCCTTAACTTTGTAATCTTCCTTCGCAGCGAATAATTATAGAGCTTATCAATCCAAGTCGTCGTTTGTGAACCATTTTTATTTAAAAGATAAAAAGAGGCCTTGCCCAGTTCGTGGTTTTTAAGGTGTTCAACAGCTTTCGATAATTCCTCAAAGTTTTCGATGAGCAGATTATTCAAAACATGTTTTAAGGCGGCATCAAGAGCGAAACGGTATTTATCCTCAGCATTTCCAACATCGGCAAGAAAAGTTTTCTCGCCTTCCGACCATTCTTTATTTTCCACTAAATCTTTTGAGCCTGAAGATACTCCTTCAAGATTGGTAAGCAGTGTTTCGAGAAATTCAATTTTATTTTTGAGGTTGCTTATAACGGATTTAGATTCAAGTTCTTTATCTCTGAATGATTGGATTTGTTTTTCAATCGTATCTTTTTCTTTTTGCTGATTGGCTAGGAGATTTTCAGATTCAGCCAATCTGTTTTCCGCCTCTTCCTTTTCATTCGCCAACTCTTCGAGGTAACCGACTGTTTTTGCGATATTGTTCGTTATTACCGCAATTCTTTCATTATTGGATTCGATTGAATCATTAAGTCTTTTTAATTGCTGTTGAACGTTCGAGATTTCGTTCTCTTTTTTTGTAATCTCTTTTTGCAGTTCATTCAGTTTTGTGTTCTGAGCTTTAACTAATTCACGCTTTTCTTCAACAGTTACTTTTTTCTCGGTTAATGAACTTTCTTCATTTTCAAGATCTTGTTGTTTTAACTCTATTTCACTTTGAAGTTCAACTATTTTTTCCCGTTTATTCTTAACATCTTCGCGAATATTTATTTGTTTAACATGAAGTTCATCAATTTCATTTCTGTAGCGATCTTTGTTTTGATTGAGTGAATTGATTTTTTCTTCAGCAACTGAAATATTTTTTTGCAGGTTGAAGATATCATTTGTCAGATCGGCAACTTCACTTCTTTTGTCTTTCAACTCTATTTCGATCGTTTCAATTTTTCCGTTAAAAACCAAAAGTTCATTCTCAATTTCTCTAATTTCTTTGTCGATATTTCCTTTACGGACAAGAAGTTCACTTTTACTTTCTTCCAGTTCAGATATTCGTTTTGTGAGTTTCGCGTATTCGCGCTCACTTAAATCAATCTCTTTTTCCCTTAATACACTATTAAGTTGGTTGTACTTATCGGCTTTTTTTGCTTGTCGTTCCAACGACCGCACAGTTTTATCAACTTCGGAAACTATATCGTTTACACGTGTTAAATCACCTTTTACTTCATCTAATTTTTTTAGAGAAAGCCGCCTTCGCAATTTATATTTATTAACACCGGCAGCTTCTTCGAACATAACTCGTCGTTCATCCGCACGGTTGCTTAATATTGTTTCGACCATTTTTAATTCGATAACCGAATAAGCATTGGTGCCCATTCCGGTATCCATGAAAAGACTGGTAATATCTTTCAGCCTGCATAGATTTTTATTTAGAAGATATTCGCTTTCGCCGGAGCGAAAAATTCTGCGGGTAATTGTAATTTCATCGTATTCGGTTGGAAGGAGACCCTGATCATTTACAAGTGAGAGCGAAACTTCGGACATCCCCATTGGTTTTCTATCCTTCGTTCCGTTAAAAATAACATTTTCCATTTTATCGCTTCGAAGGGTAGAACTTTTTTGCTCACCAAGACTCCAGCGTAACGCATCCACAATGTTAGTTTTCCCGCAACCATTCGGCCCAACAATTCCTGTTATACCGCGTGTAAAATTGATTGCAGTTTTATTTGCAAAAGACTTAAATCCTTGTATCTCTAATTTTGATAGATACAATTAAACCCCCGCCTGAAGAATCTGATATTGTTTAATTGAATGTAGAATGTTGGAGATCGTGGACTCTGTTAATTCAAAATACAGCAGTCCTCCGCCAATAACGACTACGAATATTATAATGCTCGATAAATAAACTTGCCAAGGATTTACATCAAATATTACATAAATGCCTTTGAAGAGTCTTTTGAATAACCAAATAATAAATAAAGCAATACCCGCATATATGTAATAATTGATAGTGTTGGCTTCCAATACTTTATACAAAACTAAAAGGAGCGGAAGTAATAGGATAAATGGCAGAAACGACCAAGTAACAACAGAGTAAACACTTGCAAATACTACACGATTTTTTACGAATCCGGAAGTTGCCTTAATGATAAGCGTAAGCAGTAATGGGAATATAATACAGGCCAGTAAAATCCATAAAAAGGCATTTGTAGGGTGATACGCCAGATATGAAAATGTATTTATCAGCGCAACACTATCAAAAGAAAGAAGAATTTTTTCTAACAACAAATTTGATCTGAAGAAAAAGAGTAAGTTGGTAATTAGCAGTGAAATAGTACCAGCGACAATTATCAGTAAAAAATTTGTATGTAAATCCGTTATTATTCTTTGGTCACGAATATCTGCAAAGAAATTATAAGGTCTTATCAAAGCCCGTGTTGCATCCTCTCTGAACTTTCTTTTCGAATTAATAATTATGGTCATTAAAATAGAAAGCACTAATCCGATAATTATAAACAACAAAGGAGATTCATCCTCTTTCCTTCCAATCGGAACAGATACTTTTTCTCCCTTTTTAGTCTTTGATTGGATGACTTTAAAGGAGAGTGTATTTGTATTTGATAGTGAGGGAATAATGCCAACCCGAATTTCATCAGATTCAGAATAGCCTGTAAACATCCTATTGCCCGTTGCTTGAAAATCAGTAAGCGAGTTGATAAATATCCCACGAAGTTTATTGTCCCTCGCAAAGTTAAATACATCATTGAAATATTTAGCTTGAGCCTCATTTGAATATTTATTTGAATAACCGTTTTTATGACCTTCAAATGTTGGGTATACGATTTCGCTGAAAAAGTAATTCCTCAAACGTTCATCGTTCTGCAGCCGCGCAATACTTTCTGAAAAGTCAGCTGGATTTTGAGAATAGAGTTCGGCACCGATCCAATCAAGATTTTCATCCGAGAAGAAATTAAAACCATAGAATGAGCCGTAAACCAACTTATTACTTTTGTTTTTAATTTTGTTAGCAATACGACTGACGAACTGCAATTCTGTTTGATTTCCGACAAATCCCGATCCAACACCAAATCCGATTACCGAATTGGAATTATTATAGGAATTGATAAATTCATCAACGAATTGATCAATTCTTTCATTAAAATTATCACCTTCAAAAACTTTTTTGGAAGCATTATTTAAAGGAATATCTATAAAACAATAAATTCCTTCTGATTCGCACAACTTCAAAAAAGCCGGGTGCGGTAAATTGTTTTTAAAACGGATGGAATTAAACCCGAGTTCTTTCAAAACTCGAATATATTGTTTACCGGTTTTTAATGAAAATAGGGGATTTATACTTTCACTCCAATCCTGGTAAATCGTGCCGAAAAAGACCGTTTCGTAATTGTTGAATAAAACTCGCCCTGACTCATTAGTTGTTTTATACAAACTTTTTTCAGTGAGAATTTCATCAACAAGCTCGGATTGTTTGAGGAGTTTTGTTTTGATCATATATCTGTTCGGAACTTCAGGGGCCCAAAGTGCCGGATTTTTAAGTTCAAAAACAGATGTGAAATTTGCCAAACTAGCGTTTAGACTATCAAGCGATCCGGTAACGCTAAGAACCGGATTTTCAATATCACTTCTAAACAACTCTATTAAAACCGAATAATCACTAATATTCACCACATCATCATCAGAAGAAAAAACTGTTTCGCCACTAAGAGTAAATTTAGCGGAACTGAATTGATTATTCAGTTCGAACGAAAGGTCAAGATTGTTAAGATAATTTTTAGGGATGAAATTTAGACTTACCTCTCGTAACACACCTCCCACTTCTTTTGATTTAAGAAAGGAACCTTTTAGGGGTATCGTCGAAAGGTCATCCGGTGAATAAGAAACATATATCGTTAATATGTTTGGTTGACTGAATTTTAACAGATCAGAAGGTATCAATACTTCAAAAGGCAGCAATCCGTTGTTATGTCTGTGGATGCGTTGATCATTAATTAAGATATCGGCGGAGTAACTTATACCCAAAAATTTGACAACGATATTATTTTGCGCTATATCAGATTCTGACAAATCAAACTTTGTCTGATAAACCAGTTCATCAACTCCTTCAAAAAAGTTTGGTATTGTAACTTTAACTTTCGATTGAGGATTATCGCTCTCAAAAACACTCCAATTTTCGGATAACATCTCTACCTTTCTTATTGATCCGCTGTATGAATCAGGCTGCTCAATCGAGATTAATTCCGGTGAAACTTCGGTGATTTTTATTTGAGGAAAAATTGCTGTATTTAATAAAAATACTAAGAAAAACAGTAGAATAGTTTTGGTCATTTCTTGTGTAAAATAAAAAAATTAAAGACCCTAAATATACTACAGAAACGAGGGGAAATCAATTTAATCTTTAAGCAGTTCGCCGAGGATAATCGGTTTTGAAAATGGAGGCTTGTTTAACTCAGCCTCCATAAATACTTTGTACTGCACTATTTGCCGGCATTAATAATTGCAGCAAATGATTCTGCTTTTAAGCATGCGCCGCCAACCAATGCACCGTCAATATCTTTTTGGGAAAGGAGTTCTAATGCATTATCCGGTTTTACGCTTCCACCGTATTGAATGATAATTTTCGATGCGGCTGAATCGGAATATAATTCTCCAATTAAGTTTCTGATTGTTTCATGCACATCCTGGGCTTGTTGTGGACTTGCAGTTTTACCGGTTCCAATCGCCCAAATCGGCTCATAAGCAATAATCACATTTTCGAGAGCTTCTTCCGAAACTCCGTCTAATCCCTTTTTCACTTGCTCGGAAACTACATCGTTCGTAACTCCCGATTCTCTTTGTTCCAGACTTTCGCCGATACAGAAAATTGGTTTTAATCCGGTTTCAAGTGCTTTATGAATTTTTTTATTAATTAATTCATCCGACTCATTATAAATAGTTCTGCGCTCCGAGTGACCCAAAATTACATATTCGCATCCGACCGATTTTAGCATTGAATGGCTAATTTCTCCGGTAAAAGCACCACCATCCTCTTCAGACATATTTTGGGCGCCAAGTGAAATATCAGTTCCTTTTAATAATTCCGCAGCGGTTTCCAATGAAATAAAAGGCGGACAAATTATTGCTTTTACATTTTCCGACGGTTCATAATTTCCTTTGATTCCGGAAATCAATTCTACTGCTCCGGAAAGATCGTTATTCATTTTCCAGTTTCCGGCGATTACTTTTTTTCTCATTACTTCTCCATTTGGTTAATTAACAGCTTCAACTCTTCGTATTCCCGGAACTTCCCTAATCAGAGCCCGTTCCACCCCGGCTCTTAAAGTCATTTGTGACATCGGGCAGCCAACACAAGCGCCCGTTAATTTTACTTCAACAATTCCCGACTCGGTAACTTGAACAAGTTCAACATCGCCACCGTCGGCTTTTAAATATGGTCTGATTGTATCAAGAGCTTTTTCTACTTTTTCATTAAGAATATTGCTCATTTTTTCTCCGATTTTTACAGTTAATCTAACTGAATTTCTACTTTCTGCGATGATTTATTCATGTTGCTTATACTTATTTGAGCAGCAAGATTTTGAGCAATTTCAATAATTTTATTTGCGTGTTCGGAATCCGGTAAAGCGTGTATTATCGGTCGACCGGAATCACCACTTTCGCAAATCCGAGGATCAATAGGCATTCCGCCCAAAAATTCGGTTCCCATTTCATCGGCTAATCTGCTTCCACCATCTTGTCCAAAAATCGTATATCTCTTTCCGGTGTCAGGTGCAATGAAATAACTCATATTTTCGATTATTCCAAAAACCGGAACATTTACTCTTTCAAACATTTTTACACCTTTTTTAGCATCTATTAATGACACTTCCTGAGGTGTTGTAACAATAACCGAACCTGTTAAAGGAATAGTTTGAACCAAAGTTAATTGAATATCTCCGGTTCCCGGAGGTAAATCAAAAATCAAATAATCTAACTCGCCCCAGTCAACATCAGTCATGAATTGTTTTACCGCTCCACTGGCCATAGGACCGCGCCAAATCATCGCTTGATTATCTTCAATCAAAAATCCTATCGACATAAGTTTTACACCATAACTTTCAACCGGCATAAGTTTTTTTGTTGTCGGATCTTGATACATTTTGGGCTTTTCTTTAATTCCGAGCATCATCGGAATACTGGGGCCATAAATATCAGCATCGATCAATCCGACTTTTGCTCCTTGATGTGCAAGTGCGACCGCGAGATTTACGGCAATTGTACTTTTACCAACTCCGCCTTTTCCACTCGCAACTGCTATTGTGTTTTTAACGCCGGGTAATATTCCACCGGATTTACCGCTACCGGCAGAACTCACATTTGAAGTCATATTTATATTTATATCCGCGACATCAGGTATTTCCGATCGAATTGCTTCGAGACAATCAGACTTAATTTTATCTTTTAGAGGGCAAGCGGGGGTTGTTAGAACAACATTAAAACTGATATTTTTTCCATCAATTTTAATATCCTGTATCATATTAAGAGTTACCAAATCCTTTTTCAAATCCGGGTCATCAACATTTTTTAATGCTTTCAATACTGCATTAGGAGTAATTTCAGCCATTACATTTCCTTTCTGATTTATTACACAAAATTATTGATTTTTATATCGATAACCAATCCGATATGATGGAATTTCAACTTGAAGGTTAACAAAGCAACTTAATAAAATAATTAAATAGCCTTGATTATGATGTTAAGCATGCTTAACTTTGTCTCATCAAAAAATAAAACAGAATACCGATGCCGACAATTTCAAAAGAGGATTACATCAAAACCATTTTCAATTTCCATAATGAAGACGGACTACCTGTAACTACTTCCAAAATTGCGAATAAATTGGAAGTAACCAATTCCGCGATAAGTGAAATGGCCAAAAAACTCGCGATGGAAGGTTATTTAGATTATTCAAAATATAAGGGAATGAATCTGACCCGGAGCGGTGAAAAGGTGGCTATGCAAATTTTAAGACGCCACAGATTGTGGGAATTATTTCTGATTGAGGTTCTTGGATTGTCTTGGGATGAAGTACATGACGAAGCGGAGAAACTGGAACATTCCACTTCGGATTCGTTAATAGATAAAATCGATGAGTATCTGGGGTTTCCTAAATTTGATCCTCACGGATCGCCCATTCCACAAAGAAACGGAATATTGCCCAAAATACCGAAAAGTATTCCGCTAACTGATTGTGAGGTTGGAAATAGTTACTCGATAGTTCGAGTTAATGATTCCGACAACGAACTTATGGCTTATTTATTGAAGATTGGATTGGTATTAAGTTCTTCGCTCTTTTTAAGTGACAGATTGTCTTTTGATAATTCGATAACAATTAAACTTGCCGATGCAACTTATTCCTTGAGTGAAAAAGTTGCCGAACAAATTTTTGTTGCCGAGGAGATATTATAATGGGCGACCCGATTTTAGCTTTGATGATTGGCTCTGCCATTCTGGTCATTTTCACCTTTCTGTTTTTCCCAAGCAAAGGATTTTATTTCCGCTGGAAAAAATCAAAAAACATATCGGAGAAGGTGCTCATCGAAGATGCACTAAAATACATCTACGATTGTGAGTACAAAAATATCAATTGTACTGTTCAGAGCATTGCCGGAAATCTTGAAATTAGTTCGAACAACGCACTTGATGTTGTTAAAAGTTTGCAATCTCACAAGTTGATTACTAGCAGTGAAAGATTAATAAATCTTACCGAGCACGGTCGATCTTACGCACTTAAAGTGATCAGAATACACAGACTTTGGGAAAAATATTTAGCGGACGAAACCGGTGTTAATCCTGCTGATTGGCATGACGAAGCTGAAAGCAAGGAACATGAACTTACGGAGGAGAGGGCAAATGAACTGGCGGTACAAATGGGAAATCCAATTAAAGATCCGCATGGTGATCCGATTCCAAACCGGAAGGGAGAAATTCCTCAATTCGAAGACCTTCATTTGAATTCCCTTAAAGCAAATGAAATTGCGACAATTACTCACATTGAAGATGAACCTTCATCCGCGTATTCCCAAATTTTAGCACTCGGACTTAATCCCGGAATGCAAATAAAAGTAATTCAAGTGAGCAGTGAAAAAATAGTTTTTGAAGCCGAAGGAGATGAAAAAGTTCTGGCTCCGGTTTTTGCGTCAAATATTAGTATTCGAAAAATTAGGAAAGATGAAAAAATACAGGAAAATTTTAGAAACTTGCTTTCTCTTTCCAAAAATGAAAAAGCGCGGGTTATTGGAATTTCGAGATCATGCAGAGGTTTACAGAGAAGAAGATTGATGGATCTCGGGATTGTCCCGGGTGCAAGGGTTTCGATCGCGATTAAAAGTCCGTCCGGAAATCCTACCGCGTACAATATTCGGGGTGCGTCAATCGCGTTACGAAACGACCAAGCATCTCAAATTTTTATCGAAGGAATATCACAGAATTAAAATGGAATTTAAATGAGTGTTCAAAAAGTAGATCATAATTGTGCTGATTGCCCGATTCACAATACCGGAAATCTTAAAAAGCTCGGCATTGATATGACCGATCATGATTATGTGGTTGCGTTAGCGGGAAACCCAAATACAGGCAAAAGTACGGTCTTTAACAGTCTTACGGGATTAAGACAGCATACAGGAAATTGGCCGGGGAAAACCGTTACTCGGGCGGAAGGCGCTTTTTCGTATAACGATTCAAAATTCAAGATTGTAGATTTGCCCGGAACTTATTCGCTTCTTTCTACAAGCACCGATGAAGAAGTCGCGCGTGATTTTATTTTATTCGGGCAACCGGACGTAACCGTAATTGTAGTCGACGCTACCCGTTTGGAAAGAAATTTGAACCTCGTTCTTCAAGTACTTGAAATTACAGATCGAGCAATTGTATGTTTAAATCTTATTGATGAGGCTAGTCGAAACAATATCGAAATTGATACAAGAACTCTCTCCAAGGATTTAGGAGTACCGGTAATAGCGACCGCTGCCCGGACAAATGTGGGAATGCAAGAATTGATCTCAAAGATAGAAGAAGTCTCATCCGGAAAATATATCTGCAAACCACATAGAGTTACAGGAAATTCAAGGAAAATTGATAAAGCGATTAATGATCTTTCGGATAAAATCCATAAAGAATTCCCAAACCTTCCTAATCCTAAATGGGTGGCATTGCGGCTTCTGGAGGGTGATCAAAAAATAATTGACGCATTGAAAAACGGTGATCTTGGTGATTTAAAGAGTAACTACGAAATGATTCAATCGGTGCGGGAAGAGAGAAAGGAGACAATTGATGTCGCGTAAAAATTTGTTGGTTGAGGCGAATGCATTGCGTTGGGAAATTGGAGATAATCTACACGATACGATTATGGAATCAATTTATGCTGATGCGTCAAAGATCGCGTCGAGAGCATTGATCAAAAATGAAGAAGAAAATAGCTTCGTGATTGATCGAGTTATCGATCGTTTGATAACGAGCAGGTGGTTGGGATTTCCATTAATGTTTCTGATGCTGGCAATAGTTTTTTGGATTACGATCGTCGGCGCAAACTATCCTTCGGGATTTTTAGCTTGGCTTTTAGTAGATCTCGGACAACCTTTTCTGAAAGAAACCGCTATGAGCATCGGTTTTCCGGCTTGGCTAAGCGGATTGATATTCGACGGAGCGTATCTTGCAATGGCTTGGGTTATTGCGGTGATGTTGCCTCCGATGGCAATTTTTTTCCCGATGTTTACCTTGCTCGAAGATTTCGGTTATCTCCCTCGGGTAGCTTTTAACTTGGATAATCTTTTTCGAAAAGCGGGAGCGCATGGAAAACAAGCGCTATCGATGACGATGGGATTTGGGTGCAATGCAGCCGGAATAATTTCTACCAGAATTATCGATTCTCCGAGAGAGAGACTGATCGCCATAATCACAAATAATTTTTCGCTGTGTAACGGAAGATGGCCTACTCAAATATTGATCGCGACAATTTTTATCGGCGCTGCCGCTCCGGCTCATCTTGCGGGATTGCTTTCCGCGGGTGCTGTCGTTTTTATTGCTTTGCTCGGTATTGTTTTTAGTCTTTTGGTTTCATGGGGATTATCAAGGTCGGTACTAAAAGGAGAAGCCTCGACTTTCAGTTTGGAGCTGCCGCCTTATCGTCCGCCAAGAATAATGCAAACCTTGTACACATCATTAATTGATAGAACCATATTTGTGTTATGGCGCGCGATTGTTTTTGCGATTCCCGCCGGCGTAGTGATCTGGCTTACAGCAAATATCGATATTGCGGGAGTAAGTATTGCCGAACATTTTATTTCATGGAGCAATCCATTCGGATTACTTCTCGGATTAAACGGCGTAATCTTGCTCGCTTATATTATTGCAATTCCCGCGAATGAAATAGTTATTCCCACGATTTTAATGCTGACTGTTCTTGTTACCGGAATGTCCGGTTTAGGCGAAGGGACAGGCGTTATGTTTGAGTTGGATTCCATTTCGGATACTTCGGGAATATTAGCCGCCGGAGGTTGGACGATGTTAACTGGAATCAATTTGATGCTTTTTAGTCTGCTCCACAATCCGTGTTCAACAACGATTTACACAATTTATAAAGAAACCGGAAGTATAAAATGGACCGCGGTTTCTACTCTTCTTCCCGTTGTAATGGGTGTTGTAGTCTGTTTCTTTGTTGCCCAACTTTGGTATTTATTTTCATAAAAAATTTGGAATATAAAGAGATGTTTTATCCCATTAAAAAGAAGACTCAATTTATCTGTTTGATCTTTGTGATTTCCAGTTTTATTCAGGCGCAATCTTTCGAAGATTTCAGTGGAAGAATTACAGATGAAAATAACAGACCCATTGTAGGAGCTAATATTTATATCAGGGAATTCGAAATCGGAACGACTTCTGATAATGATGGAGATTTTAATTTTGTCAAATTAAACAGAAAAATGTTCACTTTAGAAGTCAGTTTTATCGGATTCGAAAAATATTCAGAAACGATATTTTTAGAAGAAAAGGATTATTCCGATTTTACCGTAGTTCTGAAAAAAATCGATCTTGAATTGGATCCGATTTATGTTACCGGTACCAGAACCGAAAGAAATCGTTCAGAAAATCCTTCAATAATTGGAGTGATTGATCATCGAAAATTTACTCAAACCAATTCATTGAATCTTTCGGAGGGGCTAAACTATTTGCCTTCGGTTCGTGTTGAAATCGATTGCCAGACTTGTAACTTTTCGCAAGTCAGATTAAATGGATTGGGAGGAGCATACTCACAAATATTGATTAACAGCCGCCCGATATTTTCTTCCTTAAACAGTCTTTATGGTTTAGATCAGATTCCAACCAATATGGTAGATCGAATCGAAATTTTACGCGGAGGTGGTTCAGCGATATTCGGATCAAGCTCGGTCGGGGGAACTATTAATGTAATTACTAGAGAACCTTTAATTAGCGGTTATGAGTTAAAACTAAATAATTCCAGTATTGATGGATCGGCAGGTGAACAATCTCTCCAAATTAATTCGAGTTTTGTCAACGGGAATCGTTCGTCCGGAATTTCATTTTTTGGATTACTGAAGAAAAGGGATGAATATGATGCCAATGGCGACGGTTTCTCAGAAATTCCATTGATAAACAGTAATTCCTTCGGGCTGAATTCGTTTTTAAAACTAAGCGATTTTAGCAAACTTACAATTGATGCCCACATGATTTATGAAAAAAGAAGAGGCGGAAACAAAAATGGTTTACCGCCCCACCAAACAGATCAATCGGAGGATAGAGTCCACAATATTTTTGGCGGGGGAATAACTTTTGAGAAATCTATTCTCTCCTTAAATGCTGATCTTTCTTTGTATGTTTCCGGTCAATTTACCGACCGTTTGCATTACACCGGAATTGGCGGCGCCGATGCTTACGGAACAACCGATGCTTATACATTGGTTTCAGGTGCTCAGATTACAAAGGAGATCTCAAATCCATTTGTTGGTAAATCTCTTACTTTAACAGCCGGAGTTGAGTCGATTGTTGACGATGTGCTTGATGAAATTCCCGGTTATAATTATTTAATCGATCAGCACACTCAACAATACGGATTGTTTATTCAGAATGAATTATTGTTTGGTGATTTTAATTTTTTATTCGGAGCAAGAGTTGATAAACACAGCGCATTGGATGATTTAGTCGTAAGCCCAAGACTCAATTTCCTTGTATTTATTAAACCCGAGCTCCAACTACGGGCTTCATTCTCCACCGGTTTTAGGGCACCTCAGGCTTTTGACGCCGATATGCATATCGCGTTTTCGGGTGGTGGAATTTCGTATATCAGAATAGATGAAAATCTTATTAAGGAAAGTTCGGTCAGTTACTCTTTTTCGCTCGATTATAATGATGCAATGAATAATTTGATCTGGGGCTGGACACTTGAGTCTTTCTACACAAACTTAAAAAACACATTTATTCTCGAGGATTTTGGTGCCGATCCGGAAGATCCGCAAAACACAATTTTGATGCGAAAAAATGGTGGAAACGCCACTGTACTTGGATTATCGGCAAATGCCAGAATGAATTTTAATAATCAAGTTGATTTGGATTTAGGATTAACTTGGCAACGTTCATTATTTGAGAATAAAGTGTACTGGTCAAATGAGCTTGACGGAACAAAGGAATTTCTTAAATCACCAAATATTTATGGATTCTATTCTTTAGATTACAAAATCTATGATTATTATACTATAAGTCTTTCCGGATTATTCACGGGGGCGATGTACGTTCCTCATGTAGCCGGAGCTCCGGGTAATTTAGCTGATGAACTTGTAATTACAAAGCCGTTTCTTGAACAAGGTCTAAAAATTTCTTATAAATTAAAAGCTTTTGAACTCTTTGAAAATCTAAATGTCTTTTTAGGAGTAAAAAATATCTTCAATCAATACCAAAACGATTTTGATATTGGGAAAAATCGAGATTCAAACTATATCTACGGTCCTGCGGCACCGAGAACAATTTACATGGGATTTAGCGTTAACGGGGACTGAATTCACCCAAACAATACTAATAAAAAGTCCAACTTTTCTAGAATTACCTTTAGTTCTTAAAAGTTGGACTTTTTTATTTATAGCGCGGCGCTTCAGCGCCGTTAGTAATGGAAAAACTATTGTATCGGGTTTTAACCCAAAAGGTAATTTGGTTCAAGACTATGGTGCATTCTCTTTGAAGAATCGACGCCATAAATGACGGCGTAATTAATAATCCTATTATTTCTTTATGGTGTTCTGATGCATAACTCCGGTTCAACAACAATTTTCTGATTGTTTTACGGATTTTTGTTTGAAACACTCACGCCTTCATCATCTTTTTTAACAACAGTCGAATAATGCATGAGCCATTCCTGCAAATTAATAGATTCTTCAGTTTTTCGCGTATTAACCGGTTTGTAGGAACCACTCGGCAATAGCACCCTTGATTTGGTATTATCTTTGAGTGAAATATCCAATACTGTTTCTTTGACTTCCTTCAACAAATCTTTGTCTTCGATGGGGAATATTGTCTCGACTCTTCGATCAAGATTGCGAGGCATAAGATCAGCACTTCCCATGTAAATTTCTTCTTTTCCACCATTCCGGAAATAATAAATTCGGCTATGCTCTAAAAATCTACCGACAATACTAATAACTTGAATATTTTCGCTTATTCCTTTCAATCCCGGAATAAGACAACAGATTCCGCGAACTATTAAATCAATTTTTACATTATGCCGCGAGGCTTCGTATAAGGCAGTAATTAAAGTCGGATCAACAAGTGAATTTGTTTTAAATATTAAATGTCCGGAAACTCCTTTTTTAGCCAGTCGAATTTCACGTTGAATAAGTTCAATCATTTTCGAGCGGATATTGAGGGGAGCGACCAGCAATTTTCGATAATTCATCTGTTCGGAATAACCCGTTAAGAAATTAAATATTTCCGAAACATCCGCGCATAAATCTTCATCGTCAGTTAATAATCCATGATCAGTATAAAGTTTGGCTGTAGATTGATTGTAATTACCCGTTCCAAGATGAACATACCTTTTAACTCCTTGGCTTTCCTTTCGAACAATTAACGTCATTTTTGAATGAGTTTTTAGTCCAACCAATCCATAAACCACGTGAACACCGGCCTTTTCAAGTTCCCTTGCCCAGAAAATATTGTTCTCCTCGTCAAATCTTGCCTTTAATTCTACCAAGACCGCAACTTGTTTCTTTCTTTCGGCAGCCTCGATCAAATATTTCACAATAGGAGAATCAGATCCAACCCGGTACAAAGTTTGTTTTATTGCCAGAACGTGGGGATCCTGTGACGCTTTTTTTATAAGGTCTATCACAGGTGCAAAAGAGTCATAAGGATGATGTAAAAGGATATCTTTTTTTCGAATTGTTGAAAAAATGCTCTCGTCGTCATCAAAAAGTTTTGGAGCACGTGGTAGAAATTTTTTCTCTTTTAAGTTAGGTTTTGGAAGCCCATAGAGCTGCATAACGTCACTCATTCCAAGAGGACCGTTAATAATTTGTAGCTCGGACTTACTTATTTCGAGATTTTCGGTTAAAGTTGCAACCATAAATTCGGGCATGTCTTTTTCAACTTCAAGACGAACACACGACCCAAATTTTCTCTGTTTAATATTTTCTTCAACCGTTTCAAGCAAGTCATCCGCTTCGTCCTCTTGAATTTCAAGATCAGTATTTCTGGTGATTCTGAATCTGAACGCGGCAAGAATTTTTACACCGGGGAATAAAATTTTAAGATTTTCTTTAATAATGTCATCGATCCAAATTAGTCGTATCCGCCCGTTTTTACGACTTCGGGATGTTTGTAATAATTCGTCAATTCTAATTAATCTGGGTAATATTGCCGGAATTTTTACTCTGGCAAAATGTTTCTCTTTGTTCTTCTTTTCGATTACAACAGCATAACTTAAACTTAAATTAGACAGATACGGGAAAGGTCTTCCCGGATCAAATGCAAGCGGTGTAAGTACGGGATAAATTTCTTTTTTGAAATAATCGTTCAATTTTCTGGTTTCATTTCTTGATAACTCACCCAATCCGCATAAAGAAATATTGTTATCCCGGAATTCCTTCAGGATTGTATTATTCCAGTAATCAAAAATTTTAGATAACATCGGTTCAACCTCGAGGGCAATTCTTTTTAACTGTTCCTGGGGCGTCATTCCATCGATCGTGGGTTCAAATACCTTTGCGCGGGTCTGTTCCTTCAGGCCGGAAACTCGAATCATATAAAATTCATCCAAGTTCGAAAAGAAAATTGAAATGAATTTTACCCGATCAAGAAGAGGTAATTCTGGGTTAAAAGCTTCGTCTAGTACTCTTCGGTTAAACTCCAACCAACTAAGTTCGCGGTTAAAAAAGTACTCTGGTTTTTTGTATTTTTTGAGAAAATCTTTCGTTAAGGGCATATGTCATTTTTTGTTTCTGCAAAAATAGTAAATAAATGAGCTATAAGTTCAAAAATCGGGTTTTTTGAGGTGTATTTATTGTTGCGACTTAACTATTTCTAATTGATTCTTGTTACTTTTTTCGATAATATTTTACACGTTATTACAAAGATTTTACTCTCTATGGAGGAGTGATGAAAAGAATATTTACAATACTTATTTCACTGATGTTTTGGGGTAGCATTTTTGCTCAACCAGCTAATTATTATTATAACCCCGCTTTTGCAGGTGATGGTACCTTCACGCTCGATCAACCCGTCTCTGGTATCGTTACTCGAACTGACCAAGCATCATCTACTAATAACACATTTTATATTGAGTGGGACTCGCAATTTAATGAATGGTTTAACACGTCAATAGACTATAACTCTGAGTTTACATTAACTTTTGAAGGCGCAAGTGGTTTAAATAATACTAGTACACTTAATACAAATCCAACCTCTGGAAGATATTACACTTTACAAATTGACGGTCTTGCATATTCAGATCGATCTGCAGTATTTATGGAAACAGATAACAACCCTATAGATTTTGCAGCAAGCTCCCCTATATCTCCTGCATCCGCCACAGTTTATCCTGGGCAGGCAATTGAGTTTACAATTACTTTGTCAGGAAATAAATCGACTCAAGAGAAGGCGTTTGTAAGGTATTCAAACGATAGTTTTGCATCTGATGATAATGTGGCGGAAGTCAGTTTTTCTACAAGTACAGCTTCAACAGGAACTGTATCTATACCATCAATTGCGAATACTGCCGGAACATCCATAACGTATTATTTTTATACGACAACCGTTTCCGCAACGAGCTCCTCAAATCACGATTTGATAACTTTAGCAATAGAAAATAACAGCGGTTCCAATTATTCATATACCGTTGAATCTGCCTCATCAACAGATGCAGATGGAAACTGGAATACTGCAACAAACTGGGCCGGAGATGCAATTCCACCTGATGGAACCCCAATAAATATCAATAATGACATCACTTTAGATATTGCTACGGTTTCGACCGGTGCAGTCACGGTCGCGTCAGGGAAAACTCTAGCGATTGGTTCAAACACACTAAATGCTGGAACGAACACAGTTTCAGGAGATGGAGCAATTACTGTTTCAACAGGAAGTATAACTTCCGGTATTATAAGCCTAAATACATTGACTGCTACAGGTGCTGCAAGTGTTAATGTTACTGGAGCATGGAGTGTAGGCACTTTCACAAAATCTACTTCAACAGTGACAACCACAGGCGATGCTTCTATTACTGTTGCTACAAATTTTTATAATTTTACAAATAATTCTGGCACGAGGACACTAGATGCAAATATTGATATAGAAGGAACTTTGACTGTAAGTGGGGGGGATATGAGAGCATCCACTGGCAGAACTATTACAATGTCCGGAAATTCAGCTGTAATTAATGTTACTTCAGGAACAATTACTGGGACAGATGCTGGTGGTGGTAATGATATCTCACTCGTCATAAGCGGTGATGAAACGCAAGTTCAAGGCGGCGTTAGTTCGGGAGCAGGTTTATCTAGAAAGTTTTTTAATATAACTGTGGATAATGGTTCCAAGTTGATTTTGCAGAGGGGAATATTATGCAGATATGGAACATTCACCGTGAATGGAACTCTTCAAATAGATCCGAACGGGTTCGTTGAAACTCCCACAGCAGTAGCGGATGCAAAAAGACCGGCTTATCATGCTTCGACTGGTGTACTAATTTATAATACCGGTGGCGATTATACAACTGCGGGTGAATGGTCTCTCACAAATCCACCTCCGTCACTAACAGTTCAGAGCTCCACCGATTTGAAATTATCTGAATCTAAAGCGCTCACAAACGGTACTCTAACTTTAACATCAGGGACTATTGAATTAAATGGGGGAGGGTTAACGTTGGATAACGTGACAATATCGAATGCTAATTCAACTAATTTCATTATTACGAGTAGTACAAATTCCCTTACAATTAATAGTATTGGCGGCGCAACCACATTCCCAATTGGTCCGAGCGCATCTCTCTACAATCCCGTAATTCTTGATAATACATCTGGTACTTCTGATAATTTCTCGGTTCGTGTTAGCTCAGATTTCACAAACACTCCAGGTCATGAGGCAGCAACCGTTGATGCATATTGGACAATTTCCGAATCTACCGGTGGTGGTTCCGATGTTGCTTTGACTTTGCAATGGAATGGTTCGCAAGAGGGAGCAGAATTTGATAATCCGGGAGAAGGAATCAAAATCGGAAGAAATGATGGATTTGGACAAGATGGTTGGATTGGTACTTCGGCAACGATTAATGGTTCAGGTCCTTATACTGCTGCTGCTTCCGGATTCTCACAATTTGGTGAGTTCGCAATTGGCGAAGGTGATGCTGTTCCCGTTGAACTAGTCTCCTTCACCGGTCAACTAATGAAAAACTCTGCTGAGCTATCCTGGAATACCGCAACCGAGATTGATAACTATGGTTTTGAGGTTGAGAGGTCTTCAACAATCGCAGATGGAAGCAAAAGCGAATGGACTGTTGTAGGATTCGTTGAAGGTCACGGAAATTCAAATGCGCCAAAAAATTATTCTTATTCTAATGAGTTAGATGAAAACGGAACGTATTTTTACCGGTTAAAACAAATCGATTTTGACGGTGCTTATGAATTTAGTCCGACAATTGAAATTGCCTTCGAACAATTGATTGATGGATTTGTTCTCGAACAAAATTATCCGAATCCGTTTAATCCGACAACAACGATTAAATTTGGTTTTGAAAATCCTACTAAAACAGTCATAACTATTTATAACTCACTCGGGGAAAAAGTTAGAGAATTATTTAATGGAATCGCCGATGCGGGTCGTATATACAATGTTGATTTTAACGGAAGCGGATTATCAAGTGGCATTTATTATTACAAGCTTGTAACTCCGGATAGAACCGAAATTAAGAAGATGATGTTGGTTAAATAAATATTGAATCTTGATTGACGAATTAAAGTCCGGTGCTGAATTGTACCGGACTTTTTTTTGTGCTATTTCTTTAATGTGATCAAGAAAACCGAACCCCGGCCAATTGCAGAGTCTTGCAGAATAATTTTGCCTTTGTGGTAATCTTCAACTATTCTTTTGGCGAGGCTAAGACCTAAACCCCAACCCCGTTTTTTTGTAGAGTATCCCGGTCGGAAAATGTCTTTTCTATTTCTGAAGTCTAATCCTTTACCGTTATCTTTAACATAGATGTTTACCTGATCAGCTTTTTCTTCCAAAATCAATTCAATCTTGCCTTCATTACTTTCGATGGCGTCAAGAGCATTTTTAATCAGATTTTCCAACACCCATTCGAATAACTCTTTATTTAATTGAATATTTGTTTTTGGAACAGATTGATAAACTAATTCGACGTTTTTTCTTGCTTGGGGAATTCTTCTTTTAAAATAGTTAATTACATTTTCGAATAATTCGTTTAGGTCGGTTTCGACCAGTTTGGGCGTAGAACCTATTTTTGAAAATCGTTGCGCGATCTTTTCGAGACGACTTAAATCATTCCCCATTTCTTCGGTCGCATCCAGAACCTTATCCGGACTTTTGAAATTCATACGCAGGATTTCAGTCCATCCCAGCAAACTCGAGATTGGGGTTCCAAGCTGATGAGCGGTTTCTTTGGCCATTCCAACCCAGATGTTGCTTTGTTCGGTTTTTTTTATGTAACTAAAGCTTACATAACCGATAATTATAAATAGAAAAGCAATTATAATTTGAACAAAAGGATAATACTTTAAACTGTTGATTAAATCCGAATCCCCATAATGAATTTTGGATAGTACAATTCCTCCGTACTCAACGGCAATTGGTGTATAAATGCGATCAAATGATTCGATCTTATCGGCGAAAAATTGCATTAATTCCTCATCGGTTTTAGTTGAATCATAGGCGAGGTTGCTTACTTCAAATCCGTCGAGGGATTTATTGACTACGTTCTCCGCATTCGTAAGGATGATCGGGAAATCAATTCGTTTTATAATATTTTCAAATAGGAAGGTGAAATCAGAACTTTCGGAAGCAGTGCTGATTATATATTCGTAGCTTTTTGCGTAAAGTTCAACAAACTTTTTTTGTCGTTCTTGTAAGTCTTTCACTATGCTTTGGGTGTAATACAATGTTCCGAAAGCAATTATCAGCGCCAAAAACAATAGCAGAATTTTAATATTACCTGAGTTCGGTTTCCCGGACATATTTTCCCCTTAGTAATTTCTTCAAGTAATTCTAAAATTAAGAAAACTAAAGGGAAAGGAATATCTCTAAATTTCTATAGTTTGGGCTCTTTTCGGTCCGACAGAAATAAATGTATTTTTGAATCCGCACTGTTTGCTTATAAAATCGAGGTAGTTTTTTGTCTCCGTCGGAAGCTCTTGATAATCGCGAATTTCTGTGATGTCAGTATTCCACCCGGGTAATGTTTCATAAACTGGTCTAACGGCTGCCAATTTTGAAATTTCGTTTGGAAACGATTTTAATTTTTTACCGTTAATTTCATAATCAACACAGACTTTTATTGTGTCAAATTCACTTAATACGTCAAGTTTTGTAATTGCGGCTTCCTGAATACCATTAACCATTGCAGAATATCTGACAAGTGCGGCATCAAACCAACCACATCGACGTGGCCGCCCTGTTGTCGCTCCGAATTCGGCACCAACTTTTCTCAATTTTTGACCATCTTCGTCCTCAAGTTCTGTTGGGAAAGGACCTAAGCCGACACGTGTCGTATAGGCTTTTACTATCCCTAAAACTTTATCAATTTTTGTCGGAGGAATTCCCGTTCCTGTACAAGCACCACCAGAAGTCGGGCTTGACGAGGTAACATAAGGATAAGTTCCGAAATCAACGTCAAGTAAAGCACCTTGTGCGCCTTCCATTAATATCGATTTATTCCCGTTGATAGCTTCGTGAAGATAAGTTGGCACATCGGTAATGTATTTATCGATTGCCTCATCGAATGCAAGATACTCTTGGATAATCTCATCAACATTCAATTCTGCGTGCTCATGAATCTTTTTGAGAATATCATTTTTTTCTTTCAAATTTGTTCTGATTTTTTCTTCCAATCCTTCATGGTCGAGAAGATCAACAATTCTAATACCTTTTCTGGCATATTTATCAACATAGCAAGGGCCTATTCCACGCCCCGTTGTACCAATTTTGTTCTCGCCTTTCTCACTCAATGAGTCCAATAGTTTATGGTAAGGCATAATCAGATGAGCATTTTGGCTTATAAGTAGCCTGCCTGTAATATCAATATTCTGGTCTTCGATCATTTTTATTTCATCGAGTAAAGCTTTCGGATCGATAACTACACCGTTCCCGATCACACAAGTAACGCCCTCGTGCAAAATTCCGGAAGGAATTAAGTGGAAAATATATTTTTTGTCGCCAACTACAATGGTGTGACCGGCGTTAGCGCCGCCCTGATATCTGACAACAACTTCATATCGATCGCTTAATAAATCAACAATTTTTCCTTTACCCTCGTCACCCCATTGGCTTCCGACTAATACGGTTACGCTCATCATCTCTCCAAAAAATTCTAAAAATGGATTTAAAAATAAAAAACTCCGAACTAGAAAGTTCGGAGTTAAAGGCGGGATTAATATTTAATTCTATTTAAAGCTTTCAACAGCCTTTTCAACCGATTCGTAATGTTCAAAAATCGTGATAAGTTTAGTTATCATCAAAAGACTGTTAATTTTATCGGTAGCATTTGCGAGTTTAAAAAATCCCTCACCATTTTTCATCGTTGTAAATCCACTAATTAGCATTCCTAATCCGGAACTATTCATGAATTTTACTCCGGCAAGGTCAACAACAACATTTTTTTTACCTTCATCGAGAAGTTTATGGAGCAATGTGTTGAATTCTTGCGCATCCGGGCCGCCCATAACATTTCCTTTAAGTTCAATAACAGCAGCGCCATACTTTTCATTTACTTTAATTTTCATGAATTCTCCTGAAGATTTTTTATAAAAAATTATTCAATTTCAATGGATCTTTAATGCGGGAATCCTTATTCAAACAATGAACAAAAGTTATGCATTCCAGGTAAAAAAATAAAGTTATATTTCATAAAATACTTATTTATTAGTAGATTTAGAGAAATCCGAAGCAGGAACAAATCACGAATTTTAGCGTCTAAAAATGAGTAATTCTGAAAGATCAGATTCGATTAATGAACAACCGGTAGATGAAGATTTTGAGCTGATTAATAATTTTATCAGCGGCGATGAATCAGCGTTTAGTGAGCTTGTGCACAAGCATAAAGAAAAAGTTAGAAATTTAGTGTTTCTGACTCTGGGCGACACAGAGTATGTGGATGATATTTCCCAGGATGTCTTTATTAGTGTTTATCACAAATTGGGGGATTTTCGATTTCAATCAAAATTCACAACTTGGCTTTACAGAGTAACCGTAAACAAGTGTAAAGACTATTTGAGGAAAAAGAAAGTCAGAAGCATATTTGTCCCTATTAAAGATAACGAACACGAATTAAGAGTCGGTTCCGGTACCGACAATATGGATATTCCCCAGCTTGTAAGACGAGCGATTGAGAAGCTGCCGGACAAGTTGAAAGTTCCGCTTATATTAAGAGATATTGATGGTTTCAGTTATAAAGAAATTGCTGAGCAGTTGGAATGTGAAGTCGGCACAGTAAAATCAAGGATTTTCCGTGCAAGGGAAAACCTAAAATTTATTTTGGAGCCATATCAGAAAGAGTTAAACTCGTGATTACTTATGAAAAAATTTGTTCAAAAATATGGTTTTTCGGTTGGATTAGTTCTTCTAACCATTTCTCTGATATTTGTATTTAAAGAAAAAGGCAACATTGTTGAAAGCAGCACTGATTCGTTTTTAGATTTCTACACTCAAAACCTCAAGCCGTTAATTTTCGAAACTGATCTCACAAATGAAGATGTTTTCAATTTTGCTTTCTACCGAAATTTACCCGTAAACGAACAACGCGATCGAATACTTACAGTTTCGGAAGATTATTCTGATAATGACATTATTGAGATAAAATCAGCCCAGCTGCTTGATAATACTAAAAACTACGACAGATTTGTAACCTCTTTAGAATTATCATCCGCTGAAAAGGAAAGACTTGATTCCATTTTGTCATCGTATAAATCGGAAATTAACACCTTTGTTTTTGTCAGTGATAATAACACAATCGCTGTTGATCCTAAAATTGGACTATTGAGCCAGCTCGTTTTAAATGATGTAATGCAATTTGCGAACAACGTTTCATCTAATGAAAATAAAACGAAAACCCAATGGTCAACCGGCAAAGGTGCCGAAACGAATGCGCTGAATCTAATAAGAAAGTCTGTAAAATCTTCTGACCAAAAGGAATTAGTATTTATCGCGTCCGATACATCATTTAGTACTTCATGTGAAATTGACGATCTTGAGATTAAGGAATCGATCGCCAAAGCTAAGGGTAAATCAGAATGGAACGGTGGATCGGTAACATTAAAGAATTATTTCAAAAAACCGGCAAAACCGTTCACCCCCACGATTCAAAATTTGAATGGAATCCAAGTCACTCAAGACAGTAAAACATCTTCAAGTCGAATACTGGTTTCCGACAATTTTATGAAAAGTATTCCTGTAGAGGAGATGAATGATTTCAAAAATCACATTGAAGAGATCAAACGGGAATATACAAACTTTAGTTTTTCGGTCGGTTCAACCGATGAATCCGGTTCTTTAATATTTCATATGGATACCGGCTCGGATGATGAGCCTCAAATAAAATTTGAAATTAATGTTAAACAAATAGGCGATCTTGTTTCAGAATCGGTTGGAAAAGGCTTTGATGGGAATTTCCGGAATTGGAAAGAATTTGGATTGCAAATCGATTCATTATCTCAAAATATGAAATTGTTTGAAACCGATTCATCTATAAGGATAGAAGTTAAACCTAGTTCCTCTTCTGCAAGTTCAGCGGCAAAAGCAAAAAAAAGTAACAAGTAAACTTAATTTCAATAATTTTATAAGATAGGGTGGAACAAAACTGATGTCACTTCCTTCAAGCGATTTATTGAACTCCCGGAAATTCGAAATCGCAACCGCTTTATCTCTGTTACTTTTTCTATTCAGAATAGTTTTTTCGACAGTTAATTCCCCGCTATTGCTCATTCTGAATGAATTGCTGGTCCTTAGCTCACTCTATTTTTGGATTCTCTACATCACTAACTTTATTAATGAAAAAGAACACACGCCAATTTCTCTTGTCTTAAATGCGGGCATTTTGAATGCGATTCTTTTTTTCATAATTGCGATTACGACCGTACTCTTTGATAAATTGCCCGAAGATGAGATAAGTTTTGGTTTTTTCGAAGCTCTCATTCTTTTACTTCTCGGCTTTATAACCCTTGGGATAGCAACTTATATAATATCCGGTTTTAGTGAATTGATGAAATTGAAGCAGAAGCGCAATCCTGCCAAATACTTCAATTCGATGATGCTTTTCTTTCTCTTTTCTGCAATATTGTTTGCGTATAGCCAGTTTGATAACAGTTTGAAATCTGTAGATAACGCAGTTTATGTAGTAGCGATATGCTTAATTACATTTAACGCGCTGCGGGTTTCCTGGATTGCGTTTTTAGTTAAAAAGCAGAAACTACAACTTTTAATTATCTCAATCGTCCTTATAATTCTCTTTGGGTTTAATTTTTCTTTTACGATGGAAAGTGATTTTTTCAATCAAGCGATGATTAATTTTTCACCGGGTATTTATAGGTCGCTGAATTTGATTATGCTTTATGGTGTAATTTATTTTGTGATTATATTTTTTACTGCGTTATTTCATCTGCCTACTGCTGAAGCGTTTGATAAAAAATCTGAAGAAATATCATCCCTTTTTGATTTGAGCAAGTTGTTAACTTCGGTATTCGACTTCAAGGATCTGGCCGAGAATATAACATCGATTACCACTAAGGTTTATAATTCAGATTCAGCGTGGTTATTAACGCGCGAAGGGGATGAGTATAAATTAAGTTCCGTTAGCGGAATTGGTTACATGCAGGCAGAAAAAATCACAGAATCTGTCTTGGAAAAATACGATTACAATTTATCCGAAGTTTTAATTATTGATAAGAAGAAAATAAAATTTCGGGTACGGAATGATATTGTTTCGTTTAATTTTGATTCGATGGCAATCGCGCCTTTAAAAGTTCATAATCAGATTGAAGGATTTTTGTTCGTCGCGAGAAAATCGGATTCGCGTTTTGAAAGCGAGGATAAAAAAGCAATTGCGGCCTATGCCGATTACGCAGCCATTGCACTTGAAAATGCCAAACTGATAAAAGAATCGTTAGAGAAAGAACGGCTCGAAAAAGAGATGGAAGTTGCCCGGGAAATCCAATACAAATTGCTTCCCAACAAAATTCCCAGCTTTAAAGATCTTGAAATTTCAGCTGTGTTTATCCCGGCATTTGAAGTTGGCGGTGATTATTATGATTTTTTTGAAGTGGGGGAGAAAAATCTCGCATTCGTTGTTGCTGATGTTTCCGGCAAGGGAATTTCCGCGGCGTTCATAATGGCTGAAATTAAAGGAATATTTGAGTCATTGTCTAAAACAATATCCCAACCAAAAGTATTATTGAATTATGCGAACGACATAATAAATCAGAGCCTTGAGAAAAAATATTTTGTTACGGCCATTTACGGAATAATTGATATGCAAAACGGCAAACTTACCTTTGGCCGTGCAGGGCATACACCGCTTCATCTTTTCAGGGATAACTCGGTTAAAAGACTTCGTCCGAATGGTATCGGGCTCGGACTTGATCATGGTAATAAGTTTGCATCTACATTAGAGGAGATGGAAATTCAGTTAAATAATAACGATATTTTAATTCTATATTCTGATGGCATAACTGAGGCACAAAACGGAATAAACGAAGAGTTTGGGTACGATAAATTAGATACGATTGTGACTGAAAATTGGCGGAAAAATGCTTCAGAAATTTCTAATGAAATTATCAAAAACGTAACAACATTTTCAAAAGATAAAGCCCAGCATGATGATATCACGCTGGTAGTTTTTAAATCAAATTTTAATAACAAACAGATTGAGGTAGGTTAATGGCAGATTTCAACGTCAATACTCGAGAAGTTGGATCTGTAAGAGTCATCGAGCTGAAAGGGTACTTGGATGCTCATACCGCTCCTGAACTTGAGAATACTTTCAACAGCCTGATTAACGATGCTAACTTTAAAGTTGTTGTTAATTTTAATTCCCTGAAATATATCAGTAGTGCGGGATTAGGCGTATTTATGGCTTACGTTGAAACTATGAGGGAAAACTCCGGTGATATTAAATTCACCAATATGAATAAGGATGTTTATAATATTTTTGACCTCCTTGGTTTCCCTATGCTATATGAATTCTTCGAAGATGAAGATTTGGCTATTCAAAAGTTTAATAATTCTTTATAATCTTGCAGAATCCGAACCATACTATGAACAAAGAATTAGTTATAAAAAGTACGACCGACAACTTGGCACGAGTTCGTGATTTTATAACTTCAACCGCGAAAGATGTTGGATTTAATAATGAAACTGTTGGTGAAATGGTATTGGCTGTGGATGAAGCTTGTACAAACGTAATTAAACATGCTTATAAATACTCACCGGATAGAACAATTACCGTAAATATCGAATTCGTGGATGGAAAATTTAGAATATCCATCACCGATAATGGAATACATTTTAATCCCAGTACAGTTCCCGATCCAGACATTAAAGTATATCATAAAGAAAAACGAACAGGTGGATTAGGTATGTTTCTAATGAAAAAGTTAATGGACGAAGTTAGTTATAACACTCTTAATGAAGACCGCAACCAAGTAATATTAGTTAAATATCTTAATTAATTTTATGCTCGCTAAAGATAATTCCACAGCAATAGGGAATCTTTCGGCACTCGTAGATTTTAGCAATCTTATAAATTCCAGTCTTGATCTCGAATTTGCGTTAAATAATATTCTGCTTACATGTTTTGGAAAATTTCATACAACTAAAGGTCTTATAGCGCTCACAGATAATTCCGGTTATGTATCCGCATCCGCATCGAAAGGCATATCTAAAGAAGTCATTGATTCATTCCCAAAATTAAACGAAGATAATCTCAAAAATGAATCCGTTGAATTAAATGAATTCATGAGTAAAAATAATCTTGAGATTAAAAGAATAATTGAAACTTCTTCCGGAATTCTGGGAATAATTATTCTCGGAAAAAGATTTACAAAACAACCATACTCGGATGAAGATTTAGATTTCCTCAAAACGATCACCAACATAGGTTCGACGGCAATCGAAAACTCCCTCGCTGTTGATAAACTGAGGAAGGTCAATCGTGATTTGGATGCAAAAGTGAATCAACTAAGCTCGTTGTTTGATTTAAGCAAAGAATTCAGTGGAATCTTATCGAAGGAAAGAATCACAAAACTTTTAACATATTCTATCATTGGCCAACTTTTAGTTACCAAATACGCCATAATCTATTGTGACGATCATAATTACGATATTTTAGAATCAAAATTTGATGAAGAGAAGTTGACAAGTTTGTTCCAAAAGAACAATTGTGCTACAATCAGCGAACCGTTATTTGGAGATAATTTAAATAATAATTATTCCGGTTTAACCGAAACCGGAGTTGAGATCGTCGTTCCGATGTTGATAAAAGGCAAGACTAAGGGGCTGATTCTTGTAGGCAGAAGAAGAAATTTACAACCATTTACAAAATCCGATATAGAATTTGTTTCCTCGGTTGGGGGCTTGGCAATAATCTCGATCGAAAACGCCAGCTTGTTCGAAGAGACACTTGAAAAGCAAAGACTGGAGAAGGATCTCGAAATCGCGAGAAATATTCAGAGAAATTTGTTGCCGGATAAGATTCCGAATCTCAATTACGCAGAAATTGCGGCATATAATCAATCTGCTCGACAAGTTGGGGGTGATTACTACGATGTAATAAAATTAGATGATAAAAGAACCGTCGTTGCGATTGCAGATGTTTCGGGGAAAGGTGTTCAAGCGGCATTGCTAATGGCTAATCTTCAAGCTTTTTTACGGGCAATTAGTAAACAGAACATTGACATTAGTGAAGCGTCAAATCTTATAAACGATTTGGTGTCGGAAAATACTATGGGCGGTAGTTTTATTACATTTTTTTGGGGCATTTTAGATGAAGATAAAAAATCATTTAAATATGTAAATGCCGGACATAACCCACCTTTGCATATCAGCCAAGGCAAAATGGCGAAATTGAAAACCGGTGGAATGATTTTCGGCGTAATGGAAACATTAATTCCGTACAAATCTGAGACTGTTAGTCTATCATCCGGAGATTCTATAATACTGTTTACAGATGGAATTACGGAAGCCATGGATGTTACAAAAACTGAGTATAGTGATGAAAGATTGGAAGAATTGGTTTTAACTAAATGTAAGAATTCTGCCCAAGAAATAATTAATTCTGTTGTTGATGACGTAAAACTTCACACCAAAGGTGCTAATCAGTCTGATGATATCACATCATTAGTCATCAAAATTAAGTGATAAAATGGAACGCTTTGCCATTCTTGCAAGGAATAGGATAAGAATAATTAAAATATTGACGACGTTCCTAATCTTTCAAGGACTTGTTAATTTTTACTTTCTATTTGAGATTAATCCGTCCCCAAATGATGAATGTATTTGGTTCCCTATATCCGTCAATTCGGATAGTACCGTTTATGAATTTCGTGATGTAAAGTTTGAAGGAGCCGCATGGAACGCGGGAATCCGGGATGGTGATCACCTTATTAAGATAAACGGGATTCAGACCACAGATCCTTTTACAGCTAACAATTCGATGTTAACAAGATCAGAAGGGAATGTTGCCACTTATTTAGTTTCCCGAGATGGCAACAGATTTGAGACTAAAGTTGAATTTAAAAGACTCATAAATTTTAATGCTCTTGCGGTAAATTTAGTTTCAATCTTTTGGCTGATGATGGGTTATGTAGTAATTGTCTCTAAACCGGAGGGGAAATCTCAAAGGCTGTTCTACAAAATTGGCGTCTCAGGAATGCTATTCTCTCTCATCTGTGTGCAAGTGATAAATGGTTCGGCAAACCCGATTTATTTCTATCCCGTAATCACTGTTTTAATTGATTTATTGCAAGCCGTTGGGATGGTTTGGACTCCCTTCCTAATTATTAACTTCTTTTTACATTTTCCGAGAGAAGTAGGAATAATTCATAAAAAAATATTTAAGAAAATCTTTTTCTTTACGCCGATTGCTCTTTACGTCTTATTGTTGATTTACAAGGTTCTATTTCTATACAATGAGACGCTTGCGAGGGGAATCGCAAGCATTAATTTTCAATTTTCGGTATTCGGAATTCTTTTCGTGATTTCAGTCTTGCTATCTTCGATATTTCTAATTCGTGGATATCTAAAAATTGAATCTAAAAGAGAGAGAAGTTCAGTATTTGTAATTATTATTGCTTCAATTATTGCAATAGTTTCCGTTATATATACAGCTACCTTGGCACCCGCAATAGCGACAAATATTTATAATGATCCACAATATTTTGCGCCGATATTTTTGATAGTGTTGATTCCGATATCGTTCGGTTATTCCATATTCAGATACTCTTTAATGGATGTTTCGGATGTTGTTAAGAATACAATTTTGTATGGATTAGCGACAATCGCAATCGCGGCAGTATATTTTTTAACGATTTATATATTAGGACAATGGATAAGCCAAGCACTGACCGAACAATATCAAGCAATACTTGCTGGGATGATTTTTATAATTTTTGCGGTAATATTCCAATCATCAAAAGATCGAATTCAAGAGCTAATTACACGCAAGTTTTATCCCGAGCAATTTGCGTTTCAAAATGTATTGGTGAAATTCAGCAAAGACATTAACACAATTGTCGGTCTCGAAAATATTTTGGACTCAGCCAACACAACTTTTGTGGATTCACTCAATCTGCAAAATTTTGGAATAATTTTGAGATGTGAAGAATCCGGGCATTATAAATTTATGCGGACTTTTAACATCGAACATTCTGAAAAAGATATTTTTGTTAATGACTCAGCCGTGCTTGAATTAATGAAGAACAAGGAGAAACAACAATTACCCCAGGTGCTTGATAAGTCAGAATTTGCCGCTGTTGTTTCTGAAGGGGAAATCGAAATTAATCTCGAACAGATTTATACCATTCTTCCACTGATAAACAAAGATAATGTTTTGGGATTTCTCTTTTTTAGTCTAAAAAGATCTGGTGCGCAATTTGCTGGGAAGGACTTAGAACTTTTATCCGCCTCCGCAAATCAACTTTCCGCTTCAATTGAAAACGCCCGTCTGTATGAATCCGAAGCCGAAAAAATGCAAATGGAGCGTGACCTTGATAACGCGAGAGCGATACAAAGTCATTTACTTCCAAAAGCGATTCCGAGTCTGAGAGGATTAAATATGGCCGGAATAATGACACCCGCGAACCATGTTGGCGGTGATTATTATGACTTTATAACAACGGAAAAGGGAAATGTTTTCATCATTGTTGGTGATGTTTCGGGTAAAGGTTTGTCGGCCTCATTTTATATGTCAAAATTACAAACAATTGCAAAACTCTACTGTAAAGAAGGTAAATCGCCCAGGGAAATAATTATTGAAATGAATAAACAAATTTTTGGGCAAATTGATCGTAGTTGGTTTATTACAGTTTCATTAGCCTATTTTGATACCAAAAATAAAAAGATGAGTTTAGTTAGAGCCGGACACACACCAACTTATTTTATTACAGGCAATAAAATCCAAGAATTAAAACCGGATGGAATTGGAGTCGGACTTGAAAAGGGAGTGGTTTTTGAAAAGGCATTAACACAACTTGATATTGATTATTCTGCCGAAAACTGGTTCGTTTTTTACTCTGATGGAATTACGGAAGCTCAAGATTCTGATAAGAATTTTTACGGTGAAGTGAGATTTAAAAAATTACTTCTCGAAAATAAGGATTTGGAAACTTCTGAATTGATGGAAAGGGTTAATGAGGATCTTAAAGCATTCCGCGGTTCAGCCAACCAGAATGATGATATCACACTTGTTCTCGCAAAATCTTATTAGATAATTGATCTCTCAGTACGATTATATCTACATTGCTTTAACTGTACTTGCTATTCTGAGCCGGTACAAATTTTACAATTATTACAAATTTATAAAAATCCTTCCGGTCGTTTATCTTATAATAATTTTACTATTTAACACCACGGGCATTGTTACTAATTTTTTATTTATTGGCTTATTCCTCTGTGGTATTGGTGATGTTTTATTGGCAAACGAAAAAGATACTTTCCTCTACGGATTGCTGAGTTTCTTAATCGCTCATGTATTTTATATAATTGCGTTTTTGTCAGTTTCCAAAATTCATTTGAATTATTTCCTTTTCATTTTACCATTGATTTCAATCGTGTTGCTTTATGGCTTTCGAGCTAAATTGAAAAAACACTTCATTCCGATTTCGTTTTATCTATTGGTATTAAATCTACTTCATTTTTCAGGATATTCTTTCAGTTACACAATTAATGATTTCTCGGCATTTTACGGCGTCATCATTTTTATACTATCCGATCTAATTTTGGCTTTCGACCGATTTGTTTTTAAAATTAAATTCGCCCAATTAATGATTTTATCTTTCTATTTTCTTGCTCAATATTTAATCGTGAAAGGATTGGTAGTGTAATGTGTTTGGTTGCTTTTGCCTACAAATCTCATCCTAAGTATAAATTGATTATGGTTGCAAATCGAGATGAGTTTTTGGATCGTCCTACAGCTGCGGCTAATTGGTGGGAGGAACATCCGGAAATATTATCGGGGAAGGATTTGAAAGCCGGCGGTTCATGGATGGGCATAAATAAATATGGCAAAATTGCTGTTCTGACAAATTACAGGTTGCCTGAATTAAACATAAATTCCAGCAACTCAAGAGGTGAAATTGTCATCAACTTTTTAAAGGAATCGTTGGAAGCAAAAATTTATTCACAACAGTTGGTTGCGGAAAAGTTTGCCGGGTACAATCTAATTTTTGGCAATGTCGATGAATTATTTTACATCAATAATAGAAAATCGAGTTTGCAAAAGATTGATAATGGAATTCATTTACTGAGTAATGCAGAATTAGATACACCGTGGTTCAAAACAGAAAGAATTAAAGGCAGATTTACTGAAATTATAAAAAGTGACAAGATCAATTCTGGGGATTTGTTTGAAATGATGAAGGATACTAAGAAGGCAAATTTTGGAGAATTGCCAAACACCGGGATTGGGCGCATTAAGGAGAAATTAATCTCATCTGCATTTATTAAATCACCTACCTATGGTACAAGATCCACAACTATTTTAAAGATTGGTAATTCCGGTCAGGTTACTTTTATCGAGAGGAGTTTCGATAGGTTATTTAAAGGAAGGGTAACACGGAAGATTGACTTTGATTTGGACAAAAAAAAGCCGGCTAATTAGCCGGCTTATATAAAAAACAAGATGAATGATGTTTTAGAATTCCAACTTTTTCTTGGATTTTTTTACATATTCTAAAACGAAAGGACTTGCCACGAAAACTGATGAGTAAGTCCCAACAATAATTCCCAAGAATAATGTAAACGCGAAACCTCTTAAAACTTCACCACCCGCAAAAAGTAATACGGTAACAACGAATAACGTTGTGGCGGAAGTAATAATCGTACGAGGCATCGTCTTATTTATGGCACTATTGATATTATCTTCTAATTTTGCAGTTTTATGAATCTTTAAATTCTCTCTTACGCGGTCAAAAACAACCACTGTATCGTTGATTGAGTAACCGACCAGTGTCAAAAATGAGGACACAACGTAAATAGATATTTCGAGATTCAATCCTGGAATCAAACCATAAAACAAGGAAAATACACCTAAAGTAATTAGAACGTCATGAAACAACGCTGCAACGGCGCCAACCGCAAAAACAAATTTAAACCGGAAACCGAGATAAACAAGTATTCCGATCAAAGCAAGAACTACGGCGATGATTGCATCAGTTTTTAATTCGTTACCAATTTTTGGACCAACGCGACTTGATTTTTGAACAACAAATGGATTATCTGAGTATTCTTCCTTCAAATTTTCTTCAATCCAATCGGCAATTCCAATTCTAACGATTAATTGTGTGTTCTCCGGCTCTTCCGAAACTTTTGAAGTTTGCAATCCTTCTTCAAATAGACGATCGGAAAGATCATTTGCAATTTCGGCGGATTGAAAATCGTAAGTAACATAATTTATTGCCGAATCAACAATAATCAGATCAATATCCGGATAATACTTGTTGATTTCTCTTCCTGTTGCCGCGACAACTTGGCTATAAACATTCGCAGGTATTTCTTGAAGTTCGGTTCTAACTAATATCCCTTCATCACCACCAAAAGTTTTTACCTCAACATTTCCAAGTCCAAGAGTATTTATTTTATCTCTTGCCGCAGAAATATCAATAGGTTTTTCAAATTTAAGTGCTACTTCGGTACCACCTTTAAAGTCAATTCCTAACTCTAATCCTCTAACAGCCAAACTGATTATTCCTGCAAGAATTAATACGCCCGAAATAATATAGGCGGTTTTTCTCTTGCTGAGGAAATCAATATTAAGTTTTTCGAATATACGCATTTAATGAAAGCTCCTCTTTATTAACCAACATCAATTTTGGCACCTTTTGATGCCATAAAATCAAAAACTAATCGTGTTACTACAAGTGCCGCAAAAAGACTGGATGCGATACCAATCATCAATGTGAGCGCGAATCCTTGAACGGGACCGCTACCAAATTGATAAAGGATAATACCTGTAAAAAACGTTGTAATATTCGAGTCAAAAATGGCCGAATATGAATTTGAATATCCGCCTTCAATAGACGCTCGAACAGTTTTACCGGTTGCAAGTTCTTCTCTAATTCTTTCAAATATCAGAACATTTGCGTCCACTGCCATACCGATGGTAAGAATTATACCGGCGATACCGGGCAATGTTAATGTCGCTTGAAAACCGGCCAGGATTCCCATTATAAAAACGATTGTAAAGAATAAAGCCAAGTCTGCAACCATTCCCGATTTTTTATAATACCAAACCATAAATAATGCGACAACAATAAAACCGATGAAAATTGAATTGAAACCTTGGTTAATAGAATCTTGTCCAAGTGATGGTCCAACAGTCCTTTCATCAATAATATCAATAGGTGCAGGAAGTGCACCGGCTTTTAATACAATTTCAATTAGTTTGGCCTCTTCCATATTGTCCAAACCTTCAATTTGTGATCTTCCACCAACAATTTTACCGTTAATGTTTGGTGCCATGTAAACAAAATTGTCGAGAACAATTGCCAAACGTTTATTGATGTTCGATCCCGTAATTCTAGCCCATTCTAATGAGCCTTCAGAATTCATTTGCATTGAGACAATCGGTGAAGTGGTGCTTGGATCAATATTCGCCTGTGCGTCCTCTATTACACCACCGGTTAATTCAGCTTGTTTATTAACAAGATAAAGTTTGTAGAACTCGACAGCTTCCTGCGTTGTGACGGGCTTCGCTGAAAATTTGAATTCAACGTTGTCTGGAATAATTCTTTGCACTTCTTCAAGTTGAAGATAATTGTAAAGTTTATCCCTATCGTCAGCTTTTACGTATGCATCAGCAACAGGGCTTTGAGGAATCACTTGCGCAATTGAGTAAAATGGATGTTTTTTCCTAAATTCTTCCTCACTCAAATCTGCTTCCGATAATGAATCAGTTTCAACCGAAGTTGTATCTTCACCATATAAAGCTTTTGCGAGAACTTCATCCACTCGATTCATAATCGGTACAGTGAAATCAGGTTCTTTAACCAATTTGAATTCGAGCAGAGCTCGTCCTTGAATTAATCTTTTAGCCTCTTCTTCTCGGGCAATACCCGGAAGTTCGACTATGATTCTCCTGGCACCTTGTTTTTGGATACTCGGTTCCGAGACACCATATTGATCAACCCGGTTTCGTATAATTTCTATTGCGCGCGTAACCGCATCTGATTCTTGCTCTTCCAAATTTTCGATAATATCTTCATCGCTCTCTCGAATAGAACCGAAGTATCGGCTAAGGCGAATTCCTTCTTGTTGAAGTTTATTTGCCAAAAGTGTTACAACATTTTCATCCGAATCTCTCGATTCAATCTCAGCTTCTTTTAGAAGTTTATTATAAACTTCATCAGGATCGTTTGCCAACCTTTCCAAAAGCTTTGCCGTATTAACTTCCATCACAAGATACATACCACCTTGAAGGTCCAAACCAAGCTTAACACGTTTTTCTCTTGCGTCTTTGTATGTTTCGTTCGATAGTCTTAAACTATCAGCTTTAACTTCGAGTAAAAGTTCCAGGTCCTCATCAGAAATGGTGGGTGACTGAACTTTAATATTCTCTTTAATTACAGCTAACTCTTCTTCAATTTCGCTATTGTTTTGGATATCTTGGTAAGTAGGATAGAGAAGGAATAAACTGAACAGAAAGAGTGCTGTAATTAGAACAATTCTAAATCTAAATTCTTTCATAATAGTGACTTAACCCAATTTAATTATTTGATTCAAATTAATTCAGAACAACGAATATAGAGAGTAACCCCAATAAAATCAACGATAACTTGGAGTTTAGAGTCCCGGTTAATCATTGCTCTAAATAAAAAAAGCTGTCCTACAGGACAGCTTCAACAAACTTGATATCTGTTATTCCCTGACAACCCAGGTTTTAACCGCAGCAACAACTTCAGGGTGCAATTTGATATTTACTGTATAAATGCCAAGTGATTTGATGGTTTCAGAAATTTCGATTTTTCTTTTATCTAATTCAAAACCTTTTTCTTTCAAGGAATCTGCAATCATTTGAGTAGTTACAGTTCCGAAGATTTTATCTTCCTCACCAACTTTAACCGGTATCGTGATTGAAACCTTTTCAAGTTCGCCAGATAACTTTTGAGCCGTTTCCAACTCTTTTTGCTCAACTTTAGCTACTTGTTTTTTCTCTTCTTCTAAAGATCTTATGCTACCGGCGGTTGCAGGATAAGCGATTTGCCTCGGGAAAAGGAAGTTATTCGCATATCCGTCTTTTACGTCAACAATTTCGCCAATTTTCCCGAGTATGTCGAAATTTTTTCTAAGTATTACTTTCATTAATATATCCTCACTACTTAACTGCTTCTGATACGAAAGGCATGACAGCTATTTGTCTTGCTCTTTTTATTGCTCGAACGAGCTCTCGATGCTGTTTAGCACTAAGACCCGTAATTCTACGAGGAATAATTTTACCTTGATCAGTTACAAATTTTTGTAATTTTTTTGAATCTTTGTAATCAATGAATTCATCGATTACGCGTCTTGCTCTTTTTGTTTTCATTCTCACTTATTCTCCTTTTTTTCCTCGTCATTCATAAGCTTTGATTCATCCTCTGATAAAAATTTATCGAAGGAATCAGCTTCATAATTGTCTTCGTCGCCAGAATCTCCGATAGTATCATCAATATCGTATGATTCATCATCTTCATCGTCAGATTTATTAAATTTATTAAGGAATTGAATTCGTTTTGCTTTTATTTCAACAATCGTTCTATTCCTTTCCTCGTCAGTTCTAAAAGTCCGGCTTTGCAATTCACCGTCAATCAAAACAGCGCTTCCTTTTTTAAGTCTGTCTCTGCAGCTATCAGCGAGTTTGTTCCATGCCACAACACCAACATAACAAACATCTTCTTGCCATTGATTAGAACTATCTTTATATCGTCTATTAACAGCAATATGAAAGTTTACAACTGGTGTTCTATTTGATGTTTCCCTAAACACAGGGTCTTTTGTTAAATTACCGGCAACAATAACGGTATTTAATTCAGGCATTTTTAAATCAGCCATAAATTACCTCCATCCAGCTTATTCTTTAGTATCATTTGATGTTGAATCATCACTTTCTGTTGGTCCGCTTACAGCAGACACTTCATCGGTTACGGCTTCTAGTTCAGCTTTTTCTTTCACGCTAGCGTAGTATTCTACAGCATTTTTATCTAATTGAATTGTAAGATAACGGATGATGTTTTCATCCAAACGGAAATTTCTTTCTAAGTCGCTGATAAGAATTGAAGGAGCGGTAAATCTGTAAACAGCGTAATACCCTGTTTTAGATTTTTGGATTGGGTAGGCGAGTCTTTTTCTTCCCCATTTCTCAGTTTCTGAAATTTCTCCGCCTTGAGATTTGATGAATTCTTCAACTTTTGATAGAGATTCATCAATTTGTGCATCTTCCAATGCTGCGTTAAGTAACACAACACTTTCATAGTGTCTATTCGTCATATTTCCTCCCTTTGGTCTTGACGTCCCTCTAACTCAAAAAGTTGAGAGAAGGGTCTACTAATATAAAATTATTTGATCAGTGGTGCAATAACTAAAGAAACCACCGACATTAACTTGATTAAAATGTTTAATGATGGACCGGATGTATCTTTGAATGGATCACCCACGGTATCACCAACTACTGAAGCTTTATGAGCATCAGATCCTTTTCCGTAAAGAAAACCGTCAACTTTTAATCCACCTTCTATTAATTTTTTTGCATTGTCCCAGGCTCCACCGGCGTTTGATTGAAAAATGGCCATCAATACACCACTTACTGTTACTCCTGCCAAAACTCCGGCTAACATTTCCTTGCTGACAAAGCCAACGGCAACCGGAACGGAAACAGCTAAAAGCCCCGGAAGTATCATTTCTCTAATTGCAGCTTTAGTCGAAATTTCAACACATTTGGAATATTCGGCAACCGCTGTGCCTTCTCTTAATCCTTTAATTTCTCGAAATTGGCGACCAACTTCAATTATCATCTCTTTTGCCGCTCTACCAACAGCACCCATTGCCATGGCCGAAAATAAAAATGGAAGCATAGCACCAAGAAATAATCCGCCCATAATAACAGGTTTAGAAATATCAATCGTACTAATCTCAGCTTGTATCATGTAAGCTGAAAAAAGAGCAAGCGCCGTTAATGCGGCAGATCCTATAGCAAATCCTTTACCGATTGCGGCTGTTGTATTTCCAACTGCGTCCAGCTTGTCGGTTCTTTCCCGAACCTCTTTAGGTAAATTTGCCATTTCCGCGATTCCACCGGCGTTATCGGAGATCGGACCATAAGCATCAACTGCCAATTGAATTCCTGTTGTAGAAAGCATACCCAATGCAGCAAGCGCAATTCCGTACAAATTAGCAAAATGAAATGCACTGATAATCGCGGCAACGATAAGCATTACGGGAATAGCTGTTGACATCATTCCGACTCCCAATCCCGAAATAATATTTGTAGCTGATCCGGTGATTGATTGGCTCGCTATGTTTTTCACAGGTGCATATTCAGTACCTGTATAATATTCTGTAACAAGTCCAATTGCGCTTCCTGCCGCAAGTCCAATTACAGATGCAAAAAATACACCCAAACTTGTATATGTAAATTCATTATATATCCATGATTCTGGAAGAACGGCTGTAATAAGGAAATAAATTCCTACAACCATCAAACCGGCGGTTCCGAATTCACCCAAATTCAAAGCTTTCTGAGGATTGCCACCTTCTTTTACCCGGACAAAAAATGTACCGGCAATTGAAAGAACAATTCCAAGTGCCGCAACGAATAAAGGAAGCAAAACTGCGGATAGAGTAAAACCTTCGGGCATCACAACAGTGAATGCAGCGCCTAAAACCATGGAGCCGATTATTGCGCCGACATACGATTCAAAAAGATCTGCCCCCATTCCGGCAACATCCCCAACATTGTCTCCAACATTATCGGCAATTGTCGCAGGGTTTCTAGGATCATCTTCGGGGATACCTTCATAAACTTTTCCAGCCAAATCAGCTCCGACATCAGCGGCTTTTGTATAAATACCACCACCAACACGAGCAAATAGGGCTATCGATGATGCGCCAAGCGAAAACCCGGAGAGCACATTTATCACTTTAACTAAATCCCAATTCATATTTGAATAGGCAATGAAAAGCGCACTAAGCCCAAATATTCCAAGACCAACAACATTCATTCCCATTATCGAACCACCGGAAAAAGCAATTTGAAGTGCGGGACCCAAACCCTCACGGGCAGCATGGGTTGTTCTCACGTTTGCTTTCGTCGCGGCGATCATTCCAAGAAATCCAGCTAAAGCCGAACAGACGGCTCCAACGATGAATGATATCGAAATAAGCCATGATGAGTCGTCCCTTCCACTATTGGAAAAAGCCAACAATACGGCAACAACGGTTACAAAAATTGCCAGGGTTTTATATTCTGTTTTTAAGAAAGCAATTGCACCATCTTTAATATGACCGGCAATTTCGATCATTTTATCGGTGCCTTGTTCTTTTTTGGTAATCCACGTATTCTTAAAAAATGAGAAAAGCAAGGCTAATAAGCCTGAAGCCGGAATGAGATAAATCAGCATATCCATAGTGTGCCTCTATGTTCCTTTTTGATTTGGTTCTTCATTTAATTTATTATTTGTAGCTGCGAAATGATTTAGCATTGCACTACTTCCACCGCGGATAAAATTTTCGATCAATTCAACAGAATAATCAATCGGTTTTTTTATTTCAGTGAATTCATCATCAGAAATTCTATCCAGAACGTAAGCAGCCATTTTACCTTTGCTAAAATCACTCCCAATTCCAAACCGAAGGCGTGGGAAATTTTCCGATTGTAAATGATAGATTATGGATTCAATCCCGTTGTGTCCACCTGTGCCTCCTGACTTCCTAATCCGTATTCTCCCGGAAGGAAGATTTATATCATCAGTAATTACTAATAAATCCGGTATTTCAATACCATATCGTTCAGTAATATCTTTGGCACATAAACCACTGTTATTAACGTAAGTAGTGGGTTTAATTAAGCCAAAAGAAGCGGCATCCAAGGACCCGCTTCCGAAAAAACAATCAAACTTTGATGCCTTGAAACTAATTTGATGTTTCTCTGCAAATTTATCTAAAATAATAAATCCCAGATTGTGTCTTGTATTCTCATACTTCAATCCGGGATTTCCAATTCCTAAAACCGCTCTCAATACATTTCCTTCGATACTAACCTATTCGGATTCAGAGTCAGTTTTGCCTTTACCAATAACTTCAGGACCTTCCGGTTCTTCGCCAATTCCTAATTCATCAACTTCTTCGGTAGCAACTTCTTCTTCTAATCGCGGAGCTTGAATTGCAACGACCATTGTCTCTTCAGAACTTACAATTTTAATATTTTCGAAATTAAGATCCTTAACAAAAATAGAATCACCCATTTTTAAGGCTGAAGCATCAACTTCTAGATGATCAGGAATATTTTTTGGTAAACAAGAAACTTCCAATCTGTGGGCACCAATTGTAAGAATTCCACCCTCTTGAACTCCTTCCGGCTTTGAACCTGTAATTAAAACAGGAATTTCCATTTGAAGTTCTTGCCCTGCCGTAAGACCGTAAAGATCAAAATGCATCACTTCGTCGGTAACCGGATGAAATTGAACATCTTTAATAATGCATCTGTTCTCTTCGCCGCCATCGACAGATAAACCTATGATATTTGATGAAGATGTAAAAACAAAAGGATTGATCTTGTTTTTCGGAACCGTGATAACCGTGGGTTCATTGCCGCCGGAATAAAACACACCAGGAACAAATCCTTCTTTTCTGAGTGTATTAAGATTACCTTTGGTCATCGGTTCTCTTTTTTTTGCTTCTAATTTAGTATCGGACATTTTTAGTACCTCTTATAATTTTCAAACTCAGCTTTTATCTATATCAAAAAGAGAACTAATAGATTCTTTTCGATGTATTCTTATAATTGATTCGGCAAAAAGTTCTGAGCAACTTTTCACCTCAATTTTACTCGATTTTTTATTTCCAAGAGGAATTGAATCGGAAACATATAATTTTTCTAGCTCCGAATTGTCAATTCGTTCTACTGCCGGGCCAGACAATAAAGGATGTGTAACAGCCCCAAAAATTCTTTTCGCACCCTTTTGTTTCAGCGCATCGATAGCAGAAACAAATGTTCCACCGGTGTCAATCATATCATCAACTAATAAAATATCTTTTCCTTCGACTTCACCGATAATATTCATCACTTCTGCTTTATTTGCTTCTGGACGTCTTTTATCAATTACTACAATTTCGGCGTTCAATCTTTTCGCATACGAACGCGCAAGTTTTATACCTCCAACATCGGGAGAAACAACCGCCAAATTGTCAAATTTATTCTGAAAAGCCCTCGTAAAAATTGGCGAGGAGTAAAGGTGATCGGAAGGAATATCAAAAAAGCCCTGAATTTGGGCTGCGTGTAAATCCATTGATATAAATCTGCTGGCACCCGCTGCGGTTATCAAATTTGCAATTAGTTTTGCCGTTATTGCAACTCTCGGTTGATCTTTACGATCTTGTCTGGCATAACCAAAATAAGGAATCAATGCAGTAACACTTTTTGCAGAGCTTCTTTTAGCCGCATCAAGCATTATTAATAATTCCATCAAATTTTCAGCAGGGGGCATAGTAGATTGTACAATAAAAACATCCCTTCCACGGATATTCTCTTTGTATTTAGCCCAAATCTCACCATCGCTAAATTGCTTTAAAGCAACCTTTCCGGGTGTCAGTCCGAGATAATCAACAATTTTTTCAGTTAATTCCGGATTTGATGTTCCCGAAAATATCCGTGGTTCGTTTTCCTCCATGCCTCATACACAATATTTCAAAATAAAAAGATTCTAAATATAGTAAAACCGCTAAGGTATGTCAATTAAACAATTTAGAGTAATTAATTACTTTTTTTTGCTGAACAGATAAACGGTAACAGTTATCAGTACCAATAAACATAAAATGTATATCCAAGTAGGAGTTTCTTTCAGTTTCCAAGGCTTATAAGTCGCGGTAATTAGCTTACCCCTTCCGATATCTTCTAAATTAAAATTCCACTCAAGCTTATTATTGGAAATACTGTTTGCATTGTGCGAAAGAATTTTTCCGGGCAAGTAATAAATATACTTCAGGTTTAGCTCGGTTTTTTCAACTCCAAATGGAGTAAAGAAAGGGGATATAAATTGAGAGAATATTTTTGTGGCGCTTGGCCCAGCCTCAACGCGAAAATTTGCACCTTTTAGCGCGGGAACAGAGTTTATGGAATCGAATTTGGTAAATGTAAATTCAATTTGGGCGTGGATAGTGCTATCGGTAAAATTGTTAAAAATAACGATCGATTCAATTTCAGTAAATTTTGAAGTGAACTCTTTACTAATTGATAATGAATCAAAAACGCCAATTTCATTATATAATGTTGTATCGGAAGGTGTCCTAAATTTGGCGAAATAATGAATGAACATTTTTCCGCTGGTATCTGTTTTAAGAGTTGTAACCTGTTCGTAGTTTAGGCATCCAATAAGAAATAGAAAAATTAGGAATAGGTATTTTTTCAATTTTTTTCGCAAGTAATGATTTGCAAAGATAAACAATCAAATTAGATTAATGTATTTGATTTTGATATTAATCTGGATATTTTTGCCCGACAATTTTATGGAGATCTAAAATGCCGACATATGAATATAAATGCACCGGTTGTAATCACAGGTTCGAAACTTTTCAGAAGATAACCGACGATCCGATAACGGAATGTCCGGAATGCAAAGGTGTTGTAAAGAAACTAATCAGCGGGGGAATGGTTCCGATATTTAAAGGTTCCGGATTTTATGAAACTGATTATAAAAAGGGAAAGACTGAGAAATCAAACGCTCCAAAAACCGAAACCACTACTCCGGTAAAAACAACCAAAGAATCGAAAACTGATACTAAAAATACAGCTGCATAAAAAAAGCCGGATCAGCCGGCTTTTTTTAATTATAAATCCAATCCAATTGAGAATAAATAACGGGGTTGAGAAAAACTTTTCACATCGTATTTCCACGCGATGTCGAATTTCCACAGAAAGATAAAATACGTCCTGAATCCTATTCCGGTACTCATCAGAACATCTTCGGAAACAGTTTCCCCAAATTCATTTTTTCCAAAAAATTTCAAAGATTCAGTATTATCCCACGCAGCTCCGATATCAAAAAAGACTGTCCCGAGTATATTTTGGAATAATAAAGGCAATCCACCCGTAAGCAAATAGCGAATAATCGGCATTCTCAACTCGACGTTTAACAAAGAATACTTTGTTCCGATTTGTTCAGCGTAGTCATACCCTCTAAGCGGAAGTGCAGGTGTAAGGAAAGCAAAATCGGATGCATTATTAAAAGGCAATTCCCCTGTAGCGAAGGAGCGGTTAATCCAATTTTCTGTTCCACCAAGAATAAATCTTTGTGCATTTGCGCCACCGCTTAATCCGCCTGAAAAACGAATGAGAAATCCGTTGTCGTACCAGAAACGAAAATACTTTCGAAAATCTCCTACTACTGAATAGAAACTTTTGCTTTTGCCGGTTAAACCGGGAGAACCAAATGCCGTAACTTTATAACGGGAACCTTCGATTGGGGAGTAATACCCGAACAAAGTGTTATCGTGGACAATGCTGAGCGATGGAATAACATAACTTATCTCTTCCATCGGTATTGTAAAGTTGTCAAGATTTTCGGATGAAATATTTAGATAACTTAAACTTCCTTCTATTCTTTTGAACCTGGAGATCGGATAACTAAGTGAAACTACACCGCCAAAGTTTCTGTATCTGTAGAGATCGGTTGAGAAAATTCCGCCTATGTAAACGAATCGTGCAGTGTGAAATGCTTCAATTCCAAGGTTCCATCTCTCGCCTAAATAGTAATATGCCAGACCGTAGTCGCTATTTTTTAAATCAATCTGTAAAGAAGTAACACCAATCAACCTATGGTTACCGAGCATATCGCTAAATGAAAGAGTTGTTGTTCCGAGCAGACCATAAAAAGTACTATAGCCGGCATTCGCGTAAACCAGATCGGGAGAAAAAGAAACTTTGTATTTATTCACAAGGTAATTTCCATCATCATCAAGTTTTTCAATAAATAAATCTTCTTTATCAACCATTTGAAATGTTGAATCATTTACAAACTCATCCTTCCCAAATATGTAATTGCTGTAATCAACAGGAGTATCTGAAGTATCGGATTTTTGGTCTTCATCTTGAACAAATTGCCCTGTGAATATTTTTTTCTCATTTACAGATAGTGTGGTGTCAGGTTTTATTGTTTGTTTGTTAAGAACCGAGGCGGCATTAGAAACTTGCATGCTGATCTCTTCATCGTCCGATTTTTCCTCTTTTTTAGGTTCAATTTGGGCCATTCTAAATTCAGTTAACGCTAATTTTGACTTCTCGTTCTCCGGATCAAAAGGATTATCAACCAGGTAAATATTATATCCACCTTTGAAGAGAGAAGAAAAAACTAATTTTTTCCCATCATAAGAGAGTGACAGCTGATTTATTTCATTTAAAGAATTTGTGATTGGAACCGATTCAATCTTAGCCAGAGATGCGACTTCGTCTTCTTCGGAATAAATAATTCTTTTTTTATAGATATTATTTATTCCGCTGATATCAGAAATAAATAACATTTCCTTTCCATCTTCCGAAATAACGGGGAATCGTTCACTCGAGTTTGGCCAATCAGTCAGACGCAAAGTTTCTTCTGATTCTAATCTAATTTGATAAAGATCAGTCTGACGGTAATTATGTTTTATTATCGAAAAACTTTCATCGTCCACATTTGCCCTCAAATAGTCACCTCTGTCTGAGGCATAAATAACTGTTTTGCTGTCGGGAGTCCAAACCGGATCGCTATCGGTAAAAATATCATTTGTTAAATTTGTAACCTCATCAGTTTCGAAATTGTACAAGTAAATATCATTTTGCTGGTGATTATGACCGACAAAAGCAATTTTATCTCCATCAGGTGACCAAGCAACTGATTCAATTCCGCCAAATTTTAATGGAAGATCATAACTTTCACCGGTTTCAACATTAACAATATAAATCACATCAAATCCGCCACTTTTTGAGGACATCGCGATTCGTTCATTATCCGGAGCCCAGGTTAAAGTCGGGTAAAGCACATTGAGTTCTTCAAAGTCGGAAGTTTTACCGCTGCTCACCACTTTATCGATAATTTCGCCATCGAAAGCATTCATTACGTAAACATCCAAGTAAATATCACGATCAGAAATGAACGCGATTTTATCACCTTGAGGAGAAATTGCCGGGCTGGTATTATAAAAGCCACCGGTTTTTTTGTTGTTGGTCATCCTTCTGGCAAATTCGTCAGGATCTTGTTTTTCGGCAATCGCCGGCCAGTAAGTTTTTTTAAGGTCTTTTTTCCAACGCTCGTTTAATTCTTCAATAGTTAATCCTAAGGAGGATTTAATACCTGATTCAACTCCGCCGACACCTTTAATTCGGAACAACATTTCGCCTATTTTTTCACGCCCATATTTCTCGGCAATGTATTTAAATAATGCTTGTCCTCCCCGATACGCGAAATAACCATTTAGTTGATTAATATCGGGCAAATATTCATTAATGATTGCATCGCGAATAAACATATCTGATTTGGTGTCCCACTCGGATGACAGATATTCCGCCATACCTTCATGATACCAAGTTGGAAGTTGCAGAGTTATTCCTTTTTGGATAATATTTTGCACTGTTCCGCCATACAACAAATCTCTCATTACGGCGTGAACCAATTCATGCTTTGTTACATGGGCAAATTTTTCGTAATCGCCTTCGAAAGGAAAAACAACGCGGTTTTTGAATGGTTCGGTGAACCCACCAATTCCTTGACTCAAATATCCGTCCGTAGTATTTGTTTCCTGAAAATCATTGTGCGAGTTATATAGAATAATAGAAATCCGGTTGTTGATTTGATAGTCAAGATCTTCTTGAATTTCCTCGACAGCTTTTTCGGCCGTGTGAGCAGTAAATTCCGCAATCTTACTAGATTCTTGAGCGAAGTAAATATCAAAATGTTTGGTTTGAATAAAAAACCAATCGTAGTTTTTATAAGTCACACGGTTCTGCCCAAATTGCGCGAATACGGTCGATGATAACATGACAATTATTATCAATAAAAATTTCTTATTAAGCATTTCAGAACCCGTTTTGTTTTTGCAAAAAATTAATAATTCTTCATTCCTTTAAAAGCACAAAATCTATCTCTCTTTTTTCAATATCCGCTCTAATGAGCTTAACTTCTACTTTATCACCAAGGCGATAAATTTTTCCCGTAGATCTGCCCTTTAGTTGATATTTTTTTTCATCGTAGAGATAATAGTCATCGTCCAAATCCCTAATTTTTATCAAGCCTTCAGCAAGGGATTCACTTAGTTTAACAAAAATACCAAAGTTTGTGATTCCCGAAATGATGGCGAAAAATTCTTCCCCTATTTTATTGCTCAATAATTCAATTTGCTTCAGTTTTATCGAAAGTCGTTCAGCATTAACAGCATTTCTTTCTTGGGCTGAACATTGATCACAAATTTTATCAAGATCTTTTATTCCAAACTTTTCAGAAGAGTCATTTTCTATATAATTATAAATTAATTTATGAACTATCAAGTCTGGAAATCTGCGAATAGGTGATGTAAAGTGAGAATAATACTTAAACGCCAATCCATAATGCCCAATATTATGGGTTGAATAAACGGCTTTTGCCATTGACCTTATCGCTATTTCATTTAACAATGCTTCCTCCGGTTTATGTTCCGCAGAGGTTAATAATTGTTGAAATTCCTTTGGACGAGCGGCATTATTTTTATCAAAATTATATCCGAGAGTTTTTACAAAATTGGAAAATTCGTTCAGTTTTTCGGGGTCAGGCACATCGTGTATACGATAAACAAATGACTGAGGGTCTCTCGATTTATTAATATGCGTCGCAACAAGTTTGTTTGCCAACAGCATCAATTCTTCAATTAGGCTATGACTTTCTTTCAACTCCTTTACTCCGGCTGTGACGGGGAAGCCAGATTCATCCAACTTAAAAACCACTTCCGAAGTGTGAAAATTAATACTTCCGGATTGGTTTCGTTTTTTCTTCAAAGTTCGGGAAATTTTATTCAAAAGTTTTAGCTTGTCAAAAAAGTCACCTTCATTCTTTGTTAAAATTTCTTGCACCTCATCATACGTAAATCGTCTTTTACTGTTAATTACCGATTTTTTGATTTTATAGTTCACAATTGAACATTGCGGCGTAAGCTCGGCAATAACGGAATATGTTAATCTATCTTGATTTGGAACTAAGGAGCATATATTATTGGATAATTTTTCGGGGAGCATTGGGATTACTTTTCCAACCAGATAGATGCTGGTAGCCCTTTTAAAAGCTTCTTTATAAAGATTTGATTTTTGCGGAATGTAATGACTTACATCTGCGATATGAATTCCCACAGAATAATTGCCATTATTCAAGACTTCCACCGAAACGGCATCATCGAAATCTTTTGCGTCGTCGGGATCAATTGTAAAAATATCCTCATCGCGTAGATCAATTCGTTTGGCAATTTCTTTATCCGAAATCGTATCCGGAATGAGTGAAACTTCTTCAAGAACCGATGCGGGAAAATCAACATCTACATTAAATTCTTTCGCAATTGAATTGATCTCAGTTTCGTAGCTGCCGGATTTGCCAAGAATTTCAATAATCTCGCCTTCGGGATTTAGTAATTTAGATTCCCACTCAATACCGGAAACAACAACTTTGTCATTCGGTGTGGCTCCATTTAATAAATTTTTCGGTATATAAATATCCCGGTGCATTTTTTTATCATCGGGAATTACAAAGTAAAAAGCTTTTGTTTTTTTTAATGTTCCAACAATTTCTTTTTTGCCTCTCTCTAGAACCTCAATAATTTGACCTTCGGGATTTTTTCCCTTTTTCTTTGCAAAGAGTTCAACTTTTACTCTGTCGCCATGAAGCGCTGTGCCAAGATTTCTTTCGGCAATAAAAACATCTTTTATTGTGCTGTCGTTTAAGTTCACAAACCCGAAGCTCCCATCATCAAGAATTTCCAATTTACCTTCCAGGTTTCCAAAATCCTGGTTGGCTAAAACAAATCTTTTGCCTTGTCGTTCGAGAATACCTTCCTTCGTCATTTTATGAAGAACCGCTTTTAATTCGGCATATTCATAATTTGTTTCGATATCCAATCTGTTGGCAAGTTCCCTAGTTTTTATTTTAAGGGAAGGGTGTGAATTAAAAAACGCTTTAATTTCTTTTTTCATTTAAAAAACAAATTTGTACTTCAAACCCAGCTCGCTAATTTTTTCTTCGATGCCATAAGTTTGAATTACAGGATCCTTTCGTTCCAATCTAATTAAAAAATTCGGGCTAAAAATATATTCCAGCTTCAAGTCCGCTTTATCGATATTTTCAAACACTTCGGTTGTACCGCCAATTTTGTATCTAATATTTTCAATTCGTCCCGATACATTAAATTTAACTCTTTCAGTTCCACTTTTATTCGAATTACTCAACTGTATATTATTAACAACATCGCCAACAGCAGAGTTTACAAAGTTGGTAAGTACCGAACCAAGCAAAGAAGTTGCCGTATTTGATAAAGCGCTGGTTTGCACTGCTGCCGAAGTTTTATCACTTGCTGTTAAATCATCTTTAAATTTCCCGACTAAAATAAAGGACAAAGCATCCGCGGCATCATATCGGTTGTCAACAACTCCATCCTGAATATTTCTGGCACCTTTCAGCACCTGAATATTTTCCGGATTATTTGCGAGTTGTTGTCCGAGACCACTTAGCGGGGAATCGAGTACGATTTTAATCGCGACCGGTTCCGTAACTCCCGTCGGGTCTGTAGGATCAATGTAATCATTCTGATAAGTCGCAACAATATCCAGGTATGGATCAGTTAAATTACTTTCGAATCGTATAGTTCCTTCCGCATCAAAGGATTTAAAGAATTCCAATTTGGAGCCGGGTAGCAGAATGAACTCGCCTTGTGCGAGGGTTTGACCGTTAACGGTTTCATAGTTCAGATCGCCTGTGGCTTCCACATAAAGCCGCTGATTGGCCAGTTGTGAAAATATGAACTGAATATTAGCGATATTCTGAATTTTTATTCCCAAGTCATAATCAAAAATTTGCGAAGCATTCGTCGAGCTTTTTTTTCCGGAAACGGTTGTAGATTCAAGAAAAGTTTGGAATCGTTTTTCCTCTTTATCAACTTTTGTTGTATCCCCGACAATCCGATAAGTTATTTTATTATTCGTCGAGCTATATTCATTCTGGTCGGCAATAAAAGACACATTTGTGTTTTTTAATAAAACCTGTCCCGCGAAATTCCATTTGTTATTCTGATATGTAAGATCCCAAGAATCTTGTGAACCAATAAGCAAATCTCCAAATAATGTACTTTTTGATGTTCTGCTTGAAGGTCCGAGAAGACCTATATCACCGGTAAATTTCAACTCGGCTTTTTGCGGTTTAAATCCTTCCAATTCCACAAAACCGGTTCCTTTCAACTCTCCCGTGAGCAAGGAGCCTCCGGCATTTTTCATCGAAAATTGATCAAGTATTAATTTATCGCGATTCAACAATACTTTGGTACTAAGTGAATAGACAAGATTATTCGATCTTAAAGCGAAATTCGCGTTTTTAAATTCAAGATAACCATCATAAAATATTTCATTATAATTTCCTTTGATATCTACATCAGCAAAAAGCTTTCCTTTTTGGTTTTTAATTACCGGCAGTACATTCCCGAAAACAGTGACATCAAAATTATTTGAAAACATTTTTGCTTGAATCTCACGATCATTTATTAACCTTTCACCCGCGTCAGTAAATCTTAAATCGATCGGAAATGATCCCGAAATATTAAGCAAGGTATCTTTCAAATTTTCAGCATTCTGCAAAAAGTTTATATCCACAATGAGTGTTTTGTCTGAATAATTGATATCCCCGGTTAAATCACCAAGATTAGTTTCTGAGATTGTAAGATCCTTGATAGAAGTGTTTCCAACGATTAACGGATCGGATAAATTTCCTTTTATTGTAGTGAGAAATTCAATATCAGCAATTAATTCTGAATTCGGGTCATTGAGAGCATAGTTTGCAAATATATCACCCCTCATATTTTGGGCGTGAATAAATATATCCTGCTCACCGGAAGATTGAAGTTTTCCACCAAATTCGATTGATGAATTTTTATTGAACAGTTTTAATCCGGTCAAGTTGAGGTAATCGCTGTTAAAAAATAATTTAACCGGTTCACGAATTTCCCAATTCATGTTTTTATAATTGAGCAGCAAGTTTTCGAATACAATTTCTTGCTCCGCCGGTTTCATACCGATAATACCATCAAAGGAAGTTGTAAACAAACTGTCTACATTTAAAGAAGCATTGTAGTAAATATTGCTTTCGGTAAAAATCAAATCCGCTTCAATATCGCTTAATTCGGTTCCGGTGTAAAACCGTTTTCCATCCAATGAAAAAATTCCGAATAAATTGTCGAATGAATTAGAATTGTTATCACGTGTAAAGTTAATATCGACCAATACGTCGGATAAATAAAACTGGGAATCTTCGTCTCTGTTGATGAAGTAATTAAGATTAATCTCGGAAGAAACTTTAAAATTGTCGGCATCATTTGAAATACTTCCTTCCCCGGCACCCGAGATATCCAAAAATTGTTCATCGAGCAGTTGAGCAATTAAATCAATATTTTTAAATTCGAATGAATAATCCAAATTCAAGTCATCGTAAGCGTATTCCGGAATTTCTATCTCGGCTTCAACAACTAAGCTTTCTTCTTCAATAATACTGAGTGGATTTAACTCTTCTATTTTTTTTGTGATTATCTCTCCGATACTCGTCGATTGGTAACTGATAATCTCAATCGCGTCCTTTAACGAAAATTCTCCATCCAATTCAAGATCCATAAAATCAGAGCTTACGGTAATTGATCTATTTCCGGTGCTGTCCTTGTTTAACTTAAAATCAAGGCGACTTTCCTCAATCAATTGATCTCTGATAAAGGAGGTTGTGAGCAGAAGGGAGTAATCTCCGGTTATCTCATCCAAATCGAAATCTTTGCCATTTAATACGTATTGAAAATTCAAATCTGTTGCGGATGTTGAATCATGATTAAATTTTGCCAAATCCAAACCGTTGATGTTTCCTTCCAGAAAGTATTTAGGCGGATTATTATCCTGAAAAGTAATTCTACCTTGTGAAGCGACAAATGCCTCATTAATACTTCCGTTTAAGAAAATGTCAAAATCGTTTTTGAAAAGATCGACTTTAAGTGATAAATCTGAAAGGTCATATCCATTAATTCTTGAGTTCTTTGTGTTAAAAGTCAAATTAGAATTCAGATCGGAGGGCGTTGTACCTGTGCCTTTAAGCGTAATGCCGGAAGTTAACCTGGAGTCAATACCGATAAATTTTTTTAAATCAATATCTTTTGTATCGGCTACAATATCATATTGAATTGGTTCCGCCTCAAAATTTAAGTTTGCCTTCGCGTCAATTTTCCCTTTAGATGTATTGGCAATTATCTCGGCATAGAAGTTTGATGGTTCCCCTCTGAATATACCTTCGAATGATGAAAGTTTCAATTTATCATAATCGGGCAAATCCAAGTTAGGAAGCAGTGCTTCGGCATCATCCAATTGTGAAAATCCGTTTTTGAATTTTACATCTAGGAATAGATTTTCGGGATCGTGAAGATTTTTCAATTTTCCATTGGCTTCGAGGTGCGTTGAAGAATAATCTAAAACTAAATCAGAAATAAGTAGATCCCCGTAATTGCCTGAAGCGTTAAGATCCAAGTTTATTTTCCCCTTGAGAATACTCGTCGCACCAATAAAAGATGAAAGATCATCAAAATCGAAACTATTTGCGGATAGTTTTAATTCGACAGGATACTTGTCAAATTCAAAGTAATTTATATCCCCAAATAAATTTAATCCATCTACATGAGTTGATAGAGTAAGATTACTTGCGTCGGTTTCAATTTTAAGTGAACGGATATCAACAAATTCTTCAGTCAAATGAATAAATGTTGAGAAATTCTTTAAGTCAAAAATTCCAAAATTAGGAGATACGGTTAAAGATTTGAGATCCAACAAATATTCATTTCCCGAAATATCAGCAAGAATAGCGGCTCTCAATCCAAAATTATTGAATTGGAGATTGTCAGGATTCAACCTCCGGCTATAAAGTGAATCTTGATAACCAAAAGCTTTTTTAGAAATTGAAATATTTTTAAGATTGAGATCAATTACTTGAATTATATATGAAAAATCGCCGGATGTTGAATCAGTTTCTTCACCGGGATTGGTCAATTTGTCATAATTCCATACTCCGTCGGAATCTTGATTAAGATTAATATCAAGACCATCAATAACGAGAGTTCTCAGGTAAATTTTATTAATCATTAATTGGAGCGGACTTACAACAACTTCGGCTTTATCAAGTGATAGTAGTTTTAAGGAGTCTTGATAAATTTTAGTGTCTCGAAGAATGATGGATGTTAAAAGTGTACCTTCAATTTCACCGATCGAAAATGTTCCGTTTATCTCATCATTTACAATCGAAACGATTTGATCGCGAACGTAGTTTCTAAATGTAGAGGTTTGAGAAAACCCAAAGAATACCACCAACAGAATTACTGATATTAAAGCTAAGGTTAAAGCACCGTTTATTATTTTTCTGAAGATCGTTCTCTTCGTTTTTTCTTTTTCTGCCAATTTTAATCTTTGTAAGTCTCAAGGATTTTTTCAATTATTTGAGATGTGGATTGATTAGTTACGAACTCTATTGTTTTTACTTCACCGCCATTTTCTTCAACAATATCTTTACCGACAATATTATCAAGATTCCAATCCGCACCTTTAATTAAGACATTTGGGATGAGTTTAGCAATGACATTATGGGGTGTTTCCTCATCAAAAAAGGTAACATAATCAACAGGTTTAAGATTTGCCATGATAAATGCTCGTTGATTTTCGGGCACAACGGGGCGATTTTCACCTTTTATTCTTTTTACGGATGCGTCAGTATTTAATGCAACAACTAAAACATCGCCGGCATTCTTTGCTTTAATTAAATAATCTACATGTCCGGCGTGTAAAATATCAAAACAGCCGTTTGTGAAAACTACTTTTTTATTAGCTTTTTTTAATTGCTGAATAATTATTGATAATTCTTCGACTGATTTAATATTATTCATCATTCGCTTCTAATACTTTATCAAATAATTTTTCTTTCTCGATAGGTATAATTCCAACTTCTTCACAAACAATTCCCGCTGCATAATTCGCAAGATAAGTGGCTTCTTCGATTGTTGCACCTGCAGATAACGCAATTGTTAGAGTCGAAATAACAGTATCTCCGGCACCAGAAACATCAGCTACATTTCGGGCTTTTGTCGGAATCGTTTTTTCTGGTTCGCCATCCTTAAATAAAGCTATACCTTCCGAGCCGAGAGTAAGCAGCAAATATTTAGGATTAAGCTTTTCTTTTAATCTGTTGCCAGCGTTAAGAATTTGCTCCTGCGTTTTTATCCTCATTCCCAAAGCGTCTTCCGATTCTTTCCGGTTTGGCTTAAATACCGTAACATTTTTGAATTCATAAAAGTTGTGAAATTTGGGATCGACGGTTATAATCTTGTTATTATTATTGGCGATCGCAATAATTTCATTGATTAATTCTTTACTGAGCACTCCCTTGTTATAATCCTGTAAAATAAACGCATCAATCTTGTCAATTTTCGAACGAATTAGATTTAGAACTTCATCGGCCGTTTTTTTCTGAATGTTGGATTTACTCTCTTTGTCCAATCTTACCACGTGCTGCCCGTCAGCAATTACTCTGAACTTAGAAGTTGTCGGACGACCATCCTCCTTAATAATACCTTCCGGATTAATTCCGGATTCGAACATAAGTGAAGCGAATATTTCACCATCACTGTCATTACCAATTACACCAATTGGTAATGGGTTACCAGATAGAGTGAGAATATTATAGGCGCAGTTTGCAGCTCCGCCGAATCTGAAAAATTCCTTTTCAACTTCTACGACAGGGACCGGTGCTTCGGGTGAAATTCGGTTAACATCGCCCCAAATATATCCATCGAGCATCATGTCGCCAATTATTGCGATGGTTTTTCCTTCGAAATTCCTTCCTAATTCTTCAAGCCGTTCTTTCGTGAAATTAATCAATGAATTGCCCCAAAGTTTGCAAAGTCGTTATGTAAATCTAATCTTAAAACTCCCGATTTCGTTCCAAACCACATATCTTTTCCATCATAAAACATAGTAAATACAGTTTGAGGAAGAAAATCAAAGTATAACATTTCTGCTTTTTCTGTTACTCTGTCAATTATCGCAATCCCTCTTCCGAATGGCTCCGCAGTCGCACGATCAAACTGATATAATCCTGCCCAAATATATTTCCCTGTCATTTCAAGACAGTAAATTCCATTTCCCGAGAGCCCATTTCTGGTTGAAAATTTGTACCAATCATTCTTGCGGTTATATTTGAAAAGTCCGCCGATATTATAATCCGGATTGTCTGAAGTGATAAATTCATCCAGTCCGATCCATACACTTTCTTGCTCGAACAAAATTGAAGTGACAGAAACTTTTTCACCTTCGGCATTAAAGTAGTTCAAACTGTTATCGAAAAATGTAGTTGCCCCTTCGGATTCAATGTCTTTCCTTTTATCATATCGATGTAATCCGGCTTCAGTTCCAAACCAAACCAAGCTATCCGCGTCAACCGCAATCGAAATAATTGTATTTGATTTAATATCTCCATCAACCGTTAAATCATAATCATAAAATCGTCTTTTCCTGATCTCATATTTTGAAAGATATTTAAATCTTCCGATCCACAAAGCGTCTTCATATTTGTCATACGCTATAGAACGAATCCAATTGCTTAATTGACCTCCTTTACCAAATTTTCTTTTTTGCCAATTTTCTGATCTTTTACTCATTATAAATAATCCGTCGGTCGAACCGGCAAAAATAAATTCTTTACTCGACGCAAGCGAATAGAAAAAGTCGTGGTTTAGGTTTCCTGAATTTGTTGAAAAGTTTGCCCAGTTATCAGTAGCGGGTTCATATTTAAATATTCCTTGCCCTCTGGTCGCGATCCAAACAACACCGTCATCTCCATGAATGTCGGTAATTTCTATTCCTTCAAGATATTTTTCATAACTTGCTTCCTGAGCGAGGAGAGTAGAAAATGATAAGAATAGAATAATTTTTAATAAATAGAATTTCATAGTAAGATTAGTAGCTTTCGGATTCATTTGGAAATGAGGATGACCTTACATCTTCGATATACGACTTAACGGCTGATGATATATGGTCCGCCAGATTGTTGTATCTTCGCACGAATCTTGGATTAAAATCTGTGGATAATCCAAGCATATCATTTATTACCAAAATTTGTCCGTCACAGAACGGTCCGGCACCTATTCCGATCGTAGGAATATTAATCGATTCCGTGATATTTTTTGCAAGTTCGGCTGGCACCTTTTCAATCACAAGGGCAAAAACGCCGGCTTCTTCCAAAATTTTGGCATCCTTTAAAATTTCGTTTGCTTCTTCTTCATTGGTTCCACGAGCTTTGTAACTTCCGAATTTGTGAATACTTTGAGGAACTAAACCAATATGTCCCATAACGGGAATTCCGTATCCGGTTATTTTATTAATAGTTTCGGCCATTCTTTCGCCGCCCTCGAGTTTTACCGCGCCTGCATGAGTTTCCTTTAGTATCCTGCCGGCATTTCGAAATGCTTCGTCCATATTAGTTTCGTAAGTCATAAATGGCATATCAACAACGAGCATCGCGCGATTTATTCCTTTTGCTACGGCTTTTGTATGGTAAATCATTTCGTCCAAAGTAACCGGGAGGGTAGTGTCATTTCCTTGAAAAACGTTACTGACGGAATCACCGACGAGTATTAAATCTATGCCCGCACTATCAACTAAATTGGCGGTCGTGTAATCATAGGCGGTTAGAGCACTTATCTTTTTATTCTTTGCCTTCATTAATTGAAGAGCTTTGGTGGTAACTTTTGTAAATTCTTTATGTGTACTCATAAATGCGGAATTTCCTCGTTTTCAAATTGAATACCGAAGTATTCCTGAACTCCTACTACTAAACAATTACCAAGTTCTTCATAGTCAATTTTCTCTGATGTAATGTCTTCGATAGAGATTGTTTTTTCAAATAATTCCGATTGAAGTTTTTCTTTTTCGGTATTTTCGATGTTTAAATATCGGGGCAATTCAAGGTGATTATTACCACAAAGTATTGAACCATGCTGAAGAATAACATTCTGGAATTTACGCTGCGCACTTCCAATTAACTTTTTGTGCTCAAATTTAACCTCATTTTTCGCTGTACTCGCAAAACATAAAGATCCTGAAGGTTCCTTCAACAAACGAGAAAAATCCGGTTGTATGTCTTCCATTGATAAGGTGCTGAGTTTTGAATTATAATTTATCAATCCCTTAATGAGCGCTTCCGATATTTCCAAATAGATTTGCTTCGCACTCTTGCCGATCGAAGTCGGAAGAATAATTGAATATGTCAGTTCTTCGGAATGTAAAATTGCTCTACCTCCGGTCGGACGTTTTACAACTTCAATTCCGTTTGCTTTAGCGAGGCATGAATCAATTTCATCAAAATCTTGGTTAAACCCAATCGAGATACAATAAGGGTCCCATCTGTAGAGCCGAAAATAAACTGTATTTTCGTTTAATTCCCTCGCCATTTCCAGATCAAGATCCATATTATATTGGCCGGAATTTGCACCCGAATTGATCAGAATCCATTTCATTACTTCAGCAATCCTCTTTTGCTTTCTTCAACGAAAGTAACAATGTTTTGCACATGTTGGTCGGAATATATTTCATCGTTTCTAATTTGTTCAATTGCTTGAGTTCTATTTAATGCTGACGCATAGAGTAATTTATAAGCTTTTTTTAGAGCGTTCACTTGATCATTGGTAAAGCCCTTTCGACGGAGGCCGACTAGATTTAATCCTCGAAATTGAGCCGGTTTACCTGCGGCAACTATATAGGGAGGAGTATCTTGCGGAAGATATGTTCCGGCCCCAACCATTGTATTTTTGCCAACAGTAACAAATTGATGTATCAAAACACCGCCGCCACATATAACATTATCATGAATTGAAACATGTCCCGCCAATTCTGTACAGTTTGCTAAAATAACATTATCACCCAGTATACAGTCATGAGCGACATGCGAATACGCCATAAGTAAACAATTTTTACCAACTTTAGTATAGCCCAAATCACTGGTACCACGATGTAATGTCGCGAATTCCCTTATTTGGGTTCCTTCACCAACATAAAGCAGACTCGGTTCGTCCTCAAATTTCAAATCCTGAGGCACATTAGCAACTGATGCTCCTTGATAGACATGAACATTTTTATCGAGACGGGCGCCATCATAAATTACGGCGTGCGAATCGATTATTGCACCTTCTCCGATTTCGACATCGTCATGAATAATTGAAAATGGTCCGATCTTTACATTTTCTGAAATTTTAGCATACGGACTAACAATTGCTGTGGAATGAATATTATTCATGGTGTTGATTCCTATTCGGGTTTTTGAGTTGGTTTATCCTGAATACTCGCCATTAATTCTGCTTCAGCCACTAATTTATCATCGACATAAGCTTTCCCTGAAAAAACCATCATTTTTTCCCGTTTGCTTATTACTTCGGCTTCCAAAATTAGTTGATCCCCCGGTACAACCGGTCTCCTAAATCTCGCTTTGTTAATTCCCATAAAGAAAATTAATTTTTCGGCAGGGTTGAGCGAAGAGTTCAGCATTAAAATTCCACCGAGTTGAGCGAGAGCTTCGATAATAAGCACACCCGGCATAACTCTCTGGCCTTCGAAATGTCCTTGAAAAAACTGCTCATTAAATGTTACACTTTTAATTCCAGTTGCCTTTTTTTCCATATCAAGATGAACTACCTTATCAACCAGAAGTAAGGGGTAACGATGCGGCAAAATTCTTTGAATTGCCTCAATATCAAAAACAATTCCTTCCTTTTTGATGAATTGATATTTCTTTTCAAGCTTTTTCTGTTGGTAGAGTTTTCTTATAATTTTTGCAAATTCGATATTCGATTTATGTCCCGGTCGCGCGGCGAGAATTTGAGCTTTAATCGGAGCGCCGATTAGTGCCAAATCACCAATCATATCAAGTAGTTTGTGCCTGACAGGTTCATTTCGAAAACGAAGAGATTTATCATTCAAAAATCCACTTGCACCAACTTTAATCTCTTTTTCGAGCTTCAAATGGGTTTGTAATTTTTTAAGATCGCCGTCATCTAAATCGTGATCAACAATAACGACGGCATTATCGAGATCACCGCCTTTTATTAGTCCCTGCGCCGCAAGTTCTTCAACTTCGCTTAGAAAACAGAATGTACGAGAAGGAGCAAATTCTTTTTCGAACTCACTCATCTCAAATAATCCTGAATGCTGACTTCCAAGAGCTGGATTTTGATAATCAACCATAACGGTTAACCTGTAACCATCTAGAGGAAGAGCCACAATATCAACTTGATTTTCTTCGTCGGTATAACGAATCGGTTCATCAATTATGATATAATCTTTTGGAGCCTCCTGAGTTACGAATCCCGCCTCTCTTAATTTTTCAACGAAAGGCATCGAGCTTCCATCAGCAATCGGGGGTTCAATTCCATTTAATTCAATTATTATATTATCAACTTCCATCCCGACAATAGCGGCCAAAACGTGTTCAACAGTATGAACCCGGGCTTCACCAACAGCAATCGTAGTTCCTCTTGCGATGTCAACTACGTAATCTGTCGTTGCGGGTATTTCAACTCTCTCCGCAAGATCTGTACGGATAAATTTAATACCGTATTTTTCCGGCGCCGGTTTGAATGTCATTGTGCAAGATGTGCCTGTATGTAATCCAATTCCGGAAATTGAAACCGGTTTGGCAATGGTTCGTTGCTGAGCAAGCATTAAGAATATTCCTTATTTTTTTTCGTCATTTCCTTTTTCGAATTCAGCAATCTTAGCTTCTAATTTTTTTATTCGATCTAAATATGAAGGAAGACTTCTGATGTGAGCTTCTAATCTGAGAGTCTGAGTCATTTCTTTTGCGGGGTATCCGAAATAATTTCCGGGTTTTGTTATCGATTTCGATACTCCGGACTGCGCCATAATCACAGTGTCGTTTGTAATTTTTAGATGACCGGCTATTCCAACTTGGCCGGCCAGAATAACTCTTTCACCGACTTCCGTACTTCCGGCAATCCCGGATTGAGATGATATTACCGTATTTTCACCGACAGATACATTGTGTGCAATCTGAACCAAATTATCCAATTTACATCCTTTTGCAATCACCGTTGAACCGATTGCTGCTCTATCGATGCTACAGTTGGAGCCGATTTCAACATCATCTTTAATAACAACATTCCCAATTTGCGGTACTTTCGTATAAACACTATTTTTATCCCGAGTGTAACCAAATCCATCTGATCCAATTACCGACCCCGAATGAATTATAACATTGTTGCCGATTTTGGAATCCTCGCGAATTGTAACATTGGGATAAATTAAAACATCCTCTCCGATGTTAACACTATCCAAGATTACGGAATTGTGCATAATAACAGAATTATTACCAATGTGTACATTTTCACCAATAATTACATTTTTACCGATCGAAATATTGTCGCCCAAAACTACCGATTCAGAAATTGAAGCTGAAGCATCAATTCCGGTTAGATTAATTTTATAGGTAAAGTAGTGAATCAATATTTTCTGCAGCGCGAAATTAGGAGATTCACAGACTATATAAGTTATATCGTCCCTGCTCTTCTCGAAATCCGGTTTTGTAATAATTATTGATGCTTTTGTAGTGCTGAAATGCTTTTCGTAAGCTGGGAGGTAAAGGAAAGTTAAATCACCAGGTTTGGCCTCTTGAATTCTCGCTACATTTTCAAAAAATGCCGCGGAATCACCGAATAATTGGCCGCCGACTAAATCGGCGGCTTGCTTTGCTGTAATTTTCATTAATCATCTTAATTTGTCTAATACCAGATTAGTAATATCGTATTCTTCTTTTGCATATAAAAATAAAATATCACCACTTCGATCAAAAACAAAATCTAATTCTTCTTCTTCGGCAACTTCTTGGATTGCATTAAAAATCAAATTTTGCAAAGGTTTCATCAACTCTTCTTGCTTTTTAAATAACTCGCCATTCACACCAAATTTTTGTTGGCGGAATTTCGTTATTTCTTGCTCAAGCTGAATTATTTCCTTTTCCATTTCAATTCGTTTCGGTTCCGTCAGAATAAGTTTTCGTTTTTCGTACTCATCTTCCATCTTTTTCATATCGGCTTCCTGCTTGCGAATCTCTTCATTCCACTCTTGAATAATCGCATCCAACCGCTGCTGAGTATCTTGATAATCGGGAATCTGTTTCATAATCGTATCGGAATCAACATATCCGATTTGTATTTGTCCATAAATTTGAGAGGAAACAAAACACAATGTAAACAGAAAAATTAATTTTGCCTGACGCATAAACAGACCTCTTATTTGCCTCTTTTGAGTTTATCTAACACTTTATAAGTGAAATCAAATTCGGAGTCGGCTGAAAGTAGGAACGCATCACCGACTTTGTCGAATACAAAATGAAACTTTTCTTCAACTCTTACCTTATCAATTGCTTCTCTTATTTTGGATTGAACGGGACCGAGCAATTCTTGCTGCTTTTGGTAAAGTTCACCGTTTTGTTGTCCAAATTTTTGTTGAGTGAATTTTTCAACTTCTTGTTGTCTAACTAAAAGTTGTTGCTGGGTTTGTTGTAATTCCTCTTCAGTCATTTTATCAGCATTTTTTTGTGCTGTTTGATAAAGTTGTTGTAATTGCACCGTCATTGTGTCTCTTTTCGCGTACCATTTTTGCACAAGCGCATCTAAATCACTTTGAGCCTTAATTGCGGGTGGATATTGCGCCAAAATTATCTCAGAATTGACATAAGCTATCATTTGATTTTGAGCATTAGTTGTTAAAGTTACCAATGCAAGCAGTATTACTGCAAAAAATAGAATCTTCTTCACTTTTACCTCATTTTATTTATATGTTAAAAACCTCGTCCAAATTGAAAGTGGAATAACCATTCAGAATCTCCACCGTCAACTGATCTTTTATCAAATCCATACCCGAGATCAAATCCAATTAATCCGACAGGGTTTATCAATAATCGAGCACCTACTCCGGCACTTCTTTTTAAATCGAGAAAATTTGCCTTGTTCAAATCTAAATATACATTTCCGGCTTCTGCAAAAGCTAAAATATAAATTGGAATCGGATCAAGTGCTAAGGCTGCCCTCAATTCAGTAGTGTATTTGACTGAAACTCTACCACCAACAATATCTCCGATTGTATTTTTAGGTCCGATTGATCTGTCCTCGTAACCTCTTAATGGAGTAGTCGCAATAACTAAACCGCTTCCTCCCATAAAATAATATTCGAATGGCGAGATCGTTGTTCCATCAACAATTTCGTTTAAATACCCGAGAGTTGCGGAAGTATATAAAGCTAAACGATTAGAACTGAATAAAGGTTTATACCACTCAGAATTAAAATCGATTTTATAATAATCAACTTCACCGGGTAAAAGCGGACCGCCTGAAAGCTCAGCGTTTAGTGATATTTTTGATCCGCGCGATGGGAAGATCGGATTGTCAATATCGGTTCGTGTTAACGTAGCACCAATGGTAAATTGATTATATTTTCCCTCGGGATAGTAAATCCGGCCATCAATTACATCATTATACTGATACTTAAATAATCCTTGAATATAAAAGAAATCATCAGGCCATTTAAGTCTGCGTCCCACTTTGAATGAAATACCGGATTGCCTTAAATCATAAACGTATCTTTGTCGGGTATCGAATACATCAAATCCTACCAATGTTGGTGTATCGAGGAACCAAGGTTCGGTGAAACCGAAGGAAAATGTTCTGTAGAAGTTACCAACGCCGAACTGCCAATTAAAATTAAGTATTTGGCCGCCACCCATTTGGAATGGATGAGCAATAGAAAAGTTTGTTAGAGTAACACCGAGAGCACCGCTGAATCCAAAACTACCGCTATAACCAACCGAAGCATTTAAATAATCGCTTGATTTTTCTTCAACAGTGTAAATTAAATTTACCGTACTGTCATTAACCGGTCTTGAATCAAATCCGGTTTGATAAAGCTTTTCAACATTAAAGAATTGTAAGTTTGCCAATTGCTGCATGCTTCTAAAAACTAAGCTGCGGCTAAAATAATCACCGGGAACGCTGTATAATTCTCTCCTGATTACTTTATCCATAGTTTTAGTGTTGCCTTTTATTTCAACATCACCAACTTTAAATCTATTGTTTTCCTGCACCTGGATTGAGATATCAATCGAATCTTCGGCAACTTTGTTTTCAGTTGGAACAGCATTAAAAGTTAAGTATCCATTGTCCAGATAAAGAGCCGCAACATCATTTTGTTTTTCATTACCGCGTAAGTTTTGTTCAAACTTCGCATAATCGAAAATATCTCCGTTTGAAAATCCAAGTCGTTCATTAAGAATTTCATCGGGATAAATCGTATTTCCGATCCATTCGATATTTCTTACTTTGTATTGAGGACCTTCACTTATCTTAATAAAAATATCCACTTCGCTTTTATCATCTGAATATTCGAGTGAATCATTTAGAATTTCGAAATCTCTGAAACCATTTTTGAGATAAAATTGCCTTAAAAGTGATTTATCTTCTTCAAATAATTTTTGATTGAAGTTATTACTTGACCAAAACTTCCACCAATGAGGTTCTTCAGTTTCTTCAAATTCACTCACTAAATCGCCATTCTCAAAATTGTTATTTCCCGAGAATTGAATTTTTCGAACATTTACCTCGTCACCTTCTTCAATTTCATAAACAAGAATTACTCTTTTGGTTATACGGTCGATAATACTTGAGCTAACTTCGGGATTGTAGTCATAAGTTGTTGTAATTTCTTTACTTAAATCGGCTTTGCTCCTCCAGGTAACAACAACCTCATCATCGGTAGTATCGGCTTCCCAGAAAGAATATTCAATTGGATTGATTTCCGCATTTAAATAACCTTCGGCATCGTATAATTTTTTGATTTCGCGTTTGCCGTTAAAAATTGTACTATTCTTAAGTGTTTGTCCTCTGGTAAAAAATACAACTTCATTAAAATCATCTTCATCAAGTTCATCATTTCCTGAGAAGGTGATTTTTTCAAGACGTGAGAACTCTGACACTTTAATTAGGAGAAAAATCCCATTATTGATCTTTTTATCAATAATGAGTTCAACATCTTTAAATATCCCTAATGCCCACAATCTGTTTATTGCATCGTTAGTGGCATTTCCCGGGTATTCGATTTCATCGTTAACCTGTAAGCCGGTATTCGCGATAATTGTTTGTTTATCCGCAGAATCATTCCCTTCGACATCAATTCCAAGAATTTTATAATTGGCTCTTTGAAATTGGGAATAAATATTATTGGAAAATAGAATGGAAAAAAAGAAAAGACTAAGTACCAGCAACCTCTTTGGTGAAGGAATCCACATCATTTTTCTTTTCTGTTTTGGATGAAATTTGTTCGCTGACAAGTCCAAATCTTCTCTCTCTTTTTTGATAATCAGAAATAGCATCAATTAAATTTTTACACCTAAAATCCGGCCATAGCAAATCCGAAACAAATATTTCGGTATAGGCGATTTGCCATAACAAATAATTACTGATCCTAAATTCACCACCTGTTCTTATAAGAAGATCTGGGTCTGGCATATCTGCCGTAGTTAAGTTATTTGAGATCAGCCTTTCATCAATATCATCGATATCAATTTTATTTTCGGCATATAATCGGGTTATATTCTTAACTGCTTCTGTTAGTTCCCATCTTCCGCTATAACTCAGTGCTAAATTTAAAGTTAGAGCTGTATTCATTTTTGTTTTTTCGGTGGCTTCCATGAGTTCGTTTCTAACGATCTCAGGCAAGGATTTCAAATTACCTATGGTTGTTAACCTGACATTATTTTTATGGAGTTCATCAGTTTCATTCTGCAAACTTTTTACAATCAATCTCATTAGTGTCGAGATCTCATCCTTCGGCCTTTTCCAATTCTCAGTTGAGAATGTGTAAAGAGTAAGGTACTTAACACCAATATTGGAGCATGATTCAACCATTTCTCTAACTGTTTCAACACCTTGCCGATGACCGGCAACACGCGGATAGCCTTTGCGTTTAGCCCATCTCCCGTTTCCATCCATTATCATAGCTATATGAGTCGGGATATCTCCGCTTTCTTTTGCATTCGTAATCAGTTCCTGATCATGCCGGGTAATATGTTTCTCAGTAATATTCAAGTCGAAAACATAAAATAATTTGACTAAGCAAAATAGTTGGGCAAGCAGTAAATGTCAAGGAATGACTTTTGGTATATTCTTGTAAATGAAGTAAATTAAATAATTTAGTTGAGTTTTGAGATTGTAAGTGGAATGATACGAATGTTTTTTTGTAAAAATAGATCTAAATCCGAAACAATTGATTTGGCCCTTGTTAAAAACTTTGAAGGAACACCAAGATAAAGCAAAACATTTTTGTTTGACGACTTTGTATGTCGATTTGCTAAAAAAGTAATTTTTTCTCTAATTTCAACACTTTCAAAATCGTCTTCGGTCAAATTTAGTCCAATTGCGTAATCTTTTTTATACCTACCCACAGCATCAATTTGATATTTACCGATTGGTTTTGGATCGGGCAGATATTTTCCAAAACGCCGGCTGATAGTCATAAAACCTTTTCTTCGCAGTTGAAGAACTAATTCATCAACAGTTTCCTGTCTTTTTAACATATTCATAACCAATCCTTTTTAATTAGCAATTGGCAGGATAGGAATTAATGGGCTAAATCTATTTTTATCCAAAACTTTAATGTTGGCAATTTTTTCAAATTCGAACATTTTAATTTGGTTGCCGTTATTAACTCGACCGTAAATAACTTTTTTACCGGTTCCATTTGTCGCTACATAATATGGCTCTATCAAAAATTCTTGCAGCCCATAAAGAAATCTTATTCTTTGGCGACGAGCAATTGCATGGTTGAAAATATTTGATTTCATGTTATTCTCCCTTAATTATAATTTCTAAAAAGAGCGATTACTTTCCCGATAATTGAAAAGTCCGTTCTATTTGTTACTTCAATTTCCGGGTAATTTGGATTTTCAGGAATCAGAGCAGTCCTATTCGAATTTTTCAAGAAACGTTTTAATGTTGCTTCATGACCTAACATACCAACAATTATATCCGAGTTATTAACGGATTGTTTTTGATCAACAACAACGATATCACCCTCAAGTATTCCGGCGTTTATCATGCTGTCGCCTTTTACTTTTAATCCGAAATATTCTCCCTTTCCACTTATCATTGCAGTACTTAATTGAATAGTTGACTCAATATTTTCTTCAGCGAGAATGGGATAACCGGCGGCAACACGGCCTACAACCGGTATTTCGATATAATCTACTGAGGCCGGTTGGGTTTGATTAATATGTGTAAGTGTTAAGGTACGGCTTGAATTTGATTCGGAATTTAAGAAGCCTTTTTTATTTAAGGCATCTATATGTCTTTTCACTCCAAATGTTGAAGCTAAATTAAAATGTGATGCGATTTCGCGATAAGTAGGTGAATATCCGTTAAGTTCAATGTAGCTTTCAAGAAATTCAAGAATTTCCTTCTGGCGGTCGGTAAGAATTTTTGTCATTGATAGTGCTCCTTTGTACACTACAAATATAGTGTACGGATGTGCACTTGTCAAGTTTAAAAATGAAAAGGTCACCGAAGTGACCTTTTCATTGAAATTATGTAATAATTAGCTTATAAGTACTGCATCCAATTCCGAGAATCTTCTTTTTCTCCATATTGAATGGCGGTGAGTTCCGAGTATAACTTTTTGCTAAGTTCACCGGCTTCTTCGTCACTAAAACGAATTTCTTTTTCTCCGTATTTTAATCTTCCAACAGATGAAATAACCGCGGCAGTTCCGGTTCCAAATATTTCTTCTAATGTTCCCGATTCATTAGCTTCAAATACTTCATCTAGCGATACTCTTCTTTCTTGTATGTTCATTCCCCAATCATTTAAGATTTGTATTACGGACATTCTTGTTATTCCGGGTAAGATAGTCCCATGTAGTGGAGGGGTCACAACTTCATCCTTGAACTTGACAAATAAATTCATTGTCCCTACTTCTTCAATGTATTTCTGCTCGATTGCGTCTAACCATAAAACTTGAGTGAAACCAATTTTTTGAGCCTCTTTTTGCGCCAATAAGGATGCGGCGTAGTTTCCCGCGGTTTTGCATTCTCCAACGCCTTTTCTTACCGCGCGAACAAATTTATCCGTTGCTAAAATGGGAACCGGTTTAAATCCTTCAGGGTAATAAGGTCCCACCGGACTTAACATAATTACTAATTTATAATTATTTGCCGGACGTACACCCAAGAAAGGATCGTAACCAAACATGAGAGGTCTGATATAAAGTGAATAACCCGGCTTCGTAGGTATCCAATCTTTGTCCACATTGATTAACTCCTTTAAAGCATTAACCATAAAATCAACATCAACCGTCGGCATGCACAATCGTTTGGCGGAATTATTCAATCGTTCAAAGTTTTTTTCCGGTCTGAATAACCCTACCGAGCCATCCTTTTGCTTATAAGCCTTTAATCCTTCAAATATTGTTTGACCATAATGAAGCACAAGTGCGGCAGGTGACAAATTCAAATTTTGATATTTTTTAATAGTTGCGTTATGCCATCCACCGAGGGCTTCGTCGTAATCCATCTCAAATACATGATCAGAAAAATTTCTACCAAAAACCAAATTCTCCGGAAGATGAACTTGGTCGGTTCTCTCAATTGTTTCAAAATTAATATTACTCATAGTAACTCCAGTTCTAAGTTGATTTGAGTTTTCGTGTAAAACATAGTAAAAGTAATGTGCAAAATACGATTTTCACAAGTTAAGTGAGGATATAAAATAAAAATTTCTTTATTATGCAGAAAGCCAAAAAGGAAAATTAAATTTCTAGATGACTACCTACTTTTTTGAATCTACGGGAAGAAAGATCCGCGATTTTTTTGAAGAATTCGGACAGATATTTTTACTTTTGTTGAAAATTTTCCGCTATTTGCCATCGTTGTTTAAGGGAAGAAAACTTTTGCTTTTCCAGATGGAACACATCGGAGTAAACTCTTTACCACTGGTTATTATTATTGCGATGTTTACCGGCGCCGTTGCAGCCTGGCAGGCGGCTTACCAACTAAAAGGGATTGCTCCTATTTCTTTTCTTGGAACCGCGACCAGCAGGGCGATTATAACTGAGCTTGGTCCGGTGCTTACGGCCATCGTGATTGCCGGCAGAGTTGGCGCCTCTATTGCTGCAGAGCTTGGTTCTATGAAAGTAACCGAACAAATTGACGCATTGGAAACGATGGGAATTAATCCCACCCGTTATCTTGCCGCTCCTCGATTTTTTGCTGCTTTGTTTATGATGCCGATTCTTATCGTTTTCGCTAATTCGATTGCGATTGGGGGCGCTTATATTATATCAAATTATTTTCTTGGTGTCTCGTTCGCCGTTTTTTTTGAATCAGTACAAAGATTCTTTTCAATGTTCGATTTCTTTTTCGGTTTAGTAAAAGGACTGTTTTTCGGTGGTGCTACTGCGCTTTTAGGTTGCCATATCGGTTTTCGCACCGAAGGAGGGGCGGAAGGTGTGGGTGAATCCACTATTCGTTCTTTCGTGCTTGCATCAGCGTCAATTCTTATTTTAGACTACATATTATGGAGCTTAGTATTTTAGAAATGGGCCAATTAAAGAATCCTACGTTCAAGCGAGCTTTTGATTTTCTTTTTGCGCTTTTGCTTATTCTTCTTACCCTTCCTCTTCAAATATTCATAATGGTTTATCTTTTTATCGTCTTTAAGAAAAATCCTTTTTTTCTACAAAGAAGAGGACTGACACTCGAAAAGAAATTATTTAGGATTATCAAGTATCGTACACTAGATGATAATTACCTCATTCAAATCGTATCTAATAAAGACCGGGACATATTCAAAAAACCACTTCTTAGAAGCCGTCTTAATCCATATGCTTTGTGGTTGCGAAAGACCGGATTAGATGAATTGCCGCAACTTTATAATATTTTGTTTGGCAATATGAGCTTTGTTGGTCCGAGACCGTTGATGATTTCGGATTTATTAATTTTAAAGAAAGCAAATGCGTATAATTATGAGATTCGCAATCAGTTGGATTGTAAACCGGGCCTCACCGGATTGTGGCAATTATTTGGTGATAGAAATCGGGGTTCGTTCAATCTGGTAAGTTTGGATACATTTTATCACAATAATCAAAATTTTTATTTAGATATCGCGTTAGTTTTGTATTCAATAAGTAGAATGCTGCAAGGTAGAAACTCAGATGCGATTTTAATGCTTAGAAATAATGTAGAATATGTGCCTAACCTAATATTAAAAATCCTTAATATAAAAGTAAATTTTAATGAAATAATCGAAAAAATTAACTATAATTACTTAATCGAGAAGGGCAAACAGTCACAAGTTCATGAAAGTAGGCGAAACGCATGATTCACAAACTTAAAACAGATGACCTCCCAGATGAGATTCATTCAACGAACGATGAAGAATTATCTGATGATTCAATTGAAAAATCGAACGTTATATCTTCGTTTTCACTTCCCGAAAATTGGTGGTATCAAAAATCCACTTATGATCAAAAAATATCGGAATATGAATTTCAGAACAGTAAATTAAGAAATGGCAAAAGCCAAAGGCAGTTCCCCAAAATTGATGATTGGACGATTCAAAGAGGCGATTATAATAGACGTGTTGTAACCAAAAGGGAACATGTAAAAAATATGTTTTATCCTTCGAATGATAGATTGGTACTGCTGGTAGTTTTTGCATTGGGTATCGCAGCGATTTATTTGATATCACTTTTCTTGGGAAATTATTTGTCCAATATTTAGCTTTTTTTGATCGTCAAAATTGTATTACACTGCCACATTCAAAGAATTTTATATTTCATACTTGAATCCTTTCTCCATGTTTCACCTCACAAGCAGCGGTTCAATAATAATTCTCTTCTATTTTCTCTTGCTTGAATAATATTTAGTCCATAATTTGAATATGTAAAAAGAATTCTTTTATCTCTTTTAGGGCGAGAGATTTAAATATTAAGGTGGAAAATGATGCCCTGGATTCAGAATCCTACATCAATTACATATTCTAAAATTACTTACCAAAAATACGTCCAATTCCGTATTACTAACCTTATTATTCGCTTTATTAGAGATTACTTCATTTTTTCAAAACAACATTTAAGAGGTGGAAATGTCTGAGTTTGTAGAATCGTTAATGAACGAAGTGAAAGCGAAAAACCCAAGTGAACCCGAGTTTCACCAAGCGGTTTTTGAAGTTGCTGAATCCTTAGAACTAGTATTGGAAAGACATCCCGAATACCGTTCAGCAAAAGTTTTAGAAAGAATTATCGAACCGGAAAGAGTAATGATGTTCCGTGTTCCTTGGATGGATGACCAAGGGGATGTGCAAATTAATCGTGGATTCAGAATTGAGATGAACAGCGCAATCGGACCTTACAAAGGCGGATTGAGATTTCACCCATCTGTTAATTTGGGTATTCTAAAATTTCTTGCATTTGAACAAGTATTCAAAAATAGCTTAACAACCCTTCCTATGGGTGGTGGAAAGGGAGGTTCGGATTTTGACCCAAAGGGTAAAAGCGACAATGAAGTAATGCGTTTTTGTCAAAGTTTTATGAGTGAACTTTTTAGGCATATTGGTCCGAATACTGACGTTCCGGCTGGTGATATTGGTGTCGGCGGAAGAGAAATCGGATTTCTTTTCGGTCAATACAAAAGATTGCGAAACGAGTTTACCGGAGTATTAACAGGCAAAGGGTTAAATTGGGGCGGATCACTGATTAGACCGGAAGCAACGGGATTTGGATCTGTCTATTTCGCAGCTGAAATGCTTGCAACCCGCAATGAAACCCTCGAAGGAAAAACTTGTTTGGTTTCGGGCAGCGGAAATGTTGCACAATTTACTACACAAAAAATTCTTGAACTTGGTGGAAAAGTTGTGACAGTCTCGGATTCAAGCGGATCAATCTATGATGAAGAGGGTATCGATAATGAAAAATTAAAATTCATTATGGATTTAAAAAATGTTCGCAGAGGAAGAATGAAAGAATATGCTGAAAAATATTCAGGAGCGGTTTATACACCATCTGATCCGAATGCCGATCATAATCCTTTGTGGGATCATAAAGCGGATGCGGCATTCCCAAGTGCAACGCAAAATGAAATCAATGAAAAGGACGCAACCAACCTTCTAAAAAACGGGGTTTATGTTGTATCCGAAGGTGCAAATATGCCTACTACAATTGAAGGCGTAAATTTATTCCTTGATAAGAAAATCCTTTATGGGCCGGGTAAAGCAGCAAATGCCGGTGGTGTAGCGGTTTCTGGTCTCGAAATGGCACAAAATAGTATGCGATACTCATGGACACGTGAGGAAGTCGATAACAGACTTCGAATCATTATGAAAGAAATTCACAAAACTTGTATTGAAACTTCAGCGAAATATGGAACCGAAGGCAACTACGTTAATGGTGCTAATATTGGCGGATTTGTTAAAGTTGCAAATGCGATGTTAGATCAAGGTATTGTGTAATTCCCTAGGATTCGAACAAATTGTGAAATGATTTATAATAGGCGTCTTCGGGCGCCTTTTTTTATGTACTCAAATTGATTTATATTTGCTCAACTTTTAAAACAGCGGCGATTATGCAATCATACCAAATCAATATAGAAAAAGAACTCCGCAATCAAAAAAAAGTCTCGAAGTTCACTGATTTCCACAATCTGATGAGCATAAGAATCAGAGACATATTGCTTGTCTCCAGCCTTTACGATTCGTATGTATTCGAGGAAGACGGCCGATTGTATGAGTTGATTCGAGAGGAGTATCACTTCTTAAACTTAAGCCACTCGCCCGAATTGGTTCAAGTTTCGAGCGGAGAAGAAGCAATCAGAAAGTTGAAGGAAGAAGACCGTTACGATTTGGTAATTACAACATTGCATGTTGATGACATGTCCGCTGTAACCTTCGCCCGGAAATTAAAGGACAATAATATTAATCGACCGGTAATTCTTCTCGGTTACGATAATAAAGATTTGTTAGATCTTTTGAGACAACCAGACGCCGAGTTGTTTGAAAAAGTATTCATCTGGCAGGGCGATTTTCGTATCATACTTGGAATCGTAAAGTATCTTGAAGATCGGCTAAATATTGAGAGAGATATTAATAACGTGGGTGTGCAAGTAATAATTCTTATCGAGGACAGCGTACGATTTTACTCTTCATATCTGCCAATAGTTTATACTGAAGTTCTCCGTCAAGCTCAAAGTTTGATTGAAGAGGGAATAAACTTATCCCATAAATTTCTTCGGATGCGAGCCCGTCCGAAAATTTTACTTTGCTCAACTTATGAAGAGGCTGTTTACTATTTCACAAAATATGAAGATTATATTTTAGGGATTATTTCGGATATCAATTTTCCTCGAAAAGGTAAAAACGATCCACATGCCGGAATAAAATTTGCGAAAATGGCAAAGTCTCGTCACACCGATATTCCTGTACTTTTGCAGTCCAACGTGAATGAGAATGAAGAATTGGCGTATTCGGTGGGGGCATCATTTCTATTAAAAGACAGCCCGACTTTACTTCAGGATCTTCGAAGTTTTATGAAAGATAATTTCAGCTTCGGTCCTTTTATTTTTAGAACGCCCAAAGGAAAAGAAGTCGCCAAGGCTAATAATTTATTAGAATTTGAAAATCAATTGGTTAATATTCCGGTGGAAAGTTTGGTATTTCATGCATCCAGGAATCACTTTTCAAACTGGCTAAAAGCGCGAACAGAGTTTTGGTTAGCCCATATTTTACGACCCAAAAAAGTAACCGATTTCGAAACCGCGGAGGGACTGCGCGGGCATATTCTTGATTCAATTCGCGAATTTCGCAAATCACGAGCACAAGGAATTATTTCCGATTTCAACAAAGAGTATTTCGATCCGGAAATTTCTTTCGCGCGTCTTGGTGGCGGATCGATTGGAGGCAAAGCGCGTGGACTTGGATTCGTAAATAAACTCTTAAGTGATTTTAATGTTCGACGGAAATTTGAAGGTGCAAATATTTTCATCCCAACTTCGGTGGTGGTCGGGGCGGAGGTTTTCGATCAATTTCTGGATGACAACCGGCTTAGGGATTTTGCGTTAAGATCAGATAACGATAACGAACTTTTATATCGATTCACACACGCAAACGCCTTCCCATTTGAAATAAAAAGGAGTTTGGTTGGATTTTTAGACCTCGTCAGAGAACCAATCGCGGTTCGATCTTCCAGTTTGTTGGAGGATTCGCAAGGGCAGCCATTTGCCGGAGTTTACGATACTTTCATGCTACCTAATAATCATCCGGATATTGAAGTCAGGCTTGAGCAGTTGATTACGATGATAAAAAGAATCTATGCGTCGATATTTTTTCGAAAGGCGAAAGATTACATTGGTGTTACTTCTTATCGTTTGGAAGAAGAGAAAATGGCCGTGATAATTCAAAAAGTTGTCGGGGCGGAACATGATGGCAAGTATTACCCTGAGATTTGTGGTGTTGCGAAATCATATAATTTTTATCCTGCACCGCCATTAAAATCGGATGATGGTATTGTTTCCGCTGCTTTTGGATTGGGCAAAACGATTGCTGAAGGAGGAAAAAGTATCCGTTTTTGTCCGCGTCATCCGCATCATATGCTTCAATTCGCCACAATAAACGATACATTAAACCACAGCCCACAAAAATTTTTCGCCATCGATCTTTCGAGAGGTTATGATGCTATGATGCCCACAGAGGAAGATTACCTAAATGAACATTTTTTACGTGAAGCCGAAAGCGACGGAACTCTTTATCAAGTCGGCTCCACTTATTCTCACGATAACAAGGTTATTTATGATGGAATATCCCGAGATGGAATACGTTTATTTACGATGGGTCCGTTGCTAAAATATCATACTTTTCCGTTGCCCGAAATAATCGAAACTTTACTTGAGATTGGAAGCTGGGGAATGGGATCTCCGGTGGAGATTGAGTTTGCAGTGAATTTATCGGTACCTAAAAATGAACCGAAAGAATTTGCTCTGTTGCAAATGCGCCCTTTGGTAATTAATAACGAGCAGGACGAACTTGATATTGACGGTCATGAAAAATCCGAATTGATTTGCGAAAGTAGTAATGTGTTGGGGAATGGAATAATAAATGATTTATTCGATATTGTATATGTGAACCGTGAAACTTTTGAACGTTCTCAAAGCAAGGAGGTTGCAAGAGAAGTCGGGCAAATTAATTCAAAACTTGTTTCTGATGGGAAACGGTATTTGTTAATTGGGGTTGGGCGATGGGGCACACTCGATCCTTGGTTGGGCATTCCAGTCACGTGGGATCAAATTTCGGGTGCAAAAGCGATAATCGAAGGTAACTTTAAGGATTTTGACGTAACTCCGTCACAAGGTTCACATTTCTTCCAAAATCTTACATCATTCAAAGTCGGGTATTTTACAGTAGATGATCACAAAAAAGACGCTTTTGTGGATTGGGATTGGTTAAACAATCTTCCCGTATTCGAACAAAAAAATCATATAAAACATGTAAGGTTGGATAAGCCCCTTTCTGTAAAAATAAACGGGCAAGAAGGGAGAGGAATAATTCTAAAACCGTGATAAAGTGTGAATTAATATTGTCTGGATTCAGCTCGGTTCTTCGGGTAGTTTAAAAACCGGTAATCTGAATTTCCAGATGATTGCGGCTAATCTTAAAACAAAGATAATTATCAGTCCGATAACGCTCGCCAAATTTTTTGGAAAATTTATTCCGACCAAAATAATATATAAAGCCGCGCCGCAAATTGCCGCTGTGGCATAAATATCACGGCGTAAAATCAGCGGTACTTCCGCGCTTAGAATATCTCTTATCATTCCGCCTGCAACACCGGTAATTACTCCCATCAAAACTGAAATTATTGAATGAAGTTCAAATGATTCAGCGATTTGAGTTCCCATAATTGTGAAAAAAGAGAGTCCCAATGCATCTGCAATTAATAATGCTTTGAGAGGTGGTTTATTCCTTCGCACATATATAAGTGTAAAAATTGACGAACAAATTATTACGAATAAATAGGTCGGGTCATCAATCCAAAATATTGGATGGCGGTTTAATAAAAGATCACGTAAAGTTCCTCCGCCAATTGCGGAAACGACAGATATTATTAACACGCCGAATAAATCAAGTCCTTTTCTTCCTGCCGAAAGCGCTCCGCTTATCGCAAAAACAGAGACACCAAGCAGATCAATAATATATAAATATGAGATTGGCGTGGTAAACATATTTTGTTAATTCAATTCTAGTTGAGATTTATTTATCGTTTTAAGATGCTGAACAACTTAATAAATTACGAATGAAAAGATTCACAAATTTGTTAGAAATCGTTGTTCCAGATAACTAAATTGCAATTTAGAAAATGCCAAAAATAAGGTGGAATTAATGAACTCATTCAAAGTAAAACCTGCAATTAGAACCGAAAAAATAACCTACGCAGTTAGAGATATTATTGTTTTAGCAAACGAAGTAGCGAAATCCGGAAAGGAAATGCTCTATTTAAATATTGGTGATCCGAATTTGTACGATTTTGTCCCTCCGAGACATATGATCGAAGCAACTTACAAAGCGATGCTAGAAAATAAAAACGGGTATTCACCATCTTCAGGAATTAAGCAAGCAATCGATGCAATTGAAGGAGACGCGAATCGAAAGGGAATTAAGAACATTCATGATATTTTTGTTACCACCGGAGCAAGCGAAGCAATTGAATTGGCTTTGACGGCTTTGGTAAATGAAGGCGAAAATGTACTTACGCCGACTCCCGGATATCCACTTTATACCGCGATATCAAGTAAACTTCGAGCATTTGAAAATCCTTACTATCTTGACGAAAATAATGGATGGCAGCCCGATATTGAAGACATCAAATCAAAGATAAATGAAAAAACCAAAGGGATTATTATTATAAATCCGAACAATCCGACGGGTTCGAATGCTAATAAAGATTCGCTTAAAGAATTAGTTGACCTTGCCGTTGAAAATAATCTTGTAATATTTGCGGATGAAATTTATGATAAACTTTTATTCGATGGAGCCGAACATGTTTCACTTGCATCTTTAAATAAAGATGCACCGGTTATTACTTTTGGAGGACTTTCGAAAAATTACATGGTCCCGGGATTTAGAATTGGTTGGGGAATAGTAAGCGGTCAAAAAGAGATGCTTTCAGATTATATCGAAGCGATAAATAAAATGTTGCGAGCGAGACTCTCAGCGAATCACCCGGAACAGTATGGAATTCAACCTGCATTGGAGGGAGATCAAAGTCATCTCACGGTTGCGATGGAAAAGCTTCACAGACGAAGAGATATGACCGTTGAAATGTTAAACGCTGTGGATGGAATTTCTTGCGTTAAACCGGAAGGAGCTTTTTATGCATTTCCTCAATTACATATCGATAAACCCGATAACCATTTTGTAGCGGAACTGATCAAAGAAACAGGTGTTGTTGTTGTACCCGGCTCCGGCTTCGGACAAAAACCCGGCACACAACATTTTAGAGTAGTTTTTCTTCCGACCGACGAAGTTTTAGAAAAAGCATATAACTCAATATCAAAATTCTTCACCAATTATTGCGATAAATATAATGTTAACCTAACTGTGTAGCCGCAGCCTTCAGGCTGCGAGAAACAATTTGTGTCATTGAAAAATTTTCGCAACCTAAAGGTTGCGGTTACAGAAACATAATCAAAGCATTGGTTTGATATGAAACTGATAAGGGAGAAAAAACACCAATTACCAATCCAATTTTATCAAGGAGAACGGGCAGTTTTTATTACCGCGAATATTAAGGATCGAAAAAATGCATTTGAAAACGAATTTATCCTGAGGAAAATCGAAAAAATTTTTCTTGAGACCATTGAAGTACAAAATTGTGATTTATTTGTTTATCTCTTTATGCCCGATCATATTCATTTCATAATTGTTGGGAATGATTCAAATGCCGATATTTGGAAATGCCTTAAAATGTTCAAACAAAAAAGTGGTTATTGATTAAATCAAAACACCCAATTCCAGTGGCAGAAAGATTATTATGATCAAATACTGCGCTCAAATAAAAATCTCAATATGACAATGAAGTATATTTTGGAAAACCCGGTAAGGAGGGGAATATGCGAAGATTGGCGAGATTTCACGTATAAAGGATCGACGGTTTATAATCTGAACGAATGGGATGCATTGTTTTAGTTGGTTGAATTATATTATAGAAATTGTAGCCGCAGCCTTCACCTGTCTTGTGCGGGGTCCGCTAGCAGAAAAGCTAAGTTGTTGAGTTAGAACGAGTTAAGTAGTGTAAATTTTGCAATTTGGGTGCTGCAAGTTATTTTTGTATATGTTTGTCAGACAAAATCAAAATCGCAGCGGCTC
>JAIPBD010000012.1 GCA_021739765.1 Melioribacteraceae bacterium
GTATCCGCTGATGGGTTGACCGGTGATGAAATTACGGTTTTAAGTACAAGACCAAAGAAGGATAAATCGTTGATTACTCAAGTGAGGTTAAGTGATAAAAACAGAATTGGCGTTATTAAGGACGAAGGCTTTATTCCAAATGTAGAATATATTCGGGAAATCGAAGAAATTAGAAACAATCAAATTTTTAATGCAGATAACTCCAAGGAATACCAAAAGCAAATTTCAAAATTTATTCTTAAAAACAACAAAAGTGTTTACAAAAAATCCTTCGCATTTAAACGACTTGTAAACGAATTCGGGATATACCTGGTTAAAATGAATGGCGAGCTTGTAGCGGATGATTATAATTTCATAATCAAAAAATATAATGACGCACGAACACTCGACGAGATAATCGAACTAAAAAATTTCCATCCGAAGTATGAAGAATTGTTAAAGAAAAATTACGCGGAGAGATTTATCGTAAATTCCGAGATTCTTGATTTGGAAGAGGAGAAGGACTTTATCAATTCTATTCCGGGTGATTCCAGACTAAACAGATTTAAGAAAATTAAAAACGGTGAAGGAAAAATAACGCGAAATAATGCCTTGCATTGGTATGATGTGGAAGCAAAAAATATCGAAGAACTTATTGAGTTGAATTTCCCATCATTTAATCTATTACAAAGTAATGATAAAAATAGAGTGATTGAGTTTATTGACAGAATTAATCCGTTTGTTGAAAACGAAGATGTCGAAAGTAATTTCCCGACATATAAAATCGAAGAAGGTGAACCAATACTTATTCCAGATCCTAAATTAATTCTGGGTCAACTAAATGAGTAGAACTTGGGTTAGCGCGTTTTGGTTTATTCTGTTAGTTCAATTGCATTTACTTTTTACTGACAGCCACGCTCAAAAAAAAGAAAAAACAAAAATTGACGTGTTGAATTCGAAATATGAAATCGGGGATCTAATATATTCGAATCCGCTAAGATCAAAAAAGGACGTCGAGAATTTTATTTTAGAAGGAAAGGCAGAAATAACATTTGCGAATGGAAGATTAAATCTAAACAATAAGTTAGATGCTTCGCTTGGGCAAGAAGCAAATTATGTCTTTTGGTGTGACGTTAACTTTCCCGATAGTATTCTAATTTCTTTCCAATTTTATCCGATTTATGAACCTGGTTTGTGCGTCTTTTTCTTTTCCGCAAAAGGAATTAACGGTGAGGATATTTTTGATAACGAATTGAACAAAAGAGAAGGCGAATATCGTCAATATCATCATGGAGATATTAACACCCTATATTTTTCATATTTTCGACGAAGGAAACCCGAAACCAAAGCTCTCGCAAAATGTAATTTGAGAAAGAGTTTCGGTCATCACATTGTTGCGCAAGGTGCTGATCCAATTCCATCCGTGGAGGAATCGATTGCGCCGTATTTAATTCAAGTTGTGAAGTATGGCGAATTTGTAGAACTATTTATCGATGGATTGTTGATATTAAGCTGGGCTGACGATGGTGAAACTTATGGAGAAATTCTAAGCTCGGGGAAAATCGGATTCCGACAAATGTCTCCGACCGAAGCCGAATACACTAACTTGAGAGTTGAAAGAATAATTAAGAAATAAATACCCACTTAGAAAAGATAGAATTATATGAGTTTCTACAAATACTTTAAAATAAAAAATACGGTTACTCTATTTCTTTTATTTTCAACAATCACGATTTCTGGTCAAACTGAACAAGAGTCGATTGAATCATTGATTTCGAGAGTTGTCGATTACCAAATTCATCAACCGATGGTTCCGAAAAGAGAAGACAGAGCTTTCCCCAACGGCTGGATTCCTTCCACATTTTACACAGCGCTTATGGATGTTTATAAAGTTACCGGAACAAAAAAATACTTTGAATTTGCACACGAATGGGCTGCATCAAACAATTACAAATTAGGACCAAGACCCTTGCACGCCGATGATCATTGTGCCGGACAAGTCTATTTAATGCTATACGATTTTACAAATGACTCGACTAATCTTAAAGATGTTTTTGATACTTTTGATAAAATGATGAATGAACGTTCTGCGGGTCGGGAAATCTGGGATTGGTGTGACGCTTTATTTATGTCCCCTCCCGTGTTTGCGGGTCTGTACAAAATCACAAACAATGCGAAATACTTAAAAGCACTCAATCGTTATTATTGGGATGCTGCGGACTATTTGTTCGACCGCGAAGAGAATCTTTTTTACCGGGATAACAGATTCTTTTTTAAGCGCTCTGAAATTGGAAATAAAATATTCTGGAGCAGGGGAAACGGATGGGTATTTGCGGGCCTGGTAAAAATTATTGATGCGCTTCCAGATGAAAACAAACACAAAGAAGATTATATTGAATTATTCAAAACTTTAGCAAAACGTTTGGTCTCTTTGCAGCGGGAAGACGGCGTTTGGTCCCCTAATCTGTTAGAGCCCGAATTATACAATATGCCCGAAACAAGTGGAACGGGGTTTTTTAGTTATGGCTTAGCTTGGGGAATTAACAATGGCATTTTGGATAAAAGTATATACAAAGTTCACGCAGAAAAATCTTGGAATGCCTTGGTAAAATTAGTTGACGACGATGGGAAATTGCAATATGTGCAAAGTGTCGGTCATGAACCCGAGCATGTTTCAAAAGCGAATAATTCGGCTTTTGGAGCCGCTGCTTTGTTGATGGCCGCATCTGAATTTCTAAAACTTGAAAGTACAGACGAAAAGTGAAAAAGTTAATTACGACTGATACAATTTCACAACAATTAACGCCGGGATTATTAACCGAAATGGGCGTTATATCATCAGACTTAAACATTCCTCCCGGCTCTGATTTTAACTCCTCGAATAAACTTAAATACAGAATATGGACAACTTACGGAAGAAGGAAAAAAGGCAATTATAATAACGGTTATTTAGGAATTGAATTACGGGAAGGGAAACTATTTGTAAATCAGTACCTTGTAAACAGCACGAAAAAAAACGAAAATCGATTCCTTGTAAATGAAATAAATGCTGAAATCGAAATCGAAAATAATTTTCTCGCATCCCCTTTGTCCTGGAATTATAAAAGCACTTTTTTTGATGAGACAAAAGAAACGAATAGTAAAATATTAAAGAAAACTATTTCGGAATCCGCTTATAAATTCGGGCGAAGACCATTTAATGAATTCAATATTAATAATTACACATCAAATTGGTCTCTAATCTATTCGATAAAAAATTGGAAAAAGGAAAATCTCCCAAATGAGGAATTTGACATTATTGAAAACCTATCGGTTGTAAAAAAAGACAATAAGATAGTTTTTAACGAGTCGGTTGAGGAAAGATGGTCAACAAAATTAATGGTGTTCGATAAATATAAATTAGTCGGACGTGGAATAATGCCATTCACATTTTGGTTGGATGAAGCTGGCTTTCCTTTGTTAATAACAAGCGGTTATCTCGCTCTTATCTTTGATCCGACCGCTCAGAATTTTGAATACAACCGCTTTCAAGATGACGAAGAGGATTAGCTGTGCCAAAGAATCAAATTAATAGAAGATCATTTTTAAAGTATTCGATGGTTGGTTCTGCTTTTTTAGCAACTCCACAAGTACTAAAAGGAAAATTTCCGGCGATTGTTGAAAATAAAACACCGAATATCCTTCTTATTTTAACCGATCAGCAGCATTCAAATGCATTAAGTTTTTTTGGGAATACAAACCTGAGCACCCCGGCGATTGACTATCTTTATAAGAATGGAGTTAGTTTCAATAATAATTATTGCACCAATCCAATTTGTTCACCGGCACGAAGTTCGCTTTTTACGGGCAGAATGCCAAGCGAGACAGGTGTTTGGAAAAATGGAAATGGGATTGACAAATCGATTCCGAATTTGGGCCAGTGGTTTAATGAACGGTCTGATTATAAAACTTACTATGCAGGGAAGTGGCATCTGCCAAATGGATTTACATTCAATATCCCCGGTTTTAATGTGCTTACTCCGGGAGTTTCATTCCAGGGAATATTGGGTGACTCGGTAACTTCTGAAGCATGCGCTAATTTTATTTCAAACTACAATGAGAAAAATCCATTTTTACTCGTAGCGTCTTTTCTGCAACCACATGATATTTGTCAATGGTTGCGATTAAATGCTTACAGAAATGAAAATGTTAATTTTAGCGAACCTCTTCCAAATCTCCCCGATAATTTCAGAATACCCGAGATAGAACATTCTTCAATTCGGCAACTGCGAGAAAGCTACGAACCAATAATGTCAAATTGGACGGAAGATCAATGGCGTTATTATTTGTACAATTATTACCGTCAAGTTGAGATGGTTGATGCGGAAGTGGGTAAAATAATTTCATCTCTAATTGAGAGTGAACACCATGATAACACGCTCGTTCTGTTTACGTCGGATCATGGCGAGGGTTTGGCTCATCACAAATTTGTACGCAAAAATACCCTCTACGAAGAATCGATAAAAACACCATTTAGCATTTATTACCCGAATGAAATTCCAGGAAACAAACGGAGTGATAACCTAACAAGCGGTCTGGATATTTTTCCTACTCTCTGTGAGTTCGCAAAAATAAAATCTCCCGAAAAATTAAAAGGAGTTTCTCTTAAACCAAATATTGACGACAAAAATAATGGTCAACGTGAATTTGTTATAGGGGAACTGAGCACCGATGGCGATGGAATAACACTTGACGGAAGAATGGTAAGAACGAATAAATATAAGTTGATAACATTTAATGACGGAAAAGATGATCAACTTTTCGACATTATAAATGATAAATATGAAATGAAAAACATCGCAAATGAAATTGATGCGCAAAATGAAAAGAACGAATTAAAAAGAATTTTAAAAAAATGGGAAAGTAAAATAGTTCCGTCAAAAAAAACGCCTGCACGCAAAATTTGGAATAATCGTGAGTAGAATATGAATGACATTACAAGGAGAGAGTTTAATAAAAAAATCGGAATCGGGTTATCGGGAATTGCTGCACTAAACAGCGGCGTGCTAAACGCGGCAGAAAAAATATCAAAATTTGCTGAGCAGAAGACAAAACCCAACATATTGTTCATTTGTTCTGATCAACATTCATTTAATTATACCGGTTTTTCGGGACACCCAAAAATTAAGACACCCAATCTGGATCAACTCGCTAAAAATGGAACTGTTTTTTCTGATGCCTATTCGGGTCAACCGGTTTGTGTTCCCGGTCGAGCAAGTTTAATGACGGGCATGTTTGCTTCCGATGTTGGATCCTATTGCAATACCACAGTTTGGGATGGTTCAAAACCAATATGGGGAAAATACTTTCGAGATGCGGGTTACCACACGAGAGCATCGGGAAAATTGGATCTTGACGATTCAATTGATACCGGATTTAATGAAGTTCTAACGACGCATGGCCATAAATCGAATCCGGATATAACTTCTTTATTCAGACAACCATTATGTTATCGTGTTGGCGAAAGACCACAAGTTGATGGATCCTCAAGAGCAGGTTACCACACAGACGACTATGCAATTACGAAAAATGCCATCGGATTTATTGAAAATGAATCTAAAGATTTGAATAAACCGTGGGCGTTATACTTGGGTTATCAACAACCTCATCCGAAGTTTATCGCAAATGAAAAATATTATAATCAATACTTAAAGGATGTTGGTCTGCCCGATGTTACAAATGAAGAACTTGAAGACATGCATTTGGTTTATCAAGAATTGCGTCATTTTAAAAGAGTAGCGAATCCCATTGATATTGAAAGAATGAAAAGGGCTCGTGCCGCATACTACGGAATGATAACTGAACTGGATGAGTTAATTGGAAAAGTTATTACAAGTCTTAAAGAATCAAACCAATTTAAAAATACAATAATCGTCTACACTTCGGATCATGGCGAATCACTCGGAGATCATGGTCTTTGGTATAAAAATAATCTTTATGATTGTTCCGTCAGAATTCCACTCATTATATCTGGACCCGGAATACCTGAGGACAGAGTTGAAAAAATACCTGTCGCACAGGTTGATCTCGTTCCTACTTTATTGGAATTTGCAAAAATCGAAAACCCAAATTATTTGCGTGGTGAATCATTGACTCGATTTTTCAAAAAAGAAAACAATGATAAAAACGAGAATGTGGTTTATGCAGAAAGTCATTCTGAAGGAAATTGTACCGGTTCATTTATGATAAGAAAGGGAGATTGGAAATACATTTACTTTACCAACTATGAAGACCTTTTATTCAATTTGAAGCACGATCCAAAAGAGAGAAATAATCTTGCGAATATTGAGAAATACAAATCCAAGAAAGAAGAATTAAATAAAGAATTAATGAAAAAAGTAAATCCCGATAAGATTACATCCGACGCATTCAAAAAGCAGAAATCGTATTTAGACAAGATGGTAGCGGAAAATGATGAAGATGGGCTGTTTGATATTTTTAAGAGCAGATTGGGCAACGGCCAGGCAAGAACTTTATCTCAAAGACTAAAAGGAAAATTTTAGGATCATAACATGCAAAAGAAACGAATCTTATTTGTGGTAAAAACATGCTTTGTATTTTTAATTGCTGTAAAACTTGCGGGTCAAACCGCGCTTATTGATCAGCCCGGTGTTTCGTTGATTTCAAGAACAACCGGTCATGCAATTCATAGTTATTTTGATATTTGTCCGGAAAGTCCGGATGGAACACGAGTGTTGTATTTTTCATTCGAATTAAATGCACCCGGATATGGTAAAGTAATAGTGGCGCGGAAAGATGGATCGGGAGCACGTGTTGTTGGCGAGAGGATTTATTCGAATAATCACGATTCGGTCAGGCAAATGTGGATTGATGATTCAACCGTTGCATATTCATCCGAATCCAAATTTGAAACATATGTTGTTAATTTAAATACAAAAGAAATGAGGACTCTTCCCGGAGAAATGCGAAACTACTCTCACGCTCTCAACAAAGGGTTAACTGTTAAATCGAAGAGTATAAATTCTATTGACGTTGCAATGGTTGTTGTAATGAATTTGGAATCCGCAACTCTCGATACACTTTTTAATACTAATGACCTTGCCGCTGTGCATCCCGCCGGAGAAGAATTAATTGACAACAAATACGCGAATCTGAAACATCCTAAATGGTCGCCTGACGGCAAACATTTGATGGTAAAACTTAAAGCCAATGACAAAACGGGAAACAGATCAATTGCCAAAAGTATTATCATCGCTGATGCCGATGGAACGAACCTGTTATATATTTCAGATAAAAGCAATCATGCAATGTGGATAAGCAATAATGAATATATCGCTTATGATGGAAATGATGATGTGGTAATTTATAATATTGAAGATCGTACGGAACGATATTTGTGGAAAAATGCGAAAGGCGTGCACGGATCCACAAACGCGGACAACACACTTTTTATAACCGATACTTTTGATTGGCCCATAACAAAAAGGGGCAGTTTGATTCTATTCGATATAATTGAGCAGTCTTATTCGGTTATTGCCGAAATGAATATGCCCGCTCAAAGTTATGAGGATCGTGTTCATCCGCATCCGGTTTGGTCGAGAGATTTTAAACGAATTTATTTTAATTCAGAAGATGACGGAGAACGAAAGGTATACGCGTATGACATTCCCGATTCTATTTTGACATCCGTTTCTCAAACTTATAATCCCGATAAAATTAAATTGGAAGCTTTTCCAAATCCTTTTAATGCTTCCACTAATATAATTGTGGAGCTGATGGAAAAAAGCAATGGAACGCTGCAAATATATGATACAACCGGCAGCGTTGTTGCCACGCTTTATAATGGCGAATTTGAAAAAGGAATCAATTCAATTAATTGGAGTCCCAACAAAGCTTCAAATATTCCGGTATCGAGTGGAGTGTATTTCTGCAGATACATTAGTTCAGAGAACAACTATTCAAAAAGTTTAAAAATGCTATTATTAAAGTAGTTGGTTGAGGAAATGCCAAATAATTTTCATGCAGCGAATACGGCTAATAATTTCATTTAGCTTAAGCTTTCACTAAATTGATTTATAAATTAATTAAGTAATGGCTCCAAATGAAATCTTTCGGGAATTACATGCATGTTATTCTAACAGTATTTTTAAGTTTCACTTTTATCCACGCTCAGCAAAACACACTAAAAATCAACGATTCCGGTTACTACGAAATCCCGAGTCTAAATGTGATGATGTTTGATGACTTTTACCCGGAAGGTCACCAAGGCGGATTAAGCATCGTGCAATTTGGGAAACGGATTGCCGCGAATGGTGATCTTAGACTCGAACCAACACCGGGCCAATGGTCGCCGGTTCCAAAGGTTGGTGAAAGAATAATTGACCGGGAAAATGGAATGATTTCGGCTTCACTTGCCTTCCCCGATTCTACAAAAGATAAAAAGGGATTTAACCCGGTGGATTATCCTGATTTAAAATTTCGTTACACAATTAAAACAGAAGCCGTGGGAAATCAAATTAAACTGACTGTAAATCTGGAAGATGATTTACCCGAGGAATGGATTGGGAAAGTTGGTTTTAATCTGGAAATTTTTCCGGGTCATTATTTTGGCGAGCATTATTTGATGGATGGAAAGTCCGGCAGTTTTCCTCAGCAGGCCAACGGTCCGGTATTTATAGATGATGATGGAAATTTGCAAATTGAAGAATTAGCGGTCGGTTCCGAATTAATAATTGCTCCGGGAAATATTCAAAACAGATTTGAAGTAAAAAGTTTGGGATCGCCGCTTCAGCTAATTGATGGCAGGGGATTACATAATAACGGTTGGTTCATATTGCGATCGGTTGTCGATGTTAACTCAACGGAAAATGAAATTGAATGGTTAATTACACCTTCGTACGATTTGGCATGGCGATATAATCCTGTCGTTCAAGTTTCACAAGTCGGCTATCATCCAGCTCAGAGCAAATTCGCCGTTGTAGAATTGGATAAACTTGAAGAAAAATTCAAAAATATTTCCTTAATTAGAATCGATAAAGGTTCACAAAAAATCATTAAAAGTGAAATCGCTCCAACGCCTTGGGGCGAATTTCTACGGTACAAATATATCCGTTTTGATTTTAGCGAAATTAAAGAGGAGGGATTGTATTTTATTAAATATGGCGAAAATTATTCCAACAGATTTGAGATAAAAAAATCTGTTTTTAGCCGTCATGTTTGGCAGCCGACTCTGGAATATTTCCTTCCGGTGCAGATGTGTCACATGAAAGTTATCGAAAAATACAGAACGTGGCATGGACTGTGTCATATGGATGACGCGAGAATGGCTCCTATAAATCACAATCATTTTGACGGTTATATTCAAGGCGGTTCAACATTAACAAATTTTAATCCGGGGGAAAATGTACCCGGACTTAATTCCGGCGGATGGCACGACGCGGGGGATTATGATCTTCGCGTTGAATCGCAAGCCGGAACAATTTATAAACTTGCTTTAGCTTATTATTTTTTCGGAGATAAAACAGACCAGACGACCATTGATAACGAAAACAATTTGGTTGAAATTCATAAACCCGATGGTAAACCGGATATTCTTCAACAAATCGAACATGGACTTTACTCGGTTATTGGCGCTTATGAATCACTCGGTCGATTATATCGGGGAATCATTTGCCCGACACTCGATCAATATGTACTTCTTGGTGATGGTTCAACAATGACGGATAATTTTCATTATCGAAATAACGAAAATGATCCCATTCTTAACAAACCTTTGCCGGAGGATGACCGGTGGGTTTTTACCGAGAATAATCCGAGAAGGGAATTAGCGGTTATTCAAAAATTGGCATTTGCCGGGAATGTATTAAAAGAGTTCAATCCACAATTGGCAGGCAAAAGTTTAAACGCGGTAGTTGACTTATTCGAAAAATTTGAAAACACAGACGCGAGATTAAAAATTAATGCCGCCGCCGAATTATTTTTAGCAACAGATGATAAAAAGTACGCAGATGTTTTGTTTGAGAATACTGAATTGATTGCTAAAAGAATTTCAGATTATGGTGCAACTATCGGACGGTTTGTTGAGAAATCCGACGATGAAAAATTTAATGAAACCATAAAAGCCGCAGTAAAAATTGAATATGCAAAAATAGTAGAACAGCAAAAATCAAATCCTTATGGAATTCCTTACGAACCACATATTTGGGGAGCGGGATGGGGCATTCAAGAATTTGGGGTGAATTTATTGTTTTTGCATTTAGGATTTCCGGAGATTGTTTCCACCGAATACGCATTTAACGCACTAAATTTTGTTCTCGGCTGCCACCCGGGAGAGAATACAGCTTCATTTGTTTCCGGTGTCGGATCGAAGTCATTAACTGTCGCTTATGGAGTTAACCGGGCGGATTGGTCATACATTCCCGGAGGTGTTGCCAGCGGAACCGCACTGATAAGACCGGATCTACCGGAGCTAAAAGAGTGGCCCTACTTTTGGCAGCAAACCGAATATGTAATCGGAGGCGGGGGAACAAACTTTATGCTGTTGGCAATGGCGGCGGACTATTTGATGAAAACAGAGTTATAGAGAACAAACACTTTTATTTTCGAAGTTTGCTTGAAATGAAAATCCTAATGTCGTAATTAAAGTTGGTAAAGAAGGGTTTGCTAAAAATATATTTAATGCCAATTTTTCGAATTAAAAACATATATGTAAAAAATATCCAATCAAACCTATCAGAGTCCCTTGCTTGCCACCGTATGGTTTGAATCTTTTTTATAATTGCGCTCTCCAGTTCCTTTTGGGAAAAGTTCAAGTTGGAGTGTTCAATTAAACGAAGATGATTTTCAATCGCGATTATGTTATAAATCATATTATCAAAAGAATGAGTAATCGCGCTTCCTTCGTGGTGTCTTACGATTACATCAAGATTATCGGTCGCGCCGAATTTAAATCCTTCAAAAGCGCATTTAAACCAAAAATCGCCATCCTCAATAAATTTCATATATCTGTCGAAGCCGCCAATTTTATCAATAACAACTCTTTTAATAAGTACACAAGATGTTCTGATTGGGGGTGGTGATAAAAGTGAAAGTGCTGAACCAAAATTGAAATCGGACGAATTATAGCTTTTTATAACCTCGTCGGTTTCAAACTGTTTAATTCTGTAAGCGGAATGAATTAAATCGACATTTTGAGTTTGAAGAGATTCGATCTGATTCGCTAAATACTTTTCACTCCAAAGGTCGTCCGAATCCAAAAAGCAAATCAAATCACCTTGAGATGATGCGAATCCAAAATTTCTTGCGGATGATTTTCCGGAATTATTTTGATGATAATATTTTATTCGCGAATCTTCGGCTGCAAATTTATTTCCAATTTGGGATGTGTTATCACATGATCCGTCGTCTATTATCAAACATTCCCAATTCGAATAGATTTGATTAATTAAACATCGAAGCGCATCTGGAAGATACTTTCCATAATTATAAGATGGAATTATGATGGAAACAAGGCCGGATTTGGTATCAATCATATTAGAAAAGGGTCAACTCTAAATTTGTTAGCCAAATTAAAAAAAAAATGTTTTAGTTCCTTCTTTTCAATTTAGAATTGACGATTCTGGATAATTAATTTCAGTTTCTCCGCAATCAATTTTCCACCGTCATCTTTGTGTACAGTATTATGATCTCCGGGAATTTGATGAATCGTGAATTTCCCGTCAATAAACGGATGAAACGCGAAATATTTTTCAATTGGTGAAATAAATCGATCCGTTGCCTGAAAGTATTCTATATCAACTTTAGTTTTAACCGGAACGTATTTTTCAGCCGCGGCGCGGTGAATATCTAATACAGTTACATCGGCAAAGAAATTATCAATTGCTTCAACTTGTTCGTCGTGGTTTTTCGATCCATTAAAAAGATTACGAATTTTACCGATTAATACGGTTCGTATTCCCTCGGAATTAATCCTGAGCTTGTAATAATAAAGCCGCTTATTAATTTTTTCCCATGTATAAAAAATGCTTTTAACCAGCGCCGATTTCCGGTTAAATTCATTGTAATTAATATCAAGACTGACAGTATCCAGAATTAATAATCGCACATCGTTAATACCTAGTTTTCGTAGCTGCTTCACCATTTCAAATACAATAATTCCGCTTACCGAATATCCCAAAAGTAAATAGGGTCCTTTGGGGCGAAGCTTGAGCAATTCTTCAATATATTCGGACGCAATCTCTTCTATTGTTTTTTCCTTCGATGAATCCAATAATTCCATTCTGGATTCGAATCCATAAACAGGATATTCATCGCCTAAAAATTTGGAAATCACATAGAAAAAATGAACACTTTCGTGTGGAGAAATACAGATTAAAGGAATGTTTTCGCCCTTGGTTTGAATCGGAATTACTCTGGATTGTTCCTTTTCAAATTCTTTAATAAATCCATTTAGGTCCCTAATTGTCGGCGCTTGGAAAACTGCCGAAAGCGGGAGTTTCTTCTTTAATGATTTGTTGATCGAATTCATCAGTTCAACCGCAAGAAGTGAATGTCCACCAAGATCAAAATAATTTGAATCCAATCCAATTTTATCAACTTTTAACACTTTCTGCCAGATTTCGGCAAGTTGTAATTCCTCCCGGGTTGTCGGCTCTTTATAATGAGTTTCGCTTTCCGGAGAATCAAAATCCGGATTGGGTAACGATTTAGAATCGATTTTTCCGTTTGCGGTTAGTGGAATTGATTCGATCTCAATAAATTGTGCGGGAATCATATATTCCGGCAGCTTTTTTTTGAGGAAAACTTTTAGTTCAGAATTGGATGGATTTTCGCCGGAATAAAACACACAATAAGCGATAAGCCTTTTCGTTTTGTAAATATCATCCAACGCCAAAACTACACATTCTTTTATTTTTTCGAATGATTGCAAAACCGATTCAATTTCCCCAAGCTCAATTCGATAACCCCTTACTTTTACCTGCCCGTCTTTTCTTCCCGAAAATATAATTTGTCCGTCCGATAACCTTTTTCCGTAATCGCCGGATTTGTAAAGTTTACTTTCATTATTAAACGGATTATCAACAAATTTTTCTTTAGTAATTTCTGAATCATTTAAATAACCTGTCGAAATCCCGGCTCCGGAAATGTAAATTTCGCCTTCAACATTGAATGGAACCGGTTTGAGATTATTATCTAAAATATATATCTGTCTGTTTTCTACAGGCAAACCGATTGGAAGTGAAGTTTGGTAATTGAATGTGGAATCATATTTGTGAAGTAAACAACCGGCAACAGTTTCTGTCGGACCGTACGAATTAAATACGTCAACATTTCCGTTAAATGCGGAATGTATTTTTTCGGCGAGGTCTACTTTAAATTCATCTCCACCAACTATAACTTTCCGGATTTTAGACTTCCCTAATTTATCGATTGGAAGGAATTGAATATGAGCGGGTGTAAGTTTGATTACATCAACCAAATTATCTTCAATTATTTTTTCTGTTATGGTTCCAATATCTTCATTGCCGTAAATAACCACAGTTCCACCCGAACATATTGGGGCAAACAATGAAGTTATCGTGATGTCAAAGGAAATAGATGAATGCAATGGGAAGTTCGCTTTATCATCTTGAATATAAATTTTCTTTGCCCACATAATGTGGTTGTACAATCCTTGATGCGGGATTTTTACGCCTTTGGGTAAACCGGTTGATCCGGAAGTATAAATTACATACGCGAGCGAATCACTTCCGGGGTGAACATCCGGTTGTTTATCTGACAGATCTTCATCAGAAAAATCATCGAATCCAATGATATCTATTTGCGGAAAACGTGATTTGAGATCGGCTTTATATTCGTCATCGCAGAATAATATTCTAATCTTGCTCTCTTTTAGCATAAAATCGATTCGTGAAGTCGGGTTTATGGGATCGATAGGAAGATACGCGGCACCGGATTTAAGGATTCCCATTATATTTATCATCAGCAAGTCAGATCGATTCCCGTATACGCCCGCCAACTCACCGGATTTAATCTTTTTCTTTTCAACTAAATAGTTCGCGACTTGATTTGATTTACTCTTCAGCTCTGAATAAGACAGAATTTTGTTTCCAAATTTTACAGCCGTTGAATTAGGGTTTTTTAATACTTGCTGTTCAAACAAATCCAAAATTGTTTCGTTTTCCGGATAACGGACAATTGTATTGTTAAACTTTTCAATCTGCTCATTTATTTCAGACTCATTCAAATAGGGGATTTCGTCTATTTGGTTGTCGGGATTTTTTACGATCTCATCCAACACATTTTGAAAATGTTCAATCATTTTTTGCATTGTCGGTTCTTTAAACAACGCGATGTTGTATTCCCAAAGCAAAGTGATTCCCGAAAATTGTTTCTCCTTTGAATCTCCGGCAGATTTTTGAAATCGTGGAACCGCAATAACATTCAGATCGAATTTGCTCGAACCGTTGCTGATTGCTTCAGTTATTTTTACTTCGAGGTCAGTGAGTTCAAGCGATTCCATAGGGGAATCATGAAACGCAAATGCTGATTGGAAAATCGGATTAATACTCTGATCTCGAATTGGCTGCACAGCTGTTACAACTTTGTCGAAAGGGACATCTTGATTATCGAACGCGTCGAGAGAATGTTTTTTTAACTGAGCAAATAATTCCCGTGTTGATAAGTTTTTGCTTAAATCCAGCCGGAAAACCACATTGTTCACAAATGTGCCGAGAATTCCTTCTGTTTCTTTCCATCTTCGGTTCGCGATTGCAGAGCCAATCGCAATATCATCTTGCCCCGAATAACGGTGCATAAGAATACCGTAAGCCGCAAACATTGTTAAGAATAAAGTAACACCTTCTTTTTTGCTGAAATTTTCCAATTTACCGCAAAGTTCTGCCGGGAGTTCCAACCGAATAATTTTTCCGTTAAAAGTTTGTTGTGCCGGGCGGGCGAAATCGAGTGGAAGCCGGAGAACTGGATTTGCCCCTTTAAGTCTGGTTTTCCAATAGTTTAATTGGTTTTCGAGAACTTCTCCACTCATCCACTTTCTTTGCCAGTAAGCAAAATCTTTGAATTGAATCGGGAGTTCCGGAAGTGAAACTTCAACACCTGAATCGAAGTGTTTATAAAAATCAAACATTTCTTTCATCAGGATATTGAACGACCATCCGTCGTGCACAAAATGATGCTCAACCTGGAACAAGGTAAATTCATTTTTCTCAATCTCAATTAGTTTCCACCGGATTAAGGGCAGCTCACTCAGATTAAAAGGAATCGCGAAGAAGTCATTCATCAAATTTTCTATGTTTTCGCCTTTTTGAAGAGAAGCTTTCTCGAGAGAAAAAGGTTTATATTCATGAACAACTTGGCAAGGTTTGCCATCAATTTCCGGAAATGTTGTTCTCAAAATTTCGTGTCGTTGAACGAGAGCATTTAGACTTTTTTCTAACGCATCGAAATTCAGCGTTCCCTTAAAATCAATCTTCGCCTGCGTTTGATACGCCCTGCTTGTTGGATTTAATTTCTCAATAAACCACATTCGTTCTTGAGTAAAGGATATCGGAATTAAAGCACCATCCGGCGCCTGTGGAATTATTACCGAACTCCGTTTTGTCGTCTGGAGGATGGAATCAATTTTAGTCGCAAGTTTATCAAGTTTTGGAACTTGGAATATATATTTCAAACTAAATTCACACCGGAAATGCTGTCGGATTCGAGAGGCTAATTGAGTTGCTTGCAGAGAATTACCACCAAGATTGAAAAAATTATCATTACGACTTATCGTAGATTTTCCGAGTACATTTTTCCATATTTCACACAGTTGCAATTCTGTTTCTGAATTTGGCGCTTCATACTCTTCAGATATAACAGAGACTTTTTGAGAAGGGTCCGGTAAAATGTCACGGTCTAATTTCCCGTTTGGAGTCAGAGGCATTTTTTGTAAAACGGTGAAGGATTCGGGAATCATATATTCCGGTAATGATTCCGACAGGGATTTACGAAGATTTTCTTCCGAATAAAGTTGTGTTTCATTTACAACCAAATAAGCAGCAATCGATTTTGCTCCTGAATCGTTTTCTCTTACGATAACAGCGGCTTGTTTGATGTTTTTTAGATCGCTTAGCATCGTTTCAATTTCTTCCAACTCGATTCTAAATCCACGAATTTTAACCTGATTATCAACGCGGCCGATAAAATCAATATTTCCATCGGGAAGAAGTTTTACTCGATCACCGGTTTTATATAATCGTTCATTTTCGTTGTTAGGATTTCTTCTAAAGGAAAATTTTTGATTTGTCAATTCTGGATTGTTTCTATAGCCAAGCGCAACACCTTTTCCGCCTATATACAATTCGCCTTCTTTTGCTTCATTTCCATTCTCATCAAGAATATATACAATCGTGTTGTTGATCGCTTTCCCGATAGGGATGGAATTCACTTCAATATTTCGGATATCCGGGATTTGGTAACAACAAGTAAAAGTTGTGTTTTCGGTCGGCCCATAACCATTAATTAATTGCGAGTTGGTCAATAATACTTGAGCTTTTTTAATGTGTTTTACCGAAAGGGCTTCACCGCCGGTAATTATAAATCGCACGGTTTTAATAACTTCGGGATCTTCATCAATCAATAAGTTAAACAAGCTGGAGGTTAACCAAAGACAAGTGATATTGTTCGTTTTTATTGTTGATTTTAAAACATCAAATTCGGGAACTCTCCCAGGATATAAAACACATTTCGCTCCATTTAAAAGAGCACCCCAAATTTCAAATGTCGATGCATCAAAACTTGTTGGGGCAAGCTGAAGGAAAACATGGTTTTCGCTAAACGGGAAATAATCGGTTTCAATTACTAATCGTACAATTCCCCGATGTGGTATTTCAACTCCGTTCGGTTTTCCCGTCGTTCCGGAAGTGTACATCACATAAGCTAAGTTTTCAGAAGAAAATGAATTGTTAATATTCGCGTCACTTTCCAAATCAATTTCTTTTTTATCGGAATCGAGATAACATATCTTAACATCTATTTTGCTAAGTGATTGCCGGTGAGCAATATTAGAAATAATTAATGACGCACCGGAATTGTTAATCATATACGAAATACGATTTGGCGGATATCTCAGATCGAGTGGGAGATAAGCCGCTCCCGTTTTCAGAATCGCTAATATTGAGATAATCAGCTCAAATGATTTCTCAAAGTATACACCAACTATTTCACCTTCTTTAATCCCATTTTTGATAAGGTAGCGAGCTAATCTGTTGACCTCTTTATTTAACTCGTTGTATGATAAATTCTGATCAAGAAAGCTAAGTGCAATTTTGTCGGGAAACTTTTTTACGCAGTCTTCAAAAATTTCAGTAACGCATTTTTCTAAGGGATTTATGAAAGATACACTGTTGGTCTGCGTATCTATTTTTCTGTCGATATCATTCAAGGTTGTTTAATCCATTCCGGTAAAAAAACATTTTTTAACCAATCAATTAAAAAGGAGCGAGGATTTAATTTTTTTTATACGTGAAAAAAGATCGTCAATTTACTAAAATATTTCAATGCGGAGAAATAAATAGATGCTGTTGCCTGGAACTACTTTCTAAGCATATCATACACATTCGGAAATCGGTATTTCTCCCGTTTCATATAGTTTTTTAGCAATCCAATGTTTGTTCTTACAAAATGTGGTCTGTTTAAGAGTTTGCTTATTTCGTAACATATTTTTCTGTTTTTTGATTCCTTTTCTAATTCAAATAATATGTCAGAATAACTCGCCCTTTTATAGGGATTCAGAAATATCTGTTTGATGTTTTTAACGGCGATAGGATTTTCGAATGAACCACATTTTTCGATGGACCCAACCGCTAATAAACCCAGCATTGTTCTGAGGCATTTTTCACAAACACCGCAATTTAGTACTGATTGACTATTCGCGAAACAAACTCTTAGGTTGTTAAGAGCAAATTCCGAGTTCGATACAAATCTGGTTTTTTCCAATCGACTTGCTTCGCAACCATCATGAATTATTTCCATATTTTCCGAACTCCAAAGCGGATCTAAAACCGGATGCGAGCCGTAAGTTGTTGTTAGTTTGCCGTATGTATCATGTGAGCCAATATAAATTTTGCCAAATTCATCTGACAGCATGTGAGAAATCGAAGCAAGCACTGCACCATAATACATTTGTAAGCTTGAAAATTGTTGAAGGAATGAACGTACATTTGTTTCTACTTCAATTACCCTTTTGTTAAACTCGACTCCAATTCCACGAATTTGTTTGGAGGAGCTTCCGATTAAAAAATCATTGTTGAGGGGAATATCGAATCCGCGAATAAAAATAATATCATCTATTTTTTTCTGGTTCTTTAAAAAAGTGTAATAAGCATCAATTCCTCCACTGAAAAATGAAGCAACTCGCGAAGATTTCTCAATTTGATGTTTTCGAATATTAATCTTTTCAAATGAAATTTCAGCCATTTTCAGATGTGGATTCCACTGTTGATATATCGATTGTATATCACTCAAGCATGAAGAAAAGGATTGACTGATTTCACCTTCAATCTCAATGTTTGCATTTAATCTCATAGCCGGCAATAGGGCAGTTGCAATTAAAGCTTCGGTACTTTTTATAAACCGGGCATCCTTTGAGTAAAAATAAATTGGATAAATTTTTGCATCAATCTCAATGGTAAATTCTAATCGATGTCCGTCATCAAGTAAGTTAACTGCATTAATTCTAAGTGGTTTTTTGTTCATAATAATTTGATTTTCATTCCCACATTTACTTTTGAAGTATAAGATTGTATAATTTTGGAAATCGGTACTTTTGTCTTTGAAACACGTTCTTTAGCAAGGTTTTGTTTGTTGTAATAAAATTGGGTCGATTAATAATTGTACTAAGAGCGAAACAAACATCCCGGTGTGTGCCTCTTTTCTCCAACTCATAAAGAATTTCACTATAAACGTAGCTCTTGAATGGATCCATTCTAATCGGATAAATATTTCGGACATCCAATTTTTTCTCGAACGAATTGCAAACATCCAATTTATTTAATGATAATAAACCCGTCATAGTTCGAACACATTTTTCACATTCTCCACAATTTAATGCGGATTTATTATTTGCTCCACAGACCCGTAAGTAATTTAGAATAAACTCGTCTCGGGAAATAAAGTCTAATTTCTGAAGACGACTGGCTTTGCACCCATAATAAATAACGTCAAGCGAATCTGAGCTCCAACGTGGTTCGAGGACAGCATGGGTTCCGATGTTATTTGTCAGGGAAGCATAATTTTCTGCCGATGAGATGATCACTCTACCAATTTCGGAAGATAAAATGTGCCCGATACTACTTAACACGGCACTAAAAAAGTGAATAAGTTTTCTGTATCGCTTAAGGAACTGAACAACGTTTGTTTCGATTTCAATAACACGTTTATCATATCTTTTACCAATTTCCCTAGCTAGTTCTGATGTACGATTCAATAAATCAGAATTCTCCAGATTAATATCAAATCCGCGTATCAAAATTAGGTCGTCAATCTCATCCTTTAATTTTAATAACGAGAAGTTAGCGTCTACACCTCCGCTGTAAAACAAGGCAGTTCTTTCTCGTTTCTTATTTAGGCTTTTTGATCTTCGTAAATTTTTCTGCACGGTTTCCGAAAGTTGTAAATGTGGATGCCATTGAGAATATATCGATTGAATTGTTGGCAGATTATCTAAAAACTTACCGTCTATTTCTTCCTCTAAATGAATGTGTTTTTTTGTTTTCATTGCCGGGTGGAGCAATAAAGAGACGAAGGCTTCCGGAGAAGGCGTTAATTTGGCGTTATTACTTCTGAAGAATATGTGATGCTTTTCAGAATTAATTGTAATATCAAATTCTAAGAGATGGTTATCATCAGTTAGAATGATTGAATCAATTTTTATGTTTCTATTTTCTAACAAAATTGTTCCTAATATTTTATTTTCTATTTTGCTAGAACTAAACTACATCATTTATTCTCTAAATAATTTATAAATTTTTGGAAAGCGGTATTTATATCGACGCAGGTAATTTTTGAGGCTATCTCTCAATTTTTCGGATAGGTTCCGGTTGTAGACTATTTGACTAATTTCATAACACAGATCATAATTAGCCTCGTTTTTTTCTAACTCATATAAAATATTCGGATAAAATGAAGCAACAGATGAAGAAAGAACATTTCCGGAGTGTAAGCGACGGATACTTTCCGTGCTCAATTTATTATTAAAAGTTTTACAATTGTCTAATTTGTCAATTGCTAAAAGACCGGCCATTGTTCTTATACATTTTTCACATTCCCCACAGTTTAACCACAAATCACTTTTATTATTACATACTCTTAAGTTATTTAGAACGAATTCAAATTCTGAGACCATCCTTAATTTTTGTATTCTATCAGCTTCTGAGCCGTCATTGATAACTTCTAAAAAATTTGTGCTCCATAAAGGATCTAAAAGTGGATGTGAACCCCAGGGAGTCAAGTCGTTATAAGTAGTTGAAGTAGGAATAAAAAAACTGCTAAATGTTCCCGAGAAAAGATGACCTATTGATGCCAGCATTGCGCCGTGAATAATTTTGGAGGGGAAAAATTTTGTAAGAAACGGTCTTAGGTTAGTTGAAATCTCAATAACATTCTTATCTAATTCCATGGCGGCGCTATGGATGTGATTCGTAATTTTCGTTGTTATTTTGGGGTCTTCGTTATCTTTTCCAAATCCTTTTATAAATAAAAGATCAGTAATTTGAGTTTTGTTTTTAAGAAGAGTATAAAATGAATCTAAACCACCACTGAAACATGCTAATCCACGATCGGAAAGAGTTTTATTCTCGATCTGTTTAATATTGTTTGGAAGTGAGAATCTTCGCAATTGTTGATGGGGAAGCCAATTTATGAAGATGGATTGGATTGTTTTGAGTGAATTATTAAAGCGGGAATCTACATCGCCTTCTGTGACAATATCTTGTCCGCTTTTCATGGCCGGTAATAATGCCATAATAATATAAGCTTCGGTAGACGGCGTAAATGGATTGGATTTACTTCTAAAATAAAGATGATGAATCTTGGACTTTACAATTACATCAAACTCTAAATTTCGTCCTTCTTCCGTAAGTATAATATTTTTAATTTCAACTGATTTTTCAGACACCGAATTTAATCCTTGCTGATTTTAGGCCGTGCATTGTTAAAGAAGAAATCCGACGACTAATTTTTTACACAGAAGTTCTTAACTTCTTATAAAGACCTGGAAATCGGTATTTATATCGACGCAAATAATTTTTTAGCACATCTTTAAAGATTTGTGGGAAATTCGGCTTGTGGATCTTCTTACTAATTACATAACAGAATTCATAATTGGATTCGTTCTTTTCCAATTCGGGTAAAATTTCATTGTAATATGAAAAAATTGTTGGTTTAAACTTTGTGTTCTTAAGACCTTCCACACTCAACTTCTTGCTAAATGTTGTACACTTATCCAGTTTATTAATTCCCAAAAGTCCCGTCATTGTTCTGATACACTTCTCGCATTCACCACAGTTTAACCACGTTCCTTTATTTTGTGAGCAGACTCGCATATTGTTAAGAGCATAATCAGATTCTGACACAAATTTAAGTTTCTGGATTCGCCCGGCGTCGGTGCCGTCATTTGCAATTTCTAAAGAATTACTGCTCCATAAAGGATCAAGAATAGGATGTGAGCCCCAAGCACCCAGGTATTGATATGTTACTGATGACGGGATTAATAATTTACTGAGACTTCCGGAAAGTAGATGTCCGACTGCAGCAAGCATTGCGCCATGATGAATCCCGGAATAAACAAATTTGCTCAGAAATCTTCTCACATTAGATTTCATTTCTATCACATTCTTATCGAAGTTCGCGCCAATTTTATGAATTATTTTCGATGTTTGCTCCGATACGACTTGATCATCTAAGCTTCTTTCGAATCCATTGAGGAATACTAAATCGTCAATCTCTTCCTTATTTTTAAGAAATGTGTAGAAGGAATCAACTCCGGCGCTAAAACAGGAGCCAACTCTATTCCGTTTTGTCTCGATATCCCGGCTTTCTATAATCGGGTTGGAAAGTTCGAATTTTTGAAATTGTTGGTGAGGATACCATTGCTGAAAAATTGTCTGAATTGTTGGTAATGCTTTAGAAAATCGCGAATCAATTTCTCCGTCTAACAAAATATTTGACCGTGTTGACATTGCGGGAATAATAGCAATCGCTATAAAGGCTTCGTTTGAAACTTTGAGTGGTACATTATTGCTTTGAAAATATAGAGGATGAACAGCAGAATCTATTTTTAAATCGAACTCTAACCTTAGTTTATCTTCAGTTAAGTTAATGTTTTCTATTTTAATTGAGTTCATACTTGCCATAATTTTTAATTAAGTCTTTTTGTTTTGGGGTTTCCCAAATAAAATATATCGTACAAATTCGGGAATTTATACTTCAATCGCTGAAGATATTTCTGCATGAGTTCCCGATTCGTTTTTATAAAACTTTGCTGATTGAGAATTGAGCTGACAGCATAACATAATTCGGGATATTCTCCGGTTTTTTCTAATTCATATAATATTTCAGTATAATAATTTTTGATGTTGGGTCGCAATTTTAATTTTCGGATTCTTCCGATTTCAATAGGCTTTTTAAAAGAAGGATTGTTCGATAGTTTGTTAATGATCAGTAATCCCAATTTTGTCCGGATGCATTTTTCACACCACTCGCAGTTTGTTAAAAAAGAGGTGTGGGCGTTAAAACATACTCTAAGATTATTGACCGCAAAGTCAGAATCCGAAATTGTTTTTAGTTTTTCCAGACGGGTTGATTCACAACCATCATGAACTATTTGCATACTCTCAGAACTAAACATTGGATCCAGCAAAGGATGAGAGCCATGAGGAAGAATCCGGGCGTATGAATCGCCTGCGGGAATAAATACTTTCCGGATTCGATTTGAAAGCAGATGGGCGATGCTTGAAAGAAAAACTCCGAAATGAATTCTCAAATTCACGTATCGGTTTAGAAACAATTTCAAATTGGTTTCGATTACAATGACGTTCTTATTGAAGTGATTCCCGATTTTTTGAACGAGCTCCAATGAATTTTTTAACAATACTTCATTATTCAATTTTATATCGAAACCTTTAATAAAAATTATATCGGTTATTTCGGATTGATTTTTTATCAGAGAATAGTAAGAGTCAATTCCACCACTTGAAAATGTCGCGCTCTTTAGATTTTTGGGCGGATTCTCTCTTTTAAGTGGAATATTCTCAATTGGAAACTTTTTTAAGTCTTCTTCAGGAAACCATTGCCGCAGGATCGATTGAATATCTGGAAGTGAAGATATTAATTTTCCACTGACGGCTTCTTCGATTTCAATTTCGGAGCCTAATTTCATAGCGGGTAAAAGAGTCATTAACACAAATGCTTCCGCTGATGGAGTTAAAACCGCGCCTTCAACTTGAAAATAAATTCTTGTAGAAATTGAATTGGCGATGATATCAAATTCAAGCCTGTGGCCATCCTTCAATAATTGAATAGATTCTATCTTAATCGAGTTTGACATATTTCGGGAAGGCCTTTTTATATATTCCGCTAATTTTGGGTCGTGCGACTAATTTTACGATACAGATTGGGGTAGCGATATTTTTGTTTTCGTAAATAATTTTTTAATAAAATAATATTGGACTGGAGAAACATGGGTTTGTAAATAGCCGAGCTAATCGCGTAACATATTTCCGGATAAGAGCCAATTTTCTCTAATTCATATAACAATTCAGTATACACAAATCTATTATAGGGAGAAATGTTAAGCTTCCTTAATGCAGCAATGTTTATTTCAGAACTGTCAATTCCATTTACCGCCAGCAATCCCAATGAGGTTCGGATGCACTTTTCACACTTTCCGCAGTTTACCATCGAATCATTATCTGCAAAACAAACTCTTAATTTGCTAAGATCAACTCCAGATTTATTTAAATATTTGATCTTCTCCAATCTTGATGATTCATTTCCATGATGAACAATCTCAAAGTTTTTACTGCTCCACATCGGATCGAGCAGCGGGTGAGAACCGAATGGAAGAAGATCACCGTAGGAATAGGTGGAAGGAATATAAATTCGACCGATTTCTTTGGATAAAAGATGACCGATCGCGGATAGTAAAGCGCCGTGAAAAATTTTGATGCCAACAAACTTATTTAGGAATAACTTTACATTTGTATCAATTTCAATTACACTTTTATTAAATCGTTTAGCACTTTCATAAATTAGCGCGGAAGATTTTTCTAACAGGAAGGTGTTACTTAATCCGATGTCGAATCCTTTGATAAACACAAAATCGGTTATGTGTTCATCTTTCTTTTTGAAAGTATAATAAGAATCAATCCCACCGCTAAAAAAAGTTGCCGTTCTCGATCTCGTATCCACAGTTGTGCTAACGGGCGTAACATTCTCAATCTCTACTTGCTGGAAATTACGACTTGGGAACCACTGCTTATAGATCGATTGAATTAATGGGAGTTGATTATAAAATTTCTCATCAACTTCGCCTTCAATAATAATTTTACTGTTACTCAACATAGCCGGTAGTAATAGAATCCCGATAAACGCCTCTGTTGTGGGTGCAAGAGTGGCGCCCCGACATTTGAAATAAACATCAAATCTTTTTGAATTTACATTCACAACAAACTGTAGTTTGTGCCCATCGTTACCATGTGAAATCGAATCTATCTTAATAATATTCATATGTTTTGCTTTTGAGTAAGAGAGAATTAGGATTTAATGTGTTCTGAAAACATAGAATATAGTTTAGGTAAACGATACTTTAATTTTCTAAGATAATTTTTTATTAATATATAATTGTTTTTAATTAGATGTGGTTTAAATAATAATGAACTTATTTCATAAGAAATGTCATTGAACTGAGGGTGTTTGTCCAACTCCCACAAAAGTTCCGAATGGTATATCTTTCTCGACGGAGTAATGTCAATCTTTCTTATCGCTTTTAAATCAATATCGTTCTGAAATGAATTTGATTTCTCCAACACACCCAATAGCTTTAATGAAATCATCGTCCTTAAACATTTTTCACATTTGCAACAATTTAACTTTGACTCACTCTTCCCGAAACAAACTCTTAAGTTATCAAGCACAAATTGGGAAGTGGTGATTTTTTTTAACTTTTGTAATCGACTTGCCTCATTTCCATCGTGGATAAATTCGATTTTGTCTGAATTCCAAAGTGGATCCAGCAACGGATGCGTACCATCCGGAATTAAGTTTGCATAAGTCTCGGCTGAAGGAATTAAAACCGTTCCAATCTGATTTGTGAGCAGATGAGCAACGGAGGCAAGAAGCGCGCCGTGACTTTTCCCGTAAGTAATAAACTTATCTAAAAATGGTCTTGCGTTAGTCTCAATTTCAATAACATTTTTGTTGAACTCTTTTCCGACTCTTTTTACAAGTTCCGAACCCTCGTCCAACATCCCTTTCTTTTCGAGTTTAACATCATAGCCGCGAATAAAAATGATATCGGTAATAATGTCCATGTTTTTTAACAACGTATAATAAGCGTCTACACCGCCGCTAAAAAAAGCACCGACCCTTTCAGATTTTTTAGTTTCATCATCCCTGCATGCCAAATGATTCACAGGGAAAGGCTTTAATTTTTGCTGAACAAACCACTGTGTATAAATTGTCTGAACTGTTGGAAGGGAGGAAACAAATTTAGAGCTAAGTTTAGCATCAATTTCAATTTTGCTGCCTGTAACCAATGCCGGAAGTATTGACAATATTGTCATTGATTCCGGGTTGGGAATTAGTTCAACCTCTTTAGACCTAAAAAAAATATGAAAAAGCTTAGAGGCGATTCGAATATCGTATTCGCAAGAGTGCCCATTATCTTTAACAATTATAGATTCTATTTTCATGTTTTATTAATCTCGGTCGATGGTTCTTTTTATCAACAATCTATAAAATTTTGGAAAACGATATTTGTATTTCTGCATACTGTTTTTTAGTAATAAAAAGTTCGATTTTAGAAAATGTGGTTTATTCATAATCTTACTTATTGCGGAACAAATTTTTTCATTCCCCGGAAATTTTTCTAATTCATAAAGCAGTGTAGAATAGCCTGCTTTTTTGTTCGGAGTAACATCAATTTTATAAATATTTTTTAAATCCAACGGTTTCTTAAAGGACTTGCATTTTTCCAGAACACCCAGTGCATGTAATCCAATCATTGTTCGCACACATTTTTCGCAAGTACAACAATTAAATTCTTTTTGGTTTTCTTTTTTTGCAAAACAAACGCGAAGATTATTTAATGCAAATTCGTTTTTGCTGATAACTTTCAATTTCTCTAATCTTGTAGATTCACATCCATCATGAATAATTTTTATTCGATCAGAACTCCACATCGGATCTAAAAGCGGGTGAGAGCCATAAGGAACCAACGCCCCATAAGGATCCGTCGAGGGTATAAAAAACATACCGATTTCATTTGTTAATAAATGACTGACGGATGCAAGAATTGCTCCATGACTTTTACCGTATGTGATAAATTTATCAATAAATAAGCGGGCATTTGTATCGATTGTGATTACATTTTTATCGAATTCTCGTCCTGCCTTTGCGATTAATTCTGATGATTTTTCAAGCATATATTTATTCGATTGGTGTATATCGAAACCTCGAATAAAAACTATATCAGTTAAGATTGAATTGTTTTTTATCAGAGTATAAAATGCGTCCACACCACCACTAAAAAATGTTGCGATTCTTTTCCCCTTTTGCTGCTCGTTCTTACGAATTGGAAGATTAGTAATAGAAAATTCTTGTAGTTGCTGGTGGATAAACCATTGACGATAAATAGACTGAATATTTTGCAAATTGGAATGAAACGATTCGCTTACGGTTTCAGTGGTTTCGATTTGTTTTTTTAGAACCATTGCCGGAAGCAATAAAAGAGATAGAATCGATTCCATATTCGGATTTAATCGGATCGAATCGCTTTCGAAATAAATATTGTAAGAGTTTGCGTCGTAATGAATTGTGCAGTCGAGCCTTAGTCCATCTTCGGAAAGAATTGGAGATTCAACAACAATTGGAGTGTCCATAATTTATTATTCCATAAAAATAAGGTCTTTCTAGAATATTGTTAATTGCAGAACACAATTCACGATATTTGTTTCAATTCATTTTGTCCTTTTCGATAATTCGTCTTCCGATGTACAAATTAACTCGGAAGTGAATTGGCAAAAACTTCTATTTTCCAAACGGACTTAAAATCCTTCTAAAAGTATTACGTCAGTTATATCTTAATTTTCTTCAGCTTATCAAAAAGTGAATCAATCCTATCATTTAAAAAAACACCGCTTAACAGTTAGCTCAAGCAAAATCAATTTTGAGCAAAATATTGTTTCCAAACAAGATAAAGTTTTGGGTAACGATACTTTTGCCGGCGAAAATATTTCTTCAAAATTTCTGTATTTCTTTTCAACAAATGTGGTTTGAAGAGCAGAGTGCTTATAGCATACGCAACTTCCGGATGTTTGTTTTCTTTATCAAGTGCATACAAAATCTCAGTATAGAATGGTCTTTTCGAATCTGTAAGTTCAATTTTAAGAATATCCTTTACATCGATTTTTGTATTAAAAGATTTACAATCCTCTAAGGCGTTTATTGCCATAAGTCCGGTAATGGTTCTAACACATTTTTCACATTTACCGCAGTTCATAACTGTATCACTTTTTGCATAACAGACCCGTATATGTTCAGATGCAAATTTTGATTTCATTACTATCGGTAATTTCTCCATTCTGGAAGCTTCGCATCCATCATGAATGTATTCAACCTTATCGGAACTCCAGAGTGGATCGAGCAGAGGGTGCGAGCCAACATTTCCCATTTCTCCGTATGAATCTGCTGCCGGAAGAAAAATTTTATTAATTTCACTTGATAATAAATGACCGGTAGCGGCTAAAAAGGAACCATGATGAATGGGAAATGAAACGTAAGTCTTCATAAAATCTCTTAGGTTTGTCTCAATCTCTATCACTTTTTTCCCGAATTCTTTTCCACATGCTCGAATCAATTCTGAAGTTTTCTCCTCGATGCTGGATTTTCCTAAAGTTACATCAAAGCCATTTATAAATATTAAGTGAGTAATCTCTTCTTGATTTTTTAAAAGTGTATAGAAAGAATCTATGCCGCCGCTGAAAAATGCACCAACTCCTTGGGCTAAATTTTCTTCATCCGCCCTGGAACCGATGTTGCTTAGATCAACATGTTTATACTGTCTATGAATATAAGATTGTGCATAAATCGATTGAACCGCCGGCATTGCTCGCATGAACTTGTTGGAGACTTCACCATCGAATTCAATTTTGTATTTGAGTTCCATGCCTGCAAGTAAAGTGAGCGCGAGAAAAACCTCCGGATTCGGAGTTAGTTCAACGTCATTCGATTTAAAGTATAGAGGAAATTTTCTCGAGTTTACGAATACATCAAACGTGATTTTGTGACCTGAATCAGATGACGAAATGTCTTTTACTTTGATTACATTGCCCGTGTTCATAGTATCATTTTCCAATTATGTGTGTTGTTATCATATAAATTTAATTAAAGGATGCATGCATACCTATTTAGCAAGCCACCTTTGCTTAACTTTTTGATTTTCTTCATCAGTCCAAAAATGTTTAGCTAATTTTTGCGATTGAATAAATTCCAAATATTCAGAAGGAAGGTTTATTTCATTGCAGAACTGTTTGTAAAAATCTCCGTAAGTTCTGTTTTCCCCAACATTTTCAATCTTCCACTCGGTAATTTTATATCCGACGAAATCCGAGATTATTTCCAGCTGTTTTTCTTTTTCCAGATCCAATCTATATACCAATACTCGAATGTTGCCTCTTTTATAAGTTTTCCACTTTATATCTTTTGGGAATTCTTCTGCAAAAACATCTATTCCGGTTAACGGTTTTAGATGCTTATCGAACCAATGAATGGCTTTATTGTTATCATATTTTTGAAGAAATATATTTCTCACTTCCTCAATATTCCAAGACTTTGATATAAATCTTGCTCCCGTTACCATTTCAAAATTTGTAAAAAATGCGGAGAGGTTTCTTGTAATCGGTTCTCGTATCGGAGTAATAACAATGATTGGACGTCGCAACAATTTCCTAAGCTGAATGTGTTTCCAGTCATACTTTCCAATCATGCTTGGGAAGTGAGCATGAATTACCTGGTTTGGGACGAAATGCGAAAGAGTTGCTTCAACCGATTTGGAGCCGACTTTACCCATTTGATAGATTAATATTGGTGGTCGAGCTAACAGTTTGGATATAATAAGTTTAAATTCACCGATAAATGGAATATACAATTTATGTTGGCCTGTAATAGAGTTTTAAAAAAGTACAAATATAAATGTTTTGATTCAAAAACGGGTTCGTAAAATTATTTTTTTTGCCATCTCCGTTTTTCAGACTCAAGTTCTTCTTTCGTCCAAAAATGTGTGGCCAGTTTCGATGAATAGATATAATCTAAATATTCCTTTGGTAGTGACAATTGTTTGCAAAAATTGATATAGAACTCGCCATAATCTTTTTCTTCGGCAACGTTGCTCATTTTCCACTCGGGAATATTAATTCCGAGGAATTCGGAAATCAATTCCAATTGTTTTTGTTTCTCGAGGTCCAAACGGTAAACTAAAATTCTGGTTTTCCCTTTTTTATAAACTTTCCATTTTTCTTTTTTGGGAAACTGCTCAGAGTAAACATCTATTCCGCTAATCGGTTTTAGTTCCTTATCGAACCAACCAATCCCTTTGTGATGCCCATAACGTTTAAGATAAAGCTCGCGAACTTCTTCATAAGTCCATTCTTTACTTGAAAAATCGACACCAATAATTTTTTTGAAATTATGAAAGAACGCTGAAAGATTTCTGCTAACCGGTTCCCGAATTGGGGAGATAATATTAATCGGCATCGAAAGAGCTTTTCGGATCGCGACATTTTTTAACTCATAATTATTAACCATAGATGGAGAATGCGCGTGTTCAATCGTATTTGGAAGGTAATGTGATAATGTCTCATACAATGAGGTTGAACCAACTTTTCCCATCTGATAAATTAGAATCGGAGGCTTGTCGAAGACCTTCGATAAAACAACTTTAAAACCTTTAATATATGGTATTGCCAAACGTGAATCCGTAATAATTTTGAATTAGATTTTGATTATTCCGTGGGAATTGAGACTGAGTAAATATAGTTATTTAGGATTGACGAATGAACCAAATATAAATCTTCTTTGAATTCCATTCTGGTTTTTCCATTTATTCGAAATGTTTTTAATATAACATCCGCAAGGTCATTCGTTAAGCCGGTTTCGGCACATTTTAACACGGCTTCCTTTTGTGTAAAAAGTATTATAGGGAAATAATCCATATTCAATTGTGGATCAGACTTGTTTTGTGAAAGCGATTCACGAAAAACTTTCAGCGCGTTATTGTCAACAATTGATTCGGCAACATCTTTATCCAAGACTTTCAATCTCTCCAAATCAATTCCGATCTGTTTTTTGGAGCAAGCTGCCGTAACTACATTTTCAGTATGGCTTAAAGAAAAATAATACTGAGGAGTGAACTCTTTGATTTTTTTGCCTGTCGTAAAAGAAATTTTGGGGGCGGTATTGTTGGAGAGAACCTCTATATTGTTAAAATTTAAATAAGAAGCATTTCGTAACTCAGGTATTTGCAACACAAGCATCTTCAAAAGAAGTTTCCCCGCCAATTTTTCATTACGTCTCGAAACATTTTTGATCCGGTCGATTTCCACAATTTCATTTGTAGTATAGATCAAATCAAAATATTTTTCACCTTCGGAAACAAGATTTGGAATCGCTCCGGATAAAATTCTGCAATCCTCGATATTAAAAAAAGGAGATTCGACGACCCAATTTTTATCAGATGATAATTTTTCTTCCAGCCTATATTTCAAAGTATTTCTTTCCGTCTGGATTGCTCATTTTATTAATGCACAGAAAATTTGTCTAATTATATTATAATAATAATTAAACATATTAAAATAAAATCGTTATATTCTAAATAAATATCAACGGCAAATTCCCGTTTAGCACCAACGTTATAACGATATTGTATTTAATAAATACCTATTAAATACAACAAAAACGAAGAATTTTTTACCGTATTCTAAAAAAGACGAATTATATTTTGTTTTTGACAGCTTGCCGAAATAGTTTATATTCGAGTGTGAAATTTACACTTGTCTGGTCAATTCTTCAATGCGGGTAAATTCAGCCGATCACACTAACCATATATATCGAAATCACACTTGTAAGTGAATTGCAGAGTTGTATGTGATTAAGGGAGCGCAAGCACTATTTAATTGAGAAAGTTTTTATGAAAAAGCAGATTAAAGCATTTGGTTTCTTATTTTGTACGCTTTTTTTGAGTGGTAATATTTTTGGTCAAGCGGGATTGTTTGATCTTCAGCAAACTCAAAAATTGGGTGGATTTTATCACGATTTAAGTGATAATTACAAACAAGCAATCGAAGTTACATTATGGGGGGCAGTTTCGTCACCCGGGATATACAAGCTCGATAAAGGAACCTCTTTGATAGAGCTTCTTTCAAATTCTGGTGGGCTTAGAGAAACATTTGATTTGGATGAGATTAGAATAATCAGAAAAGTTCGAAGTATGACGGTTTCTGATGAATCAAATATGAGCTCAATTCCAAACAAAGAAGTTGTTACAGATACAGTTCTTATTTTCGATTATTCTCAATTTTATGATTCCCCGGATATCATTAGCGGGAATCCAAGGGAAGATTTGCTTCAGGCGGACGATATAATTATTGTTTCTGGTTCAGAAACAGAATTTAGAGAAGAGCTTCGGTTTTATTTAAGCCTTCTCTCTACAATTCTTTCGATAACTTATCTTATTTACATAAGGTTTTATAGGTAACTGTTTCATTCGAATCCAGATAAATAGTAGTGAATATGAAATACGAAAATTTTGAAAACACAGCCGATGTAATACTCGAAGAGAAGACTACTAAGGAATTGGTTGCTGACTTATACGATATTTTACGCGAAAATGTCGTACCGATTATCGCAATTTTATCAGTAAGTATAATAATAACAATTTATTATTTGAATACTGCTGAAAACATTTACCGCTCAACCACACTGTTAAAAATTGAAGAAATGGGTGGAGGCGGTCTTTTTGGTGATAAGGATTTGGGTGGATTTCAAACCCAAACATCAAAATCAATTAGTGATAGAATCTTGTTTCTCGAAAGCTTTGCGTTTCGTGATAGAGTTTCAGAAGCCCTCCATGATACCTTAACTAAATCAACATTTTCATTTGGTTTCCCACTGCTTTCAAGAGCTGAGGAAGAAGGTGCCGAACCAAAAATTCTAAATCGGAGACAGATTCGTTCTAAACTAAGAGTTGTTACAGTTGAGCAGCGCGACGGCTTGAGTGCGATAGAAATAAGTGTTGAAGGAAAAGAGTTTAATGAATTATCACTTATATCGAATTTATATGCGAACGAATATATTGAATATTTGAATGAGGTCAGCAAACAAGATCTTAAAAGTTTAAAGAAATTCTTAGAGTTTGAAATAGAGAACAAAACAGCTCAACTCAAAGCAAATGAAGCCGAAACCCAAGAATTTTTGATCGAAAACGGAATTATCGATGTCAATAGTTATTTCTCAAACCTATTCTCACAAATATATGCTTTAGAAAAAAGTCAGGTTGAGCTTAATTTTGAAATAGCTTCCACACAGAGAAACCTTGACAGTCTTGAAGTTTATATGAAGACTGTTGATAATGAAACTCTAGCTTTGGTTGAGACAGAATTGAATCGCACGTCACTGTTAGAAATTCAAAAACAGATTAATACACTTAAAATTCAAGAAGAGTTTGATCTTATTTTGGCCGAAGACGATGAAGTAAGAGAGCAGTTGAAAGAGAAATATGCTCCGCGTTTAAAGATATTAAACAGACTTAGAGATAAGCAGCTGGATGAATCTGTAAATAACTTAACCGTGAATTCATATCTCGATAAAAAAGAATTGACGATCAGAATAATTGAATCAAAAAATCAACTTGATCAAGCGCGATTGAGAAAGGCGTTTTTTGAAGAACAATATGAGAAATTATCGGAACAAATAAATAATTTTCAAACAGTAAATGCTCGATTAAACGAACTTCAAAGGCAGCGTGGCAGCATTGATAAATTGTACGGTTTGCTCGTAGAAAAATACCAGGAAACGGAAATTCTGGAAAGAACCAGAATTGGGAGCGGATATATCCTTGATCCGGGTTGGGAAAGAAGAGCGCCGGTTAGACCGGATAAACTTAAAATATTTGTTTTTGGGATCTCGATTGGCTTCATACTTAGTTTTGGTTTTGCATTTATTCGAAGTTTCTTTGATAAATCGATTAAATCACCCGAAATAATTGATAAAAAGGGGGCAAGCTTACTCGCTTGGATTCCTTCGATGGAAGTGCATACTAAAGAAGCGAAAAACCGGCTTGATAAAATTGTGTTGGAAAATCCTAAAGCGACTGCTTCAGAATCGTTTAAAGCTTTACGAACAAGAATACATTTTGCCAGACTTGATGCAGAGAATTTCCAAACAATATTAATTACAAGTTCAATACCTTCAGAGGGTAAAACTACAGTAGCTGTTAACCTCGCTGCAAGTTTTGCGCAAACTGAAAAGAAAGTTTTGCTATTGGATTGTGACTTACGAAAGCCGAGAATTCACAATGCGTTTGGTGTTGATAAACAACCCGGCCTAACAGATTATTTGTTCGGAAATGCGACTTTAGAAGAAATTGAACATCCAACAACCATGAGCAATTTTAATTTTATTGCCAGCGGTACAATTCCCCCAAATCCTTCAGAAATTTTGGGTTCAAAACAAATGCAGGAAGTTTTGGAAACATTAAAAAAACGTTATGATTTGGTGGTAATTGATTCACCGCCATTCGTTGCCGTTACAGATTCTGAAATTTTATTTAATATTACGGATGGTGCTGTTTTGGTCGCGCGTGCCAATACTACTCCGATCGACTTAATGATGAAAACATACACCCAGCTTTACAGCATAAATCACAATAAATTGTTAGGAGCGGTACTTAACGACTTCTCCGCTAAATCCAGTTATGGATCTTATTATAGTTACTACTATTACTACGCAAAATCTGAAAAGTAATTTTGCGTGTTATAATTATGGAATGAATTTTAATGAACGATAAGAATGCAGTACTCGAAAAAGAACAAGATTCGAAGTGGACACTTGAGATATTACCAAAAGACAAATGGTGGGACCTAAGAATTCATGAAATTTGGGAATATAAAGACCTTTTATTTTTATTTGTAAGAAGGGATTTTGTTTCGGTTTATAAGCAGACTTTGTTGGGGCCGATTTGGTTTTTTCTTCAACCGTTAATGACCACTTTGATCTTTACAGTTATTTTCGGAAACTTAGTTAAAGTTTCAACAGATGGCACGCCAAGAGTTCTCTTTTATCTCTTAGGAATTACATTCTGGAGTTATTTTTCGGAATGTTTGGTAAAAACCTCTCAAACCTTTAAAAGCAACTCGCATATATTTGGTAAAGTTTATTTCCCAAGGTTAATAGTTCCGCTCTCTTTAATTCTCTCAAACTTAATCAAGTTTGGAGTACATTTTATTCTTTTCTTGGGATTCTATTTCTACTTCATATTCACAGATGCTCCGGTTCATCCCAATTTCGCAATTTTACTTTTGCCATTGTTTTTGTTAATGATGGCCGGTATTGGACTGGGATTTGGAATTATCATTACATCTCTTACAACCCGTTACCGGGATTTGCAATTTCTCGTAATGTTCGGTGTTCAGTTGCTAATGTATGCAACACCGGTGGTTTATCCTTTATCGATTGTTCCGGTTGAATCGAGATGGATGCTGCTACTAAATCCTATGACATCAATTATTGAGACTGTGAAATACGCGTTTTTAGGGCAAGGGATAGTTGATCCGTTACATTTGGCGTACAGCTTTGTTGCCATGGTGGGATTTTTAATGCTTGGACTCCTAATTTTTCATAAGGTTGAAAAGAATTTTTACGATACAATTTAACGTCAATTTGGTTTATAGGTTATGATCGCAATTAAAGTTACAGATATTTCTAAAAAATACAGGCTCGGTGTATTCAGTAGCCAAACACTCAGTCAGGATATCAGCAGATGGTTGGCAACACTAAAGGGAAAAGAAGATCCTTTGGGGAAATTAGGCGGAAGCGAAAGTAGAAAAAAAGACAAAAACGAATATGTTTGGGCGCTAAAGGATATAAATTTTGATGTAAATGAAGGTGAAGTTTTTGGAATTATCGGTAAAAATGGTGCCGGAAAATCAACCCTTCTTAAAATATTATCGAGAATAACAGGACCTACAACGGGTGTGATTAAAGCAAGAGGAAGAATTGCAAGTTTACTCGAGGTTGGTACCGGGTTTCATCCCGAACTGACCGGCAGGGAAAATACATTTCTCAATGGTGCAATTCTCGGAATGAAAAAGAGTGAGATACACAGCAAATTTGAAGAGATAGTTGAATTTTCAGGTGTTGAGAAATATATAGATACACCGGTAAAAAGGTACTCATCGGGTATGTACGTTAGACTTGCGTTTGCAGTCGCGGCACATTTGGAACCGGAAATTTTAATTATTGATGAAGTTCTTGCCGTGGGCGATGCTGAATTTCAGGAAAAAGCTTTCGGTAAAATGAAGGCAGTAAGCTCGGGTGAGGGCAGAACCGTTTTATTTGTAAGTCACAATATGGGTGCGGTTGAAAAACTTTGTAACCGTGTTCTGTTTTTGGAAGATGGACGAAAAGTCAGAATTGATCAACCCGGATTGATAATTGAACAATATTTATCGAGTAAAAACACTCAAAAGGTTGACATTTCAGATTACATTAAGGTTAAATCGGAATATGTAGATGTAAACAAGGTTGAAATAAACGGCGCTTCTAATTTGAAACTCCATTTTGAAGCTGATGATATTAATTTGGAAATTGCATTGAGTTTCACTTTAAAAAAACAATTAAATATTACTTTCTTTATGCGAGTATTTGATCATCTGGGTGTTCTTGTCGGAAGTTTCTTTCCTGAAAGGGGTGAGAACTTAAATTACACATTCGACCTTGCCAAAGGTGAACACACAATTGTTAACAGATTGAAGTTTCCTAATCTTTCGACGGGAAAATACTTTGTGAGTTTTGGTCTTTCTCGTGGAACAATTGAAAACTACTTGTTCTTTGATAAGGCGGTGCAGCTTGATATTACCGGAAACACCACTTCATCGGGTCGAGTATTTAATCAAACTTCAGATGGTTATTTCCTGCTGGAAGGGAAAGCTGAAAGAGTTTAGAATATAGAACTTTTATTGCCCACCTCATCACCACAGTACACATCTTAGATTGTTACAATTTGGCTTGTTGATTTTGGTTGCAACCGAAATCGTTAGAATCCAATTGTTTCAATTTTATCATTAATAAATCACAAAGCCTTAATAATAATTATGCGATATAATTCATATACATTATATTTATCGGAAATGGGATTAGAGCCCGGTGGAATCGATGAATACACTCTTGGATTTGCTAAAGCACTCGATTCAATGGGCAAACTCAATTTATTGTTCGGCGATTTGCTGGAAAGCGAAGTTTCTCTTTCTAAAAGCGAGTGGTTTAATACTTATTATAAACGAAATTTGGGATTAAAAAGAGGCGACAAAAATTTTCTTGGGCGTAAGTTTAATTCGGCAATTTATGAAACTAAATTGTGGAGATTTTATTATCGAATGCTTAAACAAACTAAAAAATCAAATTCCTTTCTTATAATCTGCAGTATTTCTAATAACTCCACAAGAATAATTAAGTTGTGTGAGTTTCTAAAAATCAAATATGCAATTGTATTTCATGGATTAGACCTGTTAACAAAGAATGAACTCCCCCAAAAGTCATTTGAATATTCTATAAGAAAAAGTTCACTTCTTATTTTTAATTCCCAAGCGACTCAGAAATTATTCCATTCGATTTATGATGAAGTTAGAAAACAGGAGTATATCCATTATCCCGGAATTGATCTTAAAAGTATTGATAAAACTCTTTTTATTCCAATTGAAGAATTGGGGAAGGAATTTGATCTTGATCTCAAATCAAAAATATTAGTCGTTACAATTGCACGATTAGTCAAAAGAAAAGGCGTAGAAATAGCCATTAACGAACTCGCCCCGTTAATTAAAAAAAATCCAAATCTCATTTATCTTATTGCCGGAATTGGACCGGAACTGGAAAGTCTTAAAAGGGTTACCGGGGAATTCAAACTACAAAAGAATGTTCATTTTTTGGGACGGATTTCAGACGCGCAAAAATTTTCTTTACTAAAACACTCTCACATTTTTGTTATGCCAAACCATTCACTCTCCGGGAAGGACTTTGAGGGATTTGGAATTAGTTTTATTGAGGCGTCATATCTAGAAAATGTTGTTGTTGGAGGAAAAAGCGGAGGAGCCGTTGAAGCCATAAAAGACGGTGTTTCCGGCATTGTGATCGATTTCGAATCTAATAGTTACCAAGATGAATTTCGAACATATTTTTCCGACCTAATTAATAACAGCTCGCAAATTGAGACAATCAGCAAAACCGGCAGAAAATATATCATCGAGAACTTTGATACAGGATCACTTGCAAAGAAATTTAATGATTTTATGGCACATGTCGAAATTAACCAACAATGATTTACGTTATACTTAAATGAATATACTCTTCCTAGATTCCGGCAAACACACGGCACCATCCGAATTTACAGAGTCATTTGCGATGCAAAGGGCCTTCAAAAAATTAGGTGTTGAATCTGTAATTTGGGGACCTGCGTTTGATAATTACAACGTTGATTTTAGTGAGCTGGAGAAAGAAGCTGATTATATTTTCCTGATCGAAAACTATAATTTTGACTGGCTGCCCAAGACAGAGATCAAGAATTCAAAAAAAGTAAAAATATTTTGGTCAATTGACAGCCACTATGTACTTGAGCGACAGAAAAACATTTGTCGTGAACTTAATATTGACATCCTTCTAAATGCGACGGAAGAGTATCTCCCTTGCTTCGAAGGCATCGTTGATGAAATGTATTGGTTCCCGAACGCTTATCCAGACGATATTATTTTCCCGATGGGTGTCGAGAAAAAATTCGATATAGGATTCTGTGGCAGTATTGCGGGTCGTGGTGATTATTTTGATAGGCTAAAGAAATATAATATACGGATTGATACAAATGTTTTTGCAGAGGAGATGGTTCGAGCGGTTAATTCATATCGAATTCATTTCAATCAAAATGTAGCAAATGATATCAATTTTAGAACTTTTGAAACTCCAGGCTGCGGAACATTTTTGCTTACGAATCATCACCCGAATATCGGGCGACTATTTGAAGTTGGAAAAGAGCTTGTAACCTATAACTCCTTCGATGAATTGGAAAATAAGATTCGGTATTATATTGATCACCATGATGAAAGGGAAAAGATTGCAAAGAATGGATTCGAGAGAGTAAAAAAAGATCATACTTATTTTGCCCGATGTAAAGAATTATTGAAATTATTAAAAAACTCCGAATCTGTATTTAAGAAGTTTGATCCCAAAATGGATTTGAATCGATTTCCTATCAGTACCATTCAAAAAATATATTACTGCAGATATATACATAGTAAGAAATATACTTTTGGATTATTAATCTCGTTTTTCAAATCCAAACCAAAACCATACAAGATATATTCAATAAAAACGATTATAGTCTTTGCGTTAAAATGTTTATTCAAATATTAACTAAAGCAAATAAATCAATCGTATCCTAAGAAACTTAGTTCACTGTCTAAATGTTATTCTGAGGAATGAACTTTCGATTGTGAATAGTTTTTGTTTAACCGTCCCCTTTACTGATACTACAAATGTCTAAAAGAGTTGATTTTATTGACGTTGCTAAAGGCATAAGTATCTTGCTTATTGTACTTTACCACAGCAGTTTGAAGCAATATTTTCCCGAATTCAGTGAAAAGATGGGGTTGTTTCGAGTTCCGTTATTCTTTTTTGTAACGGGTGTTTTCTTCAAATATAATTTGCCACCTACTAAATATTTAGTTAAAGTTTCTGATATTCTCTTAAAACCATATTTCATTACTCTTCTGATATTTATGTTTTATACAGTAATAATGGGCGAATATCAGAGTTGGCACATTCGTGGAATTCTTTACGGAACAGGTGATTTGATTCCCAAGCCTTGGAATGCAATGTGGTATCTGACGCATTTATGGGCGGTATATCTCTCAAGTTATACTTTGGTTAGAGTCACAAAAATTTATGGCAGACCGATTTATTTGAAGTTGCTGTTGGTCGGATTTTTAATTCTTATCGGTTTGCTGAGTATTCAATTTTTTTGGTATTTACCAGTAACAATTTTTGGAAAAGAAATCATTTTGCATGGCCTTCCTTTTAGTCTTGATTTGATTCCACTCAGCCTGGTATTTTTTCTTTCCGGTTCTTTTGCAAAGAAGAGAATAATTGAGTTTAAGCCCGTACACTTTTGGTTTGTGATTTCAATTGTAATCTTCTATTTGATCGCGACTAATACAGGCTCTAGAATACTTTTTAACTTAAGAATTTATATTGAACCGTTCTTTGCAACTATTGCCGCTGTGGCGGGCATATATTCCGTTCTTTCAATTTCGTACTATCTTTCATATAGTCCGAGGTTGTCGGGTATGTTAAAGTCGATAGGGGTTTCCAGTCTTTTTATATTGATATTTCATGTTTTATTTATCGAACTTTTCGAAGCATATTTTATATCACAATTTTTCGAAGGCTATAATCCTTATTATTATGCGATCGCTTTTGTTTTGTCAGTCGCCTTCCCAATGTTGTTGAGAGTTGTTTTCGTTAAAACTAAATTATTGAAAATGTTATACTTCCCTTCATTTAGATGATGCCCAAACCAATTTATTTCTATTACGCTATCATTCTGCTCGGAGTTGTATTTCGTGTTTGGGGAATTTCCGAAAAGAATGGTTTCACTCATGATGAGAGTATAAGTTATTTGAGCGCTGCCGGGACGCAGGGCGAATATCAAAAATTATTGGAAGGGAATGAAGAACCGCTTGAATTGTTAGTGAAATCGGAACGGTTTAATTTTCTATTTACCACGGACACATTTTTTAGTTTCAAAACAATCGCCTACGATTTAGCAAATTACGATATTCATCCACCACTCTATTTTTGGATGCTGCACCTTCTGGTATATATCTTTGGTGTAGGTTTCAAAATAGGATTGATTCTAAATTTATTTATAAGCCTACTGTTTCTTTTGGGCTTTTATAGACTTTCTCGGGAACTGCAATTTTCTAAAGAACAATCTCTGCTAATTATAGGGGTCTGGTATCTTGCTCCCGCCGTTATGATTTCAACTTTTGAAGCTAGACATTATGAGTTATTTGGATTCGTCTCACTTTTGTTTTTGTTGAAAATAATCTCAGCTTCAAAGAAAGAAAAATTATCTGTTACGGATAATATTCAAACAGCGTTATTAATTGCTGCCGGATTTCTAACTCATTACTATTTTCTAATTGTTTTGGTCGGTGGATTATTCTTTATCACGATCAAAAAATTATCAAGGAAAATATTACTTTATTATTCGGCAGCGGTTATCTTGTCGGCATTGATCTTTTTAGCGCTCTTCCCGGAATTCCTAACATTTCTAAGCGGCTACAATGGAAGATTAAATGGAGACTCTGTATCTGTTCTGATTAAAGCAAAAGTGTTTCTCTATAATTTATTCGCCTTTTTTACCACGATACATTATGGAAAATATCTAACAGGAGTAATCTTAATTCTGATAGCCATGTATTTTGTATTGAAGTATAAATTATATTCTTTTCAAAATATACTTTTACTCAGGATTTCAACCAACTTTGTTCCTTTGTTTTTTGCGGTGTGGTTTTTTTCAGCATTTCTATTCTTGTACATAATAAACATCACTCCGAATCAAGCGGTTGGTGGAGAATATTTTTCAATGTTTTGGCCATTTTTTACGATATCAATTTATGTTGCTTTGAAAAAGGTTGTGGGAGTTAGACCGGTTTTAAAATTTGCGATCCCGTTATTGATTATGATACTGGTTTATTCAAATATTGATCAAATCAAAAATGCAGATTATATCAATGCTCAGTATTCCAAAGAGGAGCTAACAGAAATAAATAAAGCAGATCTGGTAATCATGACAGATAAAAGAAGGGGAAATCTTCCGCGAAATTTGTATTGGACCATGTCTAATCAAATGGTATATGCGGGAAAAAAGTTTGTTGTGAGCGATCTCGATACTTTTAATAAAATAATCGTATTAGGTCAAACTAATCAGGATAGAAAAAAAGAATTCTTCGCAAATGGATTTGAGTTCATAAAATCGACTACGAATGCCGCGAATGATGTTACATTATTCGAACGTAAAATAAAACATGCATCTCAAAAAAAAGAAATACAATGATTTCTAGACTTTTAAAAGAATTACCGGCTCCACCGGAGGGTAAATTTGGATGGCCCTGGACCGAAGAAACGGTTTATATAGGTGATAACTTAAATTCGAATCGTGTGAGTTTACCCATAATTAGTATTGTCACTCCATCATTTAATCAGGGTGAATTTATTGAAGAAACCATAAGATCGATTTTGCTTCAAAATTATCCTAATCTCGAGTATATAATTGTTGATGGCGGAAGTGATGATGGTACTATCGATGTTATCAATAAATACAAAAAATGGATCGATGTTGTTATCTCCGAAAAGGATAGCGGACAAAGTGACGCTATAAACAAAGGCCTACGTTTGATAAAAGGAGACATCTTTAATTGGATAAATAGCGATGATTTTCTGGATCCGGGGGCATTGTTTAATGTTGCAGAAGCCTGCATATCTCAGCCCGATAAGAAGGTTTTCTATTTTAATCGAAATATGATTTATGAGGATGGCAGCGAAAAGATTGAAGAAGCCGGTGATTTATTTGATGATGCAATAGTTTTTTGCAACCCTCCAATTATTCAACAGGGCATTTTTTATACAGCTGAAGCTGTTAAGAAGATGGGGGAATTGAGTACAATCTTACATTATACTATGGATTATGATTGGTGGTTGAGATTTCTTTTTCTGTTTGGAAAGGAAAAAATATTTCATGAACCGAAGTCCATAGCAAATATGCGGATTCATGGCGATTCAAAAACGTCATTATACCCGGCACAGTTTGCCGGTAATGTTGCGACAATCCTTTACTCAATGTGCAACCAATTAAATATAAAGCAATTTACCGAAGTATTGGAAAGCAAATTCGAACTTCAGCCGGGTTATGAATTCCCGACTAAAATTAATCCGTTGCAAAAAGAACTGGTAAATAGAATGTTATCAATATTCTTATTGAAACAATTAAATCTGGTTTTTACAAAAATAGATTATCAGAATGCGCGGATTATATCAAAAATCGATTGGAACAAAATGAACTTGAATGATTCAGAAAAAAAGTGGTTGGAAAATCTTAAATTAAACGTTGCTCCAAGCAACTGGATCTTTTTTCGAATACGAAGAAAACTAAAATACTTAAACAAACTAATTAGTGCAGAACTTCGTGATAGATAGTATTAATGAGTATTTCGATTGCATTTATGTGCTCAATATTGAAAGAAACGTTGATCGTAGAATTAATATTCAAGAAAAATTGAATGGATTGCGGTACGTTTTTTTTGAAGGCGTTGATGGACAAAAATTAGATTTGGAAGAGCTAGAACAGCAATCAATTTATTCGAGTGAGGATACTATTAAAAACAGTTATAATCGAGAACTGATGTCTCCAAACGAGGTTGCTTGTTCTTATTCTCATATTAATATTTATAAAGATGTAGTGGAGAAGGGTTTCGAAAGAGTTTTGATTCTGGAAGATGACATTGAGATTGTCCTTGAAAGTAAGGCGGATTTTAATAATGCGATGTCGGAATTAGATCCGAACTGGGATCTTTTATATTTTTCTCACGGACCGAATAATACAAAAATGCCTTTTGCAATCTGGCTTAGGATTTACTTTATACATCCTTTTATAAATCTTTTTAAAAAACAGAAATACAGTATTGATGAACTAAAAAATTCTTTTCCAAAAAATTATAGCCAACATTTAGAAATTGCAGGAAGGCATTGGGGGTCGATGGCTTATGCGATAAGCAGTAAAGGTGCAAAGATAATTCTGTCTGATCTTTTACCAATTAGCCGAACAGCAGATATTGCGCTTGGGAATTTATGTATGAAAAGAAAGATCAAAGCATATTCTATGAAAAAAGAATTGTTTGGGGTGAATTTAAATATACAGACATCGATTAATATGAAAGCCATTTAACAAAGAGTGATCTTATTTACATGAATCAGAAAGTTTCTGTCATTATACCGACTTATAATGTGGAAAAATATATTCGAGAGTGTCTTGAGTCGGCTCTTTGTCAATCATACACTAATATTGAAATAATATGTATTGATAATAATTCAACCGACAACACAATAAATTACCTAAAGGAAAAACAAGCCCAACACCCCGATAGAATAACAGTAGGTGTTGAAGAAAAGCAAAACGCTTCAGCGGCGCGTAATAAAGGGATAAAACTTGCGGCAGGGGAATATATTCAGTTTCTGGATGCTGATGATTTGCTTGATGAACATAAAATTGAGCGTCAGATGAATATAATCCGTGAAGCGAATTATCCGGATTTTATTGCATCGGCTTTTATTCGTGTTTCATTATCCGGGGGTGAGACGGTTATTGATATCAACTCCATCGACTCTTGGTTGGGATTACTGAGAGCGCAACTTGGAATTACCAGCGCAAACTTATTTAAGAAGGATTCTATTTTGGCCATTGATGGTTGGGACGAAAGCTTATCAAGTAGCCAGGAATATGACCTTATGTTTAGACTGATGAAAAACAATGCGACCATATCGTTTGATGAGATTCCTCTGACAAAAATTCGAGAAAGAGCTTCCGGTTCTATCTCAAAAATAAATGAAGAGAAAAATGTGGAAAGGCTAATAGAACTGATGCTCAGAATAAAATTTTATTTGGAGGAAAACAAAAGTGATTGGGTGCAAAATCATCACAAGGAAATAACTCAAATATTATTCGATAAAATTCGTGAGCTATCAAACTTTAACCATCAAAATGCTCGGGAATATTTCACAAAACATATCCAACCAAAATTTACTCCCGAGGTTAGTCCGGCGACTTCAAAACAATATGTAATGTTGTATAATTATTTGGGATTTACGGCATCAGAAAAAATTAGCATGTATCTAAAAAGATTTAAAAATATGGTTAAGAACTAAAATGTGCGGAATTGCCGGAATCATTGATCTTAATTCGAATCACAGTATAGATCCGAATAAAATAGTACGGATGTGCGATGTAATGGAACACCGCGGACCGGATGGGGAAGGATTTTTATTCAGTTCCGAAAATCAAAATTATACTAAAGAACTAAAAACTGAGCGCCCTAACGCAAAAATCGATTATCAAAATTCAAATAGAAATGTATGTCTCGGTCATCGTCGGTTGTCCATAATTGATTTAAGCTCAGACGCCGCCCAGCCGATGTCAAATGTTTCAAATAATCTGTGGATCGTATTTAACGGAGAAATTTATAATCATCGGGAAATTCGAAAAGAACTCGAGCAAAATGGATTTAAGTTTAAAACGGATCATTCGGATACTGAAGTAATTCTAAATGCTTATTCGGCGTGGGGAATTGATTCGGTCAGGAGGCTTCGGGGAATGTTTTCTTTTGTGCTGTGGGATAAGAATAATGATTTCTTCTGGTTTGTGCGAGATAGGCTTGGTATAAAACCCCTTTTCTATTCGGTGCATAATGGCCTCTTGTATTTTGCGAGTGAAATAAAAGCGATTCTCGCAGTTTCTGATATTAAACGAGAAATTAATAATGTCGCGTTATTTGATTATCTCTCCTTTACTTCGACTGCACCCCCGGACACAATGTTTTCCGGTATTAATAAAATTGCTGCCGGCCACATGTTAAAAATTGTGAAGGGGGAAGTGTCAAATCAAATAAAATATTGGGATGCGTTAAATAGCAACATATTTGTTCAAGATTCCGAAAAGCAGATAATAGAGAATATTTATACCGGGTTAAAAGAATCGGTTAATATTAGAAGGGAAGCGGATGTAAATTATGGGGTTCTACTTTCAGGCGGAATCGATTCCAGCGCCAATACAGCTCTACTTTCTTCTATGATTAATTCGCCTGCCAAAAGTTTTACGGTCGGGTTTAAAAATAATAATGAAGGTTATACCAATGAGTTTGAGTATGCGAGAATTATTGCCGATCAATATAAAACCGAACATCACGAAATTGAATTAGACGAAAATGATTTTTTAGATTTTTTCCCGGCAATGATTTATCACCAGGATGAGCCGATCGCCGATACCGCGAATATTCCAATTTATTATGTTTCAAAACTCGCAAAGCAGAATGATGTTACTGTTCTGATAGGCGGAGAAGGTAGCGATGAACTTTTAATCGGATACGAACTTTGGAGGTTCGCCTCTGAATTTGATGAATTCTTTAAAAAGTATGACAGCAAAATTCTAATCAATTTTGCAAAAGTTTTGCTGGGATTACCATATTTAAAAAATAAAAGAACATTCTATTCCGGCTGGTTAGAAAATTTATCAACGGGGCAGCAAATATTTCGTGGTGGAAATGAAGTACGTTCCGAATCAGATAAGAACAGCATAATTTCCAATAATTATTGCCAAAGTCTTAATGGTTATAATTCGAACAAAACGATTAACGATTATTTTGCAAGATATAATTCATCGGGCAGAAAGGGATTGTTGGATTGGGCAAGTTATCTGGATTTGAACTATCGCCTGCCGGAACTACTTTTAGCTCGTTTGGATCGAATGACTATGGCTGCTTCTGTTGAAGGAAGGGTTCCATTCCTCGATCACAAATTTGTTGAAATGTGTATGTCGATTGACCCTAAACTGAAGCTAAAAAATAAGACGGATAAGTACTTATTAAAACAAGCGGTTAAAGATATTTTGCCGCCGGAAATCATTTATAGACGGAAAGATGGATTTACAATTCCGTTAAAACAGTTGTTTCAAAACGATTTTGAAAATTATTCTACCGAAGTTATCCGGGAGTTTAACAAGGCGACTAACCTCTTCGACGAAAAATACATAAATACGATTTTTGCCCAAAATTTATCATCTGACAAATGGACGATGTTAAATTTGGCTGCTTGGTGGAAAAAGTTCATTTGTTGATCTGGTTATAAGAATTCAAAAACGTCTGGAGATTAGTATTAACAAATCGATGATTTCCTTTATAAAATAAATAATAGAACATTTACAATTAAATGAATATTGCTCTTTTAACGGATGGTATTTATCCGGTTGTGACCGGCGGAATGCAAAAGCATTCTTATTACATGGCAAAGTTTCTTGCGCGCAAAGGAGTGCATGTAGATCTCTATTTGCTGATGCCGAAAAATGAAAAAATAGATTTACTTCATAAATATTTTTCAGATGATGAATTAAAAAATATCACCTTTCTGGAAATTAAATTCCCAAAGCTTGTTCCATTTCCCGGGCACTATCTGCTGGAATCATACATTTATTCAAAACGAATCTTCAGCGTAATTGAAAACCGGAAGAGAGTAGATCTCATTTATGCACAAGGATTTACGGGATGGAAGCTAATTTCAGAAAAAAAGAGAGGCGCAAAACTTCCGGTAATTTGGCTCAACTTTCATGGATTGGAAATGTTTCAAAAAGCGAAGTCACTTTCGGCAAAACTGAAACAAATGCTATTTATAAGCACCGTTCAATCCTTGATCAAAAACGCCGATTACACAATTTCACTTGGCGGTAAGATAACAGCAATCCTTGAGAAATTTATTCCACCCAAGAAGATCATTACTTTACCGATCGGGATCGATAAAAATTGGTTGGCTGATTCTACTCAAAACGGCAATAGCATTAGAACGCTCTGTTTCATTGGAAGATTTGAAGAAAGAAAAGGGATTCGGGAATTAAATTCCGTTTTGAAAAGTCTTCTGCCCAAATATGATTTTCATTTCGAATTTGTTGGATTTGTACCGGAAGAAATTCAGATAAAAAACAATAAGATTAAATATTATGGAACTGTTCAAGACGAACAAAAAATTAAGGAAATCCTTTTAAACTCGGATGCGCTGATTTTGCCGAGTCACGCCGAAGGTATGCCTACGGTTATTCTTGAAGCAATGTCATCCGGATGCGCGATAATTGCTACTGATGTCGGAGCTGTAAATACAATGGTGAGCAATGAAAATGGATGGCTGATAGACATCATGAACGAAGCACAATTGTCTGACGCGATTAAAGAATTGCTTACACTGAGCGAGGATGATTTACGCACTAAAAAAAATAAATCCCGTGAATTAACGAAAGAGCATTTTATATGGGATAGCGTTATCGAAAAAACAATCTTAGAAATTGAGAGAGTAATTTGAAAAAGAGACTTGGAACAAACTATTTCTCTTATAGTCACAACCGCAACTTTGCTTCTCTTGAACACGAGAATTATATTTTTAACAAAGGCTTAGATTTTGGAAAAATATTAAATCACATTTATTACAAAACAAAAGGTAATAACTCGATTTATCTAAACAACATACATTTTCTCGACTTTTCATTTCGGAATAAAGCAAACCATTTTTTTAACACTATTAGTTTTTCAAATAAACCTTGGATCACTTCGTTTGAGTTTTATCTGCCGCGGTGGGCGGTAAAATCAAGAAATGTTAGAATGGCCGAATTGGGTTTGAATCGATTATTGCATAATAGCTGCAAAAAGCTAATCGCAATGTCAAAATATGCTTATAATGCCCAAATCATTTTTACTGAAAAGAACAGATCGGAAATCCTGGAAGAAATCAAAAATAAAATGGTACAAATTTCTCCCTCACAAAAAATGTTGATCAGTGATATAAGTGAAAAAGGTCCACTCACGGAAAAGATAAACTTTGTTCTGGTCGGAGCGGATTTTTTCCGGAAAGGTGGGAAGGAGGTTTTGAAAGCATTCGATAATCTGCTTTCCAAGGGGGCAAATGTTAATTTAACAATAGTGTCATCGATGCAATTTGGAGATTACGCTTCAAAATCGACAAAGGATGATTTATTCTTCGCTAAAAAAATAATTGAAAAATATCCTGATAATATTAGTTATCACGATCATCTTGCAAATGATAAAGTAATTGAAATATTAATTAACAGTGACGTTGCCCTACTTCCATCTTATGATGAAACATACGGGTATTTTGTTCTTGAAGCCCAGGCCTCCGGGTGTCCCGTAATTACAACAAATGGTGGTGCGTTCCCGGAAATTAACTCGGCAGAACATGGATGGATGATTAACTTTGAGAAGTCTGATGAATGGGGACGGATTTTTCCCAAAGAATCTAAACAGAGGGAAAAATTTTCAAGGGAGTTGAGCGATAGTTTGGAAGCTATAGTTTTATCAATTATGGATAACCCGGAAATCATAAGACGGAAAGGTGATCTCTGCCTTAGTCGAATTTCGGAAAATCACAATATTCTAAAAACAACGAAGAAGCTAAAATCAATATATGATTTGGCGCTCGAATAAATTATTTCTACAAATTCCGGTTGAAAAATTAAATGGAAAATAAAATTTTTGCACAATTTGGTTGCGGCTATTCAAATCCTACTGGATGGATAAATTACGATTCTTCGCCAACTCTTCGATTAGAAAAATTGCCATTAATCGGAATGTTTCTAACAAAAAACGAAAGCCGGTTCCCTGAAGGAATTTTATACGGTGATATCGTGAAAGGTTTACCGTTACCGGAAAATTCTTGCGATGGATTATATTCAAGTCATGTTCTCGAACATCTGGCTTACGAGGATTTAAAGACAGCCTTGAAAAATTCCTACAAAGTGTTAAAACCGAATGGGATATTCAGAATGGTTCTGCCCGATCTCGAAACACTTGCGACTGCGTATGTCGAATCTAACGAAGAGATTGCTTCGCATAAATTTATGAGGCATACGATTTTGGGTGTCGAAAAAAGGTCGAGAGGATTGAAAAATTTAATTATTGAATTATTTGGAAATAGCAGGCATTTGTGGATGTGGGACTATAAAGGTCTGAGTCTGGAATTAAAAAATGCCGGATTTCGGAACATTCGAAAAGCAAAGTTTAACGACTCATCGGAAGCGATGTTTAAAAAAGTAGAAGATGTTGATAGGTTTGAAAATGCTCTGGCAATAGAGTGTATTAAGTAAATGGTCGGCTTGAGAAAAGATAGTTTTTAATGAAAGTTTTAGTAAAAAGATCGCCTTCAAATTCCCGTATAACTAAACGAATTGCGACCAGTAATTTCAATTTAACACTTTATCCCGTTATTATTATTTGGGTGTTAGTCGGGATGTACCTCGGTGCAATTGTTAATGTATTCGTTCTCGGAGCATTAGCGGTTTGGGGCTATCAAAAACGCTATTCAGAAATATTGATTGCTTTTATATTTATGCTTTTGCTATCTGATAGCAGGCATATGGCGCTTGATTTTGCTAAATCCACTAAGATGTTTTATATACTTGTAATGGCAAGCATTATGATATTTCAACTTCCGAGTTTTAGACCATTCAATAAAATATATTTTCATTTTATACCTTTTTTTATATTCGCATTTATCTCAATTATTTATGCCGATAGCGCATTTCAAAGTATGCAAAGGACGGTTTCTTACCTTCTCTTGATTTTGATTGTTCCGAATTATGTGCAAGCAATATTAAAAACGAAAAGAGAACAATTCTTTATTGATCTGAATATTTTCTTTCTCGGATTGTTGTTCGTTGGACTGGTCTTTCGATTAATGGCACCAGGAGTTGTAATGTTCGCTGCCGGCAGATATACAGGACTGCTGGGAAATCCAAATGGGTTGGGAATCTTTCTACTGCTTAATTTTATAATTTTCACCGTCAGCAAAAGTTACTATCCAAAACTTTTTGGTACCAAGTTTACAATTTTTGCATATTCGCTAATGGGTATATCATTAATACTCTGTGGTTCGCGAACAGCGTTATTCACTGTCTTTCTTTTTATTCTATTTAAAGAAACTTTCAAGATTTCAAGATTTTTGGGTTTGCTGTTGTTCTTCATTATTTTGATTTCCGCACAGTTGTTTATCGCGAATGTTGAAGCAATAATAACAGCGTTGAATCTTCAAGATTATCTAAGAATAGAAACCTTGGCAACCGGTTCAGGGAGACTTTTTGCATTTGAAGTTGCTTGGGAATCGATAAAGGAAAATGTTTTTATCGGAAAGGGTTTCGGCTATACCGGTGAACTCTTCGTTAAATTCAAAGATGAATTATCACTATTGAATCACCAGGGGAATGTGCATAATTCATTTTTAACACTTTGGCTGGATACAGGACTTTGGGGCCTAATCGCGTTCGTCGGCGCATGGTTCGGGTACTTAATTAAATGGTCGCAAAAGGTATTTTTAACGATTCCAATTATTTATTCAATCTTTTTTTCAAGCTTTTTTGAATCATGGCTTTCCGCGTCTCTAAATCCATTTACTATCCAATTTTTGCTTATTATTTCAATATTTTATTACTTTAATGAAAATATAATTTCGACGAAAAAGAAAAAGATAGACTATCGGAGGGTGAAATTAAGAGCATAGTTTTTCTCTATACCGAAATGTCCGAATATTTTATCGCGTGTTTAAAGGCCCTAAGTAAGAATAAAAAATACAAAGTGGTCGTAATACATTGGTCTATAAATGAAGAAGCACCTTTCAATTTTAACCTTCCGCCCGAAGTCACTTTTTACCCGAAGCCTTCGCTTAGCAAAGAAAATTTATTATCAATCGTGGCGAAATCTAATCCGGCGGTAATTATTTCCAGCGGGTGGATTGATAAGGATTATCTAGCGGTATGCAAACAGTTTCGGAAAACTGTTCCAATTATTCTCGGGATGGATAATGTTTGGAAGGGTGGGGCCAGGCAAATAATCGGTCTTATTATCGGTCGATTATTACTCAAACGATATTTCGAATATATCTGGATTCCGGGCGAACCACAGATTTCATACGCCCGCAAACTAGGCTTCTCCGAAGAAAAAATGCTATTGGGAAATTATTCGGCAGATTTCAATTATTTTAATTCCCTTTATAAAGATAATTATGATAATAAAAAGCGAAAGTTTCCTCATATATTTCTGTTTGTAGGTCGTTACATCGAAGCAAAGGGGATTCGTTTTTTGGTTGACACTTTTTCAGAATTGAAACACGAATCAAAAGATTGGGAGCTTTGGTGCGTCGGCACCGGCGAATTGAAGGATCAATTTTATGACACTGATAAGATAAAACATCTCGGTTTCATTCAACCGCAAGACTTAAATAAAGTGATAGAGAATTCAGGCGTTTTTGTTTTGCCGTCAGAATACGATCCATGGGGAGTTGTAGTCCATGAATTTGCCACAGCCGGATTTCCACTTCTGCTTAGCACAAATGTAGGAGCAGGGACTTTGTTTGTTGAAGAAGGTGAAAACGGATTTGTATTCCCGAATAAAAACAAAACGAAGTTAATCGAACTATTTCGATTGGTAATGGATAAGTCGGATGATCAGTTATTCAAAATGTCGATTCATAGCAACAATATTGCCTCAGCGATAACACCAGAAAAATGGACTAATACTTTGTTAACGATTCTAGCCCGGAATAAAAACTAATGTGTGGAATTAACGGCATATTTTCGAATCATCCGGAATCTGATAAACGTGAAATATTAAAAAGAATGAATGATCGATTGGCACATCGGGGGCCGGACGACGCGGGAATATTTGTTCAAAACCAAATCGGGCTCGGGCATCGAAGGCTTTCCATTATTGATACTTCGAAAGCGGGTCACCAACCGATGGTCTCGGAAAATGGTAGATATACGATTACTTATAATGGCGAAATCTATAATTTTAAGAATTTACGCAACGAACTCGCGGATTACAATTTTATAACAAATTGTGATACGGAGGTAATTCTTGCCGCTTTCAAAATCTGGGGCGAAAACTGTCTTTCTCGTTTTAATGGAATGTTCGCTTTCGCAATTTGGGATAATGTTACCAATTCATTGTTTATTGCCCGGGACCGTCTGGGAATAAAACCGTTTTATTACTATTACGAAAATGGAATGTTTGTATTTTCCTCCGAAATACGAAGTCTGCTTGCAAGTGATTGTGTACCCAAAAAACTTAGCCATTCATGCTTGCCGGAATATCTTCAATATCAGACAATACATTCTCCAAATACCATCATTGAAAATATTAGAATGCTTGAAGCCGGCAGTTATATGACTCTCGCGAGCGGTGAATTAGAGATTCATAAATATTGGGAACCGATAAATTATGTTGATTCATCGAAGTTTAGCGCAACTTATGATGATTGTAAACTGGAAGTGAGAAATAAACTTTATGAATCGGTAGAACGAAGAATGGTTGCTGATGTTCCTTTTGGTGCGTTCCTTTCCGGCGGTATAGATTCGAGTATTGTCGTTGCTCTAATGAGTAAGATCAGTCAAAATAAGGTTAAAACATTTTCAATAAATTTTGAGTATGAAGAATTTAGTGAAGCTCAATACTCACGGGAAATTTCAAAACTTTATGGTACGGAGCATAATGAAATTACTATCTCGGCTGATGATATAATTCAAAATATAGGCCACGCGATATCACAAATCGATCATCCTACCGGTGACGCAATAAACAATTTTATTATTTCTGAAAAGACAAAAAATGCCGGAATTACAATGGCGCTTTCCGGTTTGGGTGGCGACGAACTCTTTGCCGGATATGATTACTTTCGTCAAAATTTAATATTACACAAATATAGCGCGATTACGAGTATTCCCACTTTTCTCAGATCAATGATGGGAAACACTCTTTGTAAAATTAAACCAAGTATTCAAACAGCAAAAATCCGGAATTTGTTAAAATTAGAAAAATGGGAATTAGAAAATACATATCCCGTTTCCCGTGAAGTCTATTTTCAAGAAGAGCTTTCGGAGTTATTTCGAGAACTTGGACCGAATCAAAATATTGTGCATGAAATTATAAAATCAATTTCGGTTAATAAAAAATGGGATAATACAAATTTGTTGATCAGTAAAATTAGCGTAAGTGAAATTTCCACTTATTTGCAGAATATTCTATTACGTGATACCGACCAAATGAGTATGGCAAGTGCCCTCGAGGTAAGGGTTCCGTTTCTCGATCATGAACTTGTTGAATATGTGCTTTCCATTCCTGATGAATTTAAGTACCCGCACTCTCCCAAAAAACTGCTCGTTGATGCTACAGCTGATTTAATTCCTCCGGGAATTGTTAACAGACCAAAAATGGGTTTTCTGTTCCCCTGGAGCATTTGGATGAAAAACGACTTAAAATCATTTTGCGAAAACAGTTTGAATGAATTAAAACTCTTAAATATATTTCATGAATCGGCGCTTGATTCACTCTGGAATAGATTTCTAAATAACGATCCGATGGTGAATTGGGCAAGAATTTGGATGCTGATTGTTCTTCAAAAATGGATTCAAGAAAATGATATTGTTGTTTAATCTTAATTAATAATCATGCAATCAGTTATTAATAATAGCGAATTAAAGAAAACCAAAAAACGCGTTATGGTTTTTATCGATTGGTACTGGCCCGGTTATCGTGCGGGAGGACCAATTACATCATGCATAAATTTGGTTGAGGAATTAATCAGTGAATACGATTTTTATTTTATAACCAGAAATGTTGATTACGGAGATGATAAAGTTTATGCCAAAGTGAAAAGTGATGAATGGAATTTTATTAAGGAGGGACTGTGGATCTATTACGCCTCCAAAAATAATCTAAGAATGAAGTCTTTCTCAAAAATAATTTCAGAGAAAGAAGTTGACTACTATTATATAAATGGGATCTACTCTTTCTATTTTTCAATCCTTCCTTTATTTCTTTTGGATAAAAAATTAAAAAAAGTAATTGTTGCTCCAAGAGGAATGTTAGCGGAGAGTGCGATTTCAATCAAAAAATCAAAAAAGAGAGTCTTTCTGTTTTTCGCCAAAAAATTCAAGATCTATCAATCGGTGATTTTTCATGCGACTAACGAAGTGGAACATGAAAATGTACACAAAAGTTTAGGTGATAAATGTGAAATAGTTTTGGCTCCAAATATTCCCAGCAAATTAACGTCTTCCCAAAACACAATAATAAAAAGAGCGGGTGAGCTAAAGTTAGTTTACATTGCACGGATTGCCCCCGAGAAAAACCTATTGTATGCTTTAGAATCTCTTTTGCATCTCGAAAATTCTAAAATTGAATTCCAAATTTACGGGCCGATTTACAATGAAAATTATTGGCTTCAGTGCAGAAAAATAATTGCCGACTTACCTCAAGCGATCAAAGTAATTTATAAGGGTCCCATTTCAAATGAAAAGGTTTCAGAGGTTTTGAGTGATTCCCATTTTCTCTTTTTCCCGACACTGGGGGAAAATTTTGGACATATAATTATAGAAAGCTTAACTTCAGCTGTTCCGGTAATAATTAGTGATGAAACACCCTGGCAAGATTTAAGTGAGTTAAATGCCGGCTGGGCAATTCCACTTTCCGAAAGGAGCGAATTTGTTGATGTACTGAAAGAATGCGTAAAGATGGATGAGGTTGAATACTCCAATATGAGAAAAAGCGCTGAGGTTTACAGCACGATTTACTTGAAAAGAAACGATTACAAAAAATATTATCAAAAACTATTTCCTTGAAAATGAAAAAAGTCGACTTAGCAAAATTTGATAATTCTGATTTCTATCCGGGTGCTTCGGTAATCAAAAGACTCGTTTGGTATTTTATTAATATTTTATTTTTTATCAATCCATTAAATCCTTCGAGCAAATTGAAGATTGTGCTGCTAAAAAGTTTCGGGGCAATAGTAGCCGGAGGAGTAGTAATTAAACCGAATGTAAATATTAAATACCCTTGGTTTTTGGAAATTGGAGAAAATTCTTGGATCGGCGAAAAAGTTTGGATTGATAATTTGTGTGATGTAAGATTAGGTGCGAATGTATGTATTTCGCAAGGGGCATTATTATTAACGGGAAATCATAATTACAAAAAAGAAAGCTTCGATTTAATCACCGGAAAAATTGAGATTGAAGACGGCGTTTGGGTCGGTGCAAAATCAGTTATAACCGGAGGAGTCAAACTAAAATCACACTCGATAATAACTGCCGCAAGCGTTGTAAGTTATGATACAGAACCTTATTTTATTTACAAAGGGAATCCCGCTGAGAAGATCCGAAAAAGAGAAATCGATTAATTTCTACCCTAATTACTGCTCTTCTTGGTACAAGTTAGACTAAATGAAAATTTCAGTTATCACCGCTACATACAACAGTGGTCAGTTTCTAGAGTCCGCAATCGAATCAGTTGCTGAACAAAGCTATAACGATATTGAATATATTATTGTTGATGGCGGCTCAACCGATAATACGCTACAAATCATCAAGGATCATAAATCAGTTATTTATAAATATATCTCAGAGAAAGATGAAGGGATTTATTTTGCTTTAAATAAAGGAATAAAACACGCGACCGGTGAAATTATTTGTTTCTTGCATTCTGATGATAAATTTGCGTCGCCGGATGTTTTGCAAACTGTCGCGGATTGTTTTTTGCGAACAGATGCAGATGTAGTTTATGGTGATTTAATTTACAATTCCAGGGAAAGGGAAAATAAATTAATTCGTTATTGGAAAGCCGGGGAATTTAAGAAACATTCAATGTTTTTCGGTTGGATGCCTCCTCATACTGCAACCTTCATAAAAAGTAAAATTTATTCACAAATTGGTTTATTTAATACTGATTTGAAGATATCGGCTGATTATGAGCTAATACTTCGTATATTCTCAATAATTGATTTAAAAGTCGACTATATACCACAACTTATGATTAAGATGCGTGTTGGCGGAATAAGTAATGGCAGTATTTCGGATATAATTCAAAAAAGTAGAGAAGATTACCTCGGATTAAAATTGAACAAAAAACCATTCCCGGCAATTTCATTAGTTTTTAAAAATATTCGAAAAATAACTCAACTAATTAATTTTTAATAAATGAATATCATATATCTATTTTTTATTTCCATTGTTTTTAATATTACGCTAACTCCGTACCTCTTAAAAAGAATCAAAGAAAAACGAATATCAACCTATTCTCGCAGTCGAGATGCAGAAAGCGAAGATATTCCCCGAATAGGCGGGTTTTTATTAATATTTTCTCTCGCAGCGGCATTGGTCAGTTATAGCTTTTATGATTTTTCACTTCACATAATTTTAGCATTCATATTAATTGCAATCTGTGGTATTGTTGACGATATAGTCAGTCTGCCATGGGAGATCAAAATAGTTCTCCAATTGCTTGCATCAATTTTAGTTGTTACTTATTTACTGGAATCGGCGACCGGAATAATAATTTTCGGATTTTTGGTACAAGGTATCCCCGCATTTATACTGCTCTCTATCTTTATTGTCGGGGTCATGAATTCAATTAATTTACTTGATGGACTCGACGGATTGTTAGGCGGATTCACATTAATTATCAGTGGAATATTGATTCCCTTCGCGTTCATCCAAGAGAATTTGTTGGTGATGTTTTTAGTTTCCGTTACCGCCGGTGGATTAATCGCCTTTCTAAGATATAACGCGTATCCGGCCAGAATTCATCTCGGCGATTCCGGATCTTTAATAATTGGATTTGTACTCGTACTGGCATCGCTTTTGGTCTCTAATAATCCAACCACCCAATCCATTGATTTAACATTTATCTTAATTTTATTAAGTGTTCCTATTATCGACATGGTTAGAGTTTTTACAGTGCGGCTTTGGAATAAAAGCAATCCTTTTATGGCAGATTTAAGTCATCTGCATCATAAATTCTTGGATTTGGAAATATCGGTAGCAAACACCAGTCTCGCTGTTTTGCTTGTAAGTGTGCTCAATTCAATTTTTGCAGCTTTATATCTTACGGGAGGATCATATCTGTATTTGGTTGCGTCGGTTATAAATACATTGTTTATAATTTTGGAGGGGCATTACAAATTTTTTGCCATTCCTGTATCCAGAAAAATTGCCACGGCGATTTTAAATTTTAAATTACTGGGGCAATACAAAAGGCAAAGAAGGATAATAATAGGAATTTTTTCCAGTATAATGGTCTTATTCATAATTGGGATTAATATTCCCAAATCTTCTTTTATTATTACAAATGACCTTATACTTCTGCTAATCGCCGGCGTTGTTCTTTTGATTGCGGCTCTTTATCTTCTTTTAACTTTAAGAGTATTTTATCACTTGTTCGTTTTTTTGAATATGCTCTTATATTTCATTTTGTCGCAGAGCAATATTTTTATATCAAATAAAAAATTAAGCAGTCAAGCGGAAGTGGGCTCGTGGTTATTTAGTGAGTTTTCTCTTTACGTAGTTTTGTTTTTGGCAATGGTAATATTTTTGAAAAGGATATTATCTGAAACGAAGACGGGCTATTTAAGAATCGTGGATGTGAACATTCTTTATGTGGTTATATTGTCGTTTGTACTGGAAAAATTCTCCATTTTTGATTTCCTTTCGGTTCTAAATCCGCTGATAATTATCTCATTTTTAATTTATTTGTGGTACCGTTCGGTTAGCGATTTTTTACCCAGGACAACTACTTTTTTATATGTTGCTTCATTCCTTCTTCCGATTATTTCACTTCTTAAACTTCTGATATTATGATTCGGACTCTCTTCTTTTGTTTTCTTGCGGGCGTTACGTTTGCGCAAGTGGTTCATTTATCAAGCGATAATGGGGTGCAACCGTTTCTTAAAAATCTTGGTGTTAAGGGGGTTTTGGAATTTTCGGATAATATAAAACCGTTCTCAAGAATTGAAATAGCTGAATACTTACTTCTGGCAGAGAAAAACAAAAACAGATTTACCGATTTGGAGAAAGAAGAACTGCTCTATTGGAAAGATGAATTCTACGAAGAATTAAGTTTTCTAAATGATGATTCAATTCAGACTTCTTATTCTTTTCTTGGAAGACGAGATAGCAGCAGGCTCAATCTTTTTCATTACAGCGATCAACTATTTAGTCTAACGGTAAACCCAATTTTAGGATTTCGCTTCGGAATGGAAGACAAAAATTCATTCTCTCATCTTTGGAATGGCGGGTCTGTATATGGATACATAGGTGAAAATATTGGGTTTAGTCTAAATTTTCGGGATAATTTTGAAAAGGGACAATTCCGTGATAGAGACAAGATCTTCTCGAGGGAAACCGGTATAAATCCGCCGGATATTTTACTTGCTGACGATCAATTGGATTACAGCGAAGTTAGAGCAGAATTAAATTATAGCTGGGATTGGGGATATATTTCCCTTGGTAAAAATTTTTCGGAATGGGGAAGTGGAAATGACGGTAAAATTATTTTGTCTAAAAAAGCACCTTCGTTTGCCTCAATAAAATTAGTAATCCAACCGGTCGATTGGCTTTATTTTCAATACATGCATGGATGGCTTCACTCGGCAATTGTTGATTCCGGTTCAATACGAACAACCTCCGTTGAAAATAGATTGTCGTATTCACAAATCGAAAAATATATTGCGGCACATATTTTCCGAATTCGACCTATTTCAAATCTAAATGTATCAATTGGGGAATCTGTTATTTACAGCGGGACACCGGAATTCATTTATATGATCCCCGTTATGTTTTTTAGATTAGCGGATCATTATTTACAAGATCGCAATTCCAATAGTGGTGATAATGCTCAATTATTTGCCGACATCAATTATAAGTTTGTCGATTATAATTTTGAATTGTACGGTTCTGTTTTTATTGATGAACTATCATTGAGAGGAGCAAATCCATTTACATCCGGTCAGTCTGCGGTTGCCTTTACCTTTGGCACTTTTATAGTTGATCCATATTTCAAAAATACTTCAATAACTCTTGAATATAGCAGGTTAAATCCGTTTGTATATATGAACTCCGACGACGCTCAAGTTTTCACAAGTCACAATTACCAATTGGGTCATTGGATTGGTAACAATGCCGATGAGTTGTACTTTTCTATCAAGACGAGAATAACGCGTGAAATAAAAATCAATCTTTGGGGTGATTATATTCGAAAAGGTTCGGGAATTTTACCTCAACAGCAATATGAATTACCTTATCCTGACTTCCTTTATGGAGATGTTAAAGATCAATTTGATGTCGGATTTAATGCAAATTATGAATTCTACCATGATTTTATATTCGGATTCGATTTTAAGTATTCGAAAGGGAGTCTGATTGCAACAGAGAATAATAACTCACTACGTATGTCAACATTTATTACTTTTGGATTTTAAGATTTAATCACTTCTAAAAACTTCTACACCTCCCCAAATTTCTTGCCGAAAAACTTTCCCATGCACTGATATCAAATGATTTAGTTTCTAATTCCTTGCGCGTTTAGATGTTGCTGAAGTCGTTTTGCAGTTTCTTCCGCATGTGGACTGACAAACATTTTGTCGTGAACGCAATTAATCAATTCAACCGATATTTTACCTTCCGCAATGTGTTTCCAACCATCCGCTTCTTTCTCAAAAGCAAAGGGTAAGCCGAGCGCTTCAAATTTTTCACCATATGCCTTGAAGTAAATAATATCGCCTTTATACCTTTGTATTTTATATTGCTTTTTAGCATGTTGAAGCGGTGATGAATTATGCTCCTTAATCAATTCATTCTTCTCCGAAATAACTTTGGTTGTATTCAGAAGCAGTTTGGGATTAAAGAGGTACTTTCTAATCAAGTATAAAATTCTTGCGGCTTTGTATTTCAGTTTGTGAGCGGACCCAAGTAAATCAAAATAGCCTCCGATTTTTTCAGCGATGTAATCGAACAACACCAAAGTTTTTACAACATCACCATTTTCATTTAACATATTTGCTGCCTGAAAAGCAGTTAATGCACCGCTGCAATACCCGCCAATATAATAAGGTCCTTTTGGCTGAATCGATTTTATATGCTCAATGTTTGTTTTAGCTTTCTCCTCAACGGAAGTCATTGAATGGTGCTGAAATCGTTTTGGCTCGATAATTATTATTGGTTGATCTTTATCCATCGCCCTGGAAAATTCATGAAAACCCAACGTACCCGGATTGGGAGCGAACAGAAAAAATGGTGTGTTTGGAGCCTCTGCTTTCCATTTGATGACCGGATTACCCTCCGAATTTAAAAAACTATTTTGGAAAACATTTGCCAGTTTTTCAATTGTGTTTTGCTCAATTAGGATAGACGGCGGAATAGATTTACCAAATGTGTTTTTGATTTTCGCCATCATATTTACTGCCATCAAGGAATTACCACCTAATTCAAAAAAGTTTGAATCGACTGAAATTGAAGTTTCCGGGAAAACATTTTCCCAAACTTTTAGCATTTCAGATTCAACCTTGTTTCTAGGTAAAACAATTACGGTGCTTGAATTCCCGAACTCTACATTATCATCTTCTTTTATCATTTCAATTGAAGCTAAAATTCTCTCTTTCAAATCCCCGGTTGAAACAATAACTTGAGTTGAATTAAGCGAGAGGGTTTTTTCCAACACTTCAAATCCCTCGTTAAAAGTGAAACTTAATTCATCAGAGCTATCCAAAGCCTCAGAAAATTTCATAAATTCTGTTTCAGTTTCGGTTAAGATTCTTCCTTCCCATGTATCCCAATCAATAACAATATGCGGTTGATTTTCTGAATTATTAAACCTTGCAAAATAATTTTGAAACTCATTCGCGGCCACATAATCCAACTTGCCAGATCTTCCTATAATTGACGAAATTGAAGAGAAATAAAGAACAAAATCCAGATCACGATTTTTTAAAACTTCACTTAAAACTATTGAGCCGGTCACTTTAGGATAAAAAGTCTTCAACACTAATTCCTTTGACATCGAAGCGGAATAATTAAACTCATCAAGAATTCCTGCCGCGTGAAAAACGCCATCAAGATTGCCAAAATTTTCAGCGCAATAATCAACAACACTTTTCATGTTTTCATAATTTCCGATATCGGCACTTTTTAAAGTTAAGGATGATGATAGTTCTTCTATTCGTTGAAGTGTTTCAATTTTATTCAAATCATGCAAAACAGAATCGCCTTTGGCTAAAATATTCTTCCATTCGGAATTATCGGGATAAACCGAACGGGAAGTTAAGATCAGATTCGCATGATATTTTTTGGCAAGATACTCAGCTAGTTTTAAACCGATAACACCCAAACCGCCGGTGATTAAATAGACACCATTCTGCTTTAGAGAAATTCCTCCCACAGTTTTGTCTGACGGATTCTGAAGATAATTCAACAAATATTTTTCAAAATGTCTGTAAGCTGTATAAATGCTATTTGACGAACTCGAAATTTCAGATTGGATAATTTCACAAGTTTTCCCGGGGTCTTTTTGATAAGCCCCGGAATCAAAATCTATTGTGATGCCCCTTATCCTTTTATATTCGATAAAAAGATTTTGAACGATAGAACGCACAAAAGATTTACCCGGATTGACTCGATCCGATTCTAAAATTTGTTCTGAATCGGTTGTAACAAAAACCATATTCGCTCGAAGACTGACTGAAACGGACGCCAATGCTTGAACAATATAGAGCGGAATCAAGAAATAATTTTCACTAAAAATCTCAGCCGAAGCTGTTGTCGATTTGAAATCTCCATCAATATTCCATAAATAAATGATAAGAGTATTCCCTTCTGGTTTTATATCAACATTACTCATTACTGAGAAAATGTTTTCTTTATCCGACGGATCAAGTTTTATTGATCCTTCTGCGAATGTTGTCTCATTGCTTTTATAAATTACAGATGTAGAAACGCCCTGCTTCTTTACACTCTCCGCCAACCGGTTTGAAACGTCCGATCGGTCGGAGAAAATGAGACACTTGGAATACTTTTTGAACTCCGCTTCTTCAAGCAAAACCGAATCCGTTTTTTGCCATTCGCGTTTATATAACCAATCGTTTAAATTAATGCGTTTTTTTATGGGATTGTTAATAGTTCGTGAAGAACTTTTACTACTTAGACTTTCAATTAACGCTTTTCTATCAATCTTTCCGGATGGTGTTTGCGGAAGTTTGCTCTTTGTAATAAACTTTGAAGGAATCATAATAGCGGGAAGTTTATTCTTTAATAACTCTCTATAATTGTCATTTTGTTGTAGTTTCTCATCAGAAAGAACGAGAAACGCCACAAGAGTTTTTGTGCTTTTTTGCTGATTCTCAACAGGCACAACAACACTCGTACGAATATTTTGCAAATTGTTGATCGCAGTTTCAATTTCTGAAGGATCAATTCTTACGCCGTTAATTTTTATTTGTGAATCGACTCTTCCTAAAATTTCAATATTGCCATCCGGCAAATATTTGCCAAGATCGCCGGTTCTGTAAAGGGTTGAATTTTTGTTGTTTGGATTTGAAACAAATTTTTGTCTTGTTAATTCAACATTGTTTAAATAACCTTTCCCCACTGAATTGCTTTCAATAAAAATTTCTCCGATTTCATTCTCCGAAAGTGAGCATCTATTTGAATCCAAAATGTGAATTTGGATTCCCGCCAAAGGTTTGCCAATCGGAATATTCGTGTGAGTTTCAAGAATGTCTTCCTCGATTTGGAAAGCGCTTACAATTCCTGTTGTTTCTGATTGGCCGTAAATATTGAAGAACTTAATTGGTCTGTCGTTTAGATTAAACCATCTATTTACCACTTCTTTTGAAAGCACTTCCCCAATTGAAATTATTCTCGCGAGATTATTATCTAAGACTGAATTTCGTTCATTGACATTCAAATCTTCCAATAATTCACAAGCTGAACGAAGAAAGGAAGGTACAAAATCGACGGTTGTAATTTTTTTGGTTTTGATTAAACGGAATAATTCTAATGGGTTTTCGATCTGTTCTTTTTCCGCAATTACTAAAGTGTTACTAATCAAGAGTGGAGTAAAAATTTGTCTTACAGAAAGAGCAAACGAAAAAGAAGCTGATTGCAAAAAAATCTCATTTTTCTCATAGCTAAAACGGTTGTTTACCAATTCAGTAAAACTTGTCAAGTTTCCATGAGAAATTTTAACTCCTTTGGGGTTCCCAGTAGATCCGGAAGTATAAATAACATAGGCTAAATCGTCGGAAGTAGATTCCGGTCGGGTCTCGGTTACACTTTCATTCGAATCAAAACCATTCAGTATTCTGTAATCCAAATAACTGATATTATCGACCTTCTCCGAGCGAGCGATCCCGATATTATGAACAATAGTTTTAATGCCGGCATCTTCTACAATATAATTTATTCTTTCCTTCGGGTAGTTTGGATCAAGTGGAACGTATGCGCAACCTGCTTTCATTATTCCAAGCATCGTCGCAATTGCTTCCGGAACTCTTGAAAAGAATAATCCGATTAGTTCGCCTGGGGCAATATTTTTTTGCTTTATTCCAAAAGCAATATTGTCGGAGAGAATTCGAAGCTCCTTAAAGGTCATTTGTCTGTTGCCGCAGATCAATGCAGTTTTGTTCGGGTTTAATTCAGACGCTATGTCGAATTTATCGGTATAGTACATGTTTTTTCGTGTTAATGTTGTTCGGTTCATATAGAATTCAGAATAAGGAGGAACTGAAATATGGGAATAAATTAATTAATCTGTTCGACAAATAAATGTCCATAGTGAGCAAATCGGTGGCAGTCGAAAACAAGGGGAGCGAGATATTAAGTGTTTAATCTGCCGGTTTTATTTTCGGATTCAGACCGAAGGGAAAAATTGTGGGGTGGAAAATAATCAGGTATAACTTATTGACAATTAAAAAATAATTCAATAATATGGCTGGTACAATTATTCCAATCAAAATAAAGAGGAAATATTTGTACCACTCTTCGACAATAAAATCATTTTTTACAAAGTAAAAACGGGAGGCAACATGAAAGGTAGGCTACTAACTTTGCTAGCTTTAATCCTTTTTATCTATTCAAACGGTTATTCTCAAGAGGAATTACTAGTAACAGAAATTCAATTTGATGTACCATCTGGAGATGCGGGCGATGCAAACGGTGATGGCGCTCGAAGTTCAAGATGGGATGAATTTGTTGAATTGTACAATAACGGAACAGAGGTACTCGATCTTTCCGGCTACCAATTAGTTGAACGTGAAGGCGTTCCATTTTTTACTTTTCCGATCAATACATTATTACAGCCATCACAGTTTACGGTTGTTTTTGGTGGAGGAGACGTAGATTCATTTACGAACATCCCGCCAAACACTCTGGTTTTTTCTGTCGAGACGGTTGATGCCGGTTCCGGGTTTTCCAATGGTTTGGGCAAATCCAATTTATCAAATGCTCAAGATCGTGTAATGCTTGTTAATCCTTTACTCGCCGATACATTATTTGAAGTGCATTGGGGAAATGTGGATTCAGCTTTATCCTCGAAAGGTTTTTATCTTGGCGGCGAATACACTATTTCGGGTGATACTATTACCGGTGCCATCGGGCAATCAATAACCCGTGATATTAATGGAACAAAATGGGGTATCCACACACTTGTTGTTAATGACCCCGACAAATTATTCTCTCCTGGTGAAAATGCGGAAGAGCAAAAAATCACAGCAAATATTATTCTGACGGAAGTTATGTTCGATGTGCCCGCTGATGAGGCCGGCGACGCTAATGGGGATGGTGTCCGTGGTTCAAGATCGGATGAATTTGTTGAAATCTATAATAAAGGCCCGATAGAGGGTGACCTTACCGGTTTTCAAATTTTAGATCGCGAAGGAATAGTACTTTATACTTTCCCGGATAGTACCAAACTTGGAATCGAACAATATGCGGTTGTATTCGGAGGTGTCGGGTCGGCAGGTTTTAGCGGAATTACTCCGGAAGCTCTTGTATTTGCCGTAAATGAATCAGATGATAATGTTGGTTTTGACAACGGAAATGGAAAATCAAATTTCTCAAATGCCGGTGACGCTGTATTGCTAGTAAATTCAATTACCGGTGATACTTTGGCTGAACTCTACTGGGGAACCGCATCAGCACAGACTTCAGGTGCAATTTACCTTGATTCTCCCAATACTATAAGCGGCGAAGCGATTAGTGGTGGAATCAGAGAATCAGTAACAAGGAAATTAGATAGTGAATTGTGGGATTTGCATTCTGTTGTAAGTGGAGATACTCTAAGTTTATTCTCTCCGGGATTGGATGCTCCTCCTTTGCCTTATGTTAATAAAGGTGATTTAATAATTACAGAAATACTTTTTGATCCACCTTCCGATTCAATTGGTGATGCGAACGGTGACCAAACAAGGGACTCTCGAAGTGATGAATTTATTGAATTTTATAATAGAGGCGCTTCGGCAATTGATCTTTCAGGTTATCAAATATTAGAAACAAATGGAATTCCAATCTACACTTTCCCCGGTGGAACAACACTGAACCCAGAACAATTTGTAGTCGTTTTTGGAAATATCAGACCTACAGGGCTTGGGGCGAATTTATCACAAGACGCGATTTATTTATCTGTTAATGCGGTTGATGATAATGCCGGTTTTGATAATGGACAAGGTAAATCAAATCTTTCTCAAGCTTCGGATGCAGTAATATTGGTTAACCCCGCAAACTCTGATACACTCGTAGAAGTATTCTGGGGTGAAGCGACAGCGTTAACAGGAAACGCGATTTACTTCGGTTTTCCAAATACAGTGAGCGGATTAACAATCTCCGGCTCGATTGATCAATCTGTTACCAGAAAAATTAATTCCAGTAAATGGGACACGCATACATACATAACGAAAAATGAAACAAGCTATTTTTCACCCGGTATTGACGCGCCCCTTACTACGGACATTAAAAAATCTGAAGGGTTACCGGAAACCTATAAGTTGGCGCAAAATTATCCAAACCCATTTAATCCTGCAACAAATATCACTTTCGCAATTCCTAACACTGAAAAAGTATCGTTAAGAATTTATGATGTTTTGGGTAGAGAAGTTGCAACGCTTGTGAATAAAGAATTAGGAGCGGGAAATTATACCTTCAATTGGAATGCGTCAGCTCTTGCTTCAGGTATATACTTTTACAAATTAAATACAGCATCATTTTCTACCGTGAAAAAAATGATGTTACTCAAATAAAAAATTTAAATTAGTTGAGAAACAAATGGAGAACACATGAGTTTCTTAAAAATAAGTAGAATTGCATTTCTAATAGTTTCAGTTCTACTAACCTGTAAAGTGATTAATGCAGGAACGACAGGTAAAATTGTTGGAACTGTTCTGGACAAAACGACCGGCACACCGCTGCCTTTAGTTAACGTTTTTATCGTTGGCGAGGATAAAGGATCGGCCACCGATGCGGAGGGACAGTTTATCATTCTGAACATTCAGCCCGGAACTTATGAGTTGCGGGCTTCTATGATCGGATATCGGGAATCCTTAGTTAAGGGTGTTGTAGTAAGAGCGGATTTAACAACAAGGATTGAATTTGTTCTCGAGGAAAGCTCGATTGAGATGGGTGAGATTGTTGTGAATGCTAACCAAAGCATGATAAATAAAGATGAAACATCAAGAACCGCTATTATTTCTTCCGAAACGTTTTCCGATCTCCCGGTTGGTTCTTTTCAGGATGTTGTTGGTTTGCAGTCAGGATTTGTTTCCGGATCTGATGGTGCGCTGCATGCACGAGGTGGAAGGTCTGGTGAAGTAATCTATCTGGTTGATGGCGTGCCTGTTCGCGATCCCCTAAATGGAGGATTTAATGGCGTTGTAGATAAATATGCTATTCAAGAGTTACAAGTTCTCACCGGAGGATTTAACGCCGAGTACGGACAAGCACTTTCCGGAGTTGTGAATATTGTAACAAAGGAAGGCGGTCCGAAATTAAAGGGAAGAATTGAATTTACAACCGATCAATTAAATGAATCCCCCTATCATAAAGCCAACGCGCTTGGTTATGATCAGTGGGGAATTGATGCTGACGGAAATTTATTAGAACGCGTCGGATCCGGTAATGTATTGATTCGGGATATTCCTTCCGCGTATAACAAACAAACAATTGAGGAGACTCCCGATCTATTTCCAAATATAAATTTGCTGGGTCAGCTTTCAACCGTTTTGAGTGGTCCCGTGCCCTTTATTAATGACCTGAAATTCTTCGCCACCGGTCGATTGTTAAATTCTCTTGATCAAATGCCATGGGGATTTAATAAGGAAAGGGAATACAATATTAAACTAACATATAACATTGGTGAGCTTAAGTTTAATTTGAACTCTAATCGATTTTATAGAATTTACAAACCGTATGTTCACAGTTGGAAATATCGACCTGAAGGATATGAAACACGAAAAGATTTTGCGTGGAGAGATAATCTTAAAATCAATCATGTTCTCAATGACCGTTCTTTTTATGAAGCTTCATTTTCCTACAATCGACAATACTTTAATCGATTTACGCCCGGCAAACTGGCTGTTTTTACTGATGACGGTGAGTTAGTTTCTTCGAACTATTTGAGAAGAAATAATAGTACTCCTCCATTCTGGACTCAAGCTGATAACGGAATATACATCCGAAATCACGTTGCTACATATATGTTCAAGTTTGATTATAGTTCTCAGCTCGGCAATCATCATCTGATTAAAACCGGGGTTGAGTTACAACAACATACTTTAGATCGATTACGATTTGAAGAACCATACGCCGGCGGATTTCATAATTATGAAAAATACGATTTAGATCCGATAGAAATGGCATTCTATATTCAGGATAAAATCGAATTCGAATCTTTTATAATTAACGCAGGTTTCAGATACGATTATGTTGATGTAAAAGACACACAATGGAAATCAGCTCGTGATCCTGCCGGGTATTTGGATGCCAATAATAATTGGGTCTCATCAGGAGAGGTTGAAGCTCCGATCAAAGAACAATTTAGCCCTCGTCTCGGTATTTCGTTTCCGGTGAGTGACAAGACAATATTTTATAGTTCTTACGGTCATTTTTTCCAAATCCCGGATTATGTTGATATGTACACATCCCGCGATCCAAGTCAGGATCAAGCGTTAATTGGAAACCCCGGAATTCTTCCACAAAAAACAGTTGCTTTCGAATTCGGATTAAAACAAATCTTAACTGATGAATATTCGCTCGACGTTAGCGCCTATTTTAAAGATATTACTAATCTGGTCGGTAGTACATATTTAACAGTTTTTCCGTATGAGTACACTTTATTTGATAACTCAAATTATGGTGGTGTTCAAGGATTTGAAATTAGTCTAAACAAACGGCTCAGCAGTTTTTGGTTTGCCAATATCAACTATACATATTCAGTTGCGAAAGGAAATGAATCGGATCCGAGGGAAGGCTTCAATGATTATAGAAGAGCCTCGGCAATTCGACGACCGAAAAGGGTTTTCTTTTTGGACTTTGACCGAACTCATACAGTTTACGGAAGCATAGGTCTGGAATTTCCAAAAGAGTTTGGACCGCAATTATTCGGATTTAATCCATTCGAAAATATGAATATTAATCTTGTGGTTCGAGCCGCTAGCGGATTACCGTATACACCAACAAAACCTGATGAAAGTGATGAACTTCAGATCGAAAAAAATTCCGGAAGAATGCCTTCAACCGAACAGGTTGATTTAAGAATTTCAAAAAACATTCAATTTTCTGATCTGAGATTTACACTATTTGGAATTGTGGAAAATTTATTTGATAAACTCAATGCCCGATCGGTTTGGTCTACAACAGGCGATCCATGGGAAGCCGGACCATCATATACCAGAACCGAGGATCGTATGCGCGATCCTTCACGAATGGATGGAAGAAGATCAATTCAATTCGGTGTGCGTTTAGATTTCTAAAAATTATGGTTGGAAAAATGAAAAATAGTTTATTCATAATAATTCTAATTGCGTTTTCATTCACGAACGCCTTTTCACAATCTATTGATGATTTAGAAGAGAATGAGCAAAACTCGCTCAAGAAGCCAACAACCTCGGAGGATGATGCTTTTGGAATTTTGGATAAAGGCGAATTGGTAAACACGGTTGGTAATCAAGGAATGATATCGGATTCGTATTATCAGAATTTAATATATAATTTCAGATGGCCCAAAAGTAAAGGACTTGCGAATATGTCTAATGACGTTAACGCAATGGACGACCTTTGTATTCTCTTCGCAAGTAAGGGGAATGTGTTGGATTCATACACCAGATATCGAGCGGAAGATTGGATGGCGCCTCCCGGAGCTTTGGGTAAATACCACGCTGATGATCAACCGGCAAATTTATTAGCTCCCGACGGAGCACCCAGACTGGCACATAGTGATATTCCGGTTACTTGGCCAAAAGGATTCTTTGATGATTCGGGAAGTTGGGTCGATGCACCATCCGGAAGTTATGTTACGCTTTCAGAATCGAACAAAAATCTCGTCGACTCCAAAGGTGCATTTTACGATGCCGATAATAATGTATGGCATTTTTGGCCTGGGAAGTTTCGAAAAGAAATTGATCCGACTTCTCCAAATTTTGGCAATGAAGTTCCCGGAGAATTTGCGGCTGATCGTGAAATATATATGATCATGACTGATCATTCCGCGCAACCACCGTCCACTCCTATGGGACTGACACTCGAGATACAAGCTTATTCCTACGGAAGAAGATTCGCCCAAGATATTCACTTTTATGATATAACAATTACAAATAGTAGTAATCAAACATTAGATAGTTGTTATTATGGCTATTATGCTGATTTTCAATTTGGCGATGTGCTTGAAGAAACCTATGGAACGTTCAATACAGGCATTAACCCTAACGGATACGACAACGGGTATTATCAATTCGATTACAACGGTTCCAGTCCCGGTAATCCTGAAGTGGGGGTTTTTGGATTCGCGGTTTTAAAAACTCCCTTTGATCTTGGAATTACTGACGGGCACTTCTTCCGGGATTTGACGGGAAATACAACTCCGGCAGATGATAATAGTATTTGGCCTGTAATGATAAGCGATCCGAACAGTCCCAAATTAATGTCGGCGAAAGAAAATTATTTTCATGGTCCCGATCCCCACTTTGATGATTTTTCACTAACGGGTGAAGGAAAACAGCCGGGACCCAGTAACTGGACTTTGTTCACTAACACAGGTCCGTTTTCTCTAGCGCCCGGAGAAAATATGGAAGCAACTCTGGCTGTAACAGTCGGGAATGATTTCGAAGATTTAATGAGCAATGTCGATATCGCTCAATCGTTGTATCTAAATAGTTTTCTTGGCCCTTCTACTCCACCGTCTCCAAAGCTTAACGGAGTTGAAGGTGATGGGCGTGTTACACTTTATTGGAATGATTCAGCCGAAAAAGTTGTCGATCTTGTTTCGAAACGAAGAGATTTTCAAGGATACAAAATTTATCGAAGTCAGGATCAGGGTGCTTCATGGGGCAAACAAATTCTTGATTCAAAAAGCAATCTTGTAGGTTATGTACCTATTGCTCAATTCGACAAGGACGATTTGGTGCAGGGAATCGACCCGTTTAACAACTTTAACTATCTCGGCGATAATACCGGCATTGTACATTACTTTGTTGATTCAACCGTTACAAATGGTGTTAATTACAGCTACACTATTACGTCTTACGATTCCGGGTCTGTTTCAATCGGTTTGGAATCTCTTGAATCAGCGAGAGGTACAACTGCTGCCGACGATAATTTGGTTGATTTAACTCCTCGAACAAGCGCCATCGGATTTGCACCGGGAGAAATTTCATATACGCAAATAAAAGGTGTAGGAAATGGCACAGTACAAGCAAAAATTATTGATCCGACTTCACTGACGGGAAAAAGTTATCTCATTGAATTTAATGCAACTCCCGCCGATAGTTTCTATCTGGTGGATAATTCCAATAAACAATTTATCGGAGCATTTATTATGAATAGTTCTGAAGGATTAATTGTTGAAGGGATAACTGTAAATGTTTCCGGTGATGACGCGACCGGTGAAATTAAGAAGATTACAAATCATCTCGAGGAGAATGTTTCGGGTGTGGAAAATACCTCCTCCGACGGAAATTGGTATGTAAATCCACTAAGCACAAATGCTCTTGCCAACCGTTTAACACAAGGCACAGATTATGAATTCAGATTTACCGCCGAAAATTCTTTCGCTGCCGGATTGACCGGTAATAACAAACCAATGATTAAAAAATATGAAGTTCCATTTCAAATTTGGAATGTAGGTGAAGAAAGCAATATTTACCAAGTCGGATGTATACTTCTCGACAATAACAAAAACAATGAATACGACTTGGGCGAAGAAATTAGAATTATTAACTCACCATATATTGAATCCGATACAATAGGAGTTTTTAGTCTTTTAAATTGGTATTATAGTATTAGCATAGATACCGTTGCCGGAATGGGAGGAAACAAACCTCTCGATGGTGAATCGTTCCGAATTTATTCGATGAGCGAGCTTACGGCTTTAGATACTTTCCGGTTGGAAATTACTCCACCTAAAGTTGAACCAACTTCTGATATGTTCAAATCACAGATAAATAATGTAAAAGTTGTTCCAAATCCATTTATTGTAAATGCGGCCTGGGAGCAGATCGAAAATAACAGAAGGCTGAGATTTATGTATTTACCGCCTGAATGTACCATCTCAATCTATAATGTTCGCGGCGAACTTATAGATAAAATATATCACGATAATTTAACAGGGGATGAAGATTGGAATCTAACAAATTCCTCTGGTGTGGAAATTGCTTTCGGCGTTTATTTGTATGTAATTCAAACTCCAACGGGTGAAAGCACAACCGGAAAATTTGCTGTAATTAAATAGCATAGGTTAAAAGTTATGAATAATAAAATATTGATAAAAAGTTTGCTCTTTTTAATGCTTTTTGGAGTTTCAATACAATCCCAAGATTTTACAAAGGCCGGCAGCACCGCAGCGCAGTTTTTAAAAATTCCTGTTGGTGCCCGAGCGGTTGCGATGGGGAATACTTTTTCATCAGTCTCGAACGATGCGAGCGCGATGTATTGGAATTCGGCCGGACTTCCTCAAATTAAAAACTTCGTATTAAATTTTACGCACAGCCAATGGATTGCCGATATGGATCATAACTATTTCGGGATGGTTCTGCCTTTGGATGGTGTAAGTGCGGTTGGACTGAGCGTTATTCAGTTTGCGGCGGGGCAAATGGAAAATACGACTATTCGTCAACCACAAGGAACAGGAACATTTTTCGACGCGGAAGATTTGGCAATCTCCGTTTCATATGCGAGACAAGTTATTGAGCAAGTTAGTGTTGGATTCACTGCGAAATATATAAGTCAGCGAATCTGGAATACCTCTGCAGAAACTTTCGCATTTGATTTTTGCGTATTGCTTAAAACCGGTTATAAAAATTTACAAATGGGATTTTCTTTCCAAAATTTTGGACCCGAATTAACAATGCGCGGAAGTGATTTGGTAACTGTTGTTGATCTTGACGAGAATAGTACGATTAATCCCGGAGTTGAATCTAATTTTGCTACACAACCGTTCTCACTTCCTACAAGTTACCGGGCTTCTATTTCGATGGGCTTGATAGGAAATGATGGACTTATACAATTTGAAAATTCTACTTTACTGGTCGCTGCGGATGCAGTCCACTTGAATGATAATCCTGAACATTATAGTCTGGGAGCCGAATACGGATTCATGGAAATGTTTTTTATCCGGGGCGGTTACAATTTTAATACTGATGAAGAAGGCTTAACACTCGGTACAGGTTTAAGTTTCGATTTTGGTTCTTCGAAAATTACGTTTGATTACGCGTATGCAACATTCGGAGTTTTTGATGCCGTAAATATTTTCTCGGTTCATCTTTCCCCATAATTTTTATGAAGAATAAAAAAGTATACATCATATTGTTTACTCTGTTTGTGGAGATGTGTTCTACGGATTCCTTAGCACAAATTATCGGTGAATATTCCATAATACAACCGTCCGGCCTATTAAATCTAAAGGCCGATAATCCATCATCTGTTGAGCAGGTTCGTTGGGAGGTTACATCATATTATAAAAATGAAAACAATTTAGAAATGGATGTCTCTCGGGATACATTGGAAAGTTTCGGAGATTCGATAAAGGTATTACTAATTAAAAATGTTGGAGAATATACTTTTTATAAAGTTAAAGCTGAAAACGACGCATTCTCCGATTCCATTACATTTCAAGTACTTAATAAAGGAATACCCGAAAAGTATTTATTTGAAAATACGGTATTCCCATCAAAACCAATTGTTGTCTATTTGATTCTGCCAAATGACATTTCAACCGCAAAATTTGTAATGGTAATGCACGGGGTTAATCGAAATTCGGCAGAATATTCAAATGCGTGGAAATCATTTGCCGTTAATAATAATTATGTCATTGCCGCTCCTACATTTACGGATGAAGATTGGCCTTCTTCAAGATCATATAATTTAGGAAATATGTTCCCTTCATCAAGTAGTACGGCATTTATAAATCCGGTTGAGGAATGGACTTTTACAATTGTTGCTAAAATTCATGATGAATTGGTTGGGAAATTAAATCTAAATGATGATAAATACACAATTTGGGGGCATTCCGCCGGCGCACAATTTGTGCATCGTTTGATGATATTCAAACCAGATTACAAATTAACTTATGCAATAGCTGCAAATGCGGGATGGTATACCATGCCGGATTTTGAGATTAATTATCCTTACGGACTCGGAGATTTAAGTCTTGAGTTCGAAGAAACATTTCTCGAAGATTTGGCAATTAAAAATATTGTTGTTATGCGTGGCACGGATGATACCATCAGAGATTCATTTCTTAACACTTCCTCTGAAGCAGATGAGCAAGGATTAAATCGTTATCAACGCGCGTACAGCTTTTACAGTTACGCCCAAGAAATTGATCAAAATCATAATTGGAAATTGATTGAAGTAGAAAACATTGGGCATGAGTATAAAGGAATGGCCGAAGCGGCACAGTCTTTTTTATTAAATCCAACTTCTGTTGATACCGATCAAAACATAACTCCGGTCTCATTTCAACTATTTCAAAACTACCCGAATCCATTTAACAACTCAACGAATATCAGTTTTTATGTGCCTCATGAAATCAATATGAATGACAATTTTATAAGTTTAATGGTATATAATTCCTTAGGCGAAGTTGTAGCCAAATTGAAAGACCAAGAAAATAGAGCTGGTACCACGAACATTGCATTTAATGCCATAGATGATAGAGGAATTCCTCTAACAAGCGGTGTATATTTTTATCGCCTGTCGGTTGGCGATTTTTCAATTTCAAAAAAAATGATTCTTCTTAAGTAAAGGATATAACCAGAGCTGAATGATGAATAAAGAAAGACTATTAAATACTTTTCTGGAGCTGACAAAAATTGATGGCATTCACGGAAAAGAATCAGCAATTGCGGAATTCCTCCATGCAAAACTTAAGGAATTAAATTGCTCCGTCGTGATCGATGAAGCGGGCCAATCTTTTGGTGGAAATTCGGGAAATATTATTGGTTATAAGGAAGGCGATCCAAACTTATCTCCAATATTCCTTTGTGCGCACATGGATACGATAAAATCAACCAAGAATATTAAACATTCTATTACAAATGGTATTATCGAAACCGATGGGAATACAATTTTAGGAGGTGATGACCGCGCGGGAATAGCAGTTATCTTAGAGGTCTTGGAAATTCTTAATGAAGAAAAGATTAAACATTGTCCGCTCGAGATCGTATTTACAGTTTGTGAAGAAGCAGGAATGTTCGGAGCAAAATTTATAAAAAAGGAAAATCTTAAAAGTAAGTTTGGTTATGTATTTGATTGCCAAGCCTCTCCGGGTAATTACATTGTCGAAGCACCGGGCGCGAGTTCATTTATAGCAACATTTATGGGAAAATCCTCCCATGCCGCTGTGTCACCGGAACTTGGGATAAATGCTATTTCAATGGCAGGAAAGGGAATAGCAAATTTAAAGCTTGGCAGATGGGGCGAAACGGGGATGATGAACATTGGAAAGATTGAAGGTGGGGTCGCCATAAATGTAGTTCCGGATTCAGTTGTTGTGGAAGGTGAAACGAGAAATTCAGACAATATAAAACTAAACGAACAGTTGGAATACATTAGTAAAAATTTTTCCGATGCCGCTGATGAACTAAACGGTAAAGTTATATTCAAAGTTACTTCGAAGTATAAAGGGTATAAATTTGAGGGTGAAGAAGAGTTTGTAACCGCGGCACGCGAAGCAATAAAAACGGCAGGCCTGTTGCCAAAAGGAATTAGTTATCCCGGTGGAAGTGATGCGAATATTTTTAATTCAAATGGAATTGATGCTTTGAATATGGGAGTTGGATTTAAGAACGCACATTCCCTGAATGAAAAAATTGCGGAAAACGATTTATATAAAATCGCAGAAATTGCACTAAATCTTGTTGAATACTTTTCAAAATCTGTTAGCATAAGTGAGTAATAAGATGACCCCTTCTACACGAATAATAGTGAACCTTGTTTTTTTAAGTATATTTTTAACAAGCAGTTCTTGCGGTCAAAAAATTCCCGCCCCAATTGAAAATAATAATTTCGAAAGGGTCTCTACGCATGGCGAACTCATGGATTACCTTCAAAGGTTATCAGATGCAAATACTTTTCTTGAATTAGAAATTATTGGAAAAAGCGTTGAGGGTCGTGACATTCCGATGATTTACAAGCCTGGAGTTGAGGGATCGGAAAGCGTGAAAGCTTTGATCTTTTGCCAGCAGCATGGAAATGAACCATCCGGGAAAGAAGCGGCGCTACTGGTAATAAAGAAAATTTCGGAGGATCCTGACTTATATTCCAATGTCGACCTTTATATTATTCCAAGTGTAAACCCCGACGGGAATGAATCGGAAAAACGTCGAAATGCTAATGGAGAAGATTTAAATCGAAATCATTTATTGCTAACGGAACCTGAAGTACAAGCTGTTCATAATGTGTACCATAAAATAAATCCGGAAGTAACACTCGATGTTCATGAATACTCGGCATTTCGTAAGTCGTTTAGGCAAGCCGGTTTTGTGCGTTCCACAGCTGAAGAATTGGGTGCACCGACAAATCTTAACATTCCGGATCAAATTATTACATACGCGGTTGATAGTTTAATGGCCTTTGTCGAAAATGATTTAATTTCGAAGAATGTTTCATTTTCCAACTATCATAAAATCGGTGATCCCTTGGATACCGTTCGCTCAAGTACTACGGGCATAATAGATGGTAGACAAAGTATGGCTATTGAAAATACACTCTCATTTATTCTTGAAGGCAGAAATGGTGAATCGTTTAATTCCGATTTAGAGAGAAGAACCCTTGACCAGCTAAGCGCGATGGAGTCCTTTTTGTCCTTTGTGAATTCAAGAGGAAGCAATATTAAAAAAATAATTAAAGCTCAAAAGGAAGTTACCGCTTCGAGTTTGGATTCTGTTATAATTCAAATGGATTATGATTTTACCGGAGAGACGATAAATATCCCGATGCAAGTTTTGACTTCACTGAGAGATACCCTGGTTGAAATGAAATACTCCTCAACCGTAAAGTCACTGAAAAAAGTACCGGTTCCCGAAGCTTATTTGGTTAGCGGCGAAATTGAATTGATTGTTGAATGGTTGGATCGAAATAAAATTCAATATCAACAAGTGAATGAGTCGAGTTCATTTTTAATAGAGCGGTATTCTATCGAAAATGTGAAAAACAGATGGATTGAAAACAAGTCCTTCAGAATTCCATCAATAGCTAAATCTAAAAAAATATATAAAACCAAGTTAAATGATATAATTATACCGATAAATCAAATAGCAGGTGTAAAAATTATTTCAGCATTTGAACCCCAATCCATGTGGGGTTTATTTCAATCAGATCTTTTCCAAAACGTTTTTGAAGGGCAAACAGAATTCCCGATTTATCGAATAATCAGCGAATATAAAAATGAGAAATTATGAATAATCAAGAGAGTGCATTTACAGAAACAAGTTCTACGATTCAATTTTTCCCACCGGGGAGAAACCTGCACAGAAACAATTTTATGAAATTGGACGATGCTGAAATATATTATGAAGTAAAAGGTGATGGACCGCCAATAATTTTTATTCACGGTTTGGGCGGAAACCACCTTTCGTGGTGGCAGCAAATTCCCCATTTCGTTGATAGATATAAGTGCATAAACTTTTCTCATCGAGGCTTTTCGCTATCCACTAATCATTCAAATAAAATCGGACACGAAGTATTTGCCGATGATCTCTCGCAACTAATAGAAATGTTGAATTTAAAGGATGTGTATATAGTTGCTCAATCAATGGGTGGGTGGACGGCGTTGACTTATTTTCTCAAAAATGTTTCTAATGTTAAAGCAGTAGTAATGGCGTCAACCTCAGGTACAATTGATTTCAAGAAGATAAATCATCCGCAAATTGAAAAGCTGGGTGAGTGGGAAAAATGGTCCGGCGAAGAAATGAAGCGATTAAAAAATGCCGAAGTGCTGAATGCAATCGGATTCGAAATGGCAAAAACACAACCTGCTCTTTCCCTTAATTATGAACAAATTTATAACTTAACTCCTTATTCCTACAAAGAGACAATTCGTACCGACATCAAATCGAATCGTATCCAATCACCTGACGTCTTGAATGAGGTTGATACACCCTTCCTTTTCATTACGGGGGAAAACGACGTTTCGTTCCCTGCAATAGGGGGAGAGGCAATGGCTTCAGTAATGAAAAATGCAAAATGGATAAATTTTAAAAATACCGGACATTCGGTCTATTTTGAGAGGGCTGATGAATTTAATAAGTCGGTTGATGAATTTATTTCCATAATTTCTAATATATCTGTAAAGAAGGATTAAACTTAAATTTTGTATTTCCAAAAACAAGGTAGATGATTTGAAAAAAGTAAGTGGAATTTTTGATAAATTTTTAAATATTGTTGAAAAAGGTGGAAACGCTTTACCAAATCCTTCAACCTTATTTGCAATTTTTGCGTTTCTAACAATTATGCTATCCGGAATTGCCTACTTACTTGATCTTCAATCCATCCATCCGGTTACGAATGAAATAATAAAAATAAATAATCTGCTATCTGAGTGGGGCCTCCACAAAATAATGCTTGAGATGGTTGATAACTTTACAAGTTTCGCACCTCTCGGAATTGTGATGGTTGCGCTGCTAGGATTAGGCATCGCCGAAGGAAGCGGATTAATCAGTACTGTAATAAGGTTATTTGTTCTTTCCGCTCCAAAGTCGATGCTTACATTTATAATTGTGTTTGCCGGTGTTATAAGCAACATGGCGAGCACGGTCGGCTACGTTATATTGATACCACTTGCCGGGGTTGTTTTTCTGGCTGTAAGAAGGCATCCGATTGCAGGGATGGCCGCCGCGTATGCAGGAATCTCCGGAGGCTATAATGCAAATTTATTGATAGGAACCGTCGATCCCTTGCTTGCCGGACTTTCACAGGAAGCAGCACGAATAATTGATCCGGCTTATGTTGTTAATCCAACGGCGAATTACTATTTCATGTTTATTTCAACATTTCTAATTTCAATCGCTGGAACTTGGATAACTGAAAAGTTTGTTGAACCACGCTTAGGGAATTATTCCGGTGAAGTTGAGCCCGAAAAAATTGAACACTTATCCCCGGAAGAAAAAAAAGGATTAAAATTTACATTAATAACTATTAGTGCAATTGTGATTGCAATCTTTATCGGAATGTTTCCGGAGGACGGCATTTTTAGAGGAGATGACGGAACCATCTTAGGTTCGCCCCTAATTAAGGGGGTTGTATCATTAATATTTGTTGTAGCCGGCTTGGCTGGAATCGCCTTCGGATTTGGAACCGGTAAATTTAAGAATGATGATGATGTTATAAAAAGTATGGAGCAATCGATGAAATCGATAGCTACTTATTTAGTGCTTGTCTTTTTTGCATCACAATTTGTTGCTTACTTTAATTGGACTAACCTTGGGTTAATAATAGCAATCGAAGGGGCAAACTTTCTTGCTCATCTTGGTATTGAACTCATTCCTTTAATGATACTTTTTATTATTCTTTCCGGTACGATAAATTTATTTATGGGAAGCGCGTCGGCAAAATGGGCTTTGATGGCCCCAATATTTGTACCTATGTTTATGTTGCTTGGTTTTTCGCCGGAGCTGACTCAAACCGGATTTAGAATTGGGGATAGTGTCACAAATGTTATTTCCCCAATGATGAGTTTTTTTGCACTTATAATTGTCTTTTTTCAAAAGTATGATAAGAAAGCGGGTATTGGAACAATTGTTTCAACTATGCTTCCCTATTCAATTTTGTTTTTTATTTTCTGGACTATTCTTTTAGTGTTTTGGATTTGGATGGGATTCCCTTTAGGGCCAAATTCCGGGTTACACTATCAAATGTAACTCATAATTAAAGAGAACAAATGAGAAATTATTACGAATTTCTTGAAGAATTAATAAGGTCTAAAAACAAAGAGTTTACGGCAACTGAAAAGAAGATTGCAAACTTTGTTCTGGCACAATATAAAGAAATTCCTTTTTTGTCTATCCATGATTTTGCCGAACGCATTGGCGTCGGGCGCGCTTCAATAATGAGATTCACAAAGAAATTAGGATTTGAAGGCTTCCTTTCATTAAAAAAAGAAATCAACACCAGGATGATGAATACTCTTGCTCCTATGGAAAAATTTAGACTTTCGCTCGATCATGAAGTTAGCCAGAATACTTTTCTGAATGAAGTCGGCGAAACCGAAGTGAACAATATTAATCAAACTTTAAACAACTACAACCCGAAGAGTTACAAGCAAGCTGTAGATTTGATTTCAAAAGCGAATATAGTTTACACAGTTGGATATAACTTGAGTAGCTTTTTGGCCGATATTCTTTCATACCTGCTCCAGAGGATCGGAGCAAAATCACTCTCAACCAGTATTGGTGGTCGTTCTTTGGTGGATCAATTGATGAATCTGGACAAAAAGGATGTAGTTGTTACAATATCATTACCACCTTACTCAACCGAGACTATCGACGCGGCAAAATATGCGAAGCAGCATGGTGTTAAAGTGATTTCATTTACAGATTCCTACACTTCACCAATAGTTTCGGTTTCCGACATCATACTATTAGTTAAAACGGAAAGCCAAATTTTTTCAAATTCCTTCTCCGCTATCTCAGTTATTTTTTATGCTTTGGTTTACGAAGTAGCCGTAAAAAACAAACCTCGCTCATTAGAAGCATTAAATGAACGATTGAATAAAAAATTTAACTGAGTCTGATTTTAAGTGTAAGTGTGACTTAAAAATACTTTGCTACCAAAAATTCCCAATGCTTTTACCCTCACCGTCATCTTTTGTGTCATCGAAGCCCGGTCGTTTTAATTCACCGGTTTTTGTTCTCCTTTGATTTGATGAAGCAGCCGTTACCCTTTCAGATTCTTCCTTCTCAGAATCTTCTTTAATCGAAGGATCATCTTTTTTGTTAAGGTAGATTACATTAGTTGGTGGAGTGCTTAATTTTTGTTCTTCAGTTGATTCCGGAACAACTTCGCCGATAGAAAACTTCCCTGACATCTCAACATTATTTTCACACATTAAATTTTGAGCGCTTATATCACCCAAAGCTACCGAATGTTCTTTTAATATTAAGTTCTCCGACGCAAAAATATTACCGTTTACTTTACCGTAAACAAGGATATTACTCCCTTTCAAATCACCTGTAATAGTGGCTGATTTGCCAATTATAATTTCAGATTTTGATGTTATGTTTCCTTTAACATAACCGTGCACAACTATTCCGCTTTCGTCTGTGATATTCCCTTCAAAGCGTGTAGATTCTGACAGTAAGTTATAGTTATCAGAATCTAATTGTATATCGTATCCATGAGAAGAAGCTTGATTCCGCTTCTTGTAAGAAAGTTTCAAAATGCCCCCTCATCGCTATTTTTTTGCTTTCCTTATTAAAATATAGTTTACATCATACCTAAATCATTGCTTGTTACAACAACTGTTTGAGCATTTCCAAGATCAACGCCAACTGCGGTGTTCCCGGTTCCAGCCTTTTTCTTTGATTGCGAACAATATCCTTTTGCAACCGCTTCATGAGGATTTTGGAAGATTTCTACTTTTAAGAAAGAACCAAATTCTTCCTTAAAAAGATCAACAAGATCTTGATAAAATGCTCCACCGCCGGCAATTACTAACTTTTCGGTGTTTTCGAAATCAGCATCTTTCCAAGTGTTCCTTATTGTAGGCGAAATTAACTCGTTATAGTATTTGGTCAGTGACTTTTTCCGCATTCCGGTTAAGTCAACTTTTTTTCTATTAAGGAATACAAAACCTTTTTGGAAATTAAAATCGTATTGATGGTCATTTTTCATACCTAAATAATATTTTCGTTTTAACTCTGCCATTGAATCATGAATTGCGTAATGCAAACCTTGAGCGCTTATCACCGTTCTGTCTACAATACCGGTTTCATTTGTTAAACATGCTTCAAAAGTACCATACCCTAAATTTGCTACGAATACATTATCTGAAGTTTGCATCTCAGCTCGTACGGCAGATCCACAACCAATAATTTCGGGAGTAACGTCGACACTATCAACTTCCACAGTTACAGTTTTCGAAATGCTTTTGCCGATTGAAAATTGATCATAAGAAATTTCTTGTTTACCCGATAAAAATTGAATCGCTTCTTCACGATTGATCATATAAGTAGAATATGGAAAGCCAAGTGTTAAATTTATCGGCCCTTCGGTCTTTGCCGAAGCTAATAGTAGTGCGGCTTTCATCAGAACTTGAAAATCTGTATCTGACGGATAGCTGTTTATAATTTTATGAGGGGAAACGCCTTCGGTTAAGGCGAGTTGACCAACGACATATTTTTCACCATTGTGGTGAATTCTTAAACCGGAAATTAGGTCCCTAAAAATATTTTTTAGCTCTTGATCATGTTTTTCAAGAATACTTGGAAAAATTTGAACATTCATAGATTATCCCCACTGAAATAGTTTTCAAACATCGTTAAAAATAAACAAAATATTAACATTTGTAAATGATACAAACTTTTAATTTTGCTCTGAGCAAAACCACTAAATTGCTCTATGTAGTTTTCCTCAAAGTTTATAATCTGTTCCAAGTGTAAATAAAATTCTACACTCAATTAATACTCCCAATATATATGGAACAAATCAAAATTACAAAATCCGACAGAATCTCTTTTAAGAATATAAGCCAAGCTACAAGTACATTTTTATTAGTAAAATCAACCGCGAACCAAAACAACTATTTGACGTGTAATTATTACCACTAACCTCATCAAACATTTAAAAAAAGGGCGATTCCTCCGCATAACATGTCATTTTTTGATGGCATATTAATTGATTGATAATTCTTGCTATGAAAAAAGAACTTTCTACAGGAAGCAAAATGGATATTACACCTGACAGTTACGCATCAAAGAACAATTTGTTTGAAAAATTGAACTCGGAATCCCTAATTAATCCTACGCGTTTGGTGATATTTGTTTTGTCGCTTTTTTGGTTAGCAGCTTCAATTTATGAAGAAAGATTATTTTCTGATTTATCGAGAGAGACGCTTCCCATAAGATTATTAACAATAACTGGATTTGCTCTCCTCTTTGGGTTATCATTTGTTAAATTTATTAAGAAAAATATTGTTCTTGTAATTCACTCATCAATATTATTAGCGACCGGATCTGTATTTTTACTGGCTCAGTATGCTCCTCAATCTCTCGCACCAAACAGTTATGTATTGGGAATTGTCATATTCACTTCAGCACTGTTTCTTTCGTGGGACCCAAAACACCAGATAGTTCTCGCTATTTATTATATGCTTCTTTTTGTTTTTACTCTTCTCTTTTCGAAAAACGACATTATTCTAAGCCCAAATTTTGTTGAGACGATAATAATTGTAATCGGAATCAGCGTGCTTGCCGTAGCTTCCAGTATGTTGATTTTCCATTTGAGGAAATCCGCGGTTTTTAGTTCAATGCAATCCGATGAATCTGAGAAAAGGTACAAAGATATTTTTGATAATTCACTTGAGGGGATCTTCCACTGCACAAAATCGGGCGAATTATTGACGGTGAATAAAGCCTTTGCATCGCTTCTCGGGTACAAAAATACCGAAGACTTGCTCGATTTTAATATCAGCTCTGATGTTTTTTATGATCCTGGCGAATTTCAGAGAATGGTGAATGAGTTAGAAAAAGAGACACGGAAAAACGGATTGCTGGTTAAATTGAAAAAAAGCACCAGTTCTAAAATATTTGTACGAATCAATGCCAGAAAATTTTATAACGATAAAAACGACAACTGGTATATTGAAGGATTCGCGCAAGATATTACCGAGCAACAGATCGCCGAAACGGAGCGAAAAAATGTTCTTGAAGAACTTCACAAAGAAAAGCTGATTGCTGACAGGCTTGCAAACAATGCGATTGAAACAAATCTGCTAAAATCCAGATTTCTCGCAAAAGTGAATCATGAAATCAGAACCCCGATTAACTCAATACTGGGATTTTTTACTCTGATTGAAGAAGGGTTATATCAGAGTAAGGAAGAACTGTCGAGTCTTTTCTTCAACGCAAGGTCGGCAGCAAATTCAATGCTGGAAATAATCGACAGTAACCTTGATATGGCCAAAGTGGAGGCGGGAAACATCCAACTTAATTCAATTGATTTTAACATTGTTGAACAAATCAAGAACTCACTTTTGTTGTTAGAAAGCAAATTGAATGAAAAAAGGATAAGGATAAAATTCCATTACGATAGACTTATTGACAAAGGCGTACGCGGAGACGCGACAAAATTCAGGCAAATTTTAATTAACCTGATTAATAATTCAATTAAGGCCGTAGAAGAAGAAGGAGAAATATCAATAAGCGTTTCACAAAGTTATGTCGGTACTGATTTGGTTGATACTTATATAACGGTAGAAGATAACGGTGTTGGAATCCCTGAAGAAATAAGAGATCATTTGTTCAATCCGTTTATACAGGGGAATTCAAGTCAATCGGGTGCAGGACTTGGATTATTGATTTGCAAAGAGTTTGTTGAATTGATGAACGGTCACATCGAAGTGCAAAGTGTGATCGGGCAAGGAACAATATTTTCGTTTGCGATTCCATTTAAACGAATAGAATATGATATGGAAGAAAATATGTTCATCCATAGTGAGAAAGAAGAGACCGAACCAAATCTGGATTTAATCCAATTAGATGACGATCAATTGTTTACTGAAGCAAAACCCGATAAACCGATATTGTTACTTGTTGAAGACAATAAAGCAAATCGAACGGTTGAAAAACGACTGCTTGAAAATATTGGTTATACTATCCTTACAGCTTCGGATGGTATTGAAGCCATCGGCCAAATTGAATCCAAATACTTAGACCTGATTCTGATGGATATTGAGATGCCGGGAATGGATGGACTTACCGCTACAAAAAAAATTAGAGCGATGGAATCCCCCAAGAAAGATATTCCAATAATCGCTGTAACAGCACACGCAAGCATGCAGGATAGGCAAAGGTGTATTGATGCCGGAATGGATGATTATATCTCTAAACCGATCAATATTCAGTTTATGAAGATGATCATCCAAAAATGGTTATCGAATAAAAGTTTAGCTGATTCTGCGGTAGAATAAACCTCAATACGAAATAATTACCACCGGCAAACCTCAAATTTTCTTCATTAAGTTTAGATAACGGTTAATCATAAATCATAATGTCAGCTTTATTACTATACTACTTGTAACATTTACCACTTTTACTTATTCATATTTAACAACCCTCAAATTCACGCTCTAATCAACGGTTTTTTCTGGCACGTTTTTCGAATGTTATATCGCATAACTATTAAATCCCAAAAAACAAAAGGAGAATAAAATGGGTCAGCAACAGTTATTATTAATCGTACTTGGTGTAATCATTGTTGGAATTTCGGTGGTTGTAGGTATTAGTGTATTCAGTGCAAGCAGTACCTCGGCAAACCGTGATGCGGTAGTAAGTGATCTTACAACACTCGCAAATATGGCACAACAATATTATAGAAAACCAACTGCTATGGGCGGTGGAGGAAATTCATTCTCCAGTTGGAGTATCCCGGCCTCACTAGCGGCAACAGGAAACGGAAGTTATGCGGCAACAGTTACTGCCAGTCAAGTTACTTTGGTAGGAACAGGAAACCAGCTTGGTGATGACGAAACCAATAACGTAAGCGTTACTATGTACGTCGGTTCAAACGCAATTGATTCTACAATAGTTGCCAACTAAAGGCTTAAAAGGGAAAAAAGCCGGGGACGATCGTTCGCTCCGGCTTTTTTTATAAAAATGATAGAACTAAGATTTCAAGCAATAAAGCAATCGGGCCAAGCAATTACCGGAACAATTAATGTCCCAAGCTATTCCGAAGGCAAAAAGAAAATTAAACTTATCGCCGAAAAGTATCTTTTATCGGTACGCAAAGTCGAAAGAAAATACACTTACCGTTACAAAGTAACCCGCGGAAACGAAAAGCCTATTACCGGTGAACAAAAGGCCTTCAGTAAAGAAGAAGTTAATATTGCTTTAAGAAAGCTTGGATTTAAAATAATATCAGTAAATAAACTTTTCTTTGAATTAAATATAAAACCTCCGCAGCATGAAATTCTTTCATTCGTAAAAATCTCAGCAGAATTACTGGAGCAAAAATTATCGTTTGGGGAAATATTAAATCTGTTGATGAGTGATACAAAGAATAAAACTTTAAAGGAAGTATTAAAACAGATCAACAGTGAATTGAAACAAGGTGGTGACAGTGAAAAAGTCTTCTTAAAATATCAAAAGATATTTGGGAAGTTTACCGCTTATATGCTCGGGCTCGCATCTAAAAGCGGAAACATGGTTGAAATTTATAAAGCAACCGCCAAGTTTTTAGAACGCAGGCAACAATTTCGAAAAGATCTTAAAAGCGCGCTTATTACTCCATTTGTTACACTATTTATAATGTTTCTCGCAGTGCTTTTTTATATCAGTTATATCTTTCCGGAGACAGCTCAATTGTTCGTAAAACTAGGCGTTAAATTACCTCCCATGACCGATGTGACTCTAAAGATGAGCTATTTCATTTCGGATTATATAGTTTTTATTCTTGCCGGAATGTTTGCCCCCGTAGCCGCTGTTCTTTTTTATTTCTCTACCGAAAAGGGAAAATTGTTTCGCGATAAAATGATATTAAGAATTCCTGTAGTCGGTTCTTTAATTCATAAAACATTAATTGAAGTTTTTTGCAGGGTGTTTTATACAATTTATTCCGGTTCATCCAACAGCATCGAACCGATCGCGATAGCGGCTGAATCGACAGGTAATAAATATTTCGAAAATCAAATTAAGACTATAAGTATTCCCGCAATGCTGCAGAAAGGAAGTGGATTAACTGAATCATTTAAGGCTTCCGGAGTATTTACAGATACCGCGCTTGCACGATTTCATTCCGGGGAAGAGACCGGAACAATTAAGAATACTTTAAAACAAGTGGCGAATTATTACGAGAGCGAAACCGTTTTCAGATTAAAAAATATTATTGAAATTATTCAAGTAACAATTTCAATGATCATCATGGTTGTTATGGTTGCGCTAACCTTGGTTTCAGCTGAAACCGCAACTATCTCACCAAATTCACCAATGAGCAAATAGTTAAAATGGAAGATCAATTACAAAATATTGAAAAGATCGGTTATCTACTTTTGAAAAAAGGCATCGTTGATACTGAAATATTAACAAAGGTTCTTTCAATCAAAAACAGCTCAGTGGAAGCCTCCCATAAAAATCTGGCGCAAATTTTAGTAGAAGATCTAAAGTTCGACTATGATCTAATCTATTCTGAAATCGCCCTATTATATGGATTCAGAGAAGTTAAAGTTGAACACACAAAAAGTTTTGAAAAGCGAATCGAAAATATCAATAAACTTTTAGGTCAATATGATGAAAAAGGAAAGTCATTTTTAAGTGAGAATAATACGCTTCCATTTGGGACTGATACCGGCACATTAAATAGAGTAATATTTGCCTCGATTGATCCAACAAATAAAAACCTTGCTCGAATTCCCTACTTGCTTGGAGTAAATAATTTTGAAATACAATTTATCAGAAAAATATACTTCGAAAAAATTAATGAAACTTTGTTCCCAAAAGAAAATGAATACTTAAAACTAATCGAAAATTCCCAAGAAGATCTTTCCACCGAAATCGATGAAATTCAAATTGATGAACAAGAACTTGACGAGCAAATTAATAGCAGCGCGTTAATAAATCTTGTGGAAGCATCTTTAATTGAGGGCGTTAGGCAAGGTGCAAGTGATATCCATATTGTTCCAAAATCCGGCAATGTTACAGAAATAAATTTTCGAATCGACGGTAAACTTAGTGTTTGGACAACTCAACGAAATACTTACCCTGAAGCGGTTACTTCAGTTGTGAAAGACCGGGCACGCGGATTGGACCGTTTCGAACGTGAAGCGGCTCAAGATGGATTTATTCAGCGGGAAATTGATAATAATATTATTCGGTTTAGAGTCTCCGTTTTACCGCTTGCCGGAGCAGAATTAAAAAATAAATTTGAAACAATTGTAATTAGAATTCTTGACGATCGAAAAGTTATTAAAGACTTAAGCAAACTTGGTCTTTCCGGCTATGCGTTAACATCCTTTCAGAAATCGATCAATAAACCTCAGGGGATGGTAATATTAACCGGACCAACCGGAAGCGGTAAAAGTACAACCCTTATCGCAGCGTTATACCAAGTAATCGATCCAACAAAAAACGTTCTTACGGTAGAAGATCCGGTGGAATATGTAATTGAAGGCGCTCGGCAGTTAAAGATCGGTCATAAAATGAACTTTGATCAAGCAATTCGGGCAATTTTAAGACACGATCCCGACATCGTTCTCGTTGGAGAAATGAGAGATAAAGAGACAGCAGAAACAGCGATAAAATTGGCAAATACCGGTCACCTCACTTTTTCAACTTTGCATACTAATGATGCGCCAAGCGCGATTGCACGTCTTTATAAAATGGGAATCGAACCATTCCTTATCGCATACGCAATTAATATTGTTATCGCACAAAGGTTGATCCGGCGACTTTGTGAAAAGTGTAAAAAGAAGGTCGGTGCTGAAACACTTGAACAATTAAGTGCCTTAGGAATTAATTTCACACCCGAAGAAATTGAAAACATTTACGACGCGGTTGGTTGCGAGCACTGCAATGATACCGGATACAGAGGAAGATTAGCAATTCATGAAGCTCTTTATTTTACCAAAGAAATAAGAGAAGCAATAGTAAAATCATCAAGTGATATTGATGAAAATATTCTAAGGACACTTTCCCGAAAAAACGGAAGTTTATCGCTGAGAGATAGCGGAATGCAAAAAGTATTACTCGGCTATACATCTATACATGAAGTTTTGTCCACCACAACCGATGATTCATAATGATTAATGAATTCAGAAATATCGCGCAGCAAGTTCTCTCCAAAGTTTCGCACGCATCAAGCGACTCTGAACGATTGCTTGAACTCAGAACCGCGGTAAGTGAAATCTCCCCAAACGAACGGGCTTTTTTAAGGAAAATTTTTGCCCAACTTTTAGATGCCGTTGTGAAAAATGGGGCAAGTGATATTGAGATTGGAGGAGTTGGAACTGTTGATAAAGTTTGGTTGAGAATTAACGGGACGAAAATCCCTGTAGACAAACTGCCAACTTTTAGTATTGATGAATCAACACTTTTAATCTTTTCGATTTTAAGTCAAAACCAACAAACGGAATTATTGGAGAAAAGAAACCTTGATTTTAGCTATTCATATCTGAACAATGAATCCGGAAATGAACAACGATTTCGCGCTGATGTATATTTCGAACTCGGAACAGTTGCGCTTAACCTTAGAGCGATTTCAAACGAAATCAGAAGTTTGGATTCGCTTGGATTTCACAAGTTCGCCGTTGATAAAATGTACCATGAAAATACGAAGTACGGATTATCGCTCATTACCGGAATCACCGGTTCGGGTAAATCTTCTACATTAGATTCAGTTATTGATTATCATAATAGAACCGTAAACACACATATCATTATTATCGCGTCGCCCGTTGAATTTATTCATAAGTCAAAAAAATCGATCGTTCGCCACAGAGAAGTCGGAAGCGATGTTCTTTCTTTCAGCAGGGGTGTAATTGAAGCAATGCGGCAGGATCCCGACATCGTGGTAATTGGAGAAATGCGAGATCCCGATACAATTCTCGCCTCCCTTGAAGTCGCGGATACAGGTCATAAAGTTTTTTCAACTCTACACACTTCTTCTGCCGCTGAATCTATTGATAGAATTCTTGCCGAAGTTGATAAACGTGATATTGATAGAGTCAGGCACAGATTAGCGGATGTTCTCGTTTCGGTTGTTTCCCAAAAATTGGTTCCGGGAATTTCGGGAGGAAGGCATTTGGTGAAAGAAGTGATGTTAATGACTCCGGGTATAAAAGCCGCCATAAAGAATAATAATATCGGCGAAATCTACATGATGATTAACCAATCGAGAGATCTCGGCATGAATACGCTTGAACAAGATTTGTTAAGATTATATGCCGAAAGAAAAATTTCTAAAGAAACCGCTGTTACTTTTTCGAACAATCGTCAATTTATGGTTCAAATGATAAATAGGTCAATAAATTGAAACCATTATTAATAATATATCATGATGGAAAAAAAGTAAGACTCTGTGTTTTTGAAAAACGCGAAAAAAAATATTTGCCCGTGAAACTCGCAACTTTATCAAGTGAGGAAGAGACAAAGGAACAGACGCAAAAGCCGGAATTTATGAGTAAGGCAAATTCAAATGTTGATTATAATGGTGAATTGACATTCGATGAATCCACTGATTTTGAAATTGAGGTACCCGAAGAAAACACTTTCGACATACAACAACTTTCCGATTTTATAAGTCCTTACAATCTTAAAAAATTTCTCGTTGTTCCTGTAATTTCTCAACCGGACGCGGAATATATTTTCACTAAGGGAAATTTTGGAGACGACAAAAAAAACGAACAACAACTGATTGCCGAGATCGAAGAGAGAAGAACCTCCGAAATTGTTCGTGACCGGTTTTCATATCAAAAAGGAGCAGATTCTTTAGTTTCGGGAATGTATGTTCCATCAAGAATTCCGGCTTTAGATATATTTAATCAAGCTATAAGTTCAAGTCAGAACAAAAAGTATAAAATTTATTCCGTAAAAAGTGCTGAATTCTCACTTGGTCGTTTTTTAAAAGCAAATCATGATTTTGAGAATAATGAATACTCATTAATTATTCATTCAAATTCTTCAGTAACTAATCTTATATTTTTAAAGCAGTACGATACAATTCACACCGAACTCTTAAGAACCGACGAAAATTTAGAGGTAACGAACGGTTCAATAAGTTTCTCGAAAATTCTTTTGGGAATGGATAAAGCCGGTATCAGCAATATCGGAAACATCTTTATTTGCGGCGAGGGAAAGTTTGATGAATTATTCATTATGCTTTATGAAGTTTTTCCGGATTCGAATATTGGCTTATTAAACCTCGACTCGATTGATACATCGAAAGTAGATGGATTACATGACCAAAACATTTTGGAATATTCTGTTCCATTTGCTGTTGCTGCAGAAGTAATAGAAGAGATTGAAACGGGTAAAGTTGGAACGAAACTAGTTCCGGGCGGGATCTATTCAACAAAACGGTCATTACAAATTGGCTGGCCGGTTTTTATTCTTATTCCGCTCCTTTTTTTAGTTGCCTATCATTTTACCCAGAAGCTGCTTACCAACGAAATTGAGCTGAAGAAAATTCAATCAAATGTTATGCAGTTGGAAGCCGAAAGAGAATTATACAAAGATGATCTCAATGATATCAGCAATCTTTCTCAACGTGTAAATAATTTTGACGGAACTATTTCGACTTTGAGAAAAGTGACTTCACAGTCATCAAATATCACCCGCACCGTTGATGAAATTGTAAAATATATAAGTAGCAATAGAAGTTTGTGGTTGACTGATTTCAAATATGAAAAGACCGGTAAACTTAATATTTCCGGTTATTCTCTTGATAGAAAACATATAACCAAATTTGCGGATTTGATGAATTCAACAACAATTGAAAAAATTATTTATGAACCACTTCGGGAATTTAAAGCTTTCGGTTTTAATCTTGTAATTAATACGGAAGTATCAAATGAAAGATAAAAAATTATTGAACACGTTTATTTTATTTGGGCTTTTCGTTGTTATTAACGTAGCTGGATTTTATTACACGGAAATGTACCAGAGTGATGAAATCACAAGCGCAAAGGAAAAATTTGCAAAATTAATCGCCGAAAGAATTGAACCGGAATATATCTACGAAACGCTTGCCGATTTAAAAGAAAGATCCAAAAGTCTTGACGAATTGTTAAAAAAGGAAGATCATCTGATTCCGCAAAACTTATCCCAATCATCTCTGTTTACTTATGTCGATAACCTTTCACAGACTTATTCAAAGTATTCACATTGTGATATGGTGTTTCGCGGTATTGAAACGGAAAATGAATTCGAGATTCAAAAATATGAATTAAGCGGAGTTGCACGGTTTAAAGACTTCTACAAGTTGATACTTAATATTGAATCCGGAGTTGAATTTAAAAGAATAGAAGATTTATCAATTTCAGACATCCTCCAATTGAGCGATGATGATTATCCGATGCAATTGGTGAAATTTTCTATGTTGGTTTCGGTTTATTCTTCACCATCAAATAAATTTATGACTGTAGATGGCGTCAACCAAAATTTTCTGAACAAGGATATTTACAACATATTTTTCCCTCTGATAAGAAATGAAGTTCCACCAAATAAAGACAACCTTCTCGATGTAGCAAACGCAAAATTATTAGCGCTAATTCCCGAAGGTGCTTACATAAGTGATTCCAAAGGAGGTTCGTATTTACTGAAGGAAGGAGAGGCTGTATATCTGGGTTATTTGGTGAAAATAAATTTTGTGACGGAAGAGGTTCAATTTGTGATTAACAGAGGAGGATTAGTTGAAAAAATTACTCTAACTCTGGAATCGGATGAAGGAGTGAAAAAATGAAAACTATTTTAAGATTTTTAGTAATTATGCTATTGATACAAATTCAAATATATTCACAATCATATTTTGAATCTAAATTAAGTGGTTATACGGACCCATCAGATTTGATAACCTTATCCGAAGTGATTCCTTTTGATACCGCGATTGAAATTTTGAACAAAGTGAGTTATGCAAAAACCGGACGAAAAATAATATTGAACAGCAACTACAGAGCACCGATCGGGATAAAAATTGACGGAGTATCATACCAAAAAGCGCTCCGAATTCTTGTGCAGTACCACAATCTTGAGTTCATCGAAACCGAATCAGCTATTATTGTAAGGGATAAACAAGAACTGGAAAAATTTCAGGAGAGTGATACATACGCTGGAATTGATTCTCGGGAAGTGAAAATCCATGCGGTGTTTTTTGAAGCTAATATTAACGAAATGGATGAACGAGGAATAAATTGGCAATGGCTCTTTTCGGGCTCCAATATTTCGGGCGATTCCGACCTTCGCACTTATGGTTTGCTTGAACCAGGTTCCAGCACAACCGGCGAAAAGGAAATCCCTCCGGACTTTCTAACTCAAATTACCGCAGATGTTTCTGCCGGAGCTTTTTCCGGGACGGCAACAGCGGCATTTAAATTATTTGAAACTGAAAATCTCGGTGAAATTATTGCGAAGCCTTCAATAACAGTCAGAAATAAACAGAAGGGTAGAATTCAAATTGGTTCTGATATTTCAATTAAACAGCGTGATTTTGCCGGAAATATTATTGATGAGTTTTATTCGACAGGAACAATTATTCAAGTAACGCCCTACATTTATGAGGAGGACGAAGTTGATTACGTCCTTCTAAAACTGATAGTTGAAAGAAGTTCTGCCGCACCGGATGTGCTAAGTACCGAGATAACAAAAACAATGGCTGAAACAGAAATATTAATGTTAGATGGTGAAGAAACTGTTATCGGAGGTTTATTTATAAATGAAGAATCCACCGTGAGAAGAGGTGTTCCTATCTTAAAAGACCTGCCATGGTGGGTGTTTGGGCTTCGTTATTTAACCGGGTATGAACAAGTATCCTTGGTCAAAAAAGAAGTGATAATTTTAATTGAAACTGATATTATTCCTTCGCTTCGTGAAAGATTTGCATCAAGCAAGGAAACGAACCTGATTAAAAAACAATATGAAGAGGATGAAAGCAAACTTAAGACTTATAAAGTGAAACCTTCAGAGAAGTAACTAATTATTGAAATTTTCGAATAACAGAGCTGATTCGTGATAAATGAAATGCTGTCTATATCGGAACCGTCTGAATTTACAATTCTTGTTGTCGATGATCAAGAATCGAATACTTTCTTTATTGAAAAGATATTGAACCGCTATGGTTATAATACTTTCCCTGCTCATAGTGGAAAAGACGCAATAAAGTTTGTGGAGGATGAGTGCCCGGATTTGGTTCTTTTAGATGTGATGATGCCGGACCTTTCGGGAATTGAAGTTTGTGAGGTTCTCTCTCAAAATCATTTGGCTCAAAACATTCCCATTATTTTGGTTACCGCATTGGTTCAACCAACCGATCTGAAGCAGGGATTCGATGCGGGCGCGTATGACTATATCAAAAAGCCGTTCGATAATATTGAATTACTCGCCAGGGTAAATTCGGCAATAAGAGTGAAAGAGAATAATCGATTGAGAGTGGAACAAGAAAAATTAAAAACCTTTGCCGCAACAATTTATACGGCAAATTATCAACTCGTTCAGCCACTAACTCATATTAGATTGTCGATAAACGCGCTACAACGAGAGCTTAAAAAAGAAGAAATTTCACATGAGATAGTTGGTAAGAAATTAAATATTCTGGAAAAGTCGAGTAATGAGATTATCGAATTTCTTGAAAAATTTGCCTCGATTAAAAATCCCGAACTTACAGACTATGTAAATAACCTCAAAATGATTCGTTTCTAGTTTGGCGTAAAAATGAGACGTGCTAAAAATTTATTCGAATTTCGTTCCTTCAGAATGATAACCGTTAAGGTGTTTTTCTAGTTGGCATAACGCTTTAATTTATACTTTTTGATCTTAGAATAAAGAGTTTTTTGGCTTACACCCAAAGCGAGCGAGCACTCCACTCGGTTCCAGCTATATTTTTCGAGAATATTTCTGTAATGGATCTTTTCTAATTCTTCAATCTTTAGGATGTTATTCGGCATTGAATATTCAAAATTCTCATCAACTTGTGACGCAGTTCCGGGAAGTGCCAAATCTTCCGGTTTAATATCCTCGTCCTGTGAAAAGATGATCGCCCGTTCGATAATATGCTGAAGCTCTCTAATGTTGCCGGGAAAGTTATAATCCATCAATGTGTTAATTGCGCTTCCGGTAATTCGTTTAGGTGATTTGCTTGAACATTTTCGTTGCAGAAAAAAATTTGCGAGGATTGGCACATCTTCCAGTCGTTCAGAAAGAGCTGGAACCGTGAGGGTAATTACATTTAATCTATAGAGAAGATCACGTCTAAAATTTCCTAATTCTACTTCATCTTCGAGAATTCGGTTAGTTGCCGCAATTATTCTGACATTCGATTTTAGATTTTGTACTCCTCCGACTCTTCTAAATTCACCTTTTTCAAGGAACCTTAATAATTTTGGCTGCATAGCAATGCTCAGTTCACCGATTTCATCCAGAAAAAGAGTTCCGTCATTAGCGACTTCAACTAATCCTTGTTTACCCGTTTTGGCATCCGTAAAGGCTCCTTTTTCATGTCCGAATAATTCAGTTTCGATCAACTGATCCGGCAGAGATGCGCAGTTGATAGTGATAAAAGGTTTCTGCGATCTATTAGAATTTTTATGCAGATATTCAGCGAACAGTTCTTTCCCTGTGCCGGTTTCACCTTGAACTAATATGTTTGAGTCTGAAATTGCTGCCCGTTTACCCAATTCTAAAACGGACTTTATTTTTTCACTCTCACCGATAATTATTCCCGGTTCCATTCTTTCAATTTTGGATCGTAAGACAGCATTATTTACGATCAGTTCTTTGTGTTTAATCGCTTGATTCATTCTGACTAACAACTGGTCGTAATCATAAGGTTTAGTTACAAAATCATAAGCTCCCAGTTTCATACATTTTACGGCGGTACGAATATCGATTTTTCCGGTAAGCACAATAATTTGCAGCATCGGTTTATTTTCGAGAACATATTTCAGCACATCCTCGCCACTTACTTTCTGCATTTCCAAATCCAGAAGTAACAAATCGTAATTTGAAAGTCCAATTTTTTCAATTGCATCTTTACCATCAAAAACAACATCTACAATAAATCCATCATCTTTTAATTCATCTTTTAATAAATCGCACAACACTTCGTCATCGTCTGCGATTAATACTCTGTTTTTAATTTCCTCACTCATTAGACTTCCTATAATTAGAATTGAATGTGTTATTCATACCAGGAAACGATTTCAAATGTACCTGTTCCGGGAAAACTTGGTGGCGAGGTGATCATGAAACGATCATCATACTTATACTTTTTGGAGAATCCTGATTGAATACTACCGCCACCGAATGTACCAACAGCTTTTCTGGTACTTTGGATAATTCCTCCCAACAAATTGATGGACCCGCTTGGCGGACGTGATGAATAGTTCTCAGCCCCGAAACCTCCGTTTTCAGCGTAAAGAGAGCCTTGAATATTTATATCAGAATTATTTGCCGCATTATCGGAAATCCAAATGTTTTGTTCTGTAATCAATCCGAAAATATCTGATGAGTTTACATTTGTGATAGGATCGTCCAAATAAGTAATGTCATTATCAATATATACTGAACCGTGTGAACCAGAACCGGATACTCCTACGGTAATTTGACCGGAGATTATTCCTTTTATTCTTACGGTTCCTTCATCAACGAAAATTACTCCGTTCGATGTAATATCTGAAACTAATACTGTAGTGTCTTGATCGGAATCGTGGAATTTATATTTCAGACTGTCGCCAACAAAATTTAAAAATACTGTATCCTGACCGGTAAATTTGAAACCGGAATCATCAGCGTCGGTTTCAACTTCGTCAACACCATTATTTGGAAGCGGAAGATCGATTCCCTGTTCAAATCCACCATAAAATTTAGGATCCGCGGTACTCACCCAAGTTCTGTTCCACCACCAACCCGACCAATACCCATTTTCATACAGTCCATCTCTACATGTTGCTTTTCCAAAAAAGACAGGGCTTTGGTCAACGCGCAAATAACCTTGAATATGAGTCGGACCCCAAACGGTATCTCCGCTTGTCCACCAAATTCCGGAAGGTTCATAACCACTGTAATAGCTGAATTTGGAGAATTTACTTGGTTGTAGAGTTACTTCTACCGTTTTAGTTTCATTTAAGTATGTTGCGGTACTCGTTAGCTTTTTAATGTTTTTTGCATAATCAAGAGTTTGAACGGAAACACTGTATGTTCCACCCGCGAAATCAATATTTGAATAACCACTGTTCCAGGTAGGATCAAAGAATAATTGATTTGCGGCAATATTTGCGCCACTGACAGCAATATTGTGCAGTACGGTTTCTTCGTAATAGTCTGATAGGTTTCCAACGGCGGTTGTTGTCAACTGTCCAAATCTATGACCTGCAACGAGGAAGATGATACTAAATCCCATCAGCAAAAATAATGAAGCTTTTCCGGTCATTTTTATCGGTTCCTTAAATTTCTTGCGGTCAACCTCAATTGTCTCCAGAAAACAGCGGTATAGACATCGTTGTATGCTGAAGTGTTTTCAGCCGTGATATCAATTTGAATAGTATAAATCTCGCCGGTTTGTTGTATTGGAAATGAAAGTGTATCTCCAAGCGAATTAAAATAAGTTATTTCGAATTGTGTAATACCAAGATTAGAACCATCGGGCGTGGCATTGTTTTCAACACGATAAAGTAATCTATCTCTGGGATTTTGTGTCTGGTTCAATTCACTTGTATCACCAAGATAATAATGTAATGAGTCGACGTTACCATCGGAATTAACATCAGTCAAAAACTTGATACCATTTGAATCAGCAACTAAAATTGAATTTGTGGGAACCGGAATTTTCTGCCAATCATTGCAAAACCCAATTTTGCGAAAATCATGTTCTAACAATAGGACTGTCTCCACGATGTTTTGTTGAACAATTAACTCACCGCTATTGGAAAACATGTTCTCGACGGTACTATCATTAAGTCGATAGAGAGTTAACAGTAAAATTCCTCCGATAATCATCGAGCCGAATATGTCTATAAATGTGCTTGTTCCCATCTTATCTGAAGTACCAATAACTAAAAATCGAAGATATTTGGATTGTATCTTTCATTGACTCACTGCTCACCATCACAGTAATTCTTTTGTGCCATGTAGGTGTGTTTGATACTAACTCCGGTGAAGACGGATTAATATAAGTTACCACGGCACTTACATTAAAAATCGCGGATGGCATTGTTGAATCGATTTGAGAATAGCCGTTGTAATCATCAAAATCATTATAATCTAAATGATTTTCATTCATTGCCGGGCCCAAACCCAAAGCGGGAGTCAAATCATTGAGATTTCCAACAAAAGCACTATCTGTTTTTGTATCAAATGCTTTACTGTTTGCTTCCTCAATCAATGATGTTGCCAGTGAAACAGCCAACACTCCGAACTTCGTATCCATTAGCATGGAATTTGTAGTTAGAAATGTATTGCTGACTCTAAGCACTAAAACAGAGAGTAGAGAAAATGCGCAAATTGAAAGTAATGTTTGTCCGGTTCCCATTTTTTATCATTATTATTGTTCAACTAGAACTACAATTACTGTGCTAAATAAATCTTTGTTTTTGGGTGAAATTGTAAATGAAATTTTTCGATCAGTATTTTTTACAAGTAATAAATACTTGATAATTACCTAAGGAGTAACTTTTATGGATCCGGTAAATATTATTTTCGCTGTTGTGTTTTTTCTCTCTTTTGCTTCGAATTTTAACAAATCGAAAAAAGGATTAAAGAAAAAAAACACACTCATAGAAAACAAGTCTAAGAGCATTCTTCAAACATTACCTCTAAATGTTGCCGCGATAGTTGTGTTACTTCAGATCCTCGGTATTTTTGATATTGGCAGAATTTCCAATAACTGGGATTTACAAATTTTGCGATTGGCCTTTATTCTGGTTTATGTCGCAAGTTCATACTACATCTTAATTGCGCAAAAAACGCTTGGTGATAATTATCACTCTGAATTGGTAATTTATAGAGATGATAAACTGGTTACGAATGGCATTTACAAATTTATTCGTCATCCGATATATTTATTTCAACTTGTTGCTGACTTTGCGGCCGGAATTGTTTTGCTAAATTTTATAATTCTACCGGTTGTTATATTTATTGAATTACCGTTGTTTTATATGAGAGCAAAAGAAGAAGAGGCAATGTTGTCGCAGCATTTTAAAGCGGGGTACAATGATTATGTTAAAAAGAGTGGTTTCTTTTCCCCTAAACTTAGAAGTTGATCGATCAAAAAAAAAGCTTGTAATCAAATTGATCACAAGCTTTTTTAATAGATTAATTTCTAATTAGAATTTAACTTCATCCGTCGCTTTTACGTAAATCCATTGTACTTCAACCCAAGCCGGATCACCGGTAACTGCTGAACCACCTGAACCTGTAACTTTAAACTTAGAATAATTACCGTCATTATCATAAAGGAAATAATAATTTCCAATATCATCCGGCATGCTATTATCCCAAGTTGATTCTTGAACTGGAGAATCAACACCGTCAGTTAAAACTGCACTTGCTCCGGCTTTGAATAATGTTACTTTTGTTAAACCATTTGCAGTATTAAGATCCGCACTTCTGATTGTAAAATTACTTCCGGTATAATAAATATCGGTAGCTTGTTTGCCGGTGCTTGAAAGGGCTACTGTAGCTCCATCAGAGAGATCCACACCACTTGGTTGGTCAACTGTAGTTCCGTTTCCGGTTTCCCATATTTTAATCGGGCCATAAGTCAAATATTCAGGAACCAAATCAGCACTCAACAATCCTCTGTCAGCGTCAGTATCAAAAGCTGAGATTGAGATAGCATCGTAAGATTTTGTTTCATAATTAGTTAACTGAAACGAGATTGAATGTGTTCCGACAGAAGTTGTAATCGTATCAGGTGTAGTTAAACCGGTAGAAGATCCATCTAAGTAAATAGTGGCTCCTGAAGGTGTAGAAAATAAAGCTAATTGACCTTCGGTATTTTCAGTAGATGCCGGATCATCAACACATGATGTTAACAGACCGACCGTAAGTATTGTAAATATCATTAAGAATGATTTTTTCATTAGATTTCCTCATTTGTATTAAAAAACAACTTCAAACATAGCTAAAAATAACAAGTATTAAAAGAGCCAAAGTATTAATTTAATGTTGCGTCTACATCCGTACAAACAACCGCCTGCCCAAATTCTTCCGTAGTTCGATTGCTTTGTATCTGCACATCACTAGAAAATAAATCAGATGACAGATCCATTAATTTTAATTCTACAAATCCGGATTTTGTTGTCTTTTCGCATTTTACGCAAATCGATTGGTCGTCGGGTATGTCAATAGTTTTGTTTCCCTCGCCTTCAATATTAATTCCATTATAAGACGCAATCCATTCGGTATCACTTTCAATAATCACTTGGAAATCGGGACCGCATGCGGTAACTCCGATTGCTACTACAATTAAAATCAAACGTGCTAATTTCATTTTTTCCTCATAATTGAAAATAAATAGTAATTATACTTAGTCCGTTTTCGTAAAAATGTTTTACTTTACCTCTAAAAACAGAAAGTAAAATATGAATCAAAAAGAGCTGTTTTCATTTCTTCGAAAAAACCTGAAGGATGATTATATTTCCTTTAAGGAATATCAGGATAAATATTTTTTATCAAAAAAAATACAACAAATAATTCCCTCTTTTACGAGAAGTGATATTTTAGACGCGTTGAACAAGTTTTCGAAAGAAAAATCTGTAATGAACCCGAAGAATAGTTTTTTAAAAACTTTTACTAACAATCTATTTAGGTCCATCGATAACAATGCTGGTGATTCTGCAAGCCCAAATAAAGGAAGAAGCAAACTACTACATTGAAATATTAACGAATCTTTCCAACCCGATATATTTCTCCATTATTGTATCGATCATTTTAATTTTAGTTACGATTGTTGTTCTCAGATATATCGTAATCCCACTAATTAAAAAACACCAACTGGAAAAAACAGAAATGGAACTTAAAACGGCGAGATTGACAGCACTTTTCGCCGAACTTGACCCTGATCCGGTTTTGCGTATCGACAAAAATGGTAGAATTATAGATTCAAATGCTCAATCACGTATTCTTTTGGGGGAAGACATTCACTCGAAATTTATTGATGATATTTTACCCACTTTGATAAAAAACCCATCCATTTCCATACAAGAAAACGATGTAATTTCTTTGGTGGAAAAAATAGGAGGGAAATATTATGACATCTTTTTTAAAGGTTTTGCAGATTTGGAAATTGGACAGATATATTTTCATGATATAACCGATAATATTAATTATCAGAATGAACTTATCGAATCGAGAAGTAAATACAGAAATCTCTCGGATCGTTTACAAGAAATTCTCGAAATAGAAAGATCAAGAATTGCGGGAGAGTTGCATGATTCTGTCGGTCAAAAATTGAGCTCATTAAAAATCGGCTATCAAAAACAGTTAGAAAACGAAATATCGAATAAACGGAATGAAATAAATTTAATAAACGACTTTGATTCAATTATAACTGAACTGAGGGAAATTTCTTATACTTTAAAACCTAAACTTTTGGAAGAGTTAGGTCTGGAACAAGCTCTAAATGCGTTTTTTGTAAAGTTTTATAAGCATACGAATATTAAAACTGAGTTTCTATTCACCGGACCGCAAGTAAGATATATTCCTGAGCTTGAACTGACTTTGTATAGAATAACGCAGGAAGCATATCAGAACATTCTAAAGCATTCAAAAGCGACAGAATGTTTTGTTCAATTAAAGGTTCAAAACGGTTTTTTAAGAATGATTATTTCGGATAATGGCACTGGATTTAGCGCTGAAGATGAAGATATTACGAAGGGACTTGGTCTGTTCAATATGGAAGAAAGAGTCGCTAAATTTAACGGCAAAATGAAAATTGATTCGTCAATCGGCGAAGGGACGAACTTAATTTTTGAGATAGAAAATGCCAAAACAAGATAAAAGAATAAAAATTCTGCTGGCAGATGATCATTCACTCGTTAGAGAAGGAATAGGAAGCATCCTTGAAAACAACGAATGTGTAAGAGTTGTCGCCTCGGCATCCAACGGCGCTGAAGCCGTTGAAAAGTTTTTTGAATTTTCTCCGGATTTGGTATTAATGGATATCTCGATGCCCGAAATGAACGGATTCGAAGCGTTAAAAAGAATGCGTGAAAAACAAAACGACGTTAAAGTGATTTTCCTTACCATGCATGAATCAGAAGAGTACCTCTATCAAGCAATTAAATTTGGTGCAAAAGGATTAATAACTAAAAGCAGCCTGAAAACCGATTTGGATATGGCAATTTCAAATGTATTTAGCGATAAGAATTATTTCGGTGAAGAGTTCGACGATGAGAAAATTGATGTCATTATGCAAAAGTATGATTTGATGATGGATACAACTCATCAGCCGGATATTGCGCTCGCGCCCAGAGAAAGAAAAATTTTACAATTGTTGAGTGAAGGATTAACAAGCCATGAAATGGCAGAACATCTAAAAATTGGTAAAAGAACCATAGACTCCCACCGCCAAAATATAATGGCCAAATTGAATATTAAATCTTTACCCGAACTTATTAAAACCGCGATTCAATACGCAAACATCAAAAACAATTTAGGTTAACCAAGCTTTCTGTTCCGAAAAATTCGGAATGAGATTTATTGTTCATTTTACTGAGTATTGCAAACCAAAATTGTAACCTCTTCCCTCTAAGCGTTTAATTCAAGTGATTGATATTATCCGCCAAAAAGCTTCAAACTAATTATCTGAATCATGGTGATCTTAGATTATTGAAGACTAATTAAGCTCTTTTCGTCATTTTCAATTCTGATTATATGCAATATTTTGTTTCGAATTCGGCGCAATAAGAGCAAAAAGTGAAAATGTTGAATATTTATCGTAGAAGTACGTAGTCCGAATTTAAAAATCATTATTAAATTAAGTTCAACATTTGATATCTTTTTGGAGAAGCCATGGCGGAAAATTTAGGTGAAGTAATGGAAAAAAAAGTTGCCGACGAAAAATTTGGCGAAGTTCTCGAATCAGGTTTATTAGATTCGACTGAAATTGAATCGGCAATTGAACAAACTGAAAGTATTTTGATGTTTTCGATTTTTGAGAAAAAAGCGATAATCCTGGGTAACAAAAGAAAAGTTATTTACCCGAAAAGTGAGATAATTCCAAAAGAGTTCAGATTTATGGTTTACAGTACGGACAAAGTTCAGGAATTACTCAATTTGGGAGGGGAAAAATTTACTCTCGTGGAAATTAGAAAAAAAGTAATTACATTAAGCAATGGAAATTTTACTCTTGAATTTGGGTTGGGCTGCCCGCCGTTCTGCCCATGATAAACGATGACTATAACCTACATCATTGTGTTTGCGATGATGTTAGCGTTTATTTTTCCGCCTATTCGTCAACGTAAAACGGTTTATTTTTCCTATTTTTTAATACTTGCCCTTTCTGACCCGATTAATCTGGCAATTTTATATCTGCTGAAGATTAATCCACACACATTTTACACCATCCCAATGGTATTTATATATCAGTCTTTAGCGAATAAAGGGGATCTCAAAAAAAATCTTATACCTTCAATTATTGTTGCTTTAATTCTGTTTGCGGTTGCTCAGTTTTTGCCGGCGACAGTCGTTCCGTTATTAATTTTTATATTAAGCTTAGCAGTAGCTTTTCAGGTTCTTAAAATTACGATCCGCAGTTCCTACAATACTATGGAAATTAATCTGTTTCATTTTATGCTGGTTCTTTATCAATTAACTATCTTAATTAAATTTTTGCTCTGGTCAAGCGGAAATGAAGGGATAATTAGTTTTTATGTAATGAACGGGTTTAGCGCGATAATCGCAATTTACTTTTCAATATTTACGGAAGAAAAACCATTGTTAAAAATTCCACTAACTCCTAAGAAAACTTGATTCTTACATCAACCGCGAAAATCTGATCATTCTCTGTTACGATTAATGGATTAATATCAAACTCTTCAATTTGTCCGCATTCGGTAAGCATTCGAGCCGCATTTTTAACTATTGATTTTATCTTAACCAGATCAGCCGGTTTTTCGCCCCGAACACCTTTCAGAATTTTCCCGATTGAAGTAGAATCTATCATTTCTTCAATATCCTCATCAACCAGAAAAGCCGATTTAGTCGAAGTGTCGCAGATTACTTCCACGTATTTCCCGCCTGTTCCGAACATAATTATGGGTCCGAATGAAGGATCGCGATATCCTCCAATTAACAATTCGTGTTTTGCTTTTAGATAGGGTTGGATTTGGTATTGGTCAAGGTTGAAGTGAAATTCATCAAACCTGTGTTTGATTGAATTCGCGGCGATCATTAAATCATCCATTGAACGAATATCCAACTTTACAGCATTTAACTCACTTTTATGAATTACATTCGCGCCGATTCCCTTTATAACAAGGGGGAAATAATCGGGCGTTATAAATTTTAGATCATCCGGCTTTATAAAAATATCTTTTGTGATTGGTATTTTATAAGTGTTGCAGATATTGGCGACATTTTTTTGTGAGATAAATCCATTTTGGAAATCGTATTCTCTGCTGTTTTGACCTTTCAACTGCTCCTTATATTCATCGGAGTATTGTTCAATTTTTTGCTTCTGTTTTTTATAGAAAAGAATATTCGAAATTATTTCCGCAGGATCTTCCGGATTTTTAAATAGCGGGATATGTTTTTGGGAATTATCTCTGTATTCCTCCCAAAATTCGGGCAAAGTCATATCCACCTGATAAATGGGTTTTTCCGATTTTATGGATGAAATCGATTCCACAACTTCGAAGGGTTTTACCATCACCGGTTCAACAAAAATAGTAATTACCGCATCTACATTTTTATCCTTTACAACTATTTCATTTACATTTTTGTATAAATCGGCATCCGCTCCCGGCAGCAAATCAACAGGATTCTCGACACTTGCTTCTGGCAGCACAATTTTTCTCAATTCCGATTTTGTATGTTCCGAAAGCTGTGCGAGTCGGAGTCCTTCAAACTCAAGATTATCAACCGCAAGAATTCCGGGTCCGCCCGCGTTTGTTATTACCGCGATTCTATTTCCATCCGGATGCGGAAAATTTTCAAATCCTTTGCATGTATTAAAAAGTTCATTAAGATCATTCGCCCGAATAATCCCGAATTGTTTTAATACTGCGTCCACAACAAGATCCCGACTGCTCAAAGCACCGGTGTGAGATGAAGCGGCTTTCATGCCGGCGTTCGATCTGCCGGCTTTTAATGTAATAAGAGGTTTTGTAACCGTTCTTTGTATAAACTCTTGAATAAATTTTTGCCCGTCGACGAAGCTTTCAAGATATAATGCGATTGTTGAAATATTTTTGTCGCTTTCCCAAAATGAAATCAAATCATTTTCATTGATATCCGCTTTGTTGCCAACGCTTACAAAATGCGCGAATTTAATATCCGATTCCCTAAGTGAATTTAATACGGCAGCCCCCAAAGCTCCACTTTGAGAAAGAAACGCTGTTTTTCCAGTCGCCGGTTTTTCAGCGACAAAAGTAGCATTTAGCCGGATTTCTTCGAGTGTATTGATTACTCCCATACAGTTTGGGCCGATAAGTCTTGCTCCGCTTCTTTTTATCACATCAAGTACTTGGTTCTCCAGCACTTCACCATCTTTACCGATTTCTTTAAATCCCGCTGTAATCAATACAATTGATTTAACATTTTTATCAAGCAATTCTTTGATTGAGCTAAGAACGTATTGTTTCGGAACGACAATTACCGCGAGGTCAATATCTGCACGGATTTGGTTTATACTTGGGTAGCATTTATAACCCAATATCTCGGAGGCTTTGGGATTTACCGGAAGAATTGCTCCTGTGAATCCATAATGTTTGATAGTTTTTAGAAGTTCATACCCGATACTTTTTTCTTTTGATGAAGCACCAACTATACAAATTGAGGCGGGATAGAAAAAATTACCGATGGAATTGTTCATCTTTTAGCCGAATTAAATTGAACATCTATGTCCTAAAATAAAGATTCCAAATGAGTAATTCTGCTCAAAACGGATTATAGGAATAAAAAAACCCGGGCACGAGGCCCGGGTCACACAAGGAGAGCAGTCGTCAGCAACAAACCAACGAACTTCCAATAGATGGTAGTGAATTATTTTTAAATCGGACTACGTACTTCTACGATAAATTTTCATTAGTACCATTTTTTTTGGCTTTTTCTTCGATTTTTTTAAACGAATATGCTCAATTCACAAAATTTGTTATTATTGAGCGTGTTGACTGCTTAATTAAGATATCGTATATTTTTGTTCACATAACAAAGAAAGACCCGCCATGTCCCAGGAAGAAAAACTTAAAGAGTTCGAACGAAAAATTGAATCCGGTGAAAAAATTGAACCAAAAGATTGGATGCCGGAAAATTATAGAAAGCAACTGATTCGTATGATGAGCCAGCACGCTCACTCGGAAATTGTAGGTATGCTGCCCGAAGGAAATTGGATTACAAGAGCACCCAGTTTAAGGCGTAAACTCGGGCTTTTGGCAAAGGTGCAAGATGAGGCCGGGCACGGTTTGTATCTTTACAGCGCAACCGAAACCCTCGGAGTTGACCGTTCCGAATTGATTGAAAATTTACATAATGGAAAAGCGAAATATTCCAGCATTTTTAACTATCCGACACTTACTTGGGCGGATATCGGATTAATCGGTTGGTTGGTTGACGGGGCCGCGATAATAAATCAGACTATGCTTGCTAAAAGTTCCTACGGTCCTTATTCGAGGGCGTTAATACGAATCTGTAAGGAAGAAAATTTTCACAAAAAGCAAGGATATGAAATCGTTTCCAAACTTGCCGGCGGAACAAAGAAACAGAAAGAAATGGTTCAAGAAGCGTTTAATCGCTGGTGGTGGCCAACTTTGATGATGTTTGGTCCACCGGATAAAGACTCACCTAATTCTGCCGAGCTGATGAAATGGAAAGTAAAATTAAACAGCAATGATGATCTAAGGCAGCGATTTGTGAATCTAACGGTGCCCCAAGCAATTGCTGTTGATTTGAAAGTGCCGGATCCCGATTTAAAATACAATGAAGAGACTGGAAACTGGGAATTTGGTGAGATTAATTGGGAGGAATTTTGGAATGTCGTAAAAGGGAACGGTCCGCTAAATAAGGAAAGGTTAAAGGTTAGAAACGACGCTCACGATCGCGGTGCCTGGGTCCGGGAAGCGGCGGAAGCTTATGCGAGTAAACACTCTTCGTTGAACTAGAACAACAAGGTGATAATAAATTATTCAATTGGGGATATTTAGCATGAAAGATTCACAACATAAACTCTGGGAAGTTTTTGTTCAGGCAAAAACCGGTGCACCCCACGAACATGCCGGTAGTGTCCATGCCGCGGATTCTGAAATTGCTCTGCAAAACGCGAGGGATGTTTTTTCGAGAAGAAATGAAGCAGTTAGTTTATGGGTGGTCCCATCAGATCAAATTGTTGCTTCAACACCGGAGGATGAAGGCCCGTTTTTTGATCCCGCAAACGACAAAATTTACCGACATCCGAAATTTTACTCTGTGCCAAAAGGAGTAAGGATGTGATGAGTAGTAAAATCTCAAATTTGACAGAATCACATTTATTCGAATATCTTCTAAGGCTTGGAGATGATCGATTAATCCTTGGTCATAGATTGTCGGAATGGTGCGGACATGGTCCGATTTTAGAAGAAGATATCGCCCTGGCAAATGTTGCATTGGATTGTGTCGGGCAAGCAAAATCTTTTTTAAGTCTGGCGGGAAAAGTTGAAAATAAAGGCAGAACAGAAGACGATCTGTCCTACTTTCGCGAAGCTGTTGAATTCAGAAATCTACAATTACTTGAACAACCTAATATCGATTTCGCTTATACTATTGCGAGACAATTTTTTTATGACGTTTACTCCTATTTTTTATACGAAGAATTATCGAAAAGTTCCTTTGATGAGTTGGCGGGTTTAGCTGTAAAATCGTTAAAAGAGGTTAAATATCACGTTCGTCATAGCAGAGAGTGGATTTTAAGATTGGGAGATGGAACCGAAGAAAGCCACGCGAAAATTCAAGAGGCAGTAAATGAAAGGTGGCGGTTTACGAATGAATTGTTCGAAGATGACATTGTTGTTGAATCTCTTTCCGGCGAAGGAGTTGTCGTTAAAAATTCAAATTTAAAAACAAGCTGGAATGAGTTTGTAACGGATACATTTGAGAAAGCAACAATCGTAAAACCGGTTAATGTAATTGATTATTCTAAAGGTAGCCGGATTGGAAACCATTCCGAATATCTCGGACACTTGCTAGCGGAAATGCAGATTGTTGCGAGATCATTCCCTGACGCCGAATGGTAAAATGACTTTAACAAAAGAATATATTTACGAACTTTTGGCCGAAGTTAAAGATCCCGAAGTTCCCGTATTAAGCATCGAAGAGCTCGGTGTTCTGAGAGAAGTTGAAATCGTTGATGGTTTAATTAATGTAATAATCACTCCAACGTATTCCGGTTGTCCTGCAATGAATGCGATAGAGGATGAAATTCGTAATACGATGGCAGCTTCGGGGATTAAAAACATCAAGATTGAAACGACTTTTTCTCCACCCTGGACTACCGATTGGATGACGCAAACAGCAAAAAATAAATTAAAGGAGTATGGAATTGCACCACCCGGCAAAACAGATAACGATAGTTTTTTAAAAAGCTTTCTTGAGAAACAAATTGTTTGCCCGTTTTGCGATTCCGGTAAAACTATCGTAAAAAGTGAGTTTGGATCTACCGCCTGCAAATCTTTACATTATTGTAACAGCTGCCGACAACCATTCGAACATTTTAAGTGTATTTGATATCATTCTACACTTATCGTATTCAAGGGATACTTAATTTTAGCAGCCCGATAGTTTAATTCAAAGAAACCAGTTTCAAAACTCTCTCAATAGCCTGATTCATAGCATAATCCGGGAAGAAATTTTATTTGTGATTTTTTATTAATTGGCTATTTTCATTTCAGGATTTGTATTCAATTAAGGGATTTGGAATGAAAACTAGAATAATGTTAGGGATATTTATATCCTTTAATCTGCTTATTGCGAGTTCGCTGACGGCTCAAAATTTTCTTGACGATTTAAAACTCTCGGGTCAATGGTTTCTGGCATATCAGAAAGAAGAAGTAAAGGGGGTTCAGTTCAACGAATTTAATCTCAAACGCGGATATGTAACCGTTGAGAAAAAATTCGATGACCACTTTTCAGCTCGAATTACACAAGATGTTTCCGTGGATCAGGATGGCGACGGCGAAGGAGATATCGAAGTACGATTAAAATATATGTACCTCCGCTATTTATTTGGCACGGCTGGTTTTTTACATCACACTTACGTTGAGTTTGGTTTGGTGCGCAGGCCTTGGTTGGATTTCGAACAGAAAATTAACAAGTATCGTGTTCAAGGATCTATGTTTTTGGATAGAAACAAAATTCTAAGTTCAGCTGATTATGGGGTAACGTTAGTCACATTACTTGGCGGCGAAATGGACGCTGATTACAAAGTAAATGTGAATAAATCTTACCCGGGAAAGTATGGAAGTATTGCCGTAGGGATTTACAACGGCGGCGGTTATCACGCAATCGAAAAAAACACAAATAAAGTGTTTGATTGTAGAGTTTCTATTCGTCCACTTCCAACAACGATACCAGGCTTACAGCTAAGTTATCTCGGCACTTTTGGAAAGGGAAATGTTGAAATCGCTCCCGATTTTATTGTAAACTCCGGATACCTTTCTTATCAGAACCGGCGACTCACACTCATGGGCGCATATTATTCCGGAAAAGGAAATGAAGCTGGAACTTCTGTCGATAATTTTGGGAATTCTTATGATCAGAGTGGTTATTCGATGTTCGGTGATTTCGAAATCATTCAAGATAGATTCAGCGTTTTTGGAAGATATGATTATTTCGAAATTGAAATGCTTCCCGACAATGACTTACACGATCGAATCATTTTCGGTGCCGCATATCATCTTCTGAGAGGTTCTAAAATAATTATTGATGTTGATTCATTTAACAGAACAAATTACACAAAAAGGGATTATTTGGTTGAATTCGCGGTTGAGGTGCGCTATTAAAAAATAATTTATCTTTGCAGCGTGAATATAAATTCGAAAATCACCCCAAAGATAAATTTGTGAGAAATGAAAACATTCGTCTTGCTTTTAAACCGCTTGCGGCTATTACGCTGTGGGGAATATCATTTATCGCGACTAAATTAGCGCTCGACGAATTAGCTCCGACAGCAATAATATATCTTCGATTAGGTTTCGGCGCCCTAACACTTGCTTTAATTGCCCTTTACACAAAACGAAAGTTCACAATCAAGGGTAATGATCTTTTAGGGATTTTTGTTCTGTCGCTTATTGCAATTCTCCATCTTACCATTCAAGTAATCGGAATCAATTTTACTTCTGCCTCCAACACGGGCTGGATTATTGGTCTTTCACCGATATTTATGGTATTCCTCGGAATATTATTCTTCAAAGAAAAAATCAACTTTATACAATCAATTGGGATACTGATCGCTCTTATCGGACTGTTGCTTTTGGTTGGCAAAGGAGATATCACCGCGATTGATCTGATAAAAAACAAAGGTGATTTATTGGTGCTTGGCAGCGCTTTTACATGGGCTGTATATTCCTTCGCGGGAAAAAAAGTCACGCTTAATTATCCGCCGTTAATGACAATACTTTACCAATTTTTAATGATGGTAGTTCTTCTTTCACCCTTTGTAATCAACGCGGAAAATATTATAGCGGTCAAAACTCTATCTTATAACGGCTGGGCGGCAATACTGTTTCTGGGAATATTTTGCTCCGGGATCGCTTACGTTTTTTGGGCATCTGCGATGAAGCAAATGAATTCCACCAGAGTCGGTGCGTTTTTATATCTAGAACCATTTGTAACGGTGGTTGCCGCATGGCTGATTCTTTCGGAACAAGTTACATTAATTATGATCCTCAGCGGGATCGCGATCTTATTAGGAGTTTATCTCGTAAACCGCAAAAGTAATTCGTAATTCCGTGGCTACATTTATTTATAATACAGTTAGAAGCAAACTGGGGAAACTTCACAAGATAAATTTCATAACAAGAAATACAATAGTATCTTTGTAGTATAATTAAAGGATAGAAAATGAGTTTTAAAACGAAGCATAAAATTATAAATGGAGACAGCCGTAAAATGGCTGAATTAAAAGATAAATCGGTTGATTTAGTTATCACTTCTCCACCATATTGGCAATTAAAAGATTACGGAACAGAAAATCAAATTGGTTATAATGACAGTTATGAAGAATATATTAACAACTTAAATCTTGTTTGGAAAGAAAGTTACAGAGTTTTGAATAATGGATGTCGTTTATGTGTTAATATCGGGGACCAATTTGCACGAGCTGTTTATTATGGTAGATATAAAGTAATACCTATCCGAACAGAAATAATAAAGTTCTGCGAAGCAATTGGATTTGACTATATGGGAGCGATAATTTGGCAGAAAAAAACAACTTCAAATACAACGGGCGGAGCTTCTTTAATGGGGAGTTATCCAACACCAAGAAACGGTATTATATCAATAGATTATGAATTTATTCTCTTGTTTAAAAAACTTGGAACACCTATAAAACCTGATAGAGAACTAATAGAGCAATCTAAGATGACTAAAGAAGAGTGGAAAACATATTTTGACGGTCATTGGTATTTTGGTGGAGCAAGGCAAGATGGACATATTGCTATGTTTCCTGAAGAACTGCCAAAAAGACTTATTAAAATGTTTTCATTTGTTGGGGATACTGTTCTTGATCCATTTCTTGGGAGTGGAACTACATCTCTTGCAGCTAGAAATCTAAATAGAAATTCAGTTGGATATGAAATGAATCCTGAATTTATTCCTTTTATAGAAAAAAAACTTGAAGTTAATCAAGGTAACATTTTCGATACCGATTATGAGTTTTTAGTGCAAAATAAACTAAATGCAGATTTCAAGAATGAAATAAAAGACTTGCCATATGTTTTTAAAGACTTCCATAAATTCGATAAAAAGACTGACCCTAAAAAGTTACAATACGGTTCTAAAATAGACAATAATGGTTCAACACAACGCGAAGATTACTTCTCTGTAAAAGATATATTAAGTTCTGAATTAGTGAGATTAAATAATGACTTGGTTGTTCGACTAATTGGTGTCAGAGAAAAAAAAGAAGCAAATGGCAAAGCCATTGAATTTTTACAACTCAAAACAAAAGGGCAAAAAGTCTTTTTGAAATATGATGAAACTAAACACGATGAGCAAAATAATTTAATGGTTTATCTGTACTTAAAGAACAAAACATTTTTAAATGCTCACCTAATTAAAAATGGATTTGCAAATGCGAATAGAAGTTATGCATACAAGAATAAAGATAAATTCATAAAGCTCGAAAATGAAAATGCATAATCAACATTGGATTAATCAAGAGAAAAAATTTCTTAAAGCAATTAAAAATGTTGAAATCCCAAACTCAAAATTGGAGAAAGTTGATTATGTAGAAATTAAATCTCAACAAGATCTAAACAATATTCCTGATGGTGGTGGTTGTTATTGGATTTGGACAAATGAGCCTGTAATACACACTTTACATAAAAACTCACCCCCACATGAATTAAATTCTGGGCAAATTATTTACAATGGAATAGCAAAAGATGATGTAAAAGGTAGAGTGTTTCATCATCTATTTGGGTTTGAAGATGCTGGTTGGTCGGGGATTAGTATGGATATTTACAAAAATAATTCACAGTCACATAGAAAAAAAGCAATGTCTGCTTCCGGTAAAGTTCCATACATCCTTGAAAATAAAATTATCAAAAGGGGAAATAAAAAGAAGAACATAACTAAGGGGGACAATGTTAAAGTACTTTCACCAATTAAAACTAAAACTCAATTATTAACGCTCAATCTTTCAAATGATGAGCGTGATTTTATAAATAGCACAAATCATTCAAAGTATTATTTTAGAAATGGTATAAACATAGTTGAAAATAAACATAAGAACTATTCTTTTAAAGTTTTTTTTATTACTGGCTTATCAAGTCTGTATCTAGAATTTATTGAAAAGAAATGGCGAGAAAATGGATTACCTCGATTATGTTCATATTCAACGGGAAGGTAAATTATATATGGCAAAGAAGGAAATTATTAAATACGCAAATCCTTTTGGCAAAAAGGAAAAAGTATTAAACTACACAAGCAATACATATCAACTTACAAGACCAAATAAAGTTGATGCTGTTATGGCATTAATTAGAGAATGTCAACCCAAAGCACTTGATGAATGGGAAAAATATTATTTTGAAAAAGCATATACGAAGAAAAAAGACAGTGTTAAAATAACCAAAGAAACACTAGATGAACTTGGAGAAAGACTATATGCAAAAATAACAGAAGTTGTAATCCCTGAGTGGACAGCAGCATTTGAGGATTTAACATTGCAAGACTGTAAAGATTATATTTATGAAGTTACTATTGTCCGCACTTATGATGGATTTTTGCTTGAAAAATCTGTAATTAATGATGGCCTTTCTAAAATATTTCCAGAAATAGAATTTGAAGAGAGTGACCCTGAATTAGACCACGCGGGTGATATTGATTACATTGGTAAAGTTGGAGAACAAGCCTTTGGCCTCCAAATAAAGCCAATTACGGCAAATTCAAACTTTGGAAATTATAAGATTACCGAAAGAATGAGTTCAAGTTTTCAAGATTTTGAAAAGAAATATGGTGGAAAAGTTTTTGTGATTTTTTCGACTCGGACTGGTGATAAAAAGGTAATTAAAAACAAAGAAGTTGTGGATGAAATTAGGGCAGAAATAGAGCGATTAAAGAAAGCAAGCTTGTAATAGAGGCTATACTTAATTTGGGTAACGTACCAATATTGAATATTAACGAAGTAAATAATATGTGTGGTAAATAGAAAGTTAATCGTTTCAAAATGACAACCTACGCATGGAAAAACCGTTTTCCTTCCTTGATTCTTTCTTCATCAAAAAGACCGAACATATAGATAGACAAAATGCAATATATATTCCCAATTTGGGACATGGAAAATCTAAAATTGAAAATCGCTCGCAACGAAAAACAAATATCTCAACAAGAACTTGGCAATAGTTGAAGATATTGGTGCTGTCGGGTTAGATTCAGATCAATAATTGTCGCCATAGAAAGAATCGATTTTAGATAATAAAAACACTACTTTTTTTTGATCTAAATCGTGACTATTTTCAAAGCAGTTTAAAACTAAGTTTAACTGCATATGAACTATAACTCAATAGTTTTTGAAAAGACCGATTCAACCGGTAGAATAAAATTCAACCGTCCCACCGTATTAAACAGTTTTAACCGAGAAATGGGAGCAGAACTAAAATCTGCTTTGGACAATTGCAGGCAAGACCCATCGATTCGTGCAATTTTATTAACCGGAGAAGGTCGGGCGTTCTGTGCGGGGCAAGATCTTTCCGAAGCTGTTTCGCCCACAGGTGAAAAATTATCGGAGCTGGGTGATATTATCGATACGGTTTACAATCCGATTGTGAAATTAATAAGAGAGATTGAAAAACCGGTAGTTTGCAGAGTTAATGGAGTTGCCGCCGGAGCCGGAGCGAATATCGCATTGGCTTGTGATTTCGTAATTGCGGCAGAAGAATCTGTTTTTATTCAGTCTTTTTCAAAAATTGGATTGGTGCCCGACAGCGGAGGAAGTTACTTTATACCGAGATTAGTCGGAATAGCAACCGCGACGCAGCTTATGATGTTGGGTGATAAATTACATGCCGCCGAAGCTTCAGAAATGGGATTAATTTACCGGGCTGTTTCGATTGAATTATTAGATGAAACGGTTGAAATTCTGCTTCAAAAACTTGTAAAAATGCCCACGAAAGCCTTAGGTTTGATAAAAAAAATGATAAATCAATCCTTCGAAAATACATTTGAACAACAACTGGATTTAGAAAAAGAATGTCAGGAAATTGCCGGTAAAACTGATGACTATATTGAAGGAGTTAAATCATTCCTTGAAAAAAGAAAACCTGTATTCAAAGGAGAATGAAGGGAAAATGAGAAAACTAATTAATTCCACTATTATTTTAATAACTGCTTTATCGCTTTCGTCATGTTACGATGACATCAAAGAAGCCGATTTAGTTTTTATAAACGGAAATGTTAAAACGGTAGATTCTAATCTCCCCGAAGCAGAAGCGGTTGCGGTAAATAGCGATACGATAAGTTTTGTCGGAAGTAGCGAAGATGTCCGGGGAAGGATTGGAGAAAAGACACAAGTAGTTGATTTGAAGGGCAGATTACTCATACCCGGATTTATTGAAAGCCATGCTCATTTAAGAGGAATTGGGAAATCGCAGATTGAATTAAACTTAAAATCGGCAGCGAGTTGGGACGAGGTTGTTTTTATGGTATCCGAAGCAGCTTATAAAATAAAACCTGGGGATTGGATTATCGGTCGAGGCTGGCACCAAGAAAAATTTGATCCCGAACCTAATCCTAATATTGAAGGATATCCACTGCATAATGATTTAAGCGAAGCCACAAAAATGAATCCGGTTATCTTAAATCACGCGAGCGGTCACGCAATATTTGCAAATAAAAAAGCAATGGAACTGGCAGGAATTTCCAACTCTACAAAAGATCCGGCAGGTGGCAGGATTGTTAGAGATACGGAAGGGAATCCTATCGGCGTGCTAGAAGAAACAGCGAAATTTTTGGTAACAAATCTTTATAAAAAAGATCTCGAAAAAAGAACTTCAGAAGAAATAAAATCGCAAATCGAGAAGGAAATTATATTAGGTATTGACGAGTGTGTCTCAAAAGGAATAACATCCTTTCACGACGCAGGTTCTACATTTGAGGATATTGATGTTATTAAAGGATTAGTTGATCAGAAAAAAAATGATTTACGATTGTATTTAATGATTGGTGAAAACAACGACAGCCTAAAATCCCGAATAAAAGATTACCGTTTTGATGGTTATGGAGACGGTACGCTAACTGTGCGATCTATCAAACGTTATATTGATGGTGCGCTTGGTTCAAGAGGTGCATGGATGTTAGAGGAGTATTCAGATCTCCCCGGACATTTTGGACAGAAAGTAAATACACTCGCTTACCTGGAAGAAACAGCAAGAATAGCAATTGAAAATGGATTCCAAATTTGTACTCACGCAATTGGCGATAGGGGAAATAGGGAGATTCTTAATGTTTATGAAAAAGTGATTACTGAATATGGTCTAAATCAAGATTTACGATGGAGAGTTGAACACGCCCAACATTTAACCGATGAGGACATTCCGAGATTTGCCGAACTTGGTGTAATTCCAGCAATGCAAGGGGTTCATTGCACTTCTGACGCAGTGTTTGTTCCACAAAGAATCGGATATGACCGCGCTGAAGAAGGCGCCTATGTATGGCGAAAATTATTAGAGGCCGGAGCTATTGTTTGTAACGGAACCGACGCACCGGTGGAGGATGTTTCTCCAATCCAAAATTATTATTCGACAGTTACCAGAAAATTGGATGATGGCTCTACATTTTTTCCGGAACAAGCGATGACAAGAATGGAGGCCTTACGTTCAGCTACAATCTACTCTGCTTATGCGGCGTTTGAGGAAAATATTAAGGGATCGATTACAAAAGGAAAACTTGCCGATATGGTAGTTCTTTCAAATGATATCCTTACGGTTCCATCTGCGGAAATAAAATCAACGGAAATTCTTTATACTGTAATAGATGGTAAAATCGTATATCAAAAATAATTCCCAGAGGTAATATGTATCCGAATTCAATACCGCACATAACTGCTGATGAAATGAGAGAAATCGACCGAATGATGGTCGAGGATTTCCATATTGATTTAGTTCAAATGATGGAAAACGCGGGAAGAGCTTTGGCGAGACTTTCGTCTGATGAATTTCTAAATTCGCAGCCATCTGGTAAGTCGGTTGCCGTTCTTGCCGGAAAGGGTGGTAACGGAGGTGGAGCTTTATCCTGCGCACGACGGCTATCGAATTTTGGAGCGAATGTTCATGTGTATTTATCGGAAGATAAATCTGAGTATAAAGGCATTCCTCTAAAACAATTGAATATTTTGGAAAAGTTAGGTGTTAAAATTTGTGAGAGTTGCAAGGAGAATGATTTTGATAATTATGATCTGATCGTCGACGGATTAATTGGTTATTCGTTAAAAGGATCGCCGAAAAATTTACCGGCCGATATGATTATTCAAACAAATACATCAATCTCTGCAGTTGTTTCACTCGATATACCTTCGGGAATTGATCCTTCTACCGGCGAAATATTTGAACCTTCAGTGATTGCCGACGCCACATTAACTCTGGCATTACCTAAAAAAGCATTTTTGGTTGATGCTACAAAGGAATTCGTTGGTAAACTTTACCTCGCTGATATAAGTGTGCCTCCTCAATTATACTCAAAACCTCCTTTTAATTATAACGTAGATAATATCTTTGGAGGAAGTGACGTTATCAGATTACGCTAAAAAATAAAAATAGAATTCTATTACAAAACAAAATGTTTGTTTAATCCATTTCCGGAAAACCTAATTCTTTTTGTGAATTTAGGATAATCAGTTCTTAACTATTTTATATGAAAAAATTTCAGTCCGATTATTTAATAATTGGGAGTGGATTAGCCGGTTTATTTTCGGCTTATCATGCTTCACAGTATGGAACCGTTGCTTTAATAACTAAGCACGATCTTAAAACCAGCAGTTCGTTTTGGGCGCAGGGCGGAATTGCCGCGGCCATCGATAAAACCGACTCTACTCAAAACCATGTAGAAGATACTCTTGAAGCCGGAAGAAATTTATGCGATAAAAAGGCAGTTGAGATTTTGGTAAATGAAGGAATTACAAGAATTGAAGAGCTGATCAAAAGCGGAATGAAGTTTGATTTGCTGAATGGAGAAATTGCTTTAGGATTGGAAGGCGGCCACAGCCGGAGAAGAGTGCTTCATGCAGGTGGAACATCAACCGGTGAAAAAATTGTCAACTTTGTTCTTTCCATGATCAAGGGCAATAAAAACGTAACTGTTTTCGAGAATACTTTAATTCATGATTTGATCTGTGAAGATCAGGTTTGTGCCGGAGCACGAGGATTTAAATGGGATGAAAAGGAAGACTATTTGTTCGGTTCAAAAAATATTTTTTTGGCATCCGGCGGAGCTTCAGGCATTTATTTCAGAACGACAAATCCACACTCCTCTACCGGAGATGGTGTTTCCCTCGCATACAACGCCGGTGCGGAAATTCGAAATATGGAGTTTATACAATTCCATCCGACTGCATTTTATTCTAAATCAGGTGAAACGTTTTTAATAAGCGAAGCCGCGCGTGGCGATGGCGCATACCTTGTTAATCATAAAGATGAAAGATTTATGATTGGCAAACACGAGTTGGCCGAACTCGCTCCACGGGATGTGGTTTCAAAAGCAATTTTTAGCGAAATGCTCAGATCAAATTTGGATTGTGTTTACTTAAAATTGGATCACATTGATGGTGATTACATTAAATCTCGATTCCCGAATATATTTAATGAAGCGCTGAAACATGATCTTGATATCAGAAAGGATAAAATACCAATCTCGCCTGCTGCGCATTATATGGTCGGCGGAATAAAAACAGATCTGAATGCCCGAACCAACGTAAAAAATTTATACGCATTTGGAGAAGTTGCCTCATCCGGTGTTCATGGTGCGAACAGATTGGCCAGCAATTCGTTGTTGGAATGTTTGGTTTTTGGTTATCGGGCGGTTCAAGAATCAATCAATGAAGGAAATAAAATAGAAATTGGTGTGAAAGAAGAAGGTTCGTATTCGGTAAATCAATTAGTTGAAAGCAATTATTTGAGATCAAAAAATATTATTTCTAGAATTATGAATAGAAATGTTGGAATTGTAAGGAATGAAGAATTGTTAAAGGAGGCGTTATTAAAACTCAGCGAAATTGAAACTTCCTGGAATTTTGAGGAGTATGAATACTATTCGGATAGATTGAGTAGTTTACTCGTGACTTCGAAAATGATTATTAACGGAGCTTTAACAAGAAAAGAAAGCCGGGGCGGTCATATTAGAGAGGATTATAACGGAACTGATAAACAGCCTTACAATTTGGTCCAAAAGAAAAACCGGGAAATCCAAACTGAGGTTATAAATTAGATGAATTTTGAAGACAAACAAATTGACCAATTAATTAAACTCGCACTAAGCGAAGATGTCGGAAGTGGCGATGTTACGACGGAAGCCTTGATTCCTAAAAAGCTAAATACCGAAGCGTTTATTGTTGCAAAAGAAGAAGGAGTTATCGCGGGCCTCGGAATTGTTGAGAAAGTTTTTCAATCCATAAACAAAAAAATTAAGGTAAAAAATAAAGTTAAGGATGGTGATAAAGTTTCCAACGGAGATATAATAATGACATTGAAAGGTCCGCACGGCGCGCTACTGACCGGCGAAAGAACAGCGCTGAATTTTCTGCAAAGGATGAGCGGAATTGCGACAAAGACAAATTTGTTTGTGAAGGAAATAAAAAAATACAACACGGTGCTTCTCGATACCAGAAAAACAGCCGCCGGACATAGACTTTTAGATAAGTATGCCGTTGAAGTTGGCGGTGGGAAAAATCATCGATTCGGACTTTATGATATGGTGATGATTAAAGACAACCATATTAAAGTCGCGGGATCTATCAAGAAAGCCGTAAAACAAGTTAGAAAGAACTTAAAACAAAATTTGAAAATTGAGGTTGAAACAACCAATCTTTCCGAAGTTGAAGAGGCTTTGTCATGTAAAGTTGATGTGATAATGCTGGATAACATGTCGTTAAAAGAAATGAAAATTGCGATGGATGCAATAAACGGAAAAGTAAAAGCCGAAGCTTCTGGAAATATGGATTTGGACAAACTTAAATGGGCTGCTTCAATCGGTGTTGATTTTATATCGGTTGGTGAGCTTACTCACTCTGTAAAAGCCCTCGATTTATCGATGAGATTTAAATAAGAACTGAAAGGATATAATGATGCATAACGACAATTTTTTTATTAATGAAATAATACGGTTACGTGATCAAAAGAAGGCGGTAATTCTTGCACACAATTATCAGATTGCGGAAATCCAAGATTTAGCTGATTTTGTTGGGGATTCGCTTGGTCTTTCTCAAGTTGCCGCTAAAACAGAATCCAACTTAATAGTTTTTTGTGGCGTTCACTTTATGGCCGAGACCGCATCGATAATTTCTCCGGATAAAAAAGTATTAATCCCGGATTTGGATGCCGGATGCTCTTTAGCATCGAGTATAAACGCTGAACAATTAGCACAATGGAAAAGTGAACATCCGGAAGCGGTTGTTGTTTCTTACGTAAATACTTCTGCGGAGATTAAAGCTTTAAGTGATTATTGTATAACATCTTCAAATGCGGTAAAGGTTGTGGAATCAATACCAAAAGAAAAAAAGATATTGTTTTTGCCCGACAAATTTTTGGGGCTTTATACACAAACCGTAACCGGACGTGAAATGGAAATTTGGGACGGTGCATGTCACGTTCATGAAAAAATTGGAGAAAATATTTTTGATGATGTCAAACACACTCATCCAAATGCGGAGTTTTTGATTCATCCGGAGTGCGGCTGTTCTTCATCTTGTATGCTAAAATCCCAGATGTACGATGACTGCAAAAACATACGAATCTATTCTACCGAAGGAATGATTAACCGTGTAAATGAATCGGATTCAGATGAATTTGTTATCGCTACTGAAAAAGGGATATTGCATCGGTTGCAAAAATTAGCGCCGGAGAAAAAATTCTATCCAGCAAGTGAAGAAGCCGAATGTGAATACATGAAAATGATAACTTTAGAAAATTTGTACAATTGTTTGTTAAATGAAGAATTCGAAGTGAAGGTTCCGCATGATATCGCCGAAAAAGCAAGATTGCCGATACAAAGAATGCTTGAAATAGTTTAACTGAATCTGTTTTGTTTGTTCTCGTAATAAATTAATTTATAAAATTTCAAAATGAACCTGCCTGTTCAGGCAGGTTTGGGATGTCGATTTCTTTAGTAAAATTTGTCAATCTTATTTTTGCTCAGAATCTCAATTAAAGTTTCTTGATTATAACTCCACGTTCAGCCAAACCGCTCATAAAGAAATTATAACTTTTCTCTTTTTTCCCGATGTATTCGGGAGGAATTATTCCTTTTTCATTGTACAAATTTTTCGCGATAATTCTTACACCCATTGCCGCGCTGTAACCCGTAGTCCTTGCCATCGCGGTTATGTTATTTCTTTCGTCGTATTTATCGTACATCGAATAAACAAACTTAACGGATTCGGAACGTTTCGTTCCGGTAATTTCGATTTTAACAACAATAAAATCTTTTGCGTCTGAATCCGAATGCCAGACTTTTTCAAGAACCTTTGACGTGAATTGCATCGGGGAAATTTTACTTCTTCCGATTTTTATCTTCTCTTCATCAAAAAATCCAAACTCTCTTAAAAACTCCATTCGTTTGGCATGACCCGGAAATCGCAGAGTTTTTTCGACCATGTTTTTTGCTTTGGTAGTTTTGAGCAGGGTGCGCAGACCATCGCTGTTAAATGCTTCCAAGGTTCCGACATGTTCAAAATCAATTACATCAATTTCTGATAGTGCGGGTTTTACAACCATTTCACCATTTGATATTAATCTTGCAGGACGAATATATTCTTCAATTACATCAGTTGGTGAAAAGACCGCGGTATAATCAAAAATTCCTTGCGGGGTTTGGGGCAATCCACCAACGAATATTTTTACGGATTCGGTTTTGTCAAGAAAAGATGTGGTTTTACCGACAATAATATTACTTACACCGGGACAAACACCAAAATCAACTATCGCGGTTACGTTTTTCTTTTTTGCCAATTCGTCAAGTTTAAAGGGATCTTCCGCGTAAAATGCAAGATCAACTACATCGGTTTTAGAATTAATTATTGTTTCGAGTGTTGAGTATCCGAGAAATCCCGGAAGAGCATTTACGGCGATATCACAATTTTTTAAAAGCGGTGTTAGGTTTTCGGGGATAGATACGTCAACGACTTTAGTTTCTATATCCGGATTTTTTAATTTTTTTAGATTTTCTTCATTAAGATCAACCGAAGTAACTTTGAATCCTTTATCCTTCGCTAGATCAGAAGCTATTGCGCTGCCGACAAGACCGGCACCAAGTACGATAATTTTCATGCCTCCCAAATCCCCTATAAGTTTTATTTGAATTGCATTGCAATCCGACGAGATAGTTATTCAATTTTTAAGTTAACAAGCCCTAGGATTTATCTTGTTGTTTCATTCTAAAAATTGAATCCAAAAATAAGGAATTATAAGTACGTTTGTTAAATTGATATTCATTATTTCTAATGATATTTGATATCGAGTTATAATTCACATAAAAGTAAAAATAACACAAAAGTTCAGTATGAAGCAAAAAGACGAAATATTTAATTCTCCGCTTGATGACATGGTTGACTTTAAGTTCGATGAAAAGGTCGCCAATGTGTTTGAAGATATGATTCAGCGCTCAATTCCTGGATATAGTTTAATTATCTCCATGATTGGAATGTTCACTAAACTTTACGCGAAACCAAACACGAATTGTTACGACTTAGGGTCTTCTCTCGGAGCTTCAGCGCTTTCAATGAGAAGAAATATAGTTGGAGAAAATATTAAAATAATCGCTGTGGATAATTCGGAAGCAATGATTAAAAGATCAGAGGAAATTTTCCGGAAGGACAAAAGTGATGTCAGGGTTGAATTCATTAATAATGGTATTGATAATGTTGAAATAGTTGATGCTTCAGTCGTCATTTTAAATTTTACTATGCAATTTATTCCTCTCGCAAAAAGACAAACATTGTTGGAGAAAATATATAATGGATTGATAAAAGGCGGCGTGCTTATTCTTTCAGAAAAAATATCTTTTGAAGATGCCGATTTGGAAGCGAGACAGATTAAACATTATTATGATTTTAAACGTTTAAACGGATATAGTGATCTGGAAATTAGCCGGAAACGGGAAGCATTGGAAAATGTACTTGTGCCCGAAACGATTAACGATCATTTTGCAAGAATTAACGCTGCCGGATTTACTACGTGTGAATTATGGTATCAAACTTTTAATTTCGCTTCAATGATTGCCAAAAAATGATAAATCTTGAAAAACTTCAAAAAGGTCTCTACCAAACGGGATTAAAAAAACACTTTCAGGAAATTCTCGAAAAGATGAATTCTTTACGCCATCACGGGGATTATAATAATTGGTTGAAAGTTTTGGCTATGCTCCCCGATATCGAACCCTCAAAAATAGATTTGAATTCGGCTGCAATTCAAGTTGGTCATAAATCCGATATCCCTGAAAGCGAAGCAAATCAATTCAATGAAATCTTAAAGAAATTTCATCCCTGGAGAAAAGGTCCGTTTGAAATATTCGGCAATTACATCGATTCCGAATGGCGTTCGGATTGGAAATGGGAACGGGTAAAAAATGCTGTGGATTTAAAGGATAAAGTCGTTCTAGATGTCGGATGCGGAAATGGTTACCATTGTTGGCGAATCCGAGGAGCAGGCGCCAAAAAGGTAATTGGAATTGATCCGTTTTTACTAAGCAATGTTCAGTTTTATGCAATCAAAAAATATGTCCCGGACGAACATGTTTGGATGCTCCAACTTAAAATGGAAGATCTTCCTTCCAATCTTCAAAGTTTTGATGTCGTTTATTCAATGGGTGTTTTATACCACCGGCGCTCACCGTTCGATCATCTCTATGAATTGAAGTCGGCATTAAAACCTGGCGGGGAACTGATTTTAGAAACTCTGATTATTGAGGGAAAAGAAGGCGAATTACTTGTTCCGAAGGATCGGTACGCAAAAATGCGTAATGTTTGGTTTATACCATCTGTTGCTTCTTTAGTTTTGTGGCTTCAGCGCACCGGATTTATTAATATTGAAACGGTTGATATTTCCCAGACAACAATCAAAGAACAGCGTAAAACCGACTGGATGCAGTGGGAATCTCTATCAGATTTCCTTGATCCTAATGATCAGAATAAAACCATCGAAGCTTACCCCTCGCCAAAACGGGCTGTATTAAAAGCCGAGTTGCCAAAATAAATTTGTAACAATTCTTTCATTCATTTCGTCTTTCATTCAAACCAACTAAAAGAAGACACAATGTATGAATAATTTTGTAATCCAAACCCACGATCTAAACCATTCATTCGGAAGTTTCAAAGCAGTTGATAAAGTTAACATTAATGTTCCCGAAAATTCGATCTACTGTTTCCTCGGCCCGAATGGAGCAGGGAAATCAACAACTATCAGACTTCTACTCGGCTTATATGATTCCAATCCGAATACAATAGATATTTTCGGCAAAAAATTAAACAGAGACAAACTCTCAATTTTAGAGGAAGTCGGCGCGATGGTTGAAGCTCCTTCTTTATATCATCATTTATCAGGAAAGGATAACTTAGAAGTCACGAGAGTTTTGAGGGGAGTGGAGAAACAAAGAATCGGTGAAGTTTTGAAGATTGTCGGATTATCGGAAGCGGCGAATAAAAAAGTTAAAAATTACTCAATGGGAATGAAACAGAGATTGGGACTTGCCATTGCGCTTTTGTCGAATCCAAAGCTATTGATCCTCGACGAACCATCCAACGGACTTGATCCGCAAGGCATAAAAGAATTCCGGGAGTTGTTAATTAGTCTTCAACGAAATGAAGGAGTTACAATATTTCTCTCAAGTCATATTTTAAGCGAAGTGGAAAAGTTAGCCACTCATGTCGGAATTATTCACAAAGGCGCTCTTGCGTTTGAAGGAACGCTGACTGATTTGAAAACAATTTCCATCGATAATGTTTTAATTGAAGTTGATGATTTAGAAAAAGCTGTTCAAATACTTTCCGCAAAGCAAGGTTATAATCCCAAAATTATTAATAATAAAATTTCGATCTCCTTAAACGAACGTGATAAAACCGCGGCAGCTGTTTTTGATTTAGCATCCGGGGGAATAAAAGTTTACTCGGTTGTTGAAAACCAAAAATCATTGGAAGAATTGTTCTTCGATATTACAATCAATTAATTGGTGAAGATAATGAATCATATAAATTACTTTTTTAGAGCGATATGGACTGAAGGAATCAAGCTCAAAAACACAATAGGTTTTTTAAGTGTTTTTATTTTTCCGATAATTATTCAAATGTTCCTGTTTCTACTATTTTATAACAAACCAGAAATGTTGATTAATGAAAATATGAATCCGTGGGCAATTTATACACGAATTTTATTAAACATGTGGACGATCTTATTTCTACCGATGTTTATTGCCATCGCAACATTCTACATAAATTTCCACGAACATAAATCAAATGGATGGAAACATTTATACTCGCTTCCTGTTCCCAAGATTTCAATTTACACCGCCAAATTTGTGACCAGTATTCTTTTGGTTGTTCTCACAATCGCGGTTTTGTATATCGTAAATATTATTTCAATTAAAACCCTCGGCGCGCTTCATCCCGAATCAAAAGCAAATGAATACAGCGAGTATGGAATGATTTTCTTTTTATTTTCCAAAATGATATTTAGTACAATCGGATTGATTGCCATCCAGTTTTTATTAAGTCTTCTGTTTATGAATTTTTTCATTCCTCTCGGAGTCGGAATTTTAGCAACTATACTCACAGCACTCGCTTTAGGTTGGGATAAGATTATTTATTTCCCTTACGCTTTCCCGCCAATAGTTGTGCAAAATTGGGCTAAAGGCAATTGGGACTTTTTCACCCAAAATATAATATTCTCTCTTCTTACCGGACTGATCGTATTTGTTGCCGGTTACTTTTTACATAAGAAATATATGTTTCGAGATTAGTAAAATTGTTCTCGAATATGGATATTATTGAACCGGAAGCTATGTGCTTTCGGTTTAATAATAAAAAGGATTCGATTTGAAAACGATTATTGCTGTTTTGTTATTTCTTTTTTCCCAACAAATATTGATGGCACAAGACCTCACCAACTTTTACACAGAGCATCTGAATATCAATCAAAATGGAATGTTGGTTTTAGGTGCTTGGGCAGCAACCAATATTGTTGCCGGAACAACCGGATATTTTCTTTCCCAAAACGCGCAGGTCAAAAATTTTCATCAATTTAACGCGTTGTGGAATACCGTAAATCTCGCGATCGCTTATTTTAGCTATACTTCAAATATTGGCATTGATCCTTCTTCCCTTACAAATTCTGAAATATTAAAAGAAACTAACTTCCTTCAAAATTTTCTCTTGCTTAACGCCGGATTGGATGCCGCATATCTAATGACCGGAATTTATCTTAAAGAACGGAGTAAAAACTCCGAAAAGAACTCATCCAGATTATCGGGTTATGGGAATGGTCTGTTGGTTCAAGGCGCTTTCCTTCTCGTTTTTGATTTATCACTTTATTTTATTCATCAAAACAATGAGAGACTAAACTTATATCCGGTAATTGATCAATTTGGAACGATCGGAGCGGGTATTGGGCTAAGGTTTTAGGAGATTTTGTATTTTCACAATAAAACAGATCGATTATCCAAATAAGTCAACTCCTCCGAAGTGATATGTTTTGGGCGAACCGATTCTCAATTTATCAAAAATCTGTAAGTACACCCAAATTGTAATTGATAGCATAATCTCGTACATTAATAGACATCTGGTCTTATATAATGGAAATTAAAATGAAATTATTTTTACTGCTTCTTATATCTAGTCTCACTATTTCAGCTCAAGATCCTTCCACATGGAGTAAAATTCAAAGCGACATTTTTGATATTAATTGCACGATGTGTCATTACGAAGGCTCGTCGTTTGCTGTTCAATCGGGTCTAATTTTAACTTCGGACTTAGCCTACCAAAGTTTGATAGATGTTGAACCAAAAAACACCCCCGCCTTTGATGATGGATTATTAAGGGTTAGCTCAGATGGCGGACAACCAGGTTTAGAAAAAAGTTTTCTCTGGGAGAAAATTAATGCAGAAGATGTTGAGCATTATTATGAGGATCATGCTAACTACGGTGGATTAATGCCGCTTGGTTTACCCTCGTTAACAAAGGGTGAAATCTCATTTATTAAAGAATGGATTCTTGCCGGCGCACCTGATGCCGGACTAGTGGCAGACATTTCATTATTTGAAGACACATCAAGATATCAGCAAATTGAATTTAAAGAACTGGTTCCGCCTACAACTGGATTTCAACTTCATGCCGGTCCTACCGATGTTTGGTCAGCGGATAAATGGGATAGAGAATTTTTGATGTATGAATCGTTTAAAACTGACAATCCAACCTATGTTACCGGATTCGAAATTTCAATGCGGGAAGGATCTCATCATTATATCGTATACAATTACGTAAAAGGTCAAACTACTCCCCAAGAGGGAGTTTACCGCGATATGAGAAATTCTACCGGGCTGCCAAATGGTATTAATCAATTAGCGCTGAGCTTTTTGTTTCCTGAAAAATTTTTCGTTGGAACTCAAACGCCCTACTATAGATACTCATTCCCTGAAGGAATAGCTCTCGAACTTCCGCCTAACGAAGGATTCGATCACAACATGCATTTTGCCAATCGAAGCGGTTCAGTTATTCCGGGTGAAGCGTATTTGAATATTTATACTACTGAGCTTGAAAATGTTAAATATGTCGCGAAAAATGGGAATTTCAGCAATTACAATTTTCAGTTACCTCCCCAAAAGAGAACTACAATCATAAAGGACTTTTACTTTGACGCGCAAGCACACCTAATTCAGATTTGGTCTCACGCTCATGAAAAAATGGAAGAGTTTAGTATTTATAGAAAAGGTGGTCCGAAGGACGGGGAATTGATTTATTGGACAAATGATTGGGAACATCCTCCTTATTTATTGCTCGATCCACCGATGACTTTTGAAAAAGGTGAAGGCGTTACCTTGGAAACAAGATATAACAATCAATCAAACGAGACAGTTGGATTTGGACCTCTCAGCACCGATGAAATGCAGTTTATGTTTTTTATATATTTTACCGGGGAAATAACCGATGTTGAGGAAAAAGCCATTCCAACGGAATTCGAACTCGCACAAAACTATCCAAATCCGTTCAACCCGACTACGACAATAAAATTCAACATTCCTGTTACCGCAGACCATGTCTCACCGGCAGGCAGGCATCAGTCTGCGCGAACAATCTTAAGAATCTACAACGCCCTCGGCGAACAAGTAACGGAATTATTAAACCAAGAATTGGAAAGCGGATTTCATTCCGTTGAATTTGACGCAAGTAATTTAGCGAGTGGATTGTATTTATACCGTATAACCTCAGGGGATTTTGTTCGGACAAAGAAAATGTTATTACTCAAATAATGATTTGTGTACTGTAGAGACCTGCCAAAATGCAGCGTCTCTACTGATTCACTTGAAATTCGAATGTCCAACTTTTCAGCACTTGTCTTAGTCACAAAAAGTTGGACTTTTCTATTGCTCCCTCATTCAAATTCAATATTCCTGTAGCCGCAGACCATGCCTCACCGGCAGGCAGGCATCAGTCTGCGCGAACAATCTTAAGAATCTACAACGCCCTCGGCGAACAAGTCTCTGAATTATTAAACCAGGAATTAGAAAGTGGTTCTTATTCGGTGGAATTTAAGGCGAGTAACCTTTCCAGCGGAATATATTTTTACAAATTATCCTCGGGTAATTTCGATCAGATTCGGAAGATGATATTGATGAAATAAAGAAATGTGTACTTTAGAGACATGCCAAATTGCAGCGTCTCTGGAGTATAATCCAATATTCGAAAGTCCAACTTTTCAGAACTTGTATTAGTCACAAAAAGTTGGACTTTTCTATTGCTCCCTCATTCAAATTCAACATTCATGTAGCCGCAGACTCTCAGTCTGCGTGAACAATTTTAAGAATCTACAACGCCCTCGGCGAACAAGTCTCTGAATTGTTAAACCAGGAATTCGAAAGTCCAACTTTTCAGCACTTGCATAAGTATCAAAAAGTTGGACTTTTCCATTGCTCCCGTATTCAAATTCAATATCCCTGTAGCTGCAGACCATGCCTCACCGGCACGCAGGTATCAGTCTGTGCGAACAATATAAAAACTACGACGCCCTCGGTGAACAAGTCTCTGAATTGTTAAACCAAAAAATGGAAAACGGATTTCATTCCATTGAATTTGACTCCAGTAATTTAGCGAGTGGACTGTATTTATAACGTATAGTTTCAGGAGATTTTGTACAGACCAGAAAAATGTTGTTACTCAAATAACTACAAATGTCGTCATTGTAAATGATTACGATATGGGGCAGCAGACTTACTCCGCCCCATTCTATTTTCGGTTGAATTTATTCTCGCTGCTGGAAAAAGGGTACAAACATTAATCCGACACAAACTCTTTTTTCAAATTGAGTCACCGTTCTAATTCGATACATTTATATAGATTTATAACTGAACTGATAAAGCATATTCTATTAATTTATTGGAATAATTTTTGCTTAAATTTTAGTTGACATTAAGATAAGGGATTTGATATGAAACGGTTATTAATTGCGCTTTTAGTTTATGCTTCCGGTTTGATTGCACAGGTAACACCTGTTGCGAAATGGCAGTTTGACGAAATGAAAGGCGAGAAAGCTTCCGATTTAATCGGTGAGAACGACGCGGAACTCGAAGGTCCCAAATGGGGCGAAGGATATTTGAACGGCTCGGTTTTTTCAAATGGGTATGACGATAGAATTAGTGTAGAATACGAGGATGACGGCGCGCTTGATTTAACGGAAGAAGGCGCAATCGCGATGTGGTTTAAGATTCACTCTTACACACCTTATGGTGGATTGATTCACAAAGGAGAAAAAAAGAATTGGAGCGATGAAGCATACTCGCTACAATTTTGGAAATCGGGGAAAACCTTAAGAGCTGCAATCACAAATGATGACGGCAAGCAAGATGTGCTCGATTCCGAAACCGAACTCGAAGAAGATATTTGGTATCATGTAGTTTTTACATGGAATGAAGAAAAAATGGAAATTTATCTTAATGGAAAACTTAATGCCGAAAAAGAGAACGAAATCGGTGAAGTACGGAAAACCAAAAGTGACCTCCAGATTGCTTCTCAGCTAAAACAAAAATTTAACAACTCTTACAAATACTTTGGAATTAAAGGCGCTGTTGATGAAGTTGAGCTTTACGACAAGCACCTATCCTCATCGGATATCGAATCGTTTCTCGGGTCGGAGCCAGAGGAACCAAAATCCGGAATGGTTGCAAGCTGGAATTTTGATGAAAACGGCGGAACCGAGATAGCCGACTCTGTTTCCGGAATTAACGGTGAAATCTTAAACGGTACCGCTTTTTGGAACGTTGCAATCTCCGGCACTTCTCTTAAGTTTGACGGAACTGACGATCAAGTAAGGATTCCGAATAATGATTTATTAAATCCAACCAAAGAGATTACAGTTGAAGCTTGGGTAAAATGGAGCGTTGATCCATCTGACGGTAACAATTATGCTGAAATCGTAAATAAAAACGGTGAAAATCAATACCAGCTTCATCACTCAAATAAAAACGAAGAATTTGAATTCGCGGTTGAAACAGACGAAGGACGCAAATTCGTTCAATCAAAAACATCTCCGAAAAAAGATGTCTGGTACCATGTAGTAGGCACTTACAGTGCGTCACAAGAAGAAATGGCGATTTATGTAAATGGAGTTCGAGAAAATTACCGTGAACAAGAAGGCGAAATTATTCAAACTGACGGGGATCTTTTCCTCGCCAAACATGCCGATTGGGGAAGACTTTTCACGGGTATAATTGATGAAGTAACGATTTACAACATCCTTCTTTCCGAAAAAGAAATAAACAAAAGATACCTGACACTTAAACCGGAAGAAGAAGAGCCGAAGTCCGATTTCTTCATTCATTTCAAAATTGATGAAGGTGAAGGAGAAAATATAACCGATGCTCAAAAAGAATATGAAGGCGAGCTCAAAAACTCACCTAAATGGATAGACGGTAAAATCAATTCCGCCCTCAACTTCAACGGTGAAGACCAATGGGTTTATTTCCCCGGAACTCATGATATTCCCTTCGAAGGTAAAGCATTAACGATAGCAGCTTGGGTAAATGCAAAAGAAAACAAAACTTCGCAGATTGTTGAGAAAGGCGATTGGGACGGTCACCAGCTCGGAATGGGTAAATGGGACGGCTGGTTCGGTTCGATTTATGTCGGCGAAAATAAACACACTTTGCATTGGAAACACGGCAGACCTGTTCTGGGTGAATGGTATCAACTCGCTGTAATTTATGACGGAGAATACGTCCGGTTTTATGTCAACGGCGAATTGCAAGACGAAGAAGAAGCCAGCGGGAATTTAAAGACAAATAGCCGTGAAATTGCGATCGCGAGTAATAACGGTTCGCAAAAATTCTTCAACGGAAGCATTGATGATGTAAAATTTATTTTCAAAGCATTAACTGCAGAAGACCTCAAATCCGAATATCAAGGAAATGAAAAGAAAGAAGTGGTTTGGTCGGCGGTTGAAACGAGTGGCTACGAATCTTTTATTTATTCTTTCGATCTCGATTCGGAAGGGAATATTTATTCCGGTAACTGGGGCGGAGCAGGAGTTTATAAATCAACCGATTCCGGAATTAATTGGACAAATCTGGTTTCCGATTACTGGGTCTGGAAAGTAGCGGTTGACGATAACGACAACATTTTCGTCGGAACCAGCTCGAAAGGAATTATCAAATCAACCGATGGCGGTGAAAATTGGAGCGAAATCAGCATTTCGGGAGCCGCGAATGAATACCGCGATATTTTGGTTGACGGAAACACAATCTATGCGGCTAGCTGGGGTTCCGGAATTTTCAAATCTACAGACGGTGGTGAAACTTGGGAATCAAAAAATACGGGGCTGACGAGCAATGTTTTTCATTCAATCGCGATGGCTGCAAACGGCGATATCTGGACCGGTTCTTATGATGGAATGGGGCTTTTCAAATCGACAAACGGCGGAGAAAACTGGGAGTCGGTCGAAATTCCATACAAGTTCATCTGGTCAATCAACATTAATGATAATGGCGAATTGTTTGTCGGAACTTACGGCGGACCGGCTGACGAAGGATTAGGACTTTACATTTCAACCGATAACGGAAAAACATGGAGTTTTGAAGAAGAATTTGAAGGACTCAATATTTTCGGTGTAAATTTCGTGAGTGGAATAACTTATGTGCTTACTTGGGAAAACGGGATTTACACTTCAAATGAAGACGGAGTATTCTCTAATGAAAAAATGGCTGATCGATGGATTTCGTACAACTCCGGTTTGATGAGCGGAACTGTTGCGTCAATAATTGTTTTGGAAGATGGTACGGTTTTCCTTTCAACCGATGACGGTATTGTATACAAATCTCTTGATCAAATTACTTCTATATCAACGGGAGTTTCGGTAAACAATCCGACAGAATTAATGCTGATGCAAAACTATCCAAATCCGTTCAATCCGACTACGACAATAAAATTCAACATTCCTGTTGCCGTAGACCATGCCTCACCGGCAGGCAGGTATCAGTCTGCGCGAACAATCTTAAGAATCTACAACGCCCTCGGCGAACAAGTCTCTGAATTATTAAACCAGGAATTAGAAAGTGGTTCTTATTCGGTTGAATTTAAGGCGAGTAACCTTTCCAGCGGAATATATTTTTACAAATTATCCTCGGGTAATTTCGATCAGATTCGGAAGATGATATTGATGAAATAAAGAAATGTGTACTGTAGAGACATGCCAAATTGCAGCGTCTCTGGAGTATAATCCAATATTCGAAAGTCCAACTTTTCAGAACTTGTATTAGTCACAAAAAGTTGGACTTTTCTATTACTCCCTCATTCAAATTCAACATTCCTGTAGCCGCAGACTCTCAGTCTGCGCGAACAATCTTAAGAATTTACAACGCCCTCGGCGAACAAGTCTCTGAATTGTTAAACCAAGAATTCAAAAGTCCAACTTTTCAGAACTTGTATTAGTCATAAAAAGTTGGACTTTTCTATTGCTCCCAGATTCAAATTCAATATTCCTGTAGCCGCAGACCATGCCTCACCGGCAGGCAGGCATCAGTCTGCGCGAACAATCTTAAGAATCTACAACGCCCTGGGCGAACAAGTAACGGAATTATTAAACCAAGAATTCGAAAGCGTATTTCATTCCGTTGACTTTGACGCAAGTAATTTAACGAGTGGACTATATTTCTACCGCATCTGTGTTGCTCTATTCAAGATTTGGAAAATAATTCAACTTGGAAATCGGAATCTAATTTGATTCGAGAAGATAAAATAAGTAAGCTATTCCATATCCTTAATAAACTTTGAAGGAGTGACCCCAGTAAATTTGCGGAAGTATTCAATGAAGCTCGTCCGGTTATTAAAACCAACTTTCTTGGAGATTGTGTCAATGGTGAATTTATTATGCTCTCCCTTTGTGAATAATCGAATTGCCTCTTTTACCCTCATTTCATTTATATATGCGGAAAAATTCATTGCGAATTCTTCATTAATCAGCCGTGATAAATAAGTTCTATTGGTATCCAAAATTTTGGAGAGTTTCTCCAGGTTGAGATCCGGATCAGTATAAATTTTATCATGGTTAATTAAGTTTTTAATCTGTCTGCTTATAGCTTGAAGTTGTTTACCATTGCGGTCATTTCCATTCTTCAAAGACTGACTTCTTGATCTCTTAATTATCGTTTCTTGTTCAGCTTTTATTAGCTCAACATTCTTTTTAACAGCCATTTTTTCTGATCGGCGTTTTTTAATAAATAAAAATTGAATCACTATTGCCGCTGTAATAAATGTAAAAAGTAAAATTATCAAGAATTGATTTCGAATTTTCTGCCTCTCGATCTCAGCTAAATAATTATTATAATTATTCTCGGCATAAATCTGCATGTATCTGGTATCGTGTTGAATTTTGCTTGTGGAATCTTGTAACGTGATATATCGCGTAAAATAACCGTTTGCCTCTTCAAATTGATTTAATTCAGAATAAACATTTGCGAAACCTTCATAAATTTCTTGAGTAACTATTACGTTCTGAACTGTTTGATTTAAGTGAGAGGCTTCATTTAAGAAACTTAAAGCAAGGTTGTAATCTTTCATTTGAATCGCGATATGAGCTCTTAATAAATTCAACTCCATGTTTTCAGCGTCATCCCCTTTTCCGGTTAATTTAACCGCGCTCTCATAAAACGAAATCGCATTCTCCAACTGTTCCATTTTTAAATAAAGTTCCGAAAGTTTGCGATGAATGTATCCCAACCGAACTGTATCATCTGAATTATACTCATGTGGTTTGTTCTTAATAATTTCTCGTGAGTTGTTGAAAATGGAAACCGCTTCCTGAAAATTTCTGCGTTTTTCTGCTATCAAACCTAAGTTATTATTTACGACAACGTGTCGCCATTCATTCCATGCGCCAATATTCCCCTTTATTTCCAATAATTGAGTGTAATATTCCTCGGCTTTATCTAAATAGTTCGCGCTAAAATGGAAATCGGCGATCTTGTGTAATACGTGAGCAAGTCCATCGGAGTGACCGGCCTCAGTATAATGCAATTTTGAGTTTAAGATTGAAACCATCGCGGAATCATACATAAAGTTTTTTTTGTATGCGTCTGACTTCAAAAGTTCCGCGAAAGCCGCTCCGCCTTTATTGTCCTGAGAAATCATCAAATCATAAGCTCGCTCAAGTTGCTCAAGTGTATGGTTGAGATTACCAACACCCGAATAAAATAGAAGCAAATTGTAATGATATTCATCCTGCCATTTTTCGGTTGAATCTACCAAGCTGCTCAAATACTGCCGTTTGGAAGCAGTATCCAGACTGAAAACTATTTGCACGCTATTATGAAATAGTTCCGATTTCTCCGGTTCATCCGAATGTAGAAATGCGTTGATCAGAGAATCAACCATTGTTTGATTTTGAGGTTGGGCAATTAATAATTCACCGCAAAGTGTGGAAATCCACAAAGTAATCAAGATTAGAGTAAAACATTTGAGTGAATTGTTAATCATAATTGAGGATGATTCTTTTTAAGTGCATCGTTTATTAAGCCGGTTAAATTGCTTTCGTTTACTAATATCTTATAATTGATCTATAAATATTGTTAAGATTTATCAATATTAACATATTATCAATAAATCTACCACCCTACAATCTGTAAAAAAAGACGATTTGTCGCATTTTTTCTTAAGTTTCTAACATTTGAAACAATATATGGGAATCAAGATGAGGAACTCACTACTTTTTTATAGAACATTTGCGCTAGTTTTAATTCTATCTATCTCTATGAAAGCACAAACGGGCAGCTCAATTTCATTCGATGGTTCAAATGATTATGCGACCGTACCGAATAATTCCGCGTTGGAATTCACAACCGGGACAATCGAATTTTGGGTTAAACCCGGAACGTTTTCCGGTAATGCAGCAATGGTTGCTTTACGTGATGCAGCAGATACCAGATTCAGCCTGCACATGGCATCAGATCTAAACTCATTAGGTATGTGGAATGGAGCATCATATACAACTGTTACGGTAAATCTAAATTCTGGAACTTGGTATCATGTTGCTTATGTATTTAAAAATAGTGACACTGATGTTTACGTTGATGGTGTATATCAAGGTACGTTAAATTTAGCTGCATTAAATACCGGAGTAACAGGTAAAGACCTAACTTTGGGTCAATCTGGAACCAATGGTGAATACTTCGGTGGTGAAATAGACGAACTGAGATTTTGGGATGAAGAACGGAGTGCTTCCGAAATCGATACTTATAAAGATCAAATATTGGGAGGAATGGAAGAAAATTTGATCGCTTATTATAAGTTTGATGAAGGCAGCGGAACAACTTCCGTAAATAAAGTTGGAAGCACGGTTGGTGATATTACTTTTCAGAATGAAACTTCTTGGGGTACAAACACAACAGGAGTTAGTGATCCACTTGCAAAAGCGGTTAATTTTGATGGCGATGGAGATTATGTAAGCGTTGAGTACAATTCATCATTGGATTTTTCGACTGGAACGGTGGAGTTTTGGATGAAAGCTCAAGCCGGGCACAACCAGACACACACTCTTGTTGCAATGAGAGAAGGTACAACCAGATTTCATATTGTTGTTCAACAAGATTTAAACGTATTAGGGCTATGGAACGGGCTTAATTACAACTCTACTACTGCATCTATAACTGCGGATACTTGGACACACATCGCTTATGTTTTTGGTGCTTCGACAACAGAGATTTATGTTAACGGTTCATCGATTGGAACTCTCCCGAATACTATAAACACCGGTGTAACCGGAAGAAAATTATATTTCGGACAAAATGGTGATAACGGTGAATATTTCAAAGGAGCAATCGATGAAATAAGAATTTGGAACGATGAAAGAACATCACAGGAAATTTTAGATAACTATCAAGCAGAACTTAACGGATCTCAACCAAATTTAATTGCTTATTACAGAATGAATGAAGGAAGTGGGACTTCAACTAAAAATTGGCTGCAAAACGGAATTTTAAGCGGAGTTTTGAACGGCAATTCGGCTTGGGGTGATCATGATTGGCTAATTTCCGAGCCAACTGAAACTACAGCATCTCAACCGGCCGGTTCCGGAACTGAAGCTGATCCTTATTTGATTTCGAATTTAGCTGAATTAAGATGGGTTAGTGAAAATGCCGGTTCTTGGGCTTCTTACTTTAAGCAAACTGCTGATATTGATGCTTCGGAAACTGTTACTTGGAATGACAGTCTAGGATTTAGCCCTATTGGGTTCCAACCAACTTATTTCAAGGGTAATTATGACGGGAACTCTAAAATAATAGATGGACTTACTATTAATAGACCAGGAGTTCAATATGTTGGATTGTTCTCTTTTCCTGATAATTCCCCTGTTATTAAAAACTTAGGGTTGACAAATGTAGATATTACAGCGGCAGGCCCGGTAGGAGCCTTGACGGGCACGGCCTACGGTGCTTATATAGCGAATTGTTTTGCAACCGGATCTGTAACCTCAACTAATTATTATATTTCTGGTGATACCAAATATGCCAGTGCCGGGGGATTAGTTGGAGGAATTGGAACCGGTACTGTTGTAGAATTCTGTTACTCACGAGTAAATGTTACGGCTGAGGGTTTGTTTGTTGGTGGTCTTGTAGGATCAGATTTTAGTGGAACCGGTATTCATTTTTCATACTCTACCGGTGTTGTTGTGCATACAGGCGACGATAAACGTTTTGTGGGCGGATTAACAGGAAGTGGAAGATCAAATACGTTTAACTCTTTTTGGGATACAGAAGCTTCCGGGATGACAACTAGTTTAAGCGGAACAGGATTGACTACCACAGATATGAAAACAATTTCTACCTTCATCAACGCATCTTGGGATTTTGAAGTGGAGACAGAGAATGGTACAAACAATTATTGGGAGATTGATCCTTCGGGTGTAAAAAATGATGGTTACCCATTTCTTGCATGGGAAAACGGTGAGACAGTTGTTCTTCCGGTTGAGTTATCAGCCTTCACAGCATCAGTTAATGGTAGTTCGGTAGAGTTAAAATGGAATACAGCAACCGAATTGAATAATTATGGCTTTCAAGTAGAAAGGGCTTCGACAAGCTCAGCCATCGATAAAAAAACTTGGGTTGTGATTGGATTTGTTGATGGACATGGAACAACAAACACCCCGCAATCATATTCATTTATTGATAGCAAAACCTTCGAGGCTTTTGAAAACCCCGCAGGTTTTGATGGAACAATTAAGTACCGATTAAAACAAATCGATTTTGACGGCAAGTTCGAATACTCAGATGTTGCAGAAATAGAATTAGGAACACCGGAAAAATTTGAATTGATGCAAAACTATCCAAATCCGTTCAACCCGACTACAACAATAAAATTCAACATTCCTGTTACCGCAGACCATGTCTCACCGGCAGGCAGGCATCAGTCTGCGCGAACAATCTTAAGAATTTACAACGCCCTCGGCGAACAAGTCTCTGAATTGTTAAACCAAGAATTGGAAAGCGGATTTCATTCCGTTGAATTTGACGCAAGTAATTTAGCGAGTGGATTGTATTTATACAGTATAACCTCAGGGGATTTTGTTCGGACAAAGAAAATGTTATTACTCAAATAATGATTTGTGTACTGTTGAGACATGCCAAATTGCAACGTCTCTACTGATTCACTTGAAATTCGAAAGTCCAACTTTTCAGCACTTGCCTTAGTCTCAAAAAGTTGGACTTTTTTATTGCTCCCGTATTCGAACTCAACATTCCTGTAGCCGCAGACTCTCAGTCTGCGCGAACAATATTAAAAATCTACAACAACCTCGGTGAACAGGTAGCCGATTTATTAAACCAAGAATTCGAAAGTCCAACTTTTCATCACTTGCCTTAGTCTTAAAAAGTTGGACTTTTCTATTGCTCCCGTATTCAAATTCAAAATTCCAGTAGCCGCAGACCATGCCTTACCGGCATGCAGGTATCAGTCTGCACGAACAATATTAAAAATCTACAACACCCTCGGTGAACAAGTCTTTGAGTTGTTAAACCAGGAATTCGAAAGCGAACTTCAATCCAAAGTAAAGTGATTGATTCAAAAATCCTCAGTAGGTTAAAAATGATGCAAAATTATTCAGGAAGTTTATTGTTTTTCAATTGCTTATATATCACTGCGGTGATATATTATAAATAAAAAGGAAATCCCACAATGATCCGAACTATAATATCACTTCCGAGAGAAATAAAAGTATGGTTGGATGATTATTCTAAAAAGACAAATAAACCAACCGCCGAAACTATAAGAGAAGCCTTAAGACAATATCGCGAAAACGTAGAATCAGAGAAAGCAGATGCTCTTTCTGTAACAGCCGGTATTTGGAAAGATAAAAATATTGATGGAAATGAATATGTCGAAAAATTAAGATCAGAGTGGTAATTCAATGAAAGGTAAATATCTTATTGACACCGTGATCTTAATAGATCATCTGAATGGGAAAAAGAAAGCTACGGAATGGTTAAAGAAAAATAAAAATTCATTTATCAGTCCGATTACAAGGGCAGAATTATTAGTTGGAGCTGAAGAAAGCGAAAAGCATTCCATAAAACTACTTCTGGATAGTTTTGAAACATTGCCAATTGATAATGAAGTTGCGAATTTAGCTGCAGAGTTGAGAAAAAAACATAGATTTAAACTTCCGGATGCGTTTCAAGCAGCAATCGCAATTTTGAATAAAGTGGAATTGG
>JAIPBD010000013.1 GCA_021739765.1 Melioribacteraceae bacterium
GATATTGAAAACTACAATTAATTAAAACTCAATTCATCTCCTTAATCGCATTTAGCAACCCAAAAACTATACTAAAAATAATAATCAAACCGACAAGATTTATAATTAGAGCAATCACAATTGCAATTGCCGGACGCTTTGTTAGCCATGGGAAAAACTTTATTGATATGTCTTCAACAACTACCAATCCACTCACAAAACCAATTACTGTAGACAGCCAGGCTACTGAATTTAAAAACCAGTCATCCAGCTTTGCTGCAGCTATAAAAATGACACTAGTTATCGTTATCCATTCTAACCAAGTGAACCAAGCATGAATATAGCCATTTTTAAGTGCCTTTTTGACAACATCGAAAACGATGTCTGTAGCAGACATATCCATTTTTTCGAGATCAGTTTTTTTCATCCGAATAAAAATTTGTAAATAAATATCCCAGCGCTAGAAACAGCATCTGAAAAATCCCATCACCATCCAATCTTCGTTTCTTTTCCATGGGTTTGGCATTTTAATTTCTCCTAAATGCAAAACCAGAGATTATTAAATCCTCGCCAGATCATTTCCGTATTTGAATACAAACGGCAAAAGGGAAATCATTTCTCCAATTGGTAGTGAAATAAATCGAAGCCCAATTAGGAAAAGAAATCTGGGGAAATAGGTTTGATGGTATTACCGTTCGGAGGGATCATGAAGATCTACATCTGTAAGCGAGATCCCCTTTTCGGCAAAGTATTTATTCCTGATCACCAGACCAAAAATAATATCATAATCACTCAGCTTATTGCCGTTTTTGAATGCAATATTAGCAATTACGTTATACTGGTTATCACTTAGAAAGTCAGAATAACTTTCTCCAACTTCTAAACAAGCCTCTTGAATATCATATGGGTTTGCATCGGTTTCAATTCTGCTGTTAATCTTTTTTAGAATTCTTTCCCAACTCTCTTCAACTATTCCTTCAGCTTTCAGCTCCTCGGCTACATTGCGGCCCCTTTCTGTTAATCTCAAAGGGCTTTTTCTTTGTGCAAACGCTGTGTTTTCTTGCCGGAAGGTTCGAATAAACGCCTTTATTTCAGCAACATCTTCTTTTATTTTATCGATCGCCGCTTCAATTTTGCCAATTGTTTTAAACCTCTCCCACAATTGACCCGCTTTTGTGAATAAAGATAATATCCCTATCGAAACAGCAAAAACGAATCCGAAGCTTCCGAATGGGGATGTCAAAATTTCCTTTACTAAATCCCACATAGTCTTATTTCTTTCTTTATATTTTTAGTGAGGAGGCAATGATGCCCGGTATCTCTTTCATATTGAACCAATTGTGTGAATAATTGTTTCACATCTGTACGTAATCTAATACAAAAAGTTCCAAATAAAAACAAATAAACACCGCAAACATGGACGGCAGATTATCCAATCTGCCGAACAAACAGCTACCAATAAAAATCGACAATTAAACGTTAATAAACGTAAATCGTTAGCAAACTCAGTATCGCTATTGTTGCCCACGCCCTATATTTCTGGAATTTTGTGCGTTTCATGTTACTTCCGTTTAATTGCAAATCCTTTAAAAATCGTAACAACATAAGGGACACCGCTATGTGTCCTGGGCTCTCTTTCAACAACAACATTTGCAAATGCGTCTGCACCGTGTGCTTTTGCTTCGTTATAAACTTTTTCGATAACATCGTTAATATCAAGGATTCCAACATAGACGTATTTAAAATTAACCTGCTCACGTAAGTAGTATTTTGTCCCTTCCTCTGTTTTAATTTTTGCAATTTTTGAAGGTGCACTGACATAATTCGCGAAATCTTGTTTATCTGAGATCGAAGAATAAAGTTTTATATCCGGTGTGAATTCATATTCATAAATCCCTATCGACTCATATTCCCCTGCATAGGAGTAGGGTGTAAATAAAAAACCTTCTTTAGAATATTTTGAGAAATCATAAAGATTCAAAATTTCCGTACCCTCCATTTCGGTGAAAGAAGAGCAGCCAACCGCTAACAACATAACCGTAATGGTAGTAATTAAAAGATTTGATCGCAAAATGCTTTTCATTTGTCGCCTCCTAAATAACTCTTATTGCTTAATAAGTTATCGATTTTTTTTTAACATTGACATTCAAGAATCTTCACTATGATCGATTGAGAATTTTATTAATTGCTTCTAAATCTTTTTCAAGTTGAATATTTTTTTTCCGTAGTTCATCGTTTTCGTTTCGTAGATTCTCCATCTCTGTCAAATCATGAAGCTTCTCTCTAAAGTCGCTGACATAATTATTAAAACCACTGTTAGTGTATTCCATTTTTTTTCCAGTCAGTAACCAATTAATATCACAACCCATCAAGTTCAATTTTTGCAGAATTTCCGTACCAGGTTTTCGACTCCCGTTAAGGTAGGCTTGTAGTGCGGGCGGCTGCATTCCCAACTCCTCGGCAAATTTTTTCACACTACCGAATCGATCATTTCCAAATTTTCTTAAACGAATTCCAACACTCATAAAAATAATCTATTGTATACTTGATAAATAAAGTCAACGATTGTATATTGTGTATAAAGGTTCACAACTATTTTAAAACGAGACACCATGAGCATTATAAAATTCGATAAAAAACTTATTAATCAAGCTGAAGTGGCTCGTCGATTAGAAATCTCTAAATCCTATGTGTCTATGCTTCTGAAGGGCGACAGGAAAAATACCGAGATGCTCAATAAGATAAACCAAATAGTTAAAGAGTCTCTTGAATCTAAAGCCGCATGAATATAATTCAATCTAAATATAACCAAACCATCTGTCTCAAGTTAATTAATTATGTCAATGAGCACAATTACAAATACACCAAATTTTATTACAAATTTTAAAGGAGTTTGGAATGGTAGAAACACCTATTGGACATATTGAGAAAATGCGAGAGCTTAAAGCCGAATTAATTCTCACTCACAAAAAACATGCATCTGTTGAGGATCTCGCAAGCTTGGCAATGAAATCGACCTCAACGATTTATAAAGCATGCAGTATAACAGAAGATAACCCGCCCCCATTCGATGCGGACTGGATCGTTCCTTTTACTAACGCTAAAAGAAATTACAAAATTATTCGGTACCTAAACATTATGACAGGTCATCTTCCTCCAGTGAAGTTACCTCACTTTGCCAGATCCGAAAAGAAATTTGCCGTAACAGTTAATCATTATGGCCATAAAAAATTATCCGGTCAATCAGAACTATTCGATTAAATCTCATGATACATTCACCGAATCAAGACAACATCTCCATCAAAACACTTGCAGAATTAACTGCTGAAAGCTCTTATTCATTTCAAAAAGAATATGCAAAAATTCGGCAACGTGTTGCACGTGGTTACTATCCCACATATTTCAAAATTCAAGGTGAAGGACATGTTTCGCTTTCAGATCCCAAACTGCCCGATTCACTTAAATTCAAACTCACAAACAAACAATGTACACAGTCCGCCGCGGCGGATCAATCTGCGGAAATAGCACAAATTGAGTCCAAACCCATCAAAGAACTGATAGCAGACCCAATGTTTAAACTTGCTTACGAAAACGAACCGAAGTACAACAGAATTAAGGCAGACAAATACATTTCAATTCTCACTCAATGCGAGAATTTGAAAGGTCAAAAACTGCACAGATTTGTTTTCGAGTGGAACACCAATAATCCGGAATTTACAACCAGTTATAAATCCATTAAACGCATATTAAAACAAGTTCAAACTGAAGGAGCCGTTTCACTTCTTGCCGGCTACGGAAAGAACGCCGGTAAAACCACGGTTGATGATTTATGGTACGACTATTTCTATAAATTATTCATGGATCAAAACAAACGATCTTCCAAAAGCTGTTGGACTTCAACACTCGGTTACGCATTCCAAATCAATTCAAAATTAAAATTTGATGAATTCCCGAGCGAATCTGCATTTATGCGAAGATTAAAATCAGAGAACCCGGATTCTGTAATTTGCCTGAAAAGAGAAGGTCCCGCAACTTATAATAAAAGATATGCGAACTATGTAGAACGAGATTACTCTAATCTGTATCCGGGGCAAGTCTGGGTCTCAGATCACCGTCAACTCGATGCTGCTACAATCGCTAAAGTTGAAGATAAAAACTTCCGGGAAGATTTGGATAATTGGTTTAGCAAATTCCCACATGCTTTCTATCAAGATAACCGGAGCAGAAAACCTATCTATCCGTGGATTACAGTCTGGAGGGATTTCCTAACCGGTCGATGGTTAGGATGGTCTTTACATCTTGAAGATCCCAATACAGATTTTGTGCTCGAAGCATTTTACAATGCTTTTCTTAATGTCGGCAGCCGGGTACCGGAAGCCGTAATCATTGATAATGGCAAAGATTACAGAGCAAAAGATTTTGCCGGAGGTCGGGTTAGAAGAGTAAAAGTGAAAGTCGACGAGATCAAAGTAAGGAGCTTGTGCGCTCAGCTGAATATCGAATCAATATTTACCTGGCCATACAATGCTCAAGCTAAACCGATCGAAAGAGATTTCCTCGATTTCAAAAACTGGGCGGATAAATCCTTTCCGGGTTATAGAGGCGGTAATGTGGTTGAACGTCCCGAAAAACTTATAAAGGAAATTAAATCGGGGAATATCATCGAGTTTGGTCAATATTCAAATTTGATCGATTTCTTTATTGAGGAAATTCTTAACAAAAAGATCAGCAACGGCAAAGTATTACAAATGCGAAGCCGCAACCAAGCATGGAATGAAGAGCTTGAATATATGGTGGAGAACGGAATTCAATCTAAAATGCGAAACGTTGATGTTGATGACATGAAGTTGTTTATGATGCGTACCAGCATCGATAAACCAATCGGACGCAACGGAGTCTGCCTATCTGAAAAGAACAGACTTTACTATTACGGCACCTGGATGGAAGGCAGAAAAGGTCGTTATGTTTATATGCGAAGATCTAACAAACGTTATCAAATTGCTTACGTTTTCGATAGCAAGGACGACGCCTATTTGGGCAAAGCCGTTCTAAATGCGTGGGTAGCTTCAGCTTATGCGCAGACTGACCTCGAGAAAAAAGACCTTTCACAAATTCTTCTGATGAAAAAACAAGCTGATAATATTGCCAAAGCACTCGGAGATACAGATTTGCAAATTGATGTTTACGACATTCTTAAAAACATGTCACTTGGTGAAAAAATCGCATCCGGGGGCGAAGACCACAAAATCAAGAATATTTCACCAAAAGCAGCGAAGGTGTTTGTTCTGTCAAAAGCATCGGAACACAAACGACAAATAGAGAGAGACGGAACTTATGATATTGATGCAGCACCTCTTTCTTCTAATGATGATGAAGTTCGAACTTGGATTTAAGGAGCAACAAGTGAAAAGAAAAATTAAAAGACTTTTTGTCAGAATACTTCAGAGCATAACTCAATGCGATGGAATGTGCAACTTCTGCAGCAATGATTTTTGCGAACAGAGACAAAACTTGGAGACTAAAATCTAAATAAACAAAAGCCCCGTTCCACGCCGACAAGCATCGGAAACGGGGCATACTCAATAAATAATACAGGAGCATTACTTATGAGCGATTCTAAAAATAACGTCGAATTAAGACAAAAACAATTTATCGATAAGCTCGAAGACTACCAAAAAGAAACCGGCAAATCCTGGGCTGACATTGCTTCAGCTATCGGACACACGAGCTCATCAAAACTATCCCAATGGCGTTCATTCAGCTACCCTTCACCAACAGGGTCAGATAAAATAACAACGGAAGTTGAACGCTTTCTCAAGATCGAAAACAAGAAACATCTTTCACCCAGAATTGATCTTGACTATGTAGAAATCGAGAACAATATACGTGTTTTTAAAACACTCGAAACCGCTCAAGCCGATAAAATTATAGCTTGTATAACTGGAGATACCGGAACGAGCAAAACATCTTCGATTCAAAAATATATTGAAGAAAACGATGTAATTTATCTTCAATCAAACCGTTCTTACAAATTCCCCATCGAATACATGCGAGTGCTGCACAAACATCCTCGTGTTGGTAACAGCGGTGCTGGGACTTTAAATCAAATTGTTCAAGATATTACTTCAGAACTAAAAGGTTCCAATACCCTCCTCATTGTAGATCAATGCGATTATTTAAACCTAACCGGAATCGATATTTTCCGGACTCTTAATGACGAAGCAAAAATCGGGATTTGCTTCGTAGGGTTGCCCAGTTTTTTATCAAAGATTCGTGGTACAGAACCGGAAGTCCGCCAGGTCAGAGATCGCATTAAACTCCGGATTGAGCTTAAGTCGTACTCTGAAGAGGACTGCCAGAAAATTCTTGATCACAACTGGCATGGTCTAAACGGCGAGGTTTCTACCTTTTTCAAATACTCATTTGGTTCAATTCGTATCCTAAGTGGACTTGTATACAACACTCGCAGACTGATGAAAGTCCCGCAAAACGCAAATGTTGAAATCAAAAAACTAATTCCGGTTGCGGCATCAATGCTGGAAACGAGGTCATAAATGCCAAGCCTCGGAATTACTGATCACGTATGCGCTCGTTACATCGAAAGATTTAATCCACAGCTTTCAGCTTCTTCAAAAGAAGAAGGATTTTTCCGTGTAAGGAAGGTGATTAAAAATATCGTTGATGACGCAAAATATATCAGTGATAACGAACATGGAATCAAGTTGATAAGCAAAAAATTCAAATGCGTACTCATTATTAAAAACAAAAGACTCATCACCATTTATCCGGTAGATGAAAGAAAAAAAAGGACTAACAACTGATGGAGTATTCGAAAATAACTACAGAAAGCATCATAAAAGATTTGATGCGCCTTGAAAATAAATTCGGACGCCGTGTAGTGCTTTTGCTTTGCGCAATTATTATCCACGAATTCTGTTGGTGGAACTGGCCGCATTGCGTAAAAGGTCTTCTCACGGACGATAATTTAAATAAAATTAAAAAGGGAGCTAATCCATGAAAAATGAAGATTTAATCAAACAAGCAAAGGAGTCATTCCCAAACACAGGTAACGACGTGGAAGCCGTTGATGAACTTGCTAGAAAAGTCTACATCGATCTTTCAGCTATGAAGGATAAGGAGTCTGAAGAATATTTTATCCTCGCTGCTAAATACAAAAAACTCCGAGACCTCTATAAAAAACTTTACAAAACCGAAGTTGAAAAAAGTTCATTCAAAAGAGTTAGTTAAAAGTGTACGAACGAAATGAATATAAGGATGAGTTGATTTTACTCCAAGGTCAGACGGAAGGATTACCGTTATTCGAACAAGAAAAACTGAATAGTACAACGGTGCAACACCCTGATTGGCTTTGGAGCGGGAACTCAATCAAAGCGGAAATCTACAACAAAATGAAGGAAAAATTCGCGCTTGATTCACTTATTTACTTAAACGCCCTTGTGCAACTTGGTGGTGCGGCTACCGATCACGAGATCAAAGAATTGTTCTCCGATGTCGAAAAGTGGCCGCTTCACATTGTTGCCGCTCGAAGAAATTATTTCACAAAATCACCTTTTTACCTCGTGGAAAGTTTTCCCGGTAAAACCAAACTCGGTCCCTCCGGGAAGCCTAACACAATCTGGTATCTCAATTATAAAAACTTATACCAAATAATTGCATAGGAGAAAAAATGGATAGTCAACTTGTTAATTCAACTCATCACCAGCTGCAATTCGGAATGAAGATGCTGCACAAAATTGAAGAGGAGCTTGAAGCTCTTAAAGCTGAGCAAGCCGAATTAAAGGAAGCCGTAGTAAAACACTCCGAACTTGAAGAGCGTATTAAAATGCTCAGAAGCGAAAGAAAAGAAAAGTTTGAGTTTATGAAATCCTCAATTCGTTTTTACGAAGAAACAACCGGGACAGATTTCGCGGAGGAAGGCTCCCTTTTTGATAAAAAATCTATAAAGGAGGTAGTGTAAAATGGGATCAATTTATGATGCGTCAGTCGTAGTTCTCGATCGCTTTCAAGAAGCTAATTTAACATCAAAGTCAGCGAGGGAAAGAATCGCTAAAGAGATTGCAGATCTCGCGGCAAAGCGATTGCAGAAGGGAATGGTCGAAGCACTTTTTAAAGCAAAAAACCGAAACAATAGCAGAAGGATTATAGGTGAATCAGTTGATTAAAAGATCTAAACAAAACGAATACTCAACTTTTGAAGAAGTTGACCAAGCACTTAAAACTATTGCTGAAAATGATTCAACAATCGAAAAGCAAACAGCCATGATGAATAAAAAAATCATCGCAGCTAAAGAAACCCATGAGCCAAAAATTACAGAGTTGCAACAATCGAACAAAGTGCTTGAGAACCAAATACACAAATTTCTGAAGAAGAAAAAATCACTGTTTCAATCCGTCAGAAGCAAAACTCTGACATATGGAGTGGTTGGTTTTCGTAAAAGTCCCAAACATTTATCCAAAACGCCAAAAGTTACTTGGGATACAATTGCAGATAAATTCTTTGATCTGTTTGGATCCAAGTATGTGGTACTGAAGAAGAAGCTCGATAAAGATTCTGTTATCAATGCGCTTAAGAAAAGCGAATTAACCATTGAGGAAATAGAGAGAACCGGAGCGAAAGTAGTCCAAATCGATCGTGAATACTACGAATTAACTACTTCCGAAGCCAATGCAACCGGAGAAGCTAAATGAGAATCCTTCCGGTTCAAATAAAAAAAATCAAAATCGCTCAGAAACAACTCGGTCTTACTGATAGCCAATATCGGGATGTTCTGAGTGGTTTTAATGACCAAAACGGAAAACCGTGTAAAAGCTGCACAACACTCAGCTCCACCGATGCAAATAACGTACTCGCACTTTTTGAAAAACTCGGATGGGAGCAGAAATACAAAAAGAAATTAAAATATTCAGAGCTGGAAGGCAGAGGAGGCGATTTTGCCTCTCCCAAATCATTAAGAAAAATTGATGCAATGTGGCACACTTCCCCCAATGTTCGTTCTAAAACCGATGCCGCAATGAATAAATTTATTAAACGCGAAACCGGTAAAGAAAACATCGAATGGATCTCACAGAGTGATGTTAAAAAAGTTGTGCAAGGCATTAAAAGATTATGACGATTGCATTTCAAATACTGTCAGTCGTACTTCTTACAACTTCTGTTTGTATCGCTGCTCTCTGTTTTTTAACACTCCTTAAAAGCATATTTAATTGGATTGCGAATGCTATTTATAAAATCATGATCTCCGGTGAAAAATGAAGAATACAATTCCTGAACGTTACAAGTTTATCAGCAACATGGAATGGGAAAATTTCCTCACTGAAGAGGAATTAATGATTTGCGAAATCGTCGGGTTGGAAGGATTCCTAAACCTTCTCGAACACTTCAAAGGAATGCCCGTCTACTTCACCGAAGATCGTATTGATAAAATGAAAAAAGAGTTTATCCGGAGAAATCCGGATAATCTCTCCAAAAAAGAATTGGCAAAAATAACCGAACTTTCACTAATGACGATCTACAGATACGCCGGCAATGGAGATAACGACCCCGGTTTGTTTGATCATAAGTAGGAATCAAAATGGCTGAAAAAGAAGAAAAATTTGTTACTCTTAATCTATCTCAAGATCAAAAACACCTATTCCTAAAAATTGATGCTGAGTGGATTAAACAATTCCACTTCACATACCTCACTCCAATCGTTTTCCAAATCGAAAACGGCAAAATCATAATAAGCATTGACCGCAAATCGCTCGAAGCCCAAAGCGATTTATATAACTACGACATGGATCGAGAGAATACATGTTTGAGTGAATAATAATTCTAAATAATGAAAGAACACGGTAGATAAAGAGACGGATTGACTGTAATCCTATTTTAGTCTATGATGTTTTTTTGCTTTCTCAAATCCAATCCAAATTCCATTACTATCAAGCCCTCTTCCTGCTAATTGTCGTTTCACCAAATCTCCCAAATCAATCTCTCTCTTTATGGCTTTTACAAGTAAATCTGTGTGAGTCATATTAAAAATAAATTCTGGATTCTTTTCATCTTTGTACATTTTATGACCTTTATTTTGTGGTTCCAAAACAGTATAAGGTCACGATTCAACACTCGCAAGTCTTTTAAATCCAAAAGTGTTTCTTAGTTTTTTAAGAACCTTTCTTCATATTTTCTTATTTTTTAAATGCCTCTAGTAGCTGAGGGAGGTCAAAAAATTCTCAGCGAGGGTTACTTTCAAACCCTGTGTCGATTTGAAAGAATCGGCTAAATGGCAACGAGTAAAGTGGCTTCTTTGTGAGCAGTTGTTGGAAAATAACTAAGCCGAGGGATACCCTCTTCGCTCGATGTCGAATTCAAGATTATAGTAGACGTCCTATAGTCTTGACGTTGTAGCAACGCAACGATAAAAAATGTCAGACTATTAAACAGTCTGGGCCGGCTCGGACTCAATATAGGAATTATATTGATGAATAAGTTCGAGATAAAAGTAGAGATAATCGTAAATGTGTCTAAAATTATTTTAGCCATAGCTGTATTATTATTATTTCTGCTGCGGTAAAACATGAAACGGGAAAGTTCAACTTTCCCGTTTTTTTACTCGAAATCACAAAAAGCTTTAATAATAAGACGCCACCCTAATCAATCCATTACTGACATATTGTCACACGATATACTCTGTAGATGTCACTTTTGAAATATTCACCATCCATCCGTCAAAATCACCGTAAACTATTATTTTATAATCACTTAGTCGATTGTGACATTGGCACCAAAATGTCACACCTTTAAAGTGACATTTCTGGTAGTTTAAAGTGACATTTATGCTTCATAAACGACCGATTAAATACCATCGTAGAAGTATAATTCTTAAGTTTTTTCGCAATATGGCGCAATCTGTGGGCTTTTCTCAGTATATTCGATCAATAAAACAACGATTGTAAAAATTCTCAAACCAAGCGAAGAAATGTGTAAAAAAGTAGAAGATTATGCAAAAATTCTCAAACCAATATTTTAATCGAAAATGCCTGTAACTCATTATAAATCAAATGCTTACAAGGCATTCTCAATGTCACAATCAGTTCTCATTTTACACAAAGTCCCATACGTTTGGAATTTTGAACACAGTGTTAATGTCTATTACGGAACGGTTCAAGGAGTTTGGTGTTTCACTCGCGATCGGAATGCAGCAGATGAGACTTGTTACATTAGTTACTTTTGAAACACTTTTTATCACAATACTCGGATTAGTTTTCGGCAATCTTATCGGATACGGTATCAACTATTATATTTATTTAAACCCAATAGAATTCGGGAGTGAATTCGCCGATATTTATGCTGAATACGGATTTCTTCCGAGAATCGAATCATCTCTAAATCCGGAAATTTTCATAAATATAAATATTACGATTGTAATTGTTGCGTTGCTTGCCGTATTAATTCCGCTTTACAAAGTTTATAAACTCGAGCCACTAAAAGGTATCAGATACACATAAGGAAAATGAAGATGATATTAAAATTAGCTTGGCGAAATATTTGGAGAAACAGTCGAAGATCAATTATTGCTCTTAGTTCAATCTCTGTCGGCGTGTTCGCGATTTTGCTTTCCGACGGACTTAATACCGGAATGATCGAACAAATTCTATCCAATCAAATTAGTTCAAGTGTTTCGCATATTCAGATTCACAATAAGGGTTACAACGATAATAAAGTAATTCAATCGATTATCCCGGAGCCCGCGAAAGTGGAGCAAACCATAAAAAAAAATCCCGAAGTAAAAAGTTTCAGCAAAAGGGTAATCGCCTTTGGATTATTAAGTTCGGCTTCAAGTTCGACTGGAATGTTTATTTATGGTGTTGATCATAAAGATGAACCACAAGTTTCTTCGATTAAAGATGCGGTTATCGAAGGGGAATATTTGATGGGGAACGATAAAGAAATTGTCGTCGGCAAAAAGCTGTCTGAAAAATTGGGTGTTGGAATCGGAGACAAAGTTGTGGCGATGTCTAATACTCCCGATGGTGCAATCGGCTCAGACGTTTACAGAATCGTTGGAATTTATGCAACTGCAAGTTCTGAATTTGATAAAGTGAACGTGTTTATAAATATTAAAGCTGCTCAGAAATTACTTGAGATCGGGAATGATTTTCATGAATTCGCTTTGATTTTGAATGATATCAAAAAATTAGAAGTCGCAAAAGATGAAATCAACAGAATTTTAAGCGAGGGAAAATATGAAGTTTTAACTTATCGGGATTTGCTCCCTTCGCTAATTTTGCAAATCGATCTTTACAAAGAATCGATGTGGATTATTAATCTTATCGTCGGGCTCGCGTTAATCTTCGGAATCATCAACACAATGCTGATGTCTGTGTTTGAAAGAATTAATGAGCTTGGTGTTTTAATGTCAATCGGAATGAAAAACCGAAAAATTTTCTCGATGATCGTATCTGAAGCATTAATTCTCGGAGTCATTGGTACATTAGTCGGTTTATTAATTGGCGCGGCGGTTCTGATTCCACTCTCAAATACCGGAATTGATTTCTCCTGGTTTGCAGCCGGTTTGGAATCTTGGGGTGTCGGTTCAATCGTTTATCCTTCATTTATGATTGAAAATTTAATAACAACAATTATTCTGATACCGTTTATAACTGTAATCGGGGCGATGTATCCTGCTCTGAAAGCAATAAGACTGGAGCCCGTTTCCGCAATCAGATATGTGTAAATTTTAATAGTGAGAAATAAAATGGAAATAATTAAAACAGATAGTTTAGAAAAAATTTACTCCGATAACGGAGTTCCGGTTCATGCTTTAAGAGGGATCGATTTATCAATTCAGAAGGGAGAGTACATTGTTTTTGCGGGCCCATCCGGCTCGGGCAAAACTACTTTGTTGAATTTAATCGGTGCTTTGGATAAACCGACAAAAGGCAAAGTTTTTTATGAAGGGAAAGATATCTCGCAGAAATCCAAAAAAGCATTGTCCGATTTTAGATTAAACAATCTCGGATTTATTTTTCAAGCTTATAATCTAATTCCGGTTTTATCGGCTCTCGAAAACATCGAATTTAGTATGATGCTAAAAGGAGTAGAGCAAAAAATTAGGAATGAAAGAGCGTTTTCATTAATGAAAGACCTGGAAATTGAAGAACTCGCGCACAAAAAACCAAATGAAATGAGCGGTGGTCAACAACAACGCGTTGCAGTTGCGAGAGCAATTATTAATGATCCAACAGTTGTGCTCGCTGATGAACCAACGGCAAACCTAGATTCCAAAACCGGTGGCTTACTTCTCGATTTGATGGAAAAAATGAATGAAGATAAAAAGATCACTTTTATTTTTTCATCGCACGATAAACAAGTAATCGAGCGCGGAAAAAGATTGTTAATGTTAAAAGACGGACTGATTGAGAAGTAAATGAAACGATTTTTTCTGCTTTTAATTCTGCTGATTTCATCAGGATATTCTTTAGCGCAAGTGGAGTTTGAATATTCAGGATATATTCAAGACTTCCCAATTTATCAGACCCAAAATCAAAATTTATCTTCGCACCTGGGAGTCAAAGAAGCCCAATTTCTAAACATGACCAGATTGCGATTACGTTCAGCTGCTTATTTTGGGGATCGTTCAAGAGTAAATTTTGAATACGAAGTCAATGCTGTCTATTTAAGCTCGCCAACCGGATTTGGGTTTTCGGGTGATCAGATTAATATCCGACAGGCTGTTGATTTAAATTGGAATTTGGTAAACGAATCTAATTGGCAAGTCAATCATTTTATAGATCGGCTTTCATTCCGGCAAGGATTCGATTTTGGGAGTTTTGTTCTGGGCCGGCAGCGAATCTCTTGGGGAACCGGACGAATTTGGAATCCGACCGATTTATTTAATCCAATTAATCCGGCCTCATTCTTTAAAATTGAAAAAGATGGAGCGGACGCTGCTTCTTTTACTTACAACATTGCTGATTTCACTGACCTGGAATTAGTGTACAATTTTGTTGATGAATTCAACAGGGCAAATTACGGTGGGAGATTCCGGACAAACTTTCAAGAGTTTGATCTCTCCGTTGTTGCGGGGAAATTTGACAATAACACTGTTCTGGGTGGTGACTTCGCCGGTAATTTGTTTATGGCCGGAGTTCGAGGCGAAGGAATTTATTCGAAGAATGAAAATTCGGAGTTCGTTAATTATGTTGTCGGAATCGATATGCAGTTCACATCCAAACTTTATGCGGTTGCGGAATATCATAACAACGGGGCCGGAACGAAAGAAAAAATGTCCTATGATTTTAACAAGTTGGTTTCCGGAGAAATATTAAACTTGAACAAGAATTATTTCTATATCGGATCAACTTATCAGTATACGCCTTTATTGTTTCTGACTATCGGAGAATTAGCGAATATAAATGATGGTTCGGGGTTTGTTACTGTTGCGTCTAATTATTCCTTATCCGACAACTCCTATCTAAATGGTGGAATCCAATTATTTTACGGCGAAGATTTTTCGGAATACTGGTACTACTCCAACTCATTCTATCTTCAAATCGAGTATTATTTTTAATCATCTCATAAAACAAAATCTTATTTTCTCTTTACTTTATTATTCATAACGTAAAGCGTCAATCGGATTAAGTGCGGATGCTTTTCTTGCAGGATAGAATCCGAAAAATACTCCCACAAATCCGGAAAAGATTAGGGCAAAGGCGACAACAAATAGATTCAGTTCGGCTGTGAGTGTCGAATATTCATTCAACAAATAAATAGTAAAAATTGAAATCAAAATGCCTAATATCCCTCCGATCAAACTTAAAACAATCGCTTCCAAAAGAAATTGAATCAGTATGTCGCTTCCCCTCGCACCAATTGAGAGACGTATCCCGATTTCACGGGTTCTTTCGGTAACCGAAACCAACATAATATTCATAATCCCGATTCCACCAACAATAAGCGAAACTGCGGCTACGGAGCCGAGGAGCATTGTCATCACTTCGGATGATTCTGACGCGGCTTCAGTTATTTCCGTCTGATTTCTGATTGTAAAATCATCATCCTCGCCAAAATCGATATTGTGAGCAGCCCTCATGATTTGTCTCAATTCTTCCTGTGCCGCGTCAATTTTCTCCAGACTGCTCGCGCTTGCATAAATAAAATGGATATATCTCCCACCGGATAGTCTGTAAAGAACAGTATTTGACGGAGCGAGAATCAAATCATCATTGCTTGATCCCATTGCGGATTGACCTTTCTCTTTCAAAACGCCGATAACTTTAAAAGGTGTATTCACGATCCGAATCATTTCGCCAACAGGATTTTGATTCGGGAATAAATTCTCCGCGACTTCACTGCCCAAAACACAAACTTTACTGCGCGATCTTTCATCCCTTTCCGTAAAGATTTCACCATACTCCAATTCCCAATCTCGAATTTCCAGGTAACTTGGAGAAACACCGTAAATTCCCGTATTCCAATTTGTTCCCCCCCCGATCACTTGTCCACCGGAACGAACAACCGGGGACACAGCCTTTATCAATGTTGCCTGCTCCTCAATTTTTTCGAGATCTTTCATAGTAAATCTGTTGAAACTTCCGGCGCCGCGACTAACTCCTCCTGATCTGCTCGCACCGGGGAAAATTACTATCAAATTTGAGCCGAGAGAATTAATTTGTTCCTCAATTTCTCGCTGAGCGCCTTCACCAACAGCGACCATAATTATTACGGCACTTACTCCGATAATAATTCCGAGTGTTGTTAAAAGACTTCGCATTCTTGCTTTTAATAAACTTTTAAAGGCGACTTTGAAAAGGTTTTTACTTTTCATGAATTATTCTCCGTAACAGTTTCCGTAGTCTCTTTCTTAATTTCTGCTAAGTCCTTTTTTGCGATTGATCTGTGTTCAACTTGGTAGTCGTTTACAATTAAACCGTCTTTTACTTCTACAATCCTTTTCGCGTACTTCGCGAAATCTCTTTCATGAGTTACAATTACGACAGTAATTCCACGATCATTTAGGTCTTGAAAAAGACTGAATACATCAACCGAAGTAACACTGTCTAAATTTCCGGTTGGTTCGTCGGCAAGAATTAGCGAAGGGTTATTTACCAACGCTCTGGCAATCGCGACTCTTTGCTGTTGACCACCGGATAATTGATTCGGTTCATGGTTCATACGATCTTCCAAACCAACGCGTATCAATGATTTTTTTGCCTGATCCATGGGATTCTGAATCCGGTTATTTCGATCATAAAGGAGAGGCAGTTCCACGTTTTCGAGTGCGGTTGTTCTTGGAAGGAGATTAAATCCTTGAAATACAAATCCAATGTTTTGATTTCGAATATCAGCATATTGGTTCTTCGTCATGTTACCGGTTGGAATTCCGTTTAGAAAATACTCGCCTGATGTCGGTTGATCCAGACAACCGAGCAGATTCATTAATGTTGATTTCCCGGAACCGGAAGCTCCCATTATCGCGACAAATTCACCTTCGTTGATTGTTAAATCAACACCGCGCAAGGCGTGGACTTTAACATCGCCGAGTGAAAAATTTTTGGTTATTTGTTTCGTTTCAATAACTTTTTTCATTTTATCTGAATCCTCTGCCAAAACCACCCGGCGGCAATCCCCTTGGCTGCTCGGAGGTTTTTAATTTTTCTGGGGACTCGAATCCGCTTACTATTTTCATTCCTTCGGTAACATTTCTGCCTCTAACAATCTCTGTGTTTTTCCCGTCTGTTAATCCTAAGAATACATTTGTCATGGCAAGTTCATTGTTCTCATCGAAATACCAAAGCGTTCCAAATGATGATCGATCGAAACCGGAAAAATTAGGACGACCGCCGCCGGAATTTAAACCTCTGCCTTGTTGACGGCCTTGTCCATCACCTCTTTCACCTTGGCGGTTTTGTTGTCGCGAAGTATCAGCCCTTGCTTCCATTCTGGCCCGCATCTTTTCCCGGAATGCGGTAACAACTTCTTCGGGAGGGGAAAATCTTAATGCAGCGGCAGGAATCAACATTACATTTGCTTTTTCATCTATATAAAAATCGACTGTCGCTGTCATTCCGGGGAGTAATAATCCGTCTCTGTTTTCAGCATTCACAACTACAGTATAATTAACAACATTCGATACGGTTTTGGGCTGAAGTCGGATTTGTTTTACATAACCGGTAAATTCTTTTTGGTCAAATGCTTGAACGGTAAAAATTGCTTTCTGTCCATTTTTGACCTTTCCAATATCACTTTCATCCACATTAACCAAGATCTCCATTTTCGATAAATCCTCGGCGATTATAAACAGTTGAGGTGCTGAAAGACTTGCCGCAACGGTTTGACCTTCTTCAATGTTCCTGTGAATTATCGTTCCATTTATTGGTGACCGGATAAAGGCGTAATCAAGGTTCGTTTCAGCCCGTTCCAAAGCCGATTTTGCAGACCGAACAGAAGCCGATGATGTAACGACACTTGTTTCCGAAATTATAAAATCGAGTTCCGAAATCATCCCTTTTTCGTACAATTTTTTGTTTAATTCATGTTTAGCTTTTGCTTCTTTATACTGTGCGGTTACTCTTTCGAGCGAGGCTTTTGCATCCCCGACGGAAGCCGCAAGGAAAGTTGTATCGAGAACTGCGAGTAGTTGCCCACGTTTTACATTATCGTTAAAATCGACATAAATTTTATCGAGTTTCCCCGAAACCTGGGTGCCAACTTCTACCGTGGATACCGCATCCATTGTTCCGCTGCTGGTGATGGTAGAAGAAATATTTCCCCTCGTTATTTCAACAAAACTGTAGGAACCTTCAGCTGTTTCCGTATTCCCGAAAAAATAAAACCAGGTAATAAAAATGACGGTAAATGATCCCAAAATCCATATTGCTTTTTTCATTTTAAGTTTATTCCTAAAATTGTCGCTTGTTGTTTGAATTTATAAAGGATGAATTAAAAATTATTTCTTCTTTGCCCCATATTATTCTGCCTTCTTTCCGCACGTTCCTTGAGCAATTCTTTGAATTTGATTTTTTGGTCATCGGTTAAAACTACTTCAATCTTTTTATTCGTTTCATCTCTCAGTATTCTAAGTTTAATCATCATCATTTTTCTGTCACCATTAGCAGCGGTTCTCATATCGGAAATTTGAGAGACCGATTCATTAATAATCAATTCGATTTTTATGGATTGTTCTTCGGTAAGACTCAATTTATCGTTTAATTCTTTGAGTTGTTCCTTTGGGTCAATTCCTCTTTGAGCAATAATTGTGGTGAAAGAAAATAGAATTAAAATAAAGTAGAAATGTGATGATTTCATTGTTGCGTTCCTTGTATAATGAAAAAATGATTACGATAAACTCCGTCAAAAATCGATCGTGTTTACAATCGTCAATATTGGACACGTCTTATTAAGCCAAGGTTTATTTCGTTTTATGGCTGCCGGGAAAGTCATTATTTACGATTTGAGTGTTCCTCTTCGAACCAAATAAACCGCGGCCAATACAATCGAGCCGGCAAAAGCAATCGATAAATCCAACTTTTCATCAAGGACAAACCAACCCAATATCAGGGCTAAAATCGGGTTTATGTAAGCATAAGTTGTTACAAGCGAGACGGGGAGATGATTAATTGCGTATATGTAAAACGCGTAACCGGCAATTGACCCGACAATTGCCAAATAGAAAAAAGCATACAAACTGTTTGTAGTAAAATTAAAATCAGTATGTTCGCCGAGCACTAATCCAATAAAAACTTGAACGGAACCTGCAATCAACATTTGAAATGTGGCGTTCATCAGAGGGTGAACATCTACCTTTTTGTATTTCGAATAAAGTGAACCGGAAGCCCATGATGTTACCGCGACCAATACCAGCAACATCCCTAGTAGATAATCGGGATTTGTCAAGTTTTCCAATTCCGAACGGAAAATTAGCAGAACACCGACTAAACCAATGATAATTCCGCTGATTGTTGTTTTTGAAACCCTTGGACTTGATGGAACAGCCGCTTCCAATCCTGTTACCCAGAAAGGTAATGTTGCAATTAAAAGAGCCGCGATTCCACTCGGAATCCATTGTTCACCAACTACAACCAAACCGTTTCCCACTCCGAGCAAAGCCAATCCGACAACAGCAATATGTTTAATATCAGCTGGTTTAGGAAGTTTGTAGCCTCGCAGGAGAAGGAAAATCAAAAATACTGTTCCGGAGAATATCCATCTTAATCCAGCGAAGAGCATCGGTGGTAAATCTGTTACGCCGATTCTGATAGCTAAATATGTTGTACTCCAAACGAAGCAAACTGAGATCCAGGCGAGGTATGCAAGTGTATTTTTGTTTTCCATGATTAAACCAAAAGAGAAAATCAATGATATTAAATATTTTTGTATGTTTAGCCACTTCGAATAATAAATTACAAAGCAATGGAAACAATACTTAATTGGTTAGACACAAATCCCGAGATTTATAACCTTGTAAAAATTATTGGGGTTACAATTCTTGCGGTAATCTCTTACATAGTTACGAAACAAATCATTCTTAGGTTAATTAAAAAGCTGGTTAGTAAAACTAAAACCAAGATTGACGATATCCTTCTCCACGAGTCAATTCTTGTGAAAATTTCGTTCCTTCCGCCTTTGATAATTTTCACCCAGTTTACTTATCTGTTCCCAATCGGCTCCGATTTGATGACAAGTATAATCAAAGCCACAATGGTACTTTTGGTGCTTATGGTCATCGGTATATTTCTTTCCAGACTTACCGAAATTTTGGAAAATATTGACAAACTGAAGGACAAACCGATTAAGGGATATATTCAAATCGTAAAGATGGTCATTTACCTTTACGGAATAATTTTGATTGTCGGTATATTTTCTAATCAGTCTGTGCTTACCATCCTCGGAGGTTTATCGGTTTTTACTGCGGTGCTTCTGTTAATTTTCAAAGATACAATACTTTCGTTTCTTGCAAGTATTCAGATTTCGAGTTACGACTTGGTGCGTAAAAATGATTGGATTGAAGTCCCCAAGTACGGAATTGACGGGGATGTAATGGAGGTGAATCTCCATACGATCAAAGTAAGGAATTTTGATAAAACGATAACAACTATCCCAACATTTCGGCTGACGGAAGATTCATTCAAAAATTGGCGGGGAATGCAAGACGCCGGCGGAAGAAGAATTAAACGAGCGGTGAATATCGATCTTTCTTCAATCCGTTTCTGCGATGGAGAAATGGTGGATAGATTCAAAAAAATTCAGCTCATTAAAGGTTACCTCGAAAGCAAAGAAGTTGAGATAGAAAAGGACAACTCCGACAAAAAAGTTGATCCTTCTAACGAAATTAACGGAAGACGATTAACCAATGTAGGAACGTTCCGTGCTTACATAAAGGCATATTTAAAAAGCCGGGGAGATATTCGGGATGATTTTACATTTCTTATCCGTCAGCTTGCACCCGGTCCGACCGGACTGCCGATCGAAGTTTATGTTTTTACCAATACGATTAACTGGGTTAAATATGAAGAAATTCAATCGGATATCTTCGATCATATTTTGTCGGCAGTAAAACAATTTGATCTAAAAATATTCCAAAATCCTACAGGAAATGATTTTCAGAAATTGATAAATAAATAGAAATGAAAGGGTAATAGTTTGTTTGATAGTGTATTGATCTCAGCTGATAATAACTGGTTTTTATGGAGTATTTTACTCGGTGTCGCTGCATTTTCATTATGGGCTGAAAAAACAAAATTAGGCGCTAAACTTTCCGGAGCGATGATCGCAATTATTTCAACCTTTGTGTTATCGAATTTATCAATTATTCCTTCTTCGGCACCGGCATATGATGTTGTTTGGTCATATCTCGTTCCTCTAGCGATTCCACTTTTATTATTTAAAGCCAATCTTAGAAAAATTCTGAAAGAAGCCGGCCCGACTTTAATCGCTTTTACAATGGGTGGAATCGGAACGGTGATTGGAACCGTAATCGCGTTCCATCTGATTCCTCTTGGTGAAGAAGGATGGCAATTGGCCGGCATATTTTGCTCAACTTACATCGGCGGATCGATGAATTTCGTTGCCGCAGCCGAAGCAGTTCAATTGCGGTCGGGTGATATCCTTTCAGCCGGAATTGCTGCTGATAATTTGATAATGACTGTTTATTTCCTAATCCTATTTGCTTTGCCGTCGATAAAATTTCTTCAGAAATTATTTCCCAATAAACACCAAGAAAATGCTGAAATAAATGATAATGAAGAAAATTACTTTGAAGAAGAGGACGGTGGCATAACTTTAGCAAATTTGAGTATGTCGTTATTCGTATCAACCACAATTTGTGCGGTCGGTTATTTGTTTGCCGATCTTTCCGGAATAGATGGAATCGGAATTCTGGTTGTAACCGCGCTCGTGATTATCATCGCTACCTCTTTCCCAAAACAGATCGGTGCAATCGAAGGCGGGGATAAAATTGGAATGTTTTTTATGTCGATATTTTTTGCCGCAATCGGCGCAAGCGCAAACATAAAAATTGTTATGGAATACGGCTCAATTCTGTTTCTGTTTGCCGCATTGATTCTATTAATACATTTGATATTCCTTCTGACAGCCGGAAAACTTCTCAAACTTGATTTAGCTGAAATGGTTGTCGCCTCCAACGCCAACATGGGCGGACCTACAACCGCGGCAGCGATGGCCGCAGCGAGGAAATGGAAAGATTTGGTTATCCCGGCCATTTTGTGCGGAACTCTCGGTTACGCAATTGCCACCTTTATTGGAGTTGGTGTCGGTTTTTGGCTGAAATAGTTGACAAATTAATTATCCTTTATATTTAACAGCAAAACCTTTTTGTATCAAATCGTTGTTAACATCGATGATTTTTCCGTCATCGTTTTTAACAGTAACTTTGCCCAAATATCTGCCGTATTTACCTTTTTTATCCTTAATTGTGTGCAAAGTTATTTCTTTAAATAAAACTAATTTTCTCAAATAATCCCGGGCTTTTAATCCTTTGTCTCTTTCTTTTCCGCGAAGTTCCGGAGTGTTAATTCCATAAAGACGAATCTTTTCACCCTTTACAAAAGTTTTTAGTCCAAGATCAATATCAACAGTTATTGTATCGCCATCATAAACTTTAGTTACATAAGCGCTGTAATAGTACAACTCGTTTTTCATTTAATTCCCCCATTCATTTTCTTATTTTAACTAAAACAGAAATTAATTTATGAAATTCATCGCAAAGTCACTTTTTACATTATCATTTATTTTGATATTATTTTCCAATAGCTTAAAAGGGCAGGAGCGCGGACTCGAGTTTGGCGGCGCTGTGGGTGTCGCGAGTCTATTTGGCAATTTCGCTTCCCAAACTTCACTTGCCGGAACAATTATTTTTGATGTACACCACCCCTATTTTGATGGTTATAACCTCTCAGCGAGATTTTCGTACATCCAGAAATTTGAACGATTTTTGCCCGAAGACCGGAAAGGACGATATTATCCATTTGTTAAATCGCTCTCAATTAGGGTTGATTTAACTCAACAGCTCGATGAAACATTTTTCCTCGAAGAATCTTTTGGATTATTACTGCTGAACGATCATACTTTTGAAATAATCAAAGATTGGAATTATGGAGTTGCTTTCTCAGGTGCGATCGGGTTGATACTTTCACAAACGAAAGCGGAAATCTGGAAGTTGTATTTTGGAATGGATGTCGGACAAACTTTTAATAATCTATCAACCGGATTTTATTCCCTGCAAATTGAAGGGAAATATTACTTCAGCACCGAGTAAATAGTTTTTACTTCGTTGGTGGTAAATCTTGTGATGGATAACTTCCCAACACTTTTAAAAATCGTGTGTGATCTTCAAGCTCGCGCAAAGTTTGTTTGATCGCTTCAACTTGATAATTACCCTCAAAATCAAGATAAAACATTTCTTCCCAAGGATTGCCGAGAATCGGACGGGATTCAAGTTTGGTCATATTTAAATTGTTTTTACGGAAAACTGTTAACGCATCAACCAGTGATCCGGCTTTATGCGAAGTGGCGAAAACCAGCGATGTTTTACAAGGAACCCGTGTATCAACCGCTATTGGTTTACGGGCACAGACTAAAAACCGCGTGTAATTATTTGTCTGATTAGCAATATTTTTCGCCAGAATTTTCATTCCGTAAAGTTCCGCCGCGTCTTCACTGGCAATTGCAACCAATTTTGGATTAGACATTTCTTTTACTTTCCGAACTGACATTGCTGTATCGGCAAAATATTCCAGCGCGACCGAATTCATATTATCAATAAATTTATTACACTGCGCCGCCGCTTGGTAATGTGCGTAAACCTTTTCGATATTTTGAATTTTTATTTCGGTCGTCCCGACTAAACAATGGTTTACTTCGTATCGTTCTTCACCAACGATGGCTAAAGTTGTGTGGAGCAATAAATCGTAAACTTCGTTAATTCCGCCCGAAGTAGTATTTTCGATCGGGAGCATCGCGTAATCCGCTTCGCCGTTTTCGACTGAACTTACAACTTCATCGAACCGTTTGTAACTGCTGTATGTAAGTTCGTTCCCGAATTGTTTGAAGAACTTTTTCCCGGCAAGATAACTGTATGAACCTTCAATTCCTTGAATCGAAATGCGGATTTGGTCGGATGTGGTTTGATTATTATTAGCGAGTTTCTGCAAATAATCGTGCTGAACTTTAACGGAATAATCGATTATTTCTTTATAAACTCTATCCAAAAAATGTTCGTCAAGCCCGTATTCTTCGCCGAGTGATTTGATACGTTTTAATAATTCCTTCTCTCGTTCACGGTCGCGGATTGGTTTATCGTTTACATCTTTAAAACGAACAACCTCCTCACTTAACCTGTAACGGTTGCCGAGCATTTTAACTATTTCTGAATCAATTGAATTGATTTTATCGCGAAGTTCTTTAATATCGGGTGTTTTGTTCTTATCCATACGTAGAGTTTATTTTTTGATTTCTGAATCTAAGAAAAATGAATGAATTATCACTAAAATGCGCGGAGAATGTGGAAATAATTATTTGATTAATGAATAAGTCTATGTAATGAAAAGGTTTGAGACTCTGACCCCGAAACTTCGGGACAGAATCTCAATGAAAAAAATCAATCATCTTTTAGAGGTCTTTAACCAGGCAAGTACAGCGCTTAAATGATTTAGAAATCATAGAGTTGCTCGAATTGATGAATCGCGACGACATCAAAAGAATTAAGCGCTTTGAAGTACATCTTCTTTATCTTCTTCAATTTTTTCGATTCTGTTCCTTTTCTTTTCCAACATTTGTTTCAGTTCACCTTGGTAGAAAAACTTCTCTTCGCCGAAAGCCGGTTCCAAATCAGTTAACCAACCCGCCGATTCGTCATATTTTGCGAAGAACGGTCTTTTAATCCAATCCGGATTTCGAGATTGAAGAAAATTAAGAACAAATACTTTTTGTCCGTAAACCTTTGATATACCTTCGATAGAAACTTTACCCGGCGTTGCTGACATTGAAGGCCCCCGAACGGTTCTGCAAAGTCCCGAAACCTCCTGAATCGCGTCGCGGTAAATTTCCAATGTTCTGGAAAGTGGAACTTCGAAGTAATTTTGCGCACCGGTTTGTCTTTCGATAAACATGTAATACGGTATCATGCCGAGCGCAACTTGATCTTTCCACATCTTTGCCCAAACGGCCGCATCATCATTAATATGTTTAATAATCGGAGACTGCGTTCTGATTTGCGCGCCTGTTTCACGGATTCTCCGGATGGCTTCATGAGCAATTGGAGTTGATGATTCAATGTGATGATTAAAATGTGCCATAAATGCGAGATGTTTTCCGGCCGCAACAATTTTATCTAATAAGCCCAATACTGCATCTGCGTCTTTATCGGTAACGTACTTAAACGGCCAATACGAGATCGATTTCGTTCCGATTCGAATTGATTTTATATGCTCAAATTCGGGTTTTAACAGCGGGAGAATATATGCTTCGAGCTTTTTGATTCCCATTACCATCGGATCGCCGCCCGTGAATAATACATCTGTAATTTCTTTATGGTTTTTAAGATATGATTGAAATCGATTCGATTCATCAGTGGCAAATTTTAAATCGTTTATCCCGACAAATTGAGCCCATCGAAAACAAAATGTACAATAAGCATGGCAAGTTTGCCCGGCTGAAGGAAAGACAAGCGCCGTTTCCCGGTATTTGTGTTGAACACCCGGGATAACTTCATCATTTTCTATTGGGACGTTTGCCGTCATTTGTCCGGCTGGATGTGGATTTAATTCATACCGGATTTCATTGGCGATTGCTTTTAATTTTTCAGAATTTTCATCGCGCAAAATCGCATCAGCCATTTTGTTAAATTGTTCCGGTAACAGCATATCTCTTTGCATAAAAGTCAGCTGAAAAATCGGGTCATTCGGAACGTTATCCCAATCAATCAATTCTTCAATTATATAATTATTTGTTCTGAACGGTAAAACATGGGATACAACTTTGGTTGCAAATCTTGCTTCTTCGCTCAAATTATTCATTTGAGGTATGTTTTCCAGATCACGGAGACCATAGAACTTCATTTTTTTCGATAAAATCATAGTTGCACCTTTCCATTAATGGGGGACTCAATTTTTGTAGGATGTCGTTTGATAATTAAGTGAACTTTGTAGCCAGCTCTGCCAGTTCTTTAGATTACTGAAAATTTCTCGAAATATCAAGAAACTCACAGAGCTTTAAAATGAGGGTTTACTATAAAGGAATTAAGAGTCTGAATTATTTTATTTCGGAAACTTTCCCAATTTCATCAAGTGTTTCAAACCTTTCTTGAAATTTGTAACTGCCTTTCTCAGATTTTACCGTTTTTATTACTTTTACGTTAACCTGAGCTGATTTTCCTTTGCCTTTAGACTTATCGGCAAATGTTTGTTTTTTAGCCATTTTTATTCTTCTCCATTTTTACAAGACAACAAAGATAATATTTCTTCAAATCAAATAAAATTGAAAAATTATTTCAGATCTTAATTCGGACTATTTTTTGTTCTGTAAGTTATCAGATACTCTTATTTACGAAAAGAATTTAAATTGTATTAAAAAAGGGAAGAGTTATGCAAAAATATGTTTGGAAATTATCATTGTTAGTCGTTTTCATTCTTATTCTGGCATCATGTACAGAAGAATTTATACCCAGCGGCAATTCAATTGTTGAAAAAGCAATTGAGAACCACGGCGGCGACTTATATAAAAATTCAAAAATCGAGTTTGATTTTAGGGGCAAACATTATGTCGCTCTAAGGAATAAGGGTCGGTTTTCGTATGAACGGATTTATTCCGATTCAACGGGAAATGTAAAGGAGTATAAAAACAACATGGGTGTATTTAGGGAAGTAAACGGCGAAAGTGTTGAATTAAATCAAGAACTTAAAACAAGAATTGGGAATGGAATTAATTCAGTGATTTATTTTGCCTCCCTGCCGTATCCGTTAAATGATAAAGCTGCTGTTAAGGAATTTATCGGAATGGCGAATATGAAAGATCAGCCATATTATGTGGTTGAAGTTACATTTAAAGCAGAAGGTGGAGGCGAGGATTTTGAAGACAGATACATTTACTGGTTCCACGAGGAAACTTTTTCAATGGATTATCTCGCTTATTATTTTCGTGTCAACGGCGGCGGTTCACGTTTTAGGATAATGCACAATAAACGAATGATAAACGGAATAACTTTTACTGATCATGAAAATTATAAATCTGATGAAATTGGAGATAATGTTGAGGATTATGATACTTTGTTCAACAATGAGAATATCGAAAAAGTCTCCGATATTAATTTGGAAAATGTAAGTGTGGAGATTTTGAAATAGTTTCCCTAAGGCGGATCGCGGAAAAAAGGAAAATCTAAGAAAACCAGAGAACGAAGCTCCGGCAGATTTTTATGTTTTACTCCGTTATAATTCTATTGTTGTAAATTGGCGCTAAGTGGATTGAAGGATTAATTGTAGTGAAAATGGGAAGAATTCTATATGAACTTCTTCCCATTTTTTATAATTGTTATTTTTTTTCCAGTTTGGCAATTTTATCAGATGTCAGAAAAATTAAATCGGTTAATATATGACCGGTTTCTTCCAGCAAAGGATCATCAACTAAAAGACTATTTTTCTTAATCTCCTCATCGCCCACTATTTCAATTTCATTGTTTTTTTGTCGTTCCAGATCTCTTTCTTCTTCTTTCTTCTTTTTGGCTTCTCGTTCCTCTTTCCGGATGGTTTCATTCAGAGAAAAATCCTTCCTTTCCAAACTTGATTTATATTCTTCAATATCTTCAAGTCTAAATTGGAATTCCAAATTATTTTTGATCCTTTCCTCGTGCTTTTTCTCAATCTTATTGATAAAAGGAGAAATATCATTTAACTTTTGATAAGTAGTGCTTGCAATTTCATCCCATGGCAAAGCAGTTGGTTTAGAGCTTTCGCCATAATTATCGGCCTCATGGAAAGAAGGGAATTCGATATCGGGAACAACACCTTTGTGTTGAGTGCTGCTTCCATTTATTCTGTAAAATTTTGCGACGGTCAGTTTTAACTGTCCGAGGGTTTCTTTCGTTGATGGAATAAAATTATTAAGATTAATTAAATTTTGAACAGTTCCTTTTCCATAAGTTTGTTCACCAACAACTATTCCTCTTCCATAATCTTGAATCGCTCCCGCAAAAATTTCAGAAGCGGATGCGCTATAACGATTAATCAATACAGCCATCGGTCCATCGTATATAATTTTATCATCTTCATCTTTATTTACTTCAATACTGCCATTAGAACTTCTAACTTGTACAACCGCACCCGTATCTATAAAAAGTCCGGTTAACTCAACTGCTTCCAATAAAGAGCCGCCGCCGTTGTTTCTTAGATCTATAACAATACCATCTACTTTCTGATCTTTTAATTCATTTACTAACTTTTCAACATCATAAGTAGTACTTCTGTAATTCCCCCAACCAAGGTGTCGTTTTCTGAAATCAGTATAAAAAGACGGAAGTTCGATTACACCAAGCTTAAATTCTACATCATTTTCATTAATTGTGATAATTTTACTCTGTGCAGCTTGATCGTCGAGATTAACTTCATCGCGGACAATTTTAATTTCATCTGTCGGCATATCCGGAGTATCATCGGCTCGTAGAATTGTTAACCGCACGACTGTTCCTTTTTCACCGCGAATAAGTTGAACGACATCATCTAATCTCCACCCGATAACATCGATCATTTCACCTTCGTCGCCTTGAGCCACTCCGACAATTCTATCCTCTTCGTGCAGTAACTTACTTTTATCGGCAGGCCCTCCGGGAATTATTCTGGCTACTTTCGTGTAATCATCCTCCGGAGTTAATTGTGCTCCAATTCCTTGAAGCGAAAGTGACATATTTATACCGAAGTTTTCTGAAGTTATAGGGGAGAAATAACTTGTGTGCGGATCGGCTACTTCAGCATAAGCGTTCATGTAAAGTTGGAAAACATCCTCCGCTTTATACTGTAAGATAGTTTTTTGAAATCGATAATATCTCTTTTTCAAAGTTTCGTTTATGGCTTCACCTTCTTTTCCACTAAGCTTTAAATTAAGCGCATCATTTTTTAATCTTTTTCTCCATATCTCATTCAGCTCATCTTGCGAATCTACCCAATCCATATCTTTACGATCGGGTCTAAATGATTCATCCAGAGTGAAATCGAACGGTTCCTCCAATTGCACATTTAGATTTTGTATTCGTTCATCGAGGCGTGTTTTAAATCTGTTAAAAATATCATATCCCGGACCTGTATCGCCGATTCTTAAATAATCGTCGAATTTATAGCGGTATTTTTCAAATTCATCCAGATCCGATTTAAGAAAGTACATTTTATTATTATCCAATGCTCCAACGTAATTTTCGAAAACTGTTGCTGAAAGTGAATCATCAAGAATTGTTTTCCGGTAGTGGAATCTGCTTAATATTTGTGTAATTACTTGATTTAATTTTTCATGTTTTAATTCGGGTTCTATAACTTTATTGGAATCAAGAAATTGGTTCTCGGCAATTATTTTTTCGACATCTTGTGCTTTACAACTTACGCTTAAAATAACGAGAATTAGGAGTGCGAGTAATTTTTTCATGTATATCGACCTTAGCTTTTTCGAATTCTGTTTTTAATACATTCCGGTGATTAATTAGTTTCAAATTTCGTAAAATTGTTATGAATATATGACAATTAATAAAACCATGCGAGGCAAATGTGAATCTGGAAATGATCAGAAATTATTGTCTGACAAAAAAAGAGGTGACGGAAAGTTTCCCGTTTGATGAAGAGGTTCTTGTTTTTAAAGTTGCCGGGAAAATGTTTTGTCTTATCAATTCAGTTAAACCATTTTATGTAAATCTAAAATGTGATCCCGAAAAAGCTATAGAATTGCGTGAAGAATATGAAGAAATTAAACCCGGTTACCACATGAATAAGAGTCTTTGGAACAGCGTTTATCTTACAGGAAGTTTAACTGATTCACATATTAAAGAAATGATTGACAATTCATACAAACTTATTGTTGAAAGTCTGAAGAAGAAGGACCGGGAAAGGATTCTTGGAAGTTAGTCTATTTGTTCAATCTGGAGAGCGCTTGTTTTATCAGTAGTTCTAACGGTGTTTGTGGATCATCCATTAGTACCGCTTGAACAAATTTTTCAGCAACTCTTTGGTTATAACCCAGTGTAACTAATGCGTTTACAGCGTCATTTTTAATTTGAGAACCAGCCGGAGATTCGTTATCGGTACCCGCAATATTCCTAATTTTATCTCGTAATTCTAAAATTAGTCTTTCGCCGGTTTTTTTACCGATTCCCGGAATAGCTACAATTCTGGATAAGTTCCCTCCGGTAATTGCATCTTTGAGGTCATTGATTTGAATACCTGATAAAATACCTTGCGCAGATTTACACCCGACTCCGCTAACAGAAATTAAAAGCGTAAACATACTTTTTTCACTTTGAGTTAAAAATCCGTAAAGATCTAGAGCGTCTTCTTTTACATGTAAATAAGTGTGTAAAAATACTTCAGATTTTTCGGGAGGAAGTTTCTCGAAAGTATTAATTGAAATATGCACTAAATATCCCACACCGTTTACATCTATTAAAACTACCGTGGGCTCTTTCGAAATAATCTTCCCCATTAGTGATGCTATCATTTAACCAACCACCTTATCCGGATTTTCTTTAATGAAATTTTTCCACGAACCGCTCGATTTTACCGGTGAATTCATCTTAAAAAAATGACACACGGCAACTGCCAATGCGTCGGTTTCATCAAACTTTATACTTTTTTCCCTAATTGCCAGTAACTTTCTGATCATAAATTGAACTTGCTCTTTTGTTGCAGCACCACGACCTACTACCGATTTTTTAACCTCTCTCGGGGAATATTCGCTGGTTGGAATGTTGTTATGAACTGCCGCTAAAATGGAAACTCCGCGAGCATAACTTATTTTCATCGCGGATTGTACATTTTTCCCATAAAAAGATGTTTCAATTGCGAATTCATCCGGTGTGTGTATTTTTATCAAGGAATCAATTTCATCATAAATCAATTCGAGTTTTTGGGGTAATTCTAAATTAGAAGAAAGGGAAATGACGCCCGACTTCAGCTGCCGGATTTCATTTCCCTTACAATATACTATTCCAAAACCCGTAACAATTGTGCCCGGATCAATTCCAAGAATAACCATTACTTGGATGTAAAATTATTATTCGGATTCACCAAAATCCGCATTTGTATAAACATTTTGCACATCATCATTATCTTCTAAAGCATCGATTAGTTTCTCAAGTTTTTCGGCATCCTCACCGCTTATTCCAATCGTATTTTTTGCGATCCATTGAAGCGAAGCATTCTCGATTTTTAAGTCGGCATCAGCAATTGCTTTACGTACATTCTCAAAATTTTCTACTTCAGATGTAATTTCGAAAAAATCATCCTCAAACTGAAGGTCATCAGCGCCGGCCTCTAAGACTATTTCCATCATGTCATCTTCAGATTTCCCTTGAGCGGGCAGAGTAATAACACCTTTCCGATCGAACATCCATGCAACAGAGCCCGTTTCACCCAGACTGCCGCCATGTTTGCTCAGATAATGCCTTACATCCGCAACTGTTCTGTTTTTGTTATCCGTAACACTTTCAATCAGAAGCGCTATTCCGCTTGGGCCGTATCCTTCGTAAGTTAATTCGGAAAAGCTGACACCTTCAAGTTCTCCGGTAGCTTTTTTGATTGCTCGGTCAATATTATCGGCAGGCATATTTGCGCCTTTTGCGTTATCGACAGCTAATCGTAAACGTGGATTTGCGTTAATATCACCACCTCCTGAACGGGCGGCAACAGTAATTTCTTTAATTAATTTTGTAAATATTTTGCCTCTTTTTGCATCGATGGCAGCTTTTTTACGTTTTATGGTTGACCACTTCGAGTGACCTGACATAACTACTCCTTAACGTGCAATTTCTTTAATATGAATATCTTTTAGACGAAGCTGAGGGTATGTTCTTCCGTCTTTATTTAGTTTTTCAATCGTAAACACAATATCGAGTAAATTTTGTTCTTTATCAATCAAGTTCACAAATCCACCGAGATTGAATCCAATAGTATCAAAAACCTTATCATTTCCGTTTTGGCGTACTGAGGCAAGGAAATGATTTGATCCGACAATTCTGGGCTGCGAAATCAATGAAACATCTTCAGCAACAAATACGGGTCTCATATTCAGCGGTCCAAAAGGAGCAAATTGATCAAGAATACGTAAAAATTTCGGAGTGATTTCGGAAAGTGAAATTTTCATGTCAACTTTAATTTCGGGAAGAATATCGTCTTCAGTTAGTGTTTGCTTCAAAGCGAGATTAAATCTTTTCCTAAATTCGGGAATGTTTTCAATTTCAATTGCTAATCCTGCAGCGGCTTCATGCCCACCGAATTGCAATAACAGATCTTCACAATTTTCGATTGCCTGATAAATATTTACTCCCGGAATACTTCTAGCGGAACCCTTCGCGACACCATCAATTGTTGAAAGCATAATTGATGGCCGATGAAATTTTTCAACCATCCTCGAAGCTACAATTCCGATAACACCGGCATGCCAATCATCCGAATGAAGAACAATCGCGATATCGTTTTCAAAATCAACGTAATCGTCCACCATTTTTACCGCATGAGCAAAAGTTACCTCGTCGATTTTTCTTCTTTCGTAGTTTTCACTTTCAAGCACTTGAGCAAGCCTAATCGCTTCATTTTCATCTTCCGTAACAAAAAGATCAACTGCTCTGTTCGCGTCACCTAATCTGCCAACCGCGTTAATTCTGGGCGCGATTGTAAAAACTATCTGCCCGGCGGAAAGGTCACCAGGCTGCATTCTGGCAGATGTGATTAAAGCTTTTATTCCCGGTCTCGGATTACTGTTAATTGAATCAATACCGGCTCTTACAAGTATCCGGTTTTCATCCATTAGGGGAACAATATCGGCGGCGGCGGCTAGAGCTACAAGATCAAGATATTTCAAAACCATATCTTTTTTACCGAAAAGATCACTGACCGCGCGAGCTAATTTAAATGCTACACCGGCTCCGGATAAATATTTAAATGGATAATCACAGCCGGGTTTTAAAGGATCTAAAACGGCTACGGCGTCAGGAATCTCTTCTTTCGGTTGATGATGATCGCAAATGATCAGATCAATTCCGAACTGTTTAGCGTATTCCACCTCGTTAACAGCAGTTATACCACAATCCACCGCGATTATAAGAGAAGTATTCCTTTCTCGGATATTATCGATCCCAAAGTTGGACAATCCGTAACCATCCGTAAGACGGTTAGGAATGTAAACATCAACATTTCCTCCCAGTTCTTTGATGAACAGAAACATCAAAGCAGCGGAACAGGTGCCATCCACATCATAATCGCCATAAACCGTAATTTTTTCATTTCCGGTGATAGCTTTAATAACACGTTTGGCGGCATCTTCCATGCCGTTCATCAAAAAGGGATCGTATAAACTTTCAATATCGGGTCGAAAGTAGGTTTTAGCTTCGAAGAAATTAGTGATGCCGCGCCGAACTAATAATTCTGAAAGTACTGTGGAAATGTTCAAACTGTCTGCCAAAGCAAGCACCGAACTTCTTTCCGAACTTTCTCGAAATTTCCAGCGTTTTTGTTGCATCATAATTTATGATACAGAAGAACATATGATATCAAGCTTGTAAGCCGAATCCTGTATCCCACTAGTGGGATGGCAATTATTTATCTGGTTCCGATATTGCTAACGGAATCAAGCGGTCTACCCGAAAGGATTTCAAAGGGAACGACTTCGATTCCAAATAATGGAAACCTTTCTACATGACCTTGCTCCAAGTGGGGTTTACCCTGACTCCGGAAAACCGAAGCTCTATAAATAGACCCGGATTATTGCTAACCCGGCGGTAGGCTCTTACCCTGCCTTTTCACCCTTATCCCGAAAATTCGGGACGGTATTTTTTCTGTGGCACTTTCCGTAGTAAATTATTTGCATAATTAACCCCCGGCAGTTAACCGGCACTTTGTTCCGTGGAGTTCGGACTTTCCTCTACTCGATATAAATTATGAGCAGCAATTGCCCCGCCTGAGTATCCAATGTTTTCTGTATTTCCTTATTTATTAATCTATTTTCTAATAGGTAAAATATACTAAAAATGGAATCCGTATTCATTAGTAAAAAGTCAGTATTCTTTTTAACGGAATGGTTCCTTTGGGAGAAAAGTTTGGGGAAGTCCAATTTTTATGATTAGGGAAGAGTCGAATAAATAACCGTTACTTACTCTTATTTTTCGCTGAATATTTTTCGTTATCCATCAAATCACTTAAAAAGAATAGATTTTCTGATGAAGAACCGGCCATAATTATGTAAATAACTGCTGTTAGCGGAACGGAAAGAAACATTCCTACGATTCCCCAAATGTAACCCCAAATAAGTAAGGAGAGAAGGATCACCAGCGGATTTATTCCCAATTTATCTCCGAGGAGCATTGGTTCAACGATACTTCCAAGGATATTCTGAATAATCGTAGCGACTCCCGCAAAAACTAAAGCGAAGCCAAAAGATTCGAATTGAACCAGAGCCATCAAAGAAGGTAATAAAATTGCTACAACAGAACCGATATTTGGGATAAAACTTAACAGCATCATCAAAAATGCCCAGACCAGTATAAAGTCTATATCGAATATCCAGAGAATCAATGCTAATACTCCGCCGTTTAGTAAAGCCAGTAAAGATTTTAGCGCAATGTATTTTTGAATCTGACCCGTTATGCTTTTGAACGTTTTTTCAACTTTTGCTTCTCCGGCTAATTTTGCTTTTAATGAAATTTCGTCGTCCGTAATTCTCAAATCAAGTTCGTTCGCGTCTCTTTTTAACCTTTTCCTAAACTTGTTTATTGAACTTCTTGCTGTTCCTTCCAAATATCTTTTTTGAATAGCCTCATAAATGTTTTTATGACCGGAACTGATAAAAATGAAAAAGAACAGAACAAAAAAGATTCCTGTAAAGATTTCAACAGTTGAGTTAAAAAATCCGGTAGCAATTCCACCATAATCGAGTGTGCTGAGAATTTCGCTGATATCGAATTGAGTGATAATCGGTTGGTTAATTTCAAAAGTAACCGCGGTTTCTCTTACAAGTGAATTTAATTTAATTTCATAATGGGGAAGTCTTTCTCCCAATCTCTGAAAGGATCCGATTATGAACTGGGAGATCCCAAAAATAATCGCAATGATCACTCCTAAATCAAGAATGACTGTCAATTTTTGGGGAAATTTATGCTTTACAAAAAAACTGTTAATTGGTTGAAATAAAAAAAAGAGTAAGTACGCAATCACGAAAGGAATAAAAATATGCTGCAATTCTTTTAGAACAATAGCTACAAGGATTATGGCAATTATACTTACCGATAATTTAACAACTGGATCAGAAGCAACTTTTTTCATTATAAAGCGAAATTAAGTAAATTTATTGATTAGGAAATTTCATGAAAATATATAACAAATATAGCCAAGTTTAGCTAAAACATTGAATTAGAGGTCACAATTATGAACATCCATTTCAAATCACTACTCACACTTTTACTATTATTTCTATTCTTGATTGCTTGTAATGTAGAACAAAATGAATCTAATGTTGAAATCGATAATTCATCGGGTGTTGTACATCCTGAATGGAGTTACGACGCGACCATATATGAGGCCAATATTCGACAATTCAGCGAAGAAGGAACATTCAATGCTTTTTCGGAAGGGTTGCCCGCAATCAAAAATATGGGTGTTGATATTATCTGGTTAATGCCGATTCACCCGATCGGTGAAAAAAATAGAAAAGGTTCACTGGGAAGTTATTACGCGGTAAAAAATTATTTGGGCGTTAATCCGGAATTTGGAACTGAAGATGACTTGAGGAATTTAGTCAACAAAATTCATGAAATGGGAATGTATGTTATCATCGATTGGGTTGCAAACCATTCATCATGGGATAACCCTCTCACAGTCACCAACCCCGAATTCTACACAACAGATGAAAATGGAAACTTTGTACCACCGGTAGAAGATTGGGCAGATGTTATCGATTTTAATTATGACAACCCTGGTTTGCGACGATATATGACGGACGCTCTGTTGTATTGGGTAAAGGAATTTAATATTGACGGCTACAGATGTGATGTTGCAGGAATGGTTCCAACTGATTTTTGGGAACAATCCAGAAAAGAACTTGATGAAATTAAACCGGTATTTATGCTTGCCGAAGCCGGAGAACCCGAACTCCAAGAAAACGCGTTTGATATGACATACAACTGGCAGCTTAAAAATTTGATGAACGAAATAGCAGCCGGTGAAAAAAACGCACTTAATTTTAATGAGTACTTAGCCGAAGAACTTAAAACCTACGACGAAAATTATTTCAGAATGGTTTTTACTACTAATCATGACGAAAACTCGTGGGATGGAACAGTGTTTGAAAGATTGGGTGAGGGTTATAAAACTTTCGCGGTTCTTACCGGAACTGTTAACGGAATGCCTTTAATTTATAGCGGGCAAGAAGCCGGGCTGGATAAAAGATTGCAGTTTTTTGAGAAAGATCCGATCGAATGGAAAGATCATCCAATTCGCGAACTTTATACAAAACTTTTCAATCTCAAAAAGAATAATCAAGCACTCTGGAATGGTAAAAAAGGCGGCTCAATTTCTCGAATAAATACCGATAACGATGAAAATGTTTTGATATTTAAAAGAGAAAAGGGAGAAAACATCGTCGTGACTATTTTGAATCTATCCGATGAATCTCAAAAGGCAACTGTTTTGGATGGGACATTGGAAGGAAATTTCAAAAATCTTTTTAGTGAAACGGAAGAGGTGAATCAACTTTCCACTTCGCATCAACTAAAACCGTGGGAATACCAAGTTTGGTTCAAATAATGTTATTAAGGTAATTCTCGATAATAAATTGTTATTTTTGTTGTTCAGAAGCTCTTATCCATCGTGGTGAATAAAATTAAAATACTTATTATAGAATTTGAAGATAGTTTTTCAAAGAGTATTGTTAATGCTCTGAAGGAAAGCGCTTATCAACCTGAAATTACTTATTGTGCGAATCTTCAATGCGCTAAAGAGAATTTTACCGGAACCACTTTCGATCTGGTAATATTAGATCTTGATCTTCCATCTGACGAAAATGAACCGATTACAAACATTTTTATTGATTATCCGACATTACCCATAATTATCCTCGTTGAAGACGTAAATGCACCAATCGCTCAGCGGTCCTTAAAATTAGGCGCATCCGATTTTATCCAAAAGAATAAGGATAGTATCGCTTCAATTCGGCAAACACTTGAGCACACTTATTTACGCTTAACCACAAAAGCAGAATTATTAAATCTGGAAGGTAAGTTTAGAGCGGTCTTTGAAAATATAGAAGTTGGAATTGCGCTTGTTGATTTGAATGGATATCCGATCGAAATTAACAGTTTTTTAGAATCCTATCTTGGATATCCCTTAGATGAATTGAGTAAAATGTCATTCCCTGAATTTACTTATCCCGATGATATTGAAAAAGATGTCGACTTGTTCAAGAAGTTGTTGAATAAAGAAATTAAAAATTATGAGATTGATAAAAGATATATCCGCAAGAATGGAGATATTGTTTGGGCCAGCCTAAATGTGTCGCTGCTTCGTGATTATAAAGATGAAGCGATCTATTTAATCAGTATCGTTAGAGATATTACCACTGAGATGGAAACTCGGAGGAAATTGAATGAAGAAACAATGCTGATGGACGCTTTAATGGAGCAAATTCCCGACGCAATTTATTTTAAGGATCGAGAGAGCCGGTTTATCAGAATTAATAAATCTTTGTTGGATAAACATGGATTTAAAGATTTATCCGATGTAATTGGTAAATCCGATTTTGACTTGTTTGATACCGAGCATGCCGAAAAAGCTTACAGTGATGAAAAAGAAATTATTCTTTCACGGAAGCCGAAAGAGGGAATAATTGAAAAAGAAGTTTTTAATGATGGCACCGTGGAATGGGCACACACAACCAAATGCCCGTTGATCGATAAAGAAGGAAACGTTTTAGGAACGTTTGGAATAAGCAGGAATATAACTCACCGGATAAATACAGAAGAAGCTTTGAAGGAAAATGAAGCTCGATTTCGAAGTCTTTATCAGAATCTTACTATCGGAATCTACCGGGCAAACATTGACGGGAAAATTATTTTTGCGAACCCCGCAGTGGTTACTATGCTTGGTTATAATAAAATTGATGAATTTTTGGATTTGGATATCAATAAACATGGTTATGTTGATAAATCATTCCGGCAGCAATTTATAAACAAAATCATTGAAGACAAGGAAATCGTCGGATTCGAAAATCAATGGCAAAAACCAAATGGAGAGTTAATTTATTTACGCGAAAGTGCCAGGTTGAGCACCGATGAAACTGGAAATCCTCTTTATTACGAAGGAACTGTTGAAGATATAACAGAGAAGAAAAAAGCTGAAGAGCAGATTAAAAAGTACAACGAAGAGTTGAAATCGTTGAATGCGAGCAAGGATAAGTTTTTCTCAATTATCGCTCATGATCTCAGAAGTCCTTTTACCGCTCTATTGGGATATTCCGATATTATAAAAAATGATTTTGATGAGATGAATTCGGATGAAATCAAGGAATACAGCGGATATATATACAACGAAGCAAAAAATGTTTATTCGTTGTTAGATAATCTGCTAACGTGGTCTAGAATTCAAACGGGTCGGCTCGAATATAATCCTGAAAAGATTGATATCGGCAAAATGATCCGGCGGGTGATTGAATTATATTCCGAATCAATGAAAACCAAAAACATTTCACTTTCATCGGAAATTTCCGAAAACATCTTCGTTTACGTAGATGAAAACATGATCTATACAACTATCAGAAATCTGTTATCCAACGCGTTAAAGTTTACGAATGAAGGCGGTAAAATTAAAATAATCGGAGCTGCCTTAGAAGGAGTATTTGTGATTGGTGTTAAAGATAATGGAGTTGGAATGAATGAGGAATCAATTAATAAATTGTTTAGAGTTGATGTTCACCACACCACTATGGGAACCGGAAAGGAAAAAGGAACTGGCCTCGGGCTTCTTCTCTGCAAAGATCTGGTTGAAAAAAACGGTGGAAAAATTTGGGTGGATAGCGAATTAGGAGTTGGAACTACTTTTTGGTTTTCATCACCGATAAATGAAGAAAATTAAAACTCGCTTAACTCAAACGGTAAATTACAAGTATCTTTTTTTGTGGAATTTAAATCCTCGGCAATAATAATCAATTCATAATTACCGGGGTCAAAATTACTTCCAAACTCAATCTGAAATTCAATTTCCATCTCCGCAATTTCCTCTTCAGATGATTTTTCAATTTTACCGGAGTCAACATTTTCGAATATCGTTGTTCCGTCCATCGCTAAATCAGCTTTGTATTTAACGGCGGCATGATATATATCATCCTCATCTTCAAGAAGAGAAAATCCGTAAACTTGAACATTCCCGTTAAATTCCCAAGTATCTTCAAGAGGAAAGGCAAATCCACTCGGACTTTTTAACTCCATCTTTTCCGGTTCGGATGAACAACTGATGAATAAAATTAAAGTAAGCGCAAATAAAAATGGTTTCTTCATAAAATATCTTTTCCAAAAAATAGGGGCTGTCTCAGAATTTTTGAGTTTTTATCCCAAAACGGTTGCAGAATAACGACTCAACTTAAATTTAAGTTTCCGGTTCAAGTCCGGCAGTACATTTCTAAAACAACCCCATTAAATTAATTATTAGATTTGAAATCTTTCATAAACTCAACTAAATCTTCAACTCCTTTTTTCGGGAAAGCATTGTAGATTGATGCTCTTAATCCTCCGACCGAACGATGACCTTTTAATCCCGAGAATCCTTTTGCTGCTGATTCAGAAATAAACTTTTGCTCAAGTTCTTCACTCGGCAAACGCAAAGTTACGTTCATTAGTGAACGATCTTCTTTTGCTGCCGTTCCGGTGTAATAACCATCACTTTCATCCATATAATTATAAAGGAGATTAGCTTTCTCTAAATTTAACGCGTACATAGCATCCAATCCGCCTTTATTTATAAGCCATTTAGCGACAAGTCCGATTATGTAAATAGCGAAAGATGGAGGAGTGTTGTACAAAGAATCCGCCTCTGCGTGAACTTTATAATTCAAATATGTATGAAGTTCGTCAGATGATCGCTCAAGCAACGATTTTTTTACAATAACAAGAGTTGCTCCCGCAGGACCCATATTTTTCTGCGAACCGGCGTAGACTAATCCGTATTTGTTAATATCGATTTTTTTGTGGAGAATATCGGACGATGCGTCACAAACCAGAGGAACATCACCAACTTCCGGCTCTGACTTGAATTGAGTTCCGAATATCGTGTTGTTTGAAGTAAAATGAACATAAGAAGCACCCGGGTCCAATTTTAATTCGTCTTGTTTTGGTATTCTGGAAAAGTTGGTCTCTTGCGATGTTGCAGCGATATTAACAGCACCGACCCTTTTCGCTTCTGTCACTGCTTTTTTCGACCATGATCCTGTTACAATATAATCCGCTTTATTTTTCGGCGGCATTAAATTTAACGGAACCATAGAAAACTGAAAAGTTGCTCCACCTTGCAAAAACAAAACTGAATAATCATCTCCGATATCGAGTAAAGTTCTGATATCTTTTTCTGCCGTTTTAATAATTTTGTCGTATGCTTTGGAACGATGGCTCATTTCCATTACGGACATTCCGGCTCCCGGAAATGAATACAAATGTTCTTGCGCTTCTTTTAAAACTTCCTCCGGTAGTACTGCAGGTCCCGCACTGAAATTATAAATTCTGTTGCTCATTTTAATAACCTCTTTGTTTACTTTACTAAATTTTATGGACTAATAAACCATCACGCAATTTGGGTTCGAACCAGGTTGATTTGGGCGGCATAATTTCATCCGCGTCCGAAATCGCGATTAAATCATCTATGCTAACCGGGTAGAGTGAAAAAGCGACTTTTGCTTCACCGCTGTCGACTCTTTTTTCTAATTCTTTCGTACCGCGAATACCACCAATAAAATCCACATTATTGCTCGTTCGAGGATCTTCAATTCCAAGAACGGGGTTAAGGAGATAATTCTGAAGGATACTCACATCGAGATTATCGCCAATTTTTTCTCCGGCTTTAACATTTTCGTTGGGTGTTAATGTATACCAGCTTTTTTGGAAATACATAGATATCTCTTTTTTATTTTTGGGAGAATCAATCCCGGTCTCCGCCAAGTTGAAATTTTCCTTCAAATTTTCAATGAATTCTGATTCGCTGAGATCATTCAGAGAAAATACAATTCTGTTATAAGGAAGAATTTTGAGTTGTTCGGCGGGAAATAAAACGGCCATAAAAAAGTTATACTCTTCCGCACCTGTTTGGTTAACTACAGTTTCACGTTTTACTTTTTGAGCACGACTTGCACTAGCTGCCCTATGGTGTCCGTCAGCGATGTAAAGATTTTCAACTTTACCAATTTCAAATGTGATGATATCATTAAAATCGGTTGGGATTGCCCAAATTGTATGCTGAACACCATCATGAGTTGTAAAATCGTAAAGAGGCTCATTGTCATTAACAGTTTTCTCGACAATAAGATTAATATCATCAACGCCTTTGTATGTTAAAAATACAGCACCTGTTTGCGCTTCGGTGGTAACGATGTGATTGGTTCTGTCATCCTCTTTAACTTTCCGTGTTTTTTCATGTTTTTTGATAATATTATTATCATAATCATTAACGGAAAAGGTCGCCGCGATACCGAATTGAGTTTGTTCTCCCATAATTAATCGATAAATATAAAATTTCGCTTCTTCGTCTTGAACAAGATGACCATCGTCAATCAATTTTTGAAAATTCTCTTTAGCTTTTAAGTAAACTGATTCATTGTAAGGGTCTGTATTTTTATCCAGTTCAATTTCCGAACGGGTTACTCTTAAAAAATTTATCGGATTGTTACTCGCTAATTCCGCAGCTTCATTTCTATTAACAACATCATAAGGTACACTTGCAACTTTTTCAGCAACTTCCTGTGCCGGTCTTACCGCTTTAAAAGCTTTTATAATCGCCATGACTTCTCCAAAAACAATAAAATATTATCATCCAAATTACGATTTTAGTACGTATTTCTCTCATTTTTCAGGTAATAAATTGTCTTTAAAAAAGAAAAAGGATGGAAAGAAATTCCATCCTTTATACGTAAAAGGTTTGTGTTTAGTTTACGAGGGAAATCATCGCGTCCAATTCTGAAACAAGTCCATCGGTTGAACCGTTGTAACCGACACTTTTAAAGCGGATGTTTCCTTCGCCATCGATTACAAACTTGGTAGGAATTCCCGATACTTTAAAATCAGCTACAACTTTATTGTTATTGTCCATCAAAACTTCGAAAGGATAATTATTTGTATTAATAAACTTGGAAGCATTCGATTCTTTATCTTCTACATTTTCCCAAGTATTTACAAATAGAAATCTCACATTGTCATTTCCGGAGTATTTTTCAACCATAATTTTCATTCCCGGGAAGGAAGATTTGCATGGTCCGCACCACGTAGCCCAGAAATCAACTATTACGGTTTTACCTTTGAGGCTTTCTAATGAGACTTCATCGCCTTCAAGATTTGAAAGAGAAAACTTTGGAGCAGGCTCTTCAATCAACTTTCCTTCGAGTTCTGCCATCATTTTTTCTTGCGCGGCTTTTTCCAGTTTATTTAGGTATGCATCATAACCTTCAGTGGAGCCGTTAATACTTTCATAAACTTGAGCGAGAATATCTTTCATTTCAGCAGTTTGATGTCCTTCCTTTATAAACTTCTCAATTTTTTCTTGTGCGCTTTTGCTGTTACCGGAAGCAAAAAGCTGACGGGCGAAATTTGTATTAATATTCCCATCTTCAAAATTTGCATATTCAGCAGCTTGCTCAATACTTTCCAGAGCTTCATTTACATTTCCGGCCTTCTCTTGAATAGTAGAATATGTATCTAAAATATTTGCCAAACTTTGCTTGGTTGCTTTTTCAGCTTCTGTTTTTGAATAATATTCTGGAGCATCGATGGTGGGATTATCGAGTTCCGATTTTAAATTTTGGATCCCGTCATTTGCGATCTTTGCTGCCAATTCCAAATCGCCATCGTTTTCATAAATAGTCCAGGCGATTGTGTTGAAGTTATTATACGCTTCCGCGCCCAATGATTTATTATAAGTATAGGCTTCTTCATATCTGCCATCTTTGCTCAGCGTACTAACCACAGTCCTTTGCATATAATTCTTATATATGCTCTTTTCATACTTTGAGGTGAAATCCTCAACAAAAGCCTTGATTTCATCAGTATCCGCAAGTTGTCGAAATTTCGAGTATCCGTCTTGTTGCGCAAAGATTCCATCGGGATATTTCTCGTTGTAAAGCGATTTATATTGCTCGCTTTTTTCCTCCATTCCCAATCGGCTGTACCAATTTGCTAATACTTCAAGTTCCGTTTGGGAATAACGTTCTTTCTTTTCTAACTCGGCTAATAAATTCTCAACTTCCATCGTGTTAGATTTTCCGTTGAATGAATAGCTTGTGGAGATGAAATTTCCAATAATTTGATCTTTGATAGATTCATCTAACGATAAAGCTTTTTTAAAAAGTTTATAAGCTTTCTCGATGTCATTATCCATATCTACATAGTAGAACCAATTCCGCCATCCTTGTGCTTGCCCTGCAACCGAAAGGGCGAGGCTTTTGCCATCTTCGTCGTAAGTGGAAATTATATAACCAACAGCTCCATTATGGTCTTCAAAATCTTCACCAATAAATTTTACTACGGCGCCATACCCCGAATCTGAAAGGGTAAATTCCGAAACCCAACCATCGCCGGATCTTGTCATTCTGTATTCTGTTGTACTGTTCAGATCTGTTCCAAATTCGTAAACATTCATTTTCAATTCAGCGTCGAGAGGAATTTCTTCACCCTCTCCAGAATAAAGTACGGTGACTGTTTCTTTAAGATTTGGTTTTTCGGGAATTGTAGCGAATTTTGATTTGAATTCGTAAGTCTTCGTGCAAGACGTAAGAGTGAGAAGGGAAATAACGGCAATCATCCCTAATCTTAGTGATTTAATCATTTTAGAGTCCTCATTTTTGAATTAATTCATCTTGTAACTTATGAATAATTCTTTGGAAGCAAAAATTAAAATCGATGCTCAATTTATAGCGGCTACACCCGTTCCTAATTTTTTGAGTAATTGGCCGAGAGTATTTTGCTCATCGTTTGAGAGCACCGACATAAGTTTTTTGATGTATTCGGCATGACTTGAAAAGATTTTTGAAAATAACTTATTTCCCTTTGCAGTCAGATGGATTTTAATTGCCCTTCTATCATTGGGATCCGAGCTTCTTTTTACAAGATTATTTTTTTCCATATTGTCCAGTACTAAAGTCATATTACCACCTGTGAGCAGCATTTTTTCACAAAGCTTCCCAATTGTCATTGGTCCAAGGTGAGCGAGCACATCAATTACACCAAACTGTGTAACAGTTAAATTATATGTGCGAATATTCTCCGTAGTTTTTTTATCAAATGATGCAAAGGATCTCGCCAATTTTATCCAAGTATTTAACGCAAGACTTACGTCCGGCGGATATTTATCGATTTTGCTCATCATGGCACCTTTATTATTGATAATTAAATATATATTAGATAAATGAATACTATAAATCAACGTTAATAGGAGTTCATGTCCATTTATTTTAAAATAATAAGAAAAGGAACTAAATTTGTCAATTAATCTATAAGGATAAAATTGGAATTTCCGATTTTTGAAATTAGAGTCTACAAATGAAACTGTATCCATCTTACGAAGACTGATAAACTTCGTCACATCAGCGGGAAGAATGTCACCATTATTTTTAATTATATTTTTCAAGTTCAGCATTCTCTGAATTACAAGTCGAAAAATTGAAGGGAAATTATGATGCTCGATAATTATTGAATACGTAAAAGTTGCTGAAGCCGGAACTTAAAGCGCCTGGTTGTTTTTATAAGGATTGGAACTTCTTGATAGGTTTTGTAGATTTTCCCCCGGTAATTGTTGAGATAAAAGGTTGGCCTGTTACGAAATTTATCAGTTATTTGAAAAATTGCATATATAGTGAATTCAGATGCTGTTGCACGTAAAGCATCACAAATTCGATTTTTGTGACACTTTTAGGAACCAAGTCAGCATTTATAGTAAAAATTAATACCGGATCTATATTTTGAAGGATCGAATGAACGCCATAAATATTAAAATGAATTGTAAAAATTATAAACTGACTCTTGCTATTTATTTATTTGTACTTTTTAGCAGCGTGAGTTTTGCGCAAGACGCACGATTTGACTCACTACTCTTTAAAGGTATGGATCAGATTTATGGTATTGAGTTTGAAGCAGCCCAAAAAACCTTCGATCGTGTAAAAAAGGAATATCCAAACCATCCTGCCGGATTATTTTTTGAATCGGGAATTACATGGTGGAAAATATTACTTGATTTAAATAACGAAGAATTGGATGACCTGTTCTATGATCAAATTGATGAAACAATTGACTTTTGTGATGAAATTTTAGATTCAGACCCGATGAACGAGGATGCTTTATTCTTCAAAGGCGGCTCGTTGGGATTTAGAGGAAGACTGCTCGCGATTAGGGAAGAGTGGCTTAGCGCGGCACTTGACGGGAAAGATGCGCTGCCTTTAATTCACAACGCGAGAAGTGTCAATCCGGATAATCCGGATCTGCAATTAGGATTCGGCATCTATAATTATTATACGGCTGTAATTCCAACCGAATTCCCGATGGTAAAACCGTTTCTTTGGTTTCTTCCCCCGGGAGATAAAGAACTCGGATTAAAACAAATTGAAAATGTTGCTTTTAACGGGAAATACGCGAAATACGAATCAATGTATTTTTTAGCCGGTGTGCTTGATCGACATGAGAAGGATTATGACGGTTCACTAAAGTTTACCAAACTATTATTAGAAAAATTTCCGAATAACCCCAGATTTGAAAGTTTGTACGCGCGTGTGTTTATTAGGAAAAATGACTGGGAATCGGGTGTTAAACACTTTAGAGTGATTTTGGAAAAATGCAATGCTCAACAAACTGGGTATATAAATAAATACAAGAGGGAAGCTTTATACTACGTTGGAGTTTATGAGAAAAATCATTATCAAAGAGAAAAAACTGTAAAATACCTTGAGGAATGCTTAAAACTTTCGCTTCAATTAGAAGAAGACAGGGAAGAAGAGAGCGGATTTACCATTAATTGTGTATTGTATTTAGGAATGATGTACGATGCTAACGGCGAAAGAGAAAAAGCGATTAGAAATTACGAGCAAGTACTTGACTATAATGAACATGGAAATTCGCACATTCTGGCAGAGAAATATCTAAAGGAACCATATCAATTTTAATCAGAGGGAAGTTGAGAGACCGAACCGGTGAAGTGCGCCGATTGATCCTAAAGACGAATAAGCATAATCAACAACATATTCGCTAACAGCAAATCCAACACCAAAACTTATTCCGGAAAGTCCGGTTGAAGAACCGATTTTTAATTCTTTCCGTTTTTCGTTGTCATAACCAATTCTAATATTAAACGAAGTACCGAGTTTAATTTCCGTTCCAAAAGTGAAATTTTGAAATCTATCGCCAAAAGAATCTGCGGATTCATTCAGTTTATTAAGCGATAAAAATAGTTTGAATGGAGTTCGAGTAAGTTTTTTTGAGACCCCGACTCTCACATCCAGCGGAAGGCTTTCCGAAGTTCCCGCATAAGTAGAAAGCTGCGAACCAATATTTAGAGCCGAGAATCCAAAATACAAATCGAATTCGGGCATTGCATAGCTTAAACCTAAATCGAAAGCGAGACCGGTTGAAGAATAATCTGCTATCCCGGAATAAATAAACTTGATGTTCGCGCCATAATAAAAATTCTGATCGAGCTCATTTGAATATCCGACTGTCATCAATAGATCCGAAGCACCAAACTCTCCCAGCTTGGTTCCAAATTCATCCGCTTCGGTGAATGAGCCGTAATTTGTATAAGTAACGGCTGCTGCAAATCGTCCCAAACCTTCAATTTCTTGGGAATAAACCGCTCCCATAAAATTGATATCTAACAGGTGATTAAGATAAGAAACCGAAATAGGTCTTTCACTTAAATAAGAAATGCCGGCGGGATTATATAAAATCACATTTGGATCATCGTTGGTAGAAACAAAACTGCCTGCAAGTGCGGCTGCCCTCGGACTCAAATCCAACTTCAAAAATTCATAAATTGATTGGGCATTTAAGCTGGTGCTTAATAGAAATAACAGAATGTAGTAATTAATTTTTTTCATAAATCAATGTAAATTTCAACTGTGATATTAAATATTTGTCACTGGAAAGGCAAGGCAAATCAAAACCATTACCAAGTTAGGAACTTAACCCGAGCAAGCCATGTTAAAATTCCAATATTGATTAAACATTTTGTAATTTTATAAATTCATTCGACGGGAGCAATAGATGAACTCAGTTAAAACTGTGTTTTTAATGACAGTTATGATGGTTTTATTTCTTTTGGTTGGCCAGTTTCTTGGTGGTCAAACAGGATTAATAATAGCTTTCATTTTTTCCATCGCTCTAAATTTTAGCAGTTATTGGTTCTCCGATAAAATCGTTTTGAAAATGTACAAAGCGGTTGAAGTCGATCGATCAAAATTTCCTGGATTGTATGATTCCGTTGAAAAATTGACCAAGAATGCCGGACTACCGATGCCCAAAGTTTATGTTATGGATAATCCCACTCCAAATGCCTTCGCAACCGGAAGGAATCCCCAAAACAGTGCCGTCGCGGTTACAACGGGAATTTTGAAGGTATTAAATAAAGCTGAAATGGAAGGTGTAATTGCGCATGAATTGGCTCATATCAAAAATCGAGACATTTTAATCAGTTCGATTACAGCTACTTTAGTCGGAACAATAACGTTTGTTGCGCGTATGGCCGGTTGGGCGATGATGTTTGGCGGTAGAGATGAAGATGGAGATGGAATTGAGGGATTAGTTTTGCTGATCCTTTCACCTATCGTTGCCGTACTTTTACAACTTGCGATTTCAAGATCAAGAGAATATGGAGCTGACGCCGGCGGAGCGGCAATTTCCGGAAGCCCCCTTTCGCTCGCTTCAGCTTTAAATAAGTTATCGCTCGCGAGTCAGCAAATTCCGATGAGGAACGCTGAAACATCTTCCGCTCATATGTTTATCGTTAATCCTTTGAGTGGAAAGTCACTTTCAAAATTGTTCTCGACGCATCCTCCGATGGAAGAAAGAATTAAAAGACTTCAAGAAATTGAGAACGGTAAAAGGTAGTTGATTTGAAAATTTATTTCGGTTATGCGGTTTGTATAATTTTATTTTCTTCATTTTTTTTGAATGCTCAGGAAAAAAACAATTTTGAACTTATTGGAGATTTAATAACTCAATCGATCGAAAAAATTGAACTGAAATCTGATGAGGTAAATCTAAATCTAATTATATCTGAAGGATTCGAACCGCTTCAAAACCGGATCTACTCAGCGTTTAAAGATAAATTTTCAGCTGTGAGCGTAAAAAAATCTGATCAATCTTTGATTAATTATTCGATTAACAGCATCAATGTTGAGTATGGGGAAACATTTAAAGATGGGTTTTTCGGGGATATTTTTGCAGAACGAAAAATTGAAATCTCCGGTAACTATTCCATTATTGAAAACTCAAAATTAGTTGAAACAAAAGATTTTTTGGAGAGTATAGAAGACACCGTAAATTTTGGAAACTTGAAATCGATAGAAAATTATTCACTCCCTTTCACGCAAGGGGAGAAACCCAATGAACCTTTTTTATCTGGATTAACGGAACCGGCAATTGCGATTGGTACCGCGATTGTAACTGTGGTTCTATTTTTTACAGTCAGGAGTAACTGATTTTATTATTTCTTTAAATCATTATTCCTATTTTTGTTAGCTAAATCAAAACCGGAGATTGAATTGTTATTTAAGAAATTTTTATTGTTGATTGTTCTCGTGACCTTAGCCGCTTGTTCCGGCGCAAAAGATACTACGGTGATGACACCAAAAGAACACTTCGACTATGCATTGGAAATATATACAGATGAAGATTATCAACAAGCATTAACAGAATTCCAAACTATATTATTGCAATATCCCGGAAGTTCTGTTAACGATGATGCCCAGTATTATTTGGGGATGACCTATTTTAACCGCGATCAATTTTTGCTTGCCGCTTACGAATACAGCAAATTGATAACCAACATTCCAGCGAGCCCTTTTGTACCAATGGCTCAATTTCAACTCGCTGAATCTTATTACCAACTTTCACCGCCTGCTCCTTTAGAGCAAAGCTATTCGATAAAAGCGATCGAAGAATTTCAAGCGTTTATTGATTTTTTCCCGATGAACCCAAAAGTTGAAGAATCGGAAAAGAAAATTGCTGAGTTGAATGAAAAACTCGCTGAAAAACAGTATAACAATGCTGTAATTTATGGCAAGATGGAATACACAAAGGCCGCGATTCAATATTATACGGATGTCGTGAATAATTATCACGATACAAAGTATGCGCCGCTTGCTCTTCAGAACAAAATTGAATTGTTGGTTCAGCGTGAGCAGAGCCGGGAAGCTTTGGAGAGTATCGCAATTTTTTATAACAGATATCCAAATCACCCTGACTTATCAAAAGTTAAAGAGATTGAAGAGAGTCTGATCAATTGACGGATTCGACCAGAAGTAAATTTGTTTCCGAATCTATTGTTACCATGACCGAGCTGGTGCTTCCACACCATACAAATCAACTTTCGAATTTGCTTGGCGGGCAGTTAATGCATTGGATTGATATTTGCGCCGCACTCGCTGCAGCAAAACATTCAAATCGGGTTTGTGTTACTGCCTCGGTTGATCATATCGATTTTCATCATCCGATTAAACTTGGCGATGTTGTTACTCTTACCGCATCAGTTAACCGCGCTTTTACAACATCAATGGAAGTTGGCGTTAAAGTTTTTTCCGAAAATTATCGTTTAGGTACAAAAACTCATACAAATACTGCATATCTTACATTTGTTAGTGTTGATGATGAAGTAAAACCAACTTCGACATTTGAAATTATCCCAAAGACCGATGAAGAAAAAAGAAGGTTTGATGAAGCACTTAAAAGAAGGCAGGATAGACTTAAACTTCGCTCTTCGGATTAGTCTGTTTTTTCTGCTAATTTATTCATCATCATTATCCCAAATAAATACAAACGGGTTTATTGATTTACAAGAATTTTCCACTCTCCGTCCTCAATCCAAAATATTAAAACTTGATTTTAACAATGACGGCATTTTCGATATCCTTCTATACAACGAATTTGCCAAGGGCGTTTCTATTCTTAAAGGTGTTGAGGAAGGTTTTGATTCAGCTATCAATAAGTTTTTTTTCTACCCGTTAACTCAAATTAAAAAGCTTCATTCGGATAGTTCGCTGGGTGACTTTTACATATTTATTTCAAGGTCGCTTCGATTGGCGGGGCTTGTTACAATTACACCTTACGGAACACTTCAACTGATGACCCGCAAAAATCTGAATTCATATCCGTCAAAAATAGAAATAGTTGATTTAGATAATGACGGAATTAATGAAGCGCTTGTTTTCGGAAGTAACTATGAAGGAATCACAATTCTATCGCGAAATGGTTTTTCGTTAGATGTGAAAAAATATGTCGATACCGGAATATTTCCTTTTGTGCTCAATATTGATTTTGATTACGATGGTTTAAATGATATTGTCGCGTATAATTTATTAAAAAGTGAAATCGATTTTTTTTACAATTCGAATAACGGTGAAATTGAACTGGAAAGGTCGATTCCGCTTTTAGATTATCCTCATCACATGATAACAACTGATTTTAACAACGATGGATTTGTGGATATTCTTTACGCTCACAAACTCGGCATTACGGCACTGCATGGGGATTCGGTCTCGAGTTTTAGCAAAAGTTCATCTCTTTTAAATTATGAAGGGATTACAAACTTTGTTTTGGAAGATCTGAACTACGACCTGTTAAAAGACATTTCATTTTTAGCCGGTGATGGTCAATATTTTGCTCCGCTGTCAGAAGATTTATCGCCGGTGGCCCCGATTAAAATGATAAACGATAGTTCGTTAACGGATCTTGAATTAATGAACGGGACCGGGTATCGGAGCTTAATTATAATATCCCAAAACAGAAAACTTTATGAACTAAGCAAATTCAATCCGGATTCAGAAAAAAGTTTGAAGTTGCCGTGGAGCAGCTCAACATATTCGATACACGATTACAACCGCGACGGAATGCCTGATATATCATTTTTAAATTCGAATAACAATAATTTTGGAATTTTAATTAATTCAACCAAAACTCCGGTGATGTTGTACGAACATCAAGATCAAACAAGTTACCAATACATTATTCCGCAATATGTAGGTGGAAATGAATATTTGATTTTGGCTTATAACAGTGGTGCCGATGATTTTGAACTTATTCGTTTTAATTATTCCGATGGCACATTTCTTTCACAAAACTATTATACCGAATATCCGATAGTGGATATAAAACTGCAGGATTATTTTCTGGATAACCAGTATGTTATTTCTTCAATTTTAGCCAAAGAAGATTCTCTTTTCTTACAATCCTATTATCTGGAAAATGGAGAAATGGTATCCGACCAACTAAATTACATCTCTTCAGATACCAGTTCGGTTCTTCTTGATGTTGATATTTCAGCCAATGTTTATGTAGCCGATGTTCATTCCGATTCACTGAATCTATCGATCTATAATTTCGAAATCGGCTTTTACAGCATTGATGAAATCAATAAGGAATTGCCAAAAAAAGTAAAGGGAAATTTACAAAGGACTTCCATTCTGGAATTTAAAGACGGTAAGAGCAAATATTTATGGTTGGAATGGAAGAATTTAGATTTACTGTATGATATCGAAAAGAAACGATTTCTTGATCTCAAAAAGGAGAAATCAATTTCCGGTTTCCTTTTTGAAAACATCTTTAAAAGCGATATTCTAAAATCGTTTGAAAATCTCGTGGTGACTTACAAAAAAACGAAAAACGAATTTGAGGTTTTTTCGTATTCAAAGGTTAATGGATATAAGAGTAAGACTAAATTCATTGTATCGGATAAGATTGATAACTATTTTGTCGCGCGGTTATTTCAGAATAAACTTTACTTGATTTATTTAGATTCACAAAACAAAATTGTTATGAAACGAATAGATGATTAGACGAATATTACTTTTGATGTTTTTGTTCGGGGCGTTAAAAATCAGCGCTCAAAACTATGATTCGCTTTTTACGGAATTTATGGATTTGAAAGAAAATCAGAACAGTATTGTTTCAACTAAATCCGATTCCAAACCGATAAAATGCGCTTTCGGAATTCACGCTGAAATCAAACACAATTTTGATAGATTTTCGACAGCTCAGAAAAACCAACTTGCCAAAGTGTTAGGAAGACCTTCTCCTTCGGAACTGCCTCTCACATTAGATTCACCGATGGGTTTATTCAAATTGCACTATGATACTACAAATGTATTCGATAAACCCGGCTATGATCTAAATGAACTCGCCGAAGCTTTCGATTCTTCTTACAATTTTCAAATAAATGTAATGGGTTTTGATCCGCCTCCGTCGGATAATGGTTTGGGAGGAGATAATAAAATCGATGTTTACATTTGGCATTTGGGCGGTGATGTATATGGGTTCACGGAATTTGACGATTCGAACAATCCGAACCAATTTTCAGCATACATTCAAATGGATAACGATTACCCCGCAAAGTCATATTATACTTCAGGCATAAATGCCGCCAAAGTTACGGCGGCGCACGAACTTCATCATGTTATTCAAGTCGGTTCGTACGCTTATAAAAGTGACGATATTTTTTATCACGAGTTAACCTCAACCGCAATGGAAGAATTCGTTTTTGATGAGGTTAATGATTATTACGCTTATATGGGCTCCTACTTTCGAGAAACAAGATTCCCGTTAACATTATCCGATGGTTACGAATCGGCTGTCTGGAATATTTTTATCAATGAAAAACTTAACAAGGAATTTCACGGACAAAAGAAAGGGTTCGAATTTATCAAACGTACATGGGAAATTTTACGTGGAGATTACCGCGCAATCGAAGCCATCGCGCTTTCATTTACTGAATTCGGACTAACATTTTCAAACGAGTTTTCAGATTTTGGGGCATGGATGTATTTCACCGGCGCAAGAGCTGATACGGAAAATTATTTTTCGGAAGGAGTCGCTTACCCCTCCATCTCGCTTTCAATGGATGATGAATTTATTCCCCCCGCTTCAGCAGCGTTGGCGTTATCAACCAGAGCGATAACTTTAAATTATTTACAGTTTACAAACATTGCCGAAGATCCTCTGGATGTTATTATTTGCGTAATATCAAATTCGGATATTGTGGAATCGATTGAACGACCGCTCGGTTTGCTGGATGTTTCATATACACTTTCTCAGTCCGATAATAATTACTTCTCGAAAGTCACTTCCTCCAAGAAGCAGTTTATCTCTGAAGCAAATATTATCAATAACATTCAAGTAACTCCATTCAGCAGCGGCTCTTCGGATATTGGCAAAATTGTTTTTCCTCAGCCTTTCAATTATCAGAAACATATTAATTTAATTATTCCTTTGGAAAATTCAGATAATTCGGAAGTTGAACTGATTGTTTTTACTCCTTCGATGGATGTTGTTTATAAAAATTTTCATGAAGTTTTTGGCGGGACAAATCCTTTTATAAGATGGGACGCTAAAAAAGTAAACGGCGAATATTTACCATCTGGTGTTTATATTTACTCCACCAAATATGATAATTCTGAAACGATTGGGAAATTTGTAATATTTAATGACTGACTACTCGCTCCACCTAAATAAAGTAACCATGATTTTTGGAAGAAGATTGATCTTTGAAGAGATTGACAAATCTCTAAAAAGCGGAGTTATCTATGGCCTGGCGGGAAGCAACGGTTCGGGTAAATCAACACTTTCTAAAATTATGTGTGGATTGTTAACACCCACCAAAGGTAAAATCGTACACCACTTGAACGGCAAAGAAATAAAAGAAGAGAAAGTACAAGATTATATCGGCTTTGTTTCACCTTACCTTATTTTATATGATGAATTCACCGCCTGGGAAAATCTGTTCCATTTTTCGAAAATCAGAGGAATGAATTTTGACGAAAATTTCGCGAAAGAATTGATGGATAGCTTCGGAATTTATGATCGCAGAAATGATTATTTCAAAGGTTATTCATCAGGGATGAAACAACGGATGAAGTTTATTTTTGCTCTGCTTCATAATCCTGCTTTCCTGATGTTTGATGAACCAACTTCAAATCTTGATAACGCAGGCAAAGAGAAGGTTTATGAAATAATTAAAAAATACGGCAAGGATAAATTGGTCGTTATCGCATCCAATGAAGATACCGATTTAGCGCAATGCGATGAAATTATTCAAGTTGAAGATTATAAACGGAAGCCAAATTGAAAAGAGCGCTTGCATTATTTAAAAAAGATTGGCAATCCGAATTGCGAACTCGTTACGCGATAAACGCCCTCGCGATGTTTATTCTCGTTACAATAAGTGTGATTTTGTTTTCGGTCGGACAAGAAGACATTTCCGAATATCTTACCGGCGGTTTACTATGGGTGGTTGTCTTTTTCTCAGCTATGAGCGGACTTTCGCGTGCTTTTGTTTCGGAGGAAGAAAGGGGAACAACTTTAACACTTCAACTGCTCGCTTCACCTTCAAGCATTTTTTCCGGCAAACTTATATTCAATATTTTGCTCGTTTATTTGATGAATATCGCGATTACGTTTTTATTCATCGTATTATTTGAGTCATTTGTAATTAGGAACTGGAATTTATTTCTTCTTGCCTTTTTCTTCGGGAATTTAGGAATTGCGATTTCATCCACTACGATCGCGTCAATTATTTCAAAAGCAAGTTCTAAAGGAACACTTTATCCGGTGCTCTCTTTCCCTATCCTGCTCCCATTAATCTTAACGCTGATCGAACTGACAAAATTTTCAATCGATGGTGAATCCATCGCCGACTCTTATGTGGAAATAATGGTTTTGGTTTCTTACGACGTTATAATGCTGACCGCATCCTACATTCTATTCGATTTTATCTGGAAAGAGTAAACCTTTGGGAATGAGAAATTAGTCTTGAAGCGCTTCTAAATATTTTGCTATATACTCGTCCACCTTCTTCAACTTGTATTGCATAATATAACGCGGATGATCGAGCGTGATGATTTTTTCAAAATGGTTTATCTCCGAATTTATTTCGTTCAGAAACTTTTCGTTTTTCTTTCCGAAGCAAATCGCTGTTTTCGTGGCGCCAAACTCAATTTGTTTTTTGAGTGAATCAATTATCTCCGGTTTCATCGCTTCATAAACTTCTTTGCTGTCGTAGTAATTGTAGTTTTTGCCGTCCTTGATCAAAGCGAGGGGATAAAGCGCCGATAGAAAAAATTTAGAAAAAAACTTTTCCGCGCCGCCGAAAGCATCGATAACCATATAAACAAAACGGGACGATAATTCCGCCCGTTTCTCTAAATTGTTGTTAATTCCGCATTTTTCCTCAAGATTTATCGGGTCTGTAAATCCAATTCCTGTTAGTCCGCCGCCAAATCTTCCCGGGTTTATTCCCACAATGAAAACGCGGGGATTTGAATCATCATAAAACTTATCAAAAAACCTTTTCACCAACTCAAGATTTTCCCGGTTTGCGTAAGGATTCATAACAGAAACTCCCTCCGGGAAATTTACGTTGGATTCGAATTCCGAAAAGAACTTTATAGCCCGATTGTTAAATAAGTTACTTATACCATTTCTCCAGTTTTAGATCAGGAATTCTTGAAATCTCTTTAACATTGTTAGTGACCGGAACATCATCTCGAGATTTTACAATTGAAAGAATGAGTAAATCGTTTGAGCCAATCGACAAACCCCTTGCCTCTAAAATATTCCTCATTGTAGAATATTGAAAAACAGAATTAAGATCGAATCCGACCAATTAGAACTGCAGGTGATGTTCGATTCAAGAAGTTGATGCAAATTCAATATATTTTCAATCCTCTAACAAGGGTTCTAAAATAAATTTCTGCGTTCTCGTAGAATGTTTACACTACAAAAAATAAACCTATTCGTTCTCCCTTTTCGTTTCCATTTGCTCTTTTCTTCTAATCAATAATAAATTCCCGAACACCGGCTTTACGAAAATCAAACTCATGGAAATGAAAATCCGGTGTGTGAGGTGTATCGATTATCATCCTGTAAATTTCACCGAGCGAGTTCATTTCGAACCGGACGAATCCGCGAGTCGGTTTATGGAACGCGTCCTCCCATTCAAGGAGGAAAGTATTAAAATGCCAATGACTCATTTTTCCCTTCAGAGATTGGGTTGGAACGAATTGAATAAATAACTGATCATCATTTAAACTAATTGTTGCGTCGCCATACATTTCATCAGTAAATGTACCTGTAAATTTTTCGAGCGGGTAAGATGGACTTGTACCTTCAACCCGCATACTATCCATTTTCGCGTCAGAGTCCGCGATTCGTTTTTGGCTTCTTTCATAGAAAGGAAGGTACTGCGCGCTGAAATCTTTCGGATTGCCTTCTTCGAAATACAAATCGATGATATAATTTTTAAGCGCTGAAACCAGGTAAGTAATTTTATTGCTTAGAATAACGATTCCGAAATTCTCCTCGGGAATTAGTGTCACGGTTGTAATAATGCCGGGCATTCCACCACCGTGTTCTACGATCTTTTTACCGTTACGGTTTCTTAGAAACCATCCCAAACCATAATTTTGGTTGCCCACATGCATATGATTTGAGAACATCTCATTTGATGTAGATTTGCTGAACAATGTATCACCTTCAAATACTCCTTGATTAAGATGGAGTTTTACCCAATTCGAAAGTTCGTTTACATTCGATAATATTCCCGCGGCCGGAGCGCAATTATCCAGATTGTAATAAGGTATTTCAATTAATTCGCCAAAAGTATCTTGATGAGGATAAGCAACATTTGTTCCGTTTTTGATTTGTGAAATCGAAGTCATGGTTGTTTTCATTCCGAGTGGGGTGAAAATTCGTTCTTTTACAAAATCATCCCAGCTTTTACCTGTAACTGCCGGAATAATTTCGCCGGCTGCGGTAAACATTATATTCTGATATCCATATTTTTCTCTAAAACCGAATTTTGGTTCCAGAAACTTTGCGCGTTTAATCACTTCTTCCCTTGAATAATCAGTGCCGAACCAAAGCAAATCACCGCTGAATGTTGAAAGCCCGCTTCTGTGTGTAACAAGATCACGAATCGTCATTTGATTGGAAACGTAATCATCATACATTTCAAACCAGGGCAGATATTTCCTCACCGGATCATCCCACTTTATTTTGCCTTCTTCAACAAGCATTGCAAGCGCCGTTGTTGTAAATGCCTTGCTTAACGAAGCAAGTTGAAAATTTGTATTCTCGTCAACTTCATCATTGGTGTTAACGCTTTTAACTCCGAATCCTTTTAAGTATCGGACTGTATCATTATGGATAATAGCTACTGATAGACCGGGTAAAGTCCACTCTTTCATAGATTTTGTGATGTAGACATCCAATGAATCTAATTTTGTGGATTGTGCTAAATTTGTCGCGAAACAAATTCCTACAAGAAGAAATACATAAAGATTTTTTTTGATTTTCATTTTTCCCGCCATTTATTTGCCGTTTTTAATAAAGACCGATTTTAATTTTGGAATATTATTATGATTCGTAAGAATAAATATAAGATCACCAACACTAATTTTATAATCAGCCGAAGGTGAAGTGGTAACTACAGAATTGCTTTCAACCGCTATTACAGAAGCGTTGAAGCGGTTTCTAAAATCCGATTCCGCCAAAGTTTGATTCACAATTTCACATGATTTATTAACTTCAAAAGATACGATTTCAAGATCGGGGAAATGGAGTTTAAGATTTGTGCTTTTATAGTTCGATTCGGAAAAATTTCTCAGCATATCATAACTATGCGATCTGAAATCGGTTACAAACTCTTCAATCTCTACACGAGGCACCAAATACTTTGTAAGCACTCTGGTAAATATTTCGAGTGATGTCTCAAACTCTTCCGGGATCACTTCATCCGCCCCAAGCTTGTAAAGATCCTGCATTTCATTAACATAACGGGTTCGTACAATCAGATAAACATTTTCTGCAAGTTCTTTAATTTGAGTTGTGATTCTTCTCGTTAAAGTAGCATCGTTTATAGCGACAACAACAACCCGTGCTCTTTGAACACCGGCATATTTTAAAACTTCTTCGTTCGAAGCGTCTCCAAATATTATCGGCTCTCCTTTTTCAGTTTCCCGTTTCACAGTATCCGGATTTGCTTCAATGATACTGTAAGGAATATCAGCCTTATTTGCCGCATGCGCGATATTCGATCCGTTTAAACCAAATCCTATTATTACAATATGATCGGATAATTTTTTGTGTTCGGGGTTCGCTTCCGGGTCAATAGTTTTACCGAACTTTTTAAATGAATTCAGCATAAACAGTTTATCAAGAAGCGCCGGTGATTTAGAAATTATAAATGGAGTCGCCGCCATACTCAAAATTGAAACCGCGAGGAACATTTGATAATTACTCCCTGAAAGGAACCCATTATCCATCCCGGTTTTGGCAAGAATAAATGAAAACTCACCGACCTGACCTAATCCCAAGCCCGCTAATAATGAATATCTGATTGGTATTTTTAATGAAGCCGCCGCTCCGGTAGCCAAAGCGGATTTAAGAATTATTATAAATAATGACGCCGGAAGTACAATCCAAATATTTTCTATTAAGAAATTGAGGTTCAGCAGCATCCCAATGGAAACAAAAAACAGACTTGTAAAAACATCCCGGAAGGGGAGAATATTTCCTAACGCCTGATGGGAGTATTCCGATTCTGAAATTACCAATCCGGCCAAAAAAGCCCCGAGTGCAAGTGAAAGCCCCAGTTGTGCGGTAAACCAAACGATTCCGAAACATATCACGAGAATGGTTAAAATGAACAATTCCCGACTGCGGGTTGACGCAATCTGGTGTAATAAGAATGGAACAATATATTTGGTTAACACGAATACAAGCACTATTACAAGAAGCGCTTTTGCCAAAAGGAGCAGAATATCCTGCCCGATGTTCGCGCTCGTCCCCGCAAGTATCGGAACAACCAACATCATCGGAACGACAATAATATCCTGTGATATTAACATCGCTAACGAAGTTCGTCCGTGCGGTGAATTAATCTGATTGCTTTCGTTATAAATTCGAAGAACAATTGCCGTACTGCTTAAAGCAATTAAAAAGCCCCAAAAAATTGATTGACCAAGAGAATTCGCAAATTGATATGAAATTAGAACTACCGCTAAAATTGTTAATCCAACTTGTAACAAACCGCCTTGAATAACCGGTTTCCTTAATTGAAGCATTTCTTTAAACGAAAATTCAATTCCAATCGTAAAAAGCAAAAGTAGAATTCCAACTTCCGCAAGCAGCTCCACTTCATGAATCGAAGAAATTAAAGCCAACCCACTCGGGCCCGCGATAATACCGGTGATCAAAAAAACAATTATAACTGGTAATTTTAATTTATGGAAAAGCGAAAGTACAACAACCGAAAGGGCAAATATTACTACAACATCATAAAGTATTGGTATTTCCATTCTTTTAATTCTTTCTTATTGCGAATCGTTTTCTAAAAAATGTGATAAAGATTACTCAAAAGTCTGTCTGTGATCAAAAGTACAATTTGTCCTGTATTTATTAATTCTTGTCACGAAACACCGCTAAAGTGTTTGAAAAGACTTACAATTGTACCAAGATTTTTAATTAAAACAATATAACATAATCAACATTTTTTTTGAGGTACCAAATGACAACTTCATACTTAGAACATGCAATGAGAGAAGCGGAATATGAAGTTCTCGATGGAATTGAAGCTTACTTCGGACAAATTCCCGGATTTAATGGACTTTATGTTTACGCAAAATCTATTTCTGACTGCAGAAGGGAACTTGCCGACGCGTTAATCGCGTGGATTAATATGAGAATGGCTTTTAATTTATCAATTCCTAAATTGCGACACTACTTTAGCGAAGCGGCATAAACCATAATGAAAATCTTTCAACATATAAATCGAACCGAATTTATAGAATATCTCATCAAAATTGGATTTGACGGTCCATACGCGGTTGGTAGACATCAATTTATGATGCGTGGTGATTCAACTATTAAAATACCTTGTAACAATCAGATCGAACTTGATACTGCAATTCCATATAAAATATTGAAGAACGCGGGTCTTCTTAACTCAAAAAAATAAAAAACGAATAACTGCTTTTTATTTTCGTTTCCACACGTTTTACATTCCATTTGTATACAGTAGATATTTATTCTCCACCGTTTTCATTATCGCGATTCCACAAATAAGATCCCGAATCGGTGACCTGTTTGCACAGGCAGGCCTGGGATGACGAGTTTTCCTATAACTTGTCATTCTGAGCATGCCGATAGGCATGATTCAGAATCTCAATCTTTTCATTTTTTCGATTCTACAAATAAGATCCCGAAACAAGTTCGGGATGACGTCAATGCGATTCCATGAAGAAGATCCCGGATCGCAGTCCAGGATGATGACTTCAATTTTCCCATGTCATTCTGAACATGCCGATAGGCATGATTCAGAATCTCAATCTTTTCATTTTTTCGATTCTACAAATAAGATCCCGAAACAAGTTCGGGATGACGTCAATGCGATTCCATGAAGAAGATCCCAGATCGCAGTCCGGGATGATGACTTCAATTTTCCCATGTCATTCTGAACATGCCGATAGGCATGATTCAGAATCTCAATCTCCTCATTTTTTCGATTCAACAAATAAGATTCCGAAACAAGTTCGGGATGACGTCAATGCGATTCCACGAAGAAGATCCCAGATCGCAGTCCGGGATGATGACTTCAATTTTCCCATGTCATTCTGAACATGCCGATAGGTATGATTCAGAATCTCAATCTTTTCATTTTTTCGATTCTACAAATAAGATCTCGAAACAAGTTCGGGATGACGTCAATGCGATTCCATGAAGAAGATCCCGGATCGCAGTCAGGGATGACGACTTCAATTTTCCCATGTCATTCTGAACATGCCGATAGGCATGATTCAGAATCTCAATCTCCTCATTTTTTTGATTCCGCCAATAATAACCCGAAAAGAGCCTGCCTGTTGGGACAGGCAGGGCCGGGGCAACGACTACTCGATTTCATGAGGAAGATCACCGATCGAGACAGATTGACGGGACAGACCGGACATCTCAAATCATGTTTTGTGTAATGACTGTTTGAATCATTAAAACTAATACAGAACAATCACTGCTGGTGATCAGTAATATAAATCCTCCAAAGGCGGACATGGAACAAATTGTCCGAAGGATGCCTTTGGCAAAAGCAAATCACAACCCGTCCGATCAATTCGAATTAAAAAAAGTTGCTGTTGATCAGTAATATAAAGAACAAAAAAGCCGTGGTAAGCCCCCATTTATGATGATACTATTTCGTAAATATTTTATAAAGCACTGGCACAACAAGAAGTGTTAAGAAAGTCGAAACCAGCAGTCCGCCGATTATCGTCCAGCCCATCGGTGCCCACATACTGCCGCCGATTACGGTAAGCGGAAGCAATCCGCAGATAGTTGTAGCCGTTGTTAAAACGATTGGTGTAAATCTTGTTTCGCATGCTTCTTTTAACGCTTCGATTAATTCCTTCCCTTCGGCCCGTAATTGGTTTGTAAAATCAACGAGAATAATTGAGTTATTTACGACTATTCCCACCAAACTCGTAAGCCCGACAAAAGCGGTAAACGAGAAGCTGTAGCCGGTAAGCAATAGCGCGATTATTGATCCGATTAGAGCCAGCGGAATAGCCGAGAAAACAATTAACGGTTGTGAATAGGAACGGAATTGCAAAACCAGAACCGCGAAAATTCCGACTAAAGCAATAATTATCGCCTGCATCATTCCGCCGAAAGACTCTTCCCGGCTTTCTAATTCTCCGGCGATGTAATAACGGTAATCTTTATTCCAATCCAATTTATCCAATTCGGACGTGATTGAGTTTGTCGCCACGTAAACCGCCATTCCTTCTTGAACATCAGCGGTTATTATCACATTTCGTTCAAGATTATAATGATTGATCTGCATCGGAGTTGCTTTGAATTCAATCGTTGCTAACTGCTCAAGTGGAATTTGGGCTCCGGTTACCGATGAAACATATATTTTCTTGAAGTCGGTCACTTTCGATTTTTCATCAATTGGTAATCTGATAATTACATCATATTTTTTACCGGACAAATCTTGATAAGTCGAAATATTCAATCCGGCAATTCCCGCGCGGATAGTTCGATCAATTTCCGCTAATTGCACTCCAAGCAGCCCGGCTTTTTCCCGGTTTATATTTATAAATAAGTCAGTCTTCGAAGTTGAAAGGGGATTATTAATATTAATTACGCCTTCGGTTTGTCGGAAAATGTTTTCAACTTCCATGGAGAGTTTTTCCAATTGTTCGAGATTTTCGCCGATTAATCGGATAGCAATCGGTGCTTCTACCGGCGGACCTTGTTCAAAAACTTTCACTTCTATTTTTGCACCTGCGTAAGTTGAAAATTCTGCTCTCAGATCATCAACCATCTTATAGAATTTTTCCAGATCGAGTTCTTTCACTTCAGCGAAAATCTGGGCGTGATTGCTCATTTCATGCTTTCCGATAGCATTGTAATAAATACGCGGATTGCTCTTTCCGATGTTTGTCGCGTAATGTTTAATTTCTTCGTTTCTATTCAAAACTGATTCTACATAAGCCGCGGCTTCATCTGTCCTATCCAAACTTGATCCGCTTGGTGTGTTGATGTTAATAAGGAAAATAGGTTTATCGGCTTTTGGGAAAAAACTTACTCCGACCAATGGGAAAAGTGTCATTGACCCGAGGAAAACCACGACCGCGATTACAACAATCAGCCATGGTTTTTTCAAAGCAAAAGCTAACTGATCGCGATAATGTCCTTCGATAAATTTTTGCATCAATCTACCGAACGGACTTAAAGATTCGTTTTTATCCTTTGCTCCGGATTTAATTTTAATGTATCTGCTCGAGAGATAAGGCGTTAATGTTAACGAAACTAACAGTGAGGCACCAAGAGTATAAACTACCGTAGTCGGCATACTCCTGATAAATTCACCTGTAATATTTTGCATTAGAATTATCGGAACAAATGCCAACACTGTCGTCGCTGTTGAACTTACGATTGCCCACGCGATTTGAGCGGTTCCTTTTACGGCTGCTTCAAGAGGTGAAAATCCTTCACGCATAAATCGGGAAATGTTTTCCGTTACAACAATGGCGTTATCGACCAATAAACCGAGAGCGATTACCAGTCCGGCGATAGACATTTGCTCAATTCCAAAATCGGAAAAATCCAAAAGTCCGATTCCGATAAAAATCGAGATTGGAATCGCAAGCATAACAATAATTGAAGGTCGCCACCCGACTGCCACAAAAACCACGATTCCTACCAAAAACAATCCTTGCATAAGATTGGCGAAAAATCCGTTAAGCCGTTGTTTAACGCTATCCGATTGATCAAAGATCGTCGCGATTTCAATGTTCGGCGAGAGATTCTCCGAGAATTTTTCTAATTCGGATTTAAGACCTTCTGAAACATCATAAATATTCGTACCGGGTTTTTGTTTTACAATTACCCAAACAGCCGGAACGTTTTGATAACGCGCGTGATATTTTTTATCCTCATAATCAAAAGTTACTTCGGCGACATCCTTCAAATAAATAATTTGATCGCCCGTTCCTTTGATTACCGTATTCCGAATTTCATCCAAATTTTTGTACGAACCGCTCGTTTGAACATTGAACCGTTTGCTTCCGATATCAACACTTCCACCGGGAATATTAAAATTTGAAGTCTGTACAATTTGTAAAATTTGATTGAAGGGGATATTCATCTGAGCCGCTTTTTCCATATCGAGTGAAACGCGGACTTCTCTTTCCGGGAACGCGATCGCGTCCGCGCTTTTTACTCCGGGTACTCTTTCGAACATTGATTTTAATCTTTCCGCTTCATCTTCAAGTTCGAAGTATTCGGCGGTTTCCGAGACTAATCCTATTTGAAGAATATTAACATCGGAGACCGACCATTTAATAATATCGAGGCTGAGGATATCTTCAGGTAAATCAGTTCGAATACTATTTACATTTTGAACAACATCAGAGTATTTATCATCCGAGTTACTTCCGGTTACAAACTCAATTTCAACAATTGCTAATCCGTCTTGCGCGATTGAGCGGATTTCTTTTATATCTTCAAGTTCGTTTAATACCTCTTCGATCGGATCGAGAACGAGTTCTTCGAGATCCGACGGATTTGCACCGGGGTAAATTGTAATAATACTGCTTGCCGGAGGGGCGACTTGGGGATCTTCTGACCTTGGCATATTTACAAATGAAACGATTCCGCTAAGCACCAAAAGCAAAATTACAATTGCCGTAAACTGGTGATTTTCAATTGCGAATTTTGGTAATCTCATTTTTATCCTCCTAATTCACAATTGTTATTTGAGAAGAATTTGTAAGATAAACCGCGCCTTCGCCAAGAATGTAATCGATATTCTCCAATCCGGATTCAACCGCGATATTTTCTCCCACTAAAAAACTTATTTGTATTTCAAGTTTTCTGAAACCGGAATCTCCGTTCAATGCATAAACAAAGGCGCGATTGGATTCGGCTTCAATTAAAGCCGAAGTTGGAATCAATTTATATTCCTTCTTTTCTGACGGGAAAATTTCAACCCTTGCCATAAATCCTGAAGCCAATTTTAAATCTGAATCATCCAGCTTTATTTCCACGTCAAACAATCCGCTCATTGGATTTGCCGACCGACTGATTTCAACAACTTTCCCGGTAAATACGTTTTTGGGGAAAGCGTCAACTTCAATTTTTGCCAAATCGTCTTCTTTTATTTTTACCAGATCTTTATCGATTACACCAACTTTCACCCGCCAGCTTTTTGATGTTGAGCCGAAAATGACGGCAGGGTAACCGGCATTGGTTAATTCGTTTTCTTCGACCAACTTTCTCAAAATTGTACCGTCGGAAGGTGCTGTGATTTTGGAATGATCAAGATTAAATTGAGCAATCTCTAATTGAGATTTAGCGATGCTCAAAGCTGTTTCTGTATTCTGAAGTTGTTCGAGAGTTGCGACTTCTTCGCCATTTAATTTTTTAATTCTTTCAAAATCCCTTACCGCTTTTTCATATCCATTCTTTGCCTGGTTAAATTGTGCGTTAATTTCTGATAAATCGAGAGACGCAATTATTTTCCTTTTTTTTACGGCATCGCCTTCGTTTACATAAATCTTTTTTACGATTCCAGGAATTTTAAAGGAAAGTTTAGTCTCTGCTTCACTTATTAATCTACCGCTTGTAATTATCGGTTCGGTGATTAAAGCAGATTCCACCTTTACCTTTTGGACCGGAACGATATTTTTCGCCGCCGCAGCCGATTCAATTTTTTCGCCGCAGCCGTTCAGACTGATAACCGCTAAAAGTGCAATTATAATTAAGCTTAATCTGTTCATTTTATACTCCGTGTATATTTTATTCATTTTCCAAAATTGATTTGGCGGTAACTCTTTCGAACTCGGCAATCGCTGATTCATAATCAAATTGTGCCGTTGTTTTGTTTATTTCAGCTTGGGTTTTCCTGGTTCGAGCTTCAATAAATTCAATTTGCGAAGCCATGCCTTCTTTATACTTTTTGCTTACAATCTCGAAAGTTTTATTCGCGAGCATTAATCGTTTTTCCGCCGAGGTTCTTTTTTGATCCGCGGTTTGCAATGAAAAGTGAGCTTCGTTCACTTCCATTTTAATTTGCTCGAGCAGTTGATTAAGCTGAAGCGCTAAAGTTTTCTTTTCGATTTCTGTTTGCTCAACTTTCGCCCTATCCCGGAATCCCGAAAAAATGTTCCATTGCATCACCAGGGAAGCCATCCAAAAATCATCCTCCGAGGTGAACTTATATTCTTCGCCTTGAAATCCATAGTCTACGGCTAAAACTATTCCGGGGTAATAATTCGATTGCTCGAGAGATTTTTTTGAATCCTGGGTTATGATAGCGGCATTCAGCAGCGCCAATTCTCTTCTGGATTGTAAAGCATTGTTCAAAGTTTCGGTTTTATCCGGTATTATGAATGTGGAAAAACCACCGCTCACAATAATTTCAGAATCCTGTTCACGATTTAATAGAAAATTAAAGTAGGATTGGGCAAGAGTTTTGTTCATGCCGATTTCTAACTTTTGCTCAAAAAGATTTGAAAGCTCAGCCTCCGCCCTGTAAACTATATCGATGGTTTGTTTATCATTTTCGTATAACGATTTACTGACCCGGAGATTTTCATTAAGCAATTTTTCCGTTTCGATTAAAAGTTTCTCAATATTCAGAACTTTCAGATACGCGAAATACGCCTTCTTAATTTCCGCTTCGAGGTATTGCGCATATCGATCCTTTTCAATTTGTTCGATTTCGACAAGGTTGTTTTTAATTTTGTGATTGAAAAAAATCCTGGGTTGAAAAATTGGTTGAATGAGAGAAATTTTTGTTTCGTGTTCAGTTTCCCTCAAAAAATTAATCCGTTCGTTTGGGAGGTTTGTCGGATATACTTGCTGCCCGATGATGTTATTTAGACCCGAATAAATTGGATTGACCAAATCCCCAACAGGAATCTCAAAAGTTCGTCCGCCACCGGCTTTCGAATACCTTGCGTTAATTCCGATCGAAGGGAAAAACATTCCTCTCGCTTCATCAAGAGCCGCCACACTTTTTTGAAGCGAAAAATTTTTCTGCTTTAGTTCCAAATTGTTTTGCAGACCATCTCGAACATAATCGTTGATGGTTTCGTTCTGCGCGAATGTTGATCCGTAAAACCCGAGAACTAAAAGAAGGATAATTTTTTTATTCATTATTGCTCCTTGACTAATGCCCAAATTGTGACTATCAGTCAGTTGTTTATAAAATTTTTTATGCTTTTAGATATTCGTATGTGCTATTAAAAAAGTGTTCGATTAATGTCTCTTTTGGTAAATCGTAAAATTTATTAATCACGTTCCCTTTATATTTTACCAATTGCATCACACCCATCGCTTCGGCCCAAAGTAGGAGTGAAGTCATTAGCGGGTTAATATCTTTGCGAATTGACCCGTCATCAATTCCTCGTTGAATCGTCGCAATAAATAAGTCATTAGTTTGTTTTTTGATTTCAAAAGTCGCAATGTCGGTTTTAGATTGAGGATTTATTTCCGCTTCACGCGATTGATCGAACATCATGGCGTCGTGGTAATTTGGGAATTGATTGTAAAATTGCACAAATGCTTCTCCGATGGCTCTAACTCCGCACAAACCGTTTTCAACATTTTCAGTAGCTTTTTCAAACAGGTCGTGTAAAATAACGGCACCACGTTGCACAATGGCTTGGTAAAGTTCGTCTTTGCTTTTAAAATAGAGATAGAGAGTTCCTTTGCTTAACTCGCTTTCTGTGGCAACGTCATCCATAGTGGCAGATTCAAAACCTTTGGTAAAAAATATTGTTTCGGCGGCGTCAATAATTTCATTACGTCGAATCAATTTTTCACGTTCTCTTCTTTCCACTGTTCCCATAACCCATCTCCATATACTGACTAACAGTCATTTACTGCAACAAAGTTAATCTACAATTTATGGTAAGTCAAGTTTTTTTCTGTTTTTTAACTGAAAATATCTTTTAAAAGGGGAAATTCTTATATTCTTTTTAAGTTTGTTGTGTCAGAAAATAATAAGAATATTAATATTGGAGTAAACGATGAGGGTATCGCCCAGCAAAACATTCGGGAATTTATTGGCCGTTATGATAGGGTTTGTCCTTCTCGCAAATGCAATTATGAAGATGAGCGAAGATAGCGGCAGCATTTTCTATCAGCATTATAACCAGATAGGCATTGTTGAATATCTTTATTACTTCGGTCTGGTTGAATTAATTGTAGTACTTATCTATCTGATCCCATTTTTAGCGCCAATCGGTGTTCTCATGGTATCAACTCAAATCGGTTTTGATCTCATTCTTGGCTTAAGCTTTTCCGATTCCTATGTTTTTAATTTGATCATACTATTTTCGGTTTGGGTAAGCGCATATTTAAGAAACCCGGAAATGTTTAGCGGAATAGAATTACCCGAGTATTTTAGACCGCAAAAGGATGAAGACGATTGCTAGATTGTCTCCTGCGTAAAGAGAATCGACAATAATTTTACAAAAATTTGCTGCTCACGGATTCGATTAAGCTGTCCCATAAATCAAAATTTGCAATTAAACACCCTTCACGGTTTCTGATTTAATCACGAATCGGGTGTAATTGATGGCGGATCAAATGATTACTGACAAATCTGAGACAGCTTGAATCAAAAAACAATTATGGGTTGATTTTATACGAGTGAGTGATTTCCATCGTTTTTTCGAGCATCGCAGTTACTCCACAATACTTTGTTTGAGACAGTTCAATCGCCCTTTCAACATCTTTCTCTTTTATCTCTTTCCCCGAAAAAACATATTCAATATGAACTTTGGTGTAAACTTTGGGATGTCCTTCGCTCTCTTCCGCTGAAATATTTATCTCAAATCCATCCAATTTCACACGTTTCTTCTCGAGGATTGAAGTAACATCCGAAGCGGTACAACCGCCAAGTCCGATTAAAATAAGTTCTTTTGGTCTGACGGCTGCGTTACTCCCACCGAAATTTTCCGGACCGTCCATCATCACCCAATCATTAGAATCACCCTTGCCTGCGAATGTAATTCCTTGCAACCGCTTAATAAATACATTTTTTGCCATGTTATATTTCTCCATTATTCAATACTTAAATATGATTAATAATATAGCAAATCGATTCAAATTTATTTTGTATTCTGGTATTAATGTAGTAGAATGATAAAAAATTAGTGACGGGCAAGTTTATAGAGTTTATTAGTATTTCTCGCTAAATTTGACTGAGAATTAAATATCAGTATTTTCATCTACTTAATGCTTTAAGAAATAAAAATTCAGATTTCATTTATGATAAAAAAATTACTGCCGCTCCTTTTAGTATTAACTCCGATATTAGTTTTTGGTCAAAAAGCCGAGGAACTAAAAGTACGTGCAACAGAGCAAATGGCCGCCGGTCGGTATGGCGAAGCTATTGAAGTTTTGAATGCGTTTATCACTCAAAATCCTCAAAACCCGGAAGGTTATAATTTACGCGGACTTTGTTATGAAAATCGGGGTCAATTGGAAAGCGCAAGTTATGATTTCCAACGGGCTTCGAAATTGGACCCACAGAATAAAAATCCGGAATTCAATAAAAATTATTCGAGAGTTACTGAAATCTGGTATGATAAACTTAGAAAAAGTATTGATGGTTACCGGCGTGAGATTGCCATAGATTCTTCCAAACCGGATAATTATTTACAGATTGGAATCGCTCACTCAAAAATGCGTGAGTTCCCGGAGGCGGAAATATGGTACAAAAGGTACATTTCACGTAAAGGTAGAATTTCTCCGGATGAATTAATCAGATATACCGAAGTATTGATCGCAAATAAGAAGACCAGAGAAGCACAAGCGATTACAAAGGAATACATCGAATATCACCCTTTAGATTGGCGACTATACAGCCGATACGGTTATTTTTCTTTGTGGTTGGGTGAAAATAACGAAGCAATCAAAGCCTTTGAAAAATCACTTGAAATTAAGCCCTATTTTAAGGAAGCCGAAGAGGGGCTTGTTCTGGCAAAACGGGAAGGATTCGTACAACAAACAACTAAAGTGACGCGAAAAGAATTTCCCATTGATCGTTATTACAGACTTATAAGGCAAAATCCGGATGACGATCAATCAAGATTCAATTTAATTGATGAATTAGTTAAAGTTCAGAGGTACGAGGAAGCTTTAACACAGCTTGAGGCTTTGAGTTCGAAGTATTACGGCGATGAAAGGTATGATTCCAGAGCTGATTTAGTATATGATTTGAGAGAAGAGCTTTACCGTTCGAAGATTGCTGAAGCGATGGCTATTATTGAAGAAGATCCAACCGATAAAAAAGCGATTCAACAAGCCGCAACTTACCATGAATATCTCGGTGAATATGAAGAAGCTTACGCTTATTTAGAATACTATTTTGAGGAAGTCCCCGACGAAGAAGATGAAAGTATGCGTTTCCAGTTTGCGAAATTAGCCGCGTGGAGCGGAAGTTTCGAGAACGCGGCTATTTTGCTTGATGAACTGCTTGAGGATTATCCCGATAATCTCGATTATCAGCTTTTCCGTGCTCAAGTTGCTGTTTGGATGAATCAAGATTTGGAAATTGCAGGCGAATATCTCAATAATGTTATCGCGGTCAAACCGAATAATATTGATGTGCTAATTTCAATGGGTAGTTATCAATTAAATATTAGGGATTTCGATGAGGCTGAGGCTTATGCGGCAAAGGCGGCAACTATTGATCCTTCGAATCCCGAATTAATAAAACTATTGTCGAATATTGATTTCCAAAAAATGCGTGCGGAAGAAGAGCGCCTATTTTTGATTTTGGAAAAAGGAAGAAAATTGGTTCAAGCTGATTCTTGTTCCGATGCTTTACCATTCTACGAAAGCTATCTTGATCAGGCGGAACCAAATGATATTATATTAAAAGAATATGGAGATATTCATTTTTGCGCAAAAAATTATAAAACCGCTCTCGGAATTTATGATGGATTGCTCGAAAAAGGTTACAATTATGATGTTGCGCTTCAAAGGGCAAAAGTTGTATACACAATGGGTGATTCGGTAAAAGCGGTTACTGCTTTTGAAGAAGTTGTCGCCAATGACCCTGGAATGTTTGAGCCTCGATTGTTCCTCGCTGATGCGTACGCAAAAGCTGAAATGAATGATAGTGCCGTTGATGAATTAGATTCTTTGCTTACGTGGGATTTGGATTCTACTCAGAATTTCTTGGTTGAACAAAGGCTAAAGTGGATTCCCGCTGCGGGTTTAAAGGGGATAATAGAAAGATTCCCCACTTCAATTTCGGTTGCGCCTTCCGCCACTTTCTACTCCGATAATTTAACATTTCGTTACACAAATATAGGTACAAGGCTGGATATGGGAGCGACTCCTTATTTAACGATTGGAGTTTCTTTTAATCAAGTGACCATAAAATCTGATTCCGGAGTTAGCACAAGCGGAATAATTAGGGAAGGCGGTACCAGGAGTTTCTCGTCATTTAAATGGCATTTCTTTCTAACTCCGATAAAAGATTTATCAACAGGGTTCGCATTCGGCACATTAAATAGTCCGGGTATTGAAGGAATTAATGAGTATGAGGCAAATCTAAGGTATGATCTTGGTGAAAAGTTCATGATTGCCGTTAACTATTTGAATACAGATGCCGGTGTTCTGCTCTATTCGCCTAACTTGGTTGCGGATGTCGCAAGGTTTCAGACTGAGTTATATAAAATTCAAGGTTATTATACACATTCGAGTGGTTTTAAAGTCGAAGGTAGTTTTCAGTACGTAACAGTGGGAGACGGAACTGAATCGAGCAGGGCTGACAATAAAGGAAATGATTTTAAACTAAGAGTATCACGCAAAGTATATCAAGAATTATTGCTCGGTTACGAATACTTTTATTCAAATTTCAAATACAGTCTTACTTCCAATAACTCGAAATACAGCTATTATTCACCACAAAATTTTGAATCGCATAACTTAACTTTGGATTGGCCTCTTGAAACTTACGAGTTATTTAAGGCATACGTAGGCGGCAAGCTTGGTTACGTAATTCAAAGTAAATTTTTGCTTCGTGAAATTTTTACAAGAATTGAATACACACCATTTCAGGGTTTAATTATTGCCGGTAATCTCAATTTGGGAAGTACTTCTCGAGACGATAACAATTATAATTATGTGTCGGGGAGCATTTCAGCTTATTGGAACATATATTAATATCTTTCTGTTCTATAAATAAGAAAACAAAAAACTATTATGATAGAAATTAAAATACCGGAACAAGCCGCAATTCAGTTATTGATGGAAAGAATGCGGTTTGAACTCGAAATGAGAATAAAGGCTGGAATATATTCACGAACAACTCAGTTGGAAAATCTCACCTATCAGCAAATTTTCGACCTTGTTGAATGTTCGGCTTTTGATATCATTTCTCTTTTACCACCGGACATTTTGATAGATCGAAGTAACCTGCCGTCGATTATCGCCAAAGCAATTAAATCACTTTCGAAAATTTATTCATATTACGAGTTTAATCTCTACAGCGAAGAGAAAGCGGAACGATTGATTCTGCCGATTAAAAAACTTATTATAAAAAATAAAGATAGAGAACAATTCACAGTCAACTGATTTGTCAGTATTAGAAAGTCACCAGTCAATCTAACAATAAATTTGGGTCATATATGAAAAGAATTTCAACCATTTTGAGCATTCTTCTGCTTTTTATTTTTACAACTTTTGCTGTTGCTCAGTCGAAAGTTTTAGAACGCGGAGGGAAAAAATATCTCAGCGGTGTCGTGATAGCCAAGTTTAAAGATGGAGCGGTTAATGTTTCATCGCCCGGAAAAGCTAACATTGATAACAGAGTCATGGAACTTCTCAAAAACTATGGTTTCGTTGAGGCCGTCCCGAAATTTAAGTCATCACTTCAGAAAGTTAACTCACCACTTTCGAACATAGTTGAGCTAAGATTCAAAACGACAAAAGATCCACTTTATATCGCGAACAAAATTTCCCGAATGAAAGAAATTGAATGGGCGGAACCAGACTATGTGAGTTCGTTAAATATAACTCCTAATGACGCTTCCTTCGGATCACAATGGTACCTTAAAAAAATTAACGCCGAAGCCGCATGGGATGTTACAACCGGAGATACAGCAGTCGTTGTCGCAATTTTGGATTCCGGTTTTGATATGGACCATCCCGATCTAGCGCCGAAAGTCTGGATAAATAAAGCCGAGATTCCGGATAATTCGATTGATGATGATAACAACGGTTTTGTAGATGATGTGCGAGGTTATGACCTAAGTGATAACGATAATAATCCCGACGAACCATCTCCAATCCACGGAAGTTTAATCGCGGGTTTGGCCGGTGCTGTTACAAATAATGGGGAAGGAATTGCCTCCATCGGTTATAATATAAAATTAATGAATGTTAAAATTACATCTTCACTCGAAAGCGATAATCTTGTAACAACCGGTTACGAAGGGATTGTTTACGCTGTTGATAACGGCGCAAAAGTAATTAACTGCAGTTGGGGAAATTACGTTGCTTCAAGTTTGGGAAAAACAGTTGTTGATTATGCGGCAGAAAATAATGTACTAATAGTTGCGGCTTCCGGGAATGAAGGAAATTCAAGTGTTTATTATCCCGCGGCTTTTGAAAAAGTTCTTTCGGTTGGTTCAACGGATTCAACAGACATAGTCTCTGATTTTACGAATTATGGTAAATCATTGGACGTAGTTGCTCCGGGACGAGATATTTTATCAACATGGAAAGACGACACTTACGCGAGTAATAGCGGGACATCACTGGCGTCTCCGATTGTAGCCGGACTGGCCGGACTGGTTTGGAGCAGTTTCCCAAATTATACGGCAGCGCAAGTTGCAGAACAAATTCGAGTAAATGTTGATGATATTTCTTCGATAAATTCAGACAAAGAATATTATTATGGTTTGGGAAGAATAAATGCCGAAAAAGCTGTAACCGAAACTAACGCCATTGCGGTCAGGGCAATAAATATTGTTTATGAGGATTTGGGAAATGGAAACGGAGTACTAGAAACCGAAGAACAAGCGGCAATTAGTATCGATTTTACAAACTATCTTTCAGCAACTTCAAATCTGACAATTACGATTGAAACAGCCACAACCGGTATAACCATTAATAATGGAAGTTTTAGCGCAGGGGCAAAAAATTCCGGCGAGGAGTTCTCCAATAATTCAAACAAATTTACTTTTACTGTTGGTGCAAGTACGCCGATAAATACTGAGGTTGAGTTCTTAATTAAGTATACGGACGGCAATTATTCGGATTATCAATGGACAACAGTTTCCGCCAATCCACAATACGCGACACAAGATGCAAATAATGTATCGTTAACTGTTACTAGCGATGGTCAGTTAGCATGGGATAATTATCCATTTATTGATAGTGGTAATGACTTTGGCGACAGTTTTAGATATAAAAACGGACCTCGTGTACTTTTTGAGGGTGGATTGTTATACGGAATTTCATCCAGCAAAGTTATGGACGCAGTTCACACGAGCTATGGTAACGCGGTGAGCAAGGACTTTAAGTTAGTTACTCCTTTTACGGTCTCTTCTCCGGGAAGCATCGCTGATCAGGAAGGATACACAAAATTTAATGATGAAGGCGGCTTGTCGCGTAAATTAAGTATCGATACCGAACTTAGGACCTATTCGTATACAACTCCCGATCATGATGATTATATAATCCTTGAGTATGAATTCCACAATAATAGCGGAGCAGTGATAGCGGATTTCTACGCCGGATTATTCCTGGATTGGGATATTCATGTCGATGACTGGTTCAACGATGTAGTTGAGTTTGATGATGTAAATAACTTCGGTTATGTTTATGATAAAAATGGTACGACTCCGGCAACCCCTTATGTTGCAACTGTTTTGTTATCCGAAGGAACTTTAGGTCAATATGGTTTTGTGAACGGACCTTCTCCGGGTAAAATAGATCCAACCGCTGAATTAGGATTTACAGATTCCGATAAGTGGTCGGCTCTCACAAACGGACTCGCGGATGTTACTTCTCAAGGCGATATCGCTCAGATGGTTTCTGCCGGACCGTTTCAAATTGATGCAGATGGATCTCAAAAAGTAGCGTTCGCTATGGCAGCCGGAATGGATTATGATGAAATGTTGACTGCCGTTCAGAATGCGAGAGCAAAATATTTAACAGTAACAGATGTTGAAATGGAAGATGAAAATTTACCTAAGGAATTTTCTCTTGAACAGAATTACCCGAATCCTTTTAATCCAACTACTAAAATCAGTTTCACAATTCCTGATGGTGTAAGTTCAGATAATAATGTTTCCTTAAAAGTTTTCGATGTTCTTGGAAATGAAATTGTAACATTGGTAAACGAAAATAAACCAGCCGGGAATTATGAAGTTAATTTCGACTCAAAAGACTTTGGTCTTTCATCCGGAATTTATTTTTACAGAATTAACTCAAGCAATTTTACATCCACTCGTAAGATGATTCTCCTCAAGTAAATTCATAATTATCAGAGGTGTTCCGATGAATACCTCTGATTTCCTTTTGTCAGTTTTTGTCAAAAGTTACTTCATAGTTTGTAAAACTCATTATATTTGCACCTTGTTTTAACAGCATGCTTTTCTATATTGTTTGGAAAAGTATGATTTGTAGTAATAGGAAGATGAGTAAATGACAAAACTAATGACACTTGATGTTTTATCGAGCATAAAAGGTGCTAAATCTTCCGATGCTGTTGATGAGTTATTTAAAGTAATTAAAAACGCTCATTTCGATAAGAACGAAAAAGTTTTTTCAAAATCGACAATCATAAATGCTGTTCTTTTGGAAAACTTGCGCGACGATGAAATTATCCAAAGTTCGCAGACTGAAAAAGAATTAATTAAGAAGAATTTCCCCAATGAGAAAAACGGCTTCCTCGTTGTTTCAAAAGTAATCGATAATTAAGCATGTCCTCAGAAATAATAAGAATCCATAATAAGCTGAAAAGCAAAGAAATTTCCTGCACTGAATTCGTGAAAGGAAAATTAAAAGAACTTGAGGAGAGCACTTCAAATTCTGCTAATTTTTTATTAACTGAATCTGCTCTTAAACGGGCCCAAGCTGTTGATGAGAAAATTGCCAATGGAGCTGAAATCGGATTACTCGAAGGAATTCCATTCGGAATTAAGGATGTATTCTTGCTGCAAGGTGAGTTCGCTTCAGCCGCTTCGGATTTCCTGAAAAGTTACATCTCCCCTTATACCGCAACGGCCATTCAAAAATTAATCGACGCCGGCGCGATTCCGATTGTAAAAGAAAATTGCGATAGCTTCGGTCATGGAAGCAGCAGTGAAAATACTGTGTTTGGTCCGGTAAAAAATGCCCTGAATGAAAAACTGGTTGCCGGAGGTTCAAGCGGCGGGAGCGCGGTTAATGTTGCAAAAGGATATACATTATTTTCCGTTGGGGGAGATACAGGCGGGTCAATTCGTCAACCGGCGGGATACAATAAAGTTTACGGAATGAAACCGACATACGGCAGAATTTCTCGTTATGGATTGATGGCATATGCTTCATCGACGGATTGTGTAGGACCGATTTCCAATAGTGTTGAAGACATTTCAACTTTATTAAATGTGATGAGCGGAAAAGATTATCACGATCAAACCTCTTTGGTCTCGTCACCGATCTCTGAAAATATTTTCAAGAGGAAAAATGAAGCTCCAAAATACAAAATTGGCTATTATAAAAATTTTTTAGATAGCGAAGCAATTGATCCGAAAATAAAAGCCGACTTTCTAAAACTGATTGATCAATTAAAATTAAATAATATAGAAGTTATTGAACTTGATTTTTATGATTCCGGTATACTTGTATCAACATACTACACAATCGCAATGGCTGAAACAGCATCAAATCTTGCACGGCTTGACGGTACAAATTACGGAAATCGTTTAACCGCTGAATCTCTGAAAGAGAGTTACTCTTTAACCCGATCTGAAAATTTCACGGATGAAACCAAACGAAGAATTATCGGTGGCAATCAAGTTTTGTCGCAAGGTCATTCCGAAGAAATATATTTGAAAGCAAGAGCGATAAGAGAAAAAATTGAGCAAAGTTTTATTGACGAATTTCAGGAAGTGGATATAATTATTTCTCCGGTATCGCCAACCCCTCCTCCAAAAATTGGTGATAACTTAAACGATCCGTTAGCTATGTATTTATCCGATGCTTATACCGTAGGATTTAGTCTTGGTGGTTTACCAACACTTTCAGCGCCGTTCGGAACCGAAACGGGAATTCAAATTACCGCAGAAAAAATGGGAGAAGAAAAAATTCTCGAGTTTGTAATTTATCTCAGGGACGAAATTTATGGATAGGGAGAAATTACAGGAAGAGCTCGAATTCCATGGACTTGAAGTAGTAATTGGATTAGAAACTCATATCCGCCTCAATACAAAAACTAAATTATTCTGTGCTTGTTCAACTGAAGAGAATGCTATCCCGAATGAGAATATTTGTCCGATTTGTACCGGTCAGATGGGAGTTTTGCCGGCAGTGAATAAAGAGGCGATCCGTAAAGCCATTTATTTTGGAAAAGCTGTTGAATCTAATATTAATGAAATGATTTCTTGGGATCGAAAGCATTACGAATATCCCGATCTTCCTAAAAATTTCCAGCTTACACAATTTAGAAATCCTATTATTCCTGATGGAGTGGTTAGTTGTTATCGAGATGATGGCTCAACATTTACGGTTGAAATCGAGCAAGTTCACATTGAAGAAGACGCGGCAAAATTGGTGCATGAAGTTGATCAAACTTTAATTGATTTTAACAAAGGCGGAGTTCCGCTCATTGAAGTTGTTACAAAACCTTGCATCAGCATTATCCGTGATGCTGCAACTTATGCGCAATACTTACAACGCATTGTTCAAAACCTTGGAATATCTTATGCCAACCTTGAAAAGGGTGAGTTTAAGTCAGACGTGAGCGTCTCTTTGCGAAAGAAAGGGAGCAAGGATCTAAATCCCCGTGCAGAGATAAAAAACCTTAATTCGTTTAAGTTTATGATGGATGCCTTGAGCGAAGAAGTTGTTAAACAACTTGAATATTTTGTTGAGCACAAATCACCGCGTCCCGAGCAAATTACTGTACTTTGGGATGAGCATCTTAAGAGCACAAAAACGATGCGCTCCAAAGAATTTGCCGCTGATTATCGCTATCTGGCCGAACCGGATATTCCATTTGTTAATATTAAATCTGAAATCAATCAAATTGAAGTTGATATTGCCTTATTACCGTTTGCGATTGAAACCGCTTTAATTAAAGGCGGAGTGCTGCCCCAAGACGCTAAGTTTTTTACTTCGGATACGAATCGTTCGAAAATATTTAATGCCATAAACGAAAAAGTGAATGAGGCTGAGTTTGTAGCAAAGATGCTGCTGAATAATATTCCAAATGATGAATATCATAAAATTAAGAGCCCGGATAAATTCAGTGAAATTTTTATACTATTTAAAAATGAGAAAATAACACCAGCGTTATTGAGGACAGCTATCCCCAAATTACTCGCTGACCCGGAATATGATTATAATTCATATTTTGATAATAGTACTATTACAGATCAACAAATAGAAATTATTATAAGAGAAGTCTTAGCAAAGAATGACGCCATTGTGGCTGATATCAAATCCGGGAATACGAAAAGAATAGGGTCGCTGGTTGGCTCAGTTATGAAAAAAGTTCGCGGAGCCGCTTCCGGGAAGGTTATTCAGGAAAAAATACTATCTCAGATTTCCGGAGGAGCTAATTTAATCTCCAAAGAAATCAATGAAGAAAGTGATCGGCAAAAAAAGCAATCTGGTATAGAAGCCGCTCACGGCCTTAATGAAACCGATCTCGAAAATATTAAAAACGTTGTAAAAGAAAATTATCGAACCCACAGAATTTGTGATATCGATGAAACGTTTGTTAGGGAAACCGTAACTCTAGCCGGATGGGTTTCCAGTATAAGAGATCATGGTGAATTGGTTTTTATAGATCTACGGGATACAAGTTATGAGATATTCCAAATCCGATTGCACAGAACAAACTTTCCGGATATTGATTCACTCGCGAAACTGAAACCCGAATCGGTGATTCTCGTGGAAGGGAAAATTATCGGAAGGGAAACTGATGATTTTAATCCCGGAATAAGAACAGGAAAATTAGAACTTGATACCACTCATTTAGAAATATTAAACAGAGCAAAGACTTTACCCTTTGAAATCAAGCGTGCGCTAAAAACTCAAGAAAATGTAAGATTTAAATATAAATTTTTGGATCATCGCGGAGCGGAAATACGGAAAGCTCTTGTAAACCGGCATCGAGTTATTAAATTGATTCGGGACATTCTCGATCAGAAAGATTTTATTGAAGTTGAAACACCAATACTTTCGGCGGGCACTGATGAAGGTGCTCGTGAGTTCATCGTTCCAAGCAGAAAATTTCCGGGCAAATTTTATACTTTGCCCCAAGCTCCCCAGCAATTCAAACAGATGCTTATGGTTGGCGGATTCGAAAGGTACTTTCAGATTGCGAGATGTTTCCGGGATGAGGATTCCCGCGGCGATCGCCAGCCTGAATTTACCCAGTTGGATATGGAGCTTTCATATATTAGTATGAAGCAAGTTATCGAACTTAATACAGATTTATTTATTGAAATTGTAAATAAAATATACGGCAAAAAATGGAAGTTATTTCCGTTCACAATTCTGACTTATAAAGAATCGATGCAACGATACGGAACCGATCGGCCTGATCTGCGATATGGGTTGGAAATGATTGATATAACTGAAAAAGTTAAAAAGACATCATTTAATGTTTTTAAGAAACCAATTGAGCAAGGGGGAATAGTTAAATGCATTAATCTTGAGGGTAAACTTTCGCCGAAACGTGTTTCAAAAAAACAGATTGAAAAATTAACGAGGATTGCCCAAGAAAATGGGCTTGGCGGTTTGGCTTACATAATTGTAAACGAAAATGATTTACAATCGCCATTAATCAAATATCTTGGTGAAGATGTCGCGGAAAAAATTATTGAAAAATCAAATGCAGTTCCAGGCGATATTGTTTTCTTTTCGGCAGCAGATGAAAAGACGGCAAATAAAGCTTTGGATGCCGTTCGCCAGGAAATGGCGGCTATGTTAAATCTGGTAAAACCAAATGAGTTACATCCGGCCTGGGTTATTGATTTCCCTCTATTTGAAAAACTTGATGAAGGTGGATGGACTTTCTCTCACAACCCTTTTTCGATGCCAAAAGTTGAAAATTTGATCAACCATCTTAACGGGGAAAATATTGGGGAAATAATTTCTCAGCAATACGATCTCGTATTGAACGGATATGAAATTGGCGGCGGTTCGATTCGTGCCCATAAATCAGAGATTCTTGAAGCTACTTTTCGGAATATGGGCTACAGCAAAGATGAAATGATGAAAACAATCGGACACATGCACGAAGCATTTCAATTCGGCGCTCCTCCACATGGTGGAATTGCCTGGGGCATTGACCGGCTAATTATGATATTGGAAAAAAAATCATCAATCCGCGATGTTATTGCTTTTCCCAAAACCGGTTCGGGTGAAGACCTGATGTTTGGAAGCCCGTCAGAATTGCCAGAAGCGAAAATACATGAAGCGAATATTAAATCAATAATTGAATAATAGAGTATTAACTACTGTCGATTTAAAACTGTCGAGTTCCTCGTTTTTTTTGCTTGCTTAACTTCCTAACAATTTCATATTTATAAAACCGTTCCACAAATTTTAGTTTTATTCCTTATTTTGCCTCCTTTCATTACCGAAGAGCTATATATGAATCAAAAAGCCGATGAATTTATTACTTTCCCATTTGATAAAAAATCTTCTGAGGAGATGAAAAAGAAATCGGAGGATTTTTACAAGCTGGTGAATCAACGTCGGACAATCCGCGATTTTTCAGAGGAATCTTTCCCTATTGAAGTGATCCAAAACTGTATTAAAGCCGCAAACACAGCTCCGAGTGGGGCTAATCATCAACCGTGGACTTTTGTTGTTATTCAAAACGCCGGAATAAAAAAGGAGATTAGAATTGCCGCTGAAAAGGAAGAAGCTGAGTTCTATGGCGGACGCGCTCCAAAAGATTGGCTCGATGATTTGAAAAAATTCGGAACGGATGCAAATAAACCCTTTCTCGAAAATGCGCCTTACTTGATCGCAATTTTTGAACGAAAATTTGAAATTGGCGCTTCCGGGGAAAAAATTAAAAATTATTATGTGAAAGAATCTGTCGGACTCGCAGCCGGGTTACTGATTACAGCGCTTCATATCGCAGGAGTCGCGACACTTACACATACTCCGAGTCCGATGAATTTTTTAAACAAAATATTGGAACGCCCGGAAAATGAAAAACCATTTTTGCTTCTGGTAACCGGATTCCCATCCGATGGTTGCAAAGTTCCGGTAATTAAGAGGAAAGATTTAGAAGAAGTGATGCTGCTTAAATAAAAGAACTGCCTCAAATTTTCGGATTAGATTTGCTAAATAATTTTTACAACCAATAAATCACGAATTTGAGGCAGTTGGTAAAATGACTAATATTTTATCGCACAACCGTATGATTTAGTAAGTGTGACTTCGGGTTTCGAGCCATTTATCAGACTATTTAACCCAGTGCTGACATAATTATTTGCCCTTTCAATGTCAGCGACATCCGTGCTGCGAATATCATCAATCGCGCCGGCATATTCCAAAATACCTTCTTGATTAATTATATACATGTGAGGAGTAGTTTTCGCTCCGTATGCTTTTCCAACTGTTCCGGATTCGTCAATTAAATAAGCAGATGGTGCAGCCCCCAGCTTTTTTAATCGAGAATTAATTTCCTCATTTTCGAAATTACCCTGCTCGCCTTCCGCTGAAGAACAAATCGACAACCACACAACATCTTTCTCTGTAAATTGTTTTTGTAATTTCTGCATGTTGCCACTATTGTAATGTTTTTTAACAAAAGGGCAACCGAAATTAATCCACTCAAGAACAACATACTTGCCCGCAAAGTCGGTAAGCGAATGTGTTTTACCGTTAGAATCGGTTAACGTAAAATCCGGTGCCTTTTTACCGATTTCCGGCTGATTTGCCAAAACCATAGTGGTTAAGGAAATGGAAATAATCATTAGAAAAACGATTAACAGTGATTTATTCATTCTAACTCCTTTTTTATTGGATCATTTTATTTCGGATGTTATCTCCAAATTGTTTTGCTTGCATAGAAAAAGTTGATACATCGCCTTTTAAATTCACCGATTTTTCAGCTAATGAATACAAAACACGAAACGTATATCATTTTTTATTAACCTTTTCCGTGGTACGATGCTTATATCAATTCGATAAATGGAGACAAAGTAATAAAACTACTCGCATTTTCACACCTAATGTCTTATTTAGATTTATTTTATAGTGCATGTAATTCCCAAAAGTTCCGGTAAATTTTGGTGATTAGTATTTCGTATTTATCACAAAAATCGTTTTATTGAAACAACAAAAAAATCAGCAAATGAAATCCATTTCCATAATTGTTTTTTTATCTGTCAGTAATTGTCTATTTGGACAGGCATATTCATCATTCGATACAACCGCGATAAAAAAGCATTTTGAATTTCTCGCATCAGATGCATTAAAAGGAAGGGCTACCGGTTCGAAGGAAACAAAAATCGCGGCTCAATATTTTATTGATTTTTTCAGGGAGAACAATTTTGTTCCGTTCGGTGAGAATTCGACTTTTAGGCAACGAATATTTCTTCACGGAAGCAAACCGCTAAGTTCATCGGAATTCACTCTTTTTCAATCGGATGACACAACGGCTCTAAATTTTGGTAAAGATTACGTACTCTTTAAAACCGGTGAGCAAACATATTTGCCAACACCGACTGAAACGATCTTTGTGGGTTACGGAATTAATGCTCCCGAATACGATTATAATGACTATCAAAATATTGACGCGGAAGGGAAAATAGTTGTTGTTCTTGATGGCGAACCGGATTCAGATGAACTAGAATATTTCGATGGAAAATTTAATTCTGTTTATAGTCTCCCCGAATCAAAGATCAGATTAGCGATGGCACAAGGCGCGGAAGGAATTCTAATTATTCCTCTTAAACCAAAATCCGATGAGGAATGGGGAAAAAAACAGCGGGAATTTTCATTCGAAGATGTTTCGCTTCCTGCTCGTCCCGGGGGAATATTTGCGGCTTATCTGCGCGCTCATTTTGCTAATTTATTGTTTGAGGGGACTAATTTAGAAAATATAGATTTGTTAGACCTTCACAAAAAATCGTCTGTCAATAGTTTACCGCTGAACTCTAAAATTTCCTTCCTCGGTAAATTTAAACAACGGGATTTTTACGATGATAATATCATTGCCGGAATTTCCGGAAAGGAAGAGTCCTTATCAGATTCGTATCTTCTGGTTACTGCCCATTACGATCATCTTGGAATAGGACCGGCTGTAAACGGGGATTCTATTTATAACGGCGCGTTGGATAATTCACTGGGATGCGCCGTGCTGCTGGAGCTGGCAAAGCAATTAAAAGCGGTTGAAGGAGAATTAAAAAGGAGCGTAATATTTATTTTGTTAACGGGTGAGGAAAAAGAACTACTCGGATCGCGTTATTATTGCAGCAGACCCGTGGTTCCGCTTTTCAAATCAGTTGCGAATATTAATATTGACGGAATAGCCGTTATTGACGAATTTAACTCAATCGTCCCGGTTGGAGAGGAATATTCAACAATTGGCAGCTTTGTTGAAAAGGTGGCCGAAAAAAATAATCTTGAGATTGAATCGATCGAAAATACGAATTACACAATTGAGGCATTTGCGAGATCGGATCAAATCGCGTTTGCGCAAGCCGGAATTCCTTCATTGCTGTTGATTGATGGAACAGACTATAAAAATGTTGATAGAGCTACGGGGATGAAAACTAATCTGAGATATTTTTCAGAAAACTATCATACGCCATCCGATGATCTTAATTTGGAGGTCAATTTCAATGCGGTTAATCAACATGCGGAAATTTTATTTCAACTTTGCTTTGAATTACTTACATCTGAAAATGAACCTGAATGGTTCGAAGGATCGCCTTTTATTAATGAACGATTGAGAACAATTGCAGAAAAAAGATGAAATCTAAAATCGTTTTAATAATATTGATGGCGACTTGTCCAATTGTTTTTCAGTCTTGTTTTTACCAAACAGTTCAGACAGAGATTATTAAAATAAAAGGTTCGGATACAATGCTGCCGTTAACAACCAAATTAGCGGAAGAGTTTATGCGGATGAATAAAGGTGTCTCGATCTATGTTGAAGGAGGTGGGACGGAGAGGGGGATTGAAGCCCTTTTAGATGGACAAACCGATATTTGTACCGCATCGCGTTTATTAAAACCCGATGAAGCCAAAAAACTCGCTGATTATTATCAATCGGTTGGACTTTTCTTTCTTATCGCAAAAGATGCTCTGAGTGTTTTTGTAAATCCACAAAACCAAGTCCGTAATTTCACTGTGGAAGAATTACGAAAAATATTCTTGTGTGAAATTACCAACTGGAAAGATCTTGGTGGAATTGATGAACCGATAAGAGTTGTTACAAGGCCTCCGAACTCAGGAACGTATTCCTACTTCAAAGAACACATTCTCCAAAATTCTGATTATTGTTCAAACTCAATTGTCCGGTCGACAAATCAAGCTGTAATTAACGAAGTTTTGCAAAATCCCTATTCAATCGGGTACGGAGGATTAATTTACGGAAATGAGGTTATCCACGCGGAGATAAATGGAGTGACTCCATCAAAACAAAACGCAAGGAATGATACTTATCCGATTACTCGTTATCTGCATTTTTTTACAACCAGATCACCGAGCGGAAAAGTAAAAGAATTTATCGATTGGATATTAACAACTGAGGGACAAAGAATTATTCAGGAAACCGGATACGTGTCGCTTTGGGAAGTTGAGGAAAGTACCGCCAACTAATTGACGGCACTCAAAAAATCATTCTATTGCATGATCAACTACAGGTTTTTCATCTAAATTCGCGACATTTAGCACAATGTTATGGGTTAATAAAGAAACTTTTTTAATTTTCGTAAAATTTATTTTAGCTACTTCATCAGTCAATTTGTGATAATCTTCTTTCATCCAATCGAAGAAAAATACAATCGGAATACCCCTTTTTGCATAATGATAATGATCACTTCTTGAATAAAAACGGTTTGGATCATCCGGCGCGTCGAAACGATAATCGAAGTTGAATTTTACGGTTTCTTCGTTCACTTTTTTAATTAAATCACCGAATTGTGTGCTCAATTTGTAAGAGCCGATATTATAAATCGAATCAACATTTTCCCTTCCGACCATATCCATATTTATGTTTGCGATCACCTGGTCAATTATTTTTGAATTGTTGGTGAAGTATTCCGCACCAAGAAGTCCTTTTTCTTCCGCGGTATGGAATACGAAGACAACGGGTCTTCTGTTATTCTTAGCCTCTGCAAGTGTGCGGGCTGATTCTAAAACAGCAACCGTACCCGATGCGTTATCATCCGCACCATTATAAACTTTGTCCTCTCCTGATTCAGCTGTTCCGACATGGTCATAATGCGCGCCAACCGTTACATATTCGTCTTTCAATTTTTCATCGGTACCATTTAAGATTCCAACTACATTTCTGGCGTTTACGATTTTGGATTCCTGTATCAGGTGGAATGTTACTTTTTTGTTTATCTCAAATCCTGCAGGGGAAATATTCTGCTTTAATAATTCATCAAGTTCCGCAAATGAAACTTCCTCACCTTCAAATAAATATTCGAGTGCATTCTTACTTATCGCAAAGGAAGGCAAATTATCAGATTCGGTTGAATTTCCCTCTTCCTTAACAAGAGCGAAGCTTTTGCCCATTGTCCAACTTTTATAACGGTCCCAGAAGCTGAGTACCCGTTCACTCGGAAGGAATAAGACACCGACAGCGCCCTTCTTTTGCGCATTTTTAATCTTATAAGCCGAGCGAGAATAATCGGTATCTTTTTCTCCTTCAAAAAAATCTTCTCTTTCGCTATGTGGCTCTCCCAACGCTAAAACGACCGTTTTTCCTTTTAAGTCCAATTCGGCATAATCATCGTAATTATATTCTTCAGCTGTTATTCCGAAGCCGCCAAAAACCAGATCGGTATTCTGTTCCCAATACTTTTTAGAAGGAGTCCCCCTTGAAATTCGAATTAAATCCTCACCGAGATTAAGAACCGATTTATCATCATCATTTTCAATTACGAGGGATGATTCGGGGCTATAGCTTTTTGTTTGGAGCGGAACTTGTTGAAAATATGAACCGTCATCTCCAAAAGGTTGGATACCGTATTTTTGTAATTCTTTTGCAATAAATAATGAAGCGATTTTTTCGCTTCGAGAAGCGGCTTCTCTTCCTTCCAACAAATCGTCTGCTAGAAATTCAATGTTGGCTTTTATGATTGAGTAGTCGTAATCTATATTCTGTGCTGAGAGATTACTGAAAATTGGTAGGACAAAAATTGCGAGATATAAAATATTTTTTTTCATAATTCATCTGGTTTTAGGTTAAAAACGAACACAATATAATCAATTCCACCAAATTGAATATAGAATAGTTGAATATCTTTTCTCCCAATCCTTTTTATCATTTGAACAAAATTTGTAACTTGAGTACAAAATTGAATGGAAACGTTAATGGCCGATAAAACGAAACTGTGGTATCTTGAAAATTTTAATCTCTTTAAGGGATTAAAAATGGATAGTATGAAAACTCTTGATAAAATTGCTGTTCACAAGGAGTTGCCAAAAAATCAACCGATTTATTTCGCGAATGAACCCTCCAATTCAATTTTTTTCCTCAAAAAAGGCAGAGTCAAACTTACACGAATGTCACCTGATGGTAAGGAACTGATTATAGCGCTCGTTAATCCGGGTGAAGTTTTTGGCGAAATGGTTATGGTTGATGAAGGTGAAAGAAGTGATTTTGCAACTGCTATAGAACCCGCAAAGATATGCGCAATAACAAAAGACGACTTTAAAAAATTCGTTGAATCAAATCCGGTTTTAAATCTAAGAATAACAAAACTGATTGGTTTTAAGCTGAAAAAATATAGTGAAAGAATCGAAGAGCTTGTGTTCCGAGATGCCGAGCAACGAGTAGTTTCATTTATATTGAATATGGCAAAAGAATACGGTAAAAAAGTAGGTGACGAATATTTTGTTAAGCCTTTTCTTACACATCAAAATATTGCCGAATTAACAGCCTGTTCGCGTCAAACGGTTAATTCGGTTTTAACAGATCTTCGCGAAAAAAAAATCATAAATTTTGACCGTAAAAAGCTGATTATCCACGATGAAAAAAAACTTGCAGGATATTTAGATTAATTAATTTGTCCCTCTCACGACAACAATATCATTTTGCTCGCCTTAGTTTGCGTTTATGAATATAACGCTGGCGGTAACTAAAAATTGTGAAACTTGTGCGCGGGTTCAATCCGAATTAATTCAATTAACAAAGAGAAATCGTAAAATTAGCCTTGCCGTTACCGATAAATTATATGGGAAGTATGAAAATCTTGTAATTTTTCCCGCAATAATTATCGGTGATGAATTGTTCGGTTATGGTCAAACAGATATTAAACGAATTGAAAATTATCTAAGCAATATTTATAAAAAACGGTGACTATTTAACGGAATCTAATTTCTTGACTAATTCATTTGCTTCAATAAATTCGGTTATCCTTTGAATTTCCTCGCCGTTACTGCTAATAATAAGAATTGTAGGCATCGAATAAACTTCAAACTTATCCCGTATTAATTGAGTTTGATCTGACATGGTTTTTGTCAGATCTGCTTTTAAGTTTACAAATCCTTCAGCCGCTTTAATTACATTTATATCAGTATATGTTTTTTTATCGAGTTCAACACAGGGCGTGCACCAATCCGCGTAAAAATCAATCATTATTTTTTGATTTTTGGAAATCGCGTTATCATAAGTAGAGAAAGAAAAGTCTTCCCATTCAAATTTCTCGGATGACGAATTACAACCAAAAACTGAAATAACAATAAGTATTGATAATGCAAAAATATGTGGGCTTCGAAGATTGATTTTCATTTAGAATTTTATTTGTGAAAGAAGTAAACTAAAGCAGCAGTATTTAAAATACAAGTGGCGCGGAGTTTGCCGCGCCACTTATTCATGATTTCGTCCCATCTTAAATCTGAGTAATTTCGTAGACTTTCAACATAGATTGAACTGTTTCCTCCAATTCAACATCACCCTTAAGAAAAGATTCGGTAATTAGTTCATCAATCAAGTTTTTATCACCTAATTGATAAATTGAGAAAGCAATCAAAAATCTGGTTGATTTACTTTCTTCCTTGCGATACTCATTTATAAGAGCATCACCAAGTTCAGACAGTTGATATTTGCCTGTCATATAAATGGCGCTTGATCTCAATCCCGAATTGTCTGAAACAATAGCGTTTTTGATATTAGCGACCGCTTGTTCGTATTTTTCCTTTGACAAGTTTTTTGAACCTTGAGCCAGATTTATATTTGCGGTACTAAGCATCAAAGTAAACAAAACAGCAAATGAAACAACGAATTTGGATTTTAGCATTTCTGCCTCCTTTTGGTTTATAAATAAATTAACACAAGTAATCTAAACCGAAGTTTGTCAGGAGTCAGTAATTGTCTGTAAAATGATGTAATGTTGAATAATATGAAATGTAGAATTGTTTGAAAAGTACTTTTAAAAGACAAATGGGCACTTGTCCCAGGAGGTACACAAGTGCCCATCGTCGAGGTGGAAACTTTTAGTCAGATCAAATAACTGATAGAAATATAGATTATGATTGATTTCTAGTTGTCAGACGGCAGTAATTATTTGTCAAAAGTTGTCATTCAAAAGAAATTATCTCTCTCCGAAAATCGCTTTCCAGATGCTCCATGAATCATCTTTTTGTTTTTTAAAGCGCCAGAATTTAGAGAAATCACTAACATTTACAATACCTACCGGGCCTTCATAAATGCCGCCATTGATGTATCCATCAAAAACTCTTACCGATATTACGTTTGGTTTATGAGTAAAAAGCATCGAACGGTCGAAGTAATATGCCCTGAATTGTGCGTATTCGTTGGTGACGTTATTAGTTCTTTGAATATAATCAAATCTTCCGGTTGAACCGACCATTTCACCATTGATAAAAACCTCGTCGACATCATCAATTTTGCCGAGCACGAGTACATATTTCTCTTCATCCAATTCATCATCCGGGGTAAACTCTTTCCTGTACCAAGCCACACCGTCATAATCCCTGTATCCTTGCGCTTCCCAATAGCCGGGTACAATAATATTTTTCCATGACTTATCATCAAAACTGGGGTCGCTCCAATCTTTGGAATCTCCGGTTTGAAAATTCCACACACCTTCTAAATTGATATCTAGTTTTAAGCTGATTTTTGAATAGATTCCAACATCACCCGACAAAATACCACCGGCTAACTGGGCATCGTAAACTCTAACAGCGATTATGTTTTCGCGGTCTTTATCCAAATATTCTTTCGGTATGTAATAACGTCTGAAAGCGTTGTACGCGGTTTTATACTCCGGTGGGAAACTTCCCGTAATTCCTATCAGTTTACCGTTGAGATAAACTTCATCAACATCGTCAATATAACCCAGGAAAAGGAATAAATCCTGCTCGTCGAAATCGGAGCTGTAGTCAAATTTAGTACGGTACCAGGCAAATCCATCGTAACCATGAAAACCTTCATCTTCCCAGGAAGCCGGAACGTAAACATGTTCCCAGTCCTCATCGTCAAATTCCGGTTGTTTGAATTCGCTTTTGTCTCCAATGGAAAACTTCCATAGTCCATTCAATCTTAATAGTTTTTCATAATCTTGAGCGTTTAATTCATTTCCTATACTTGCTAATATCAACCAAGCACTCAAAATTTTACATAAATTTAACATAGAAATATTCGTTTTTAGAAAAATATTTTATAAAAGTAATTCAAATGTCATTCGATAGTTCGAAATTGTAAAATATTGTAACCATTTCCTCACCGGTCAAACGATTTCACAAATCCATAGCTGTCTTCTTGAAAATGATGAGCTAATAAAGAATAGCAAAATTTCTTCAATTTGTTTTCATTGCTGGAATTATATAAATCCATGGCTATTTTTGCGGTTTTGCTTTCATCAATTAAATACATTGAATTCATTACGAGTTTTTTGGTAGATAAGTTTACTTTTGAGTACAAGAGCGATTCCAAATCTCCCAAGACATCCTTGATCCTGTATTTGCCGGCGAAATAGACCGAACTTTCCATAAGACCTTTGTTATTGGATGAAATACCCAGCTTTAAAGATTCAATCTGATTGTTAGTCAGTTGGTAATTTTGACCATATGTTGATGAATATAGAAATGTAACCAACATAACACTTACTACTAATAAAGTTGCTCTAGTTTTCATTTTATCCCCCGTCTTTTGTTGTTCATAATTTAAGACGGAGGATTAAAATACTAAGTTGTTATAACTTTGTAGAAGATTGTAAAACTCTGTAAATGAATATTTGGATTTGTAATAAAAGGGAGGGTTACTCTGATTTTCGTGATTTGTTCTCTAAATCGGCATTATCATCAATAAAAAATTCCTTGAATATTTTGGTCGCCGATTTATATGTTCCTGCAATTAGCAGAAGCATTGTTGACGGTAAAACATATTCTATCATTTTTTTATCCTATAATTAATTGTTACTCTAATTCTATAAAACACAAATCAATAAGATTGTGTTCCTAATCATAGGATAAATGGGAATCACTTTTAGTTATTTTATGTAAAAATATGTAATTCCCATTTTTACTAAAATTTTCTATTCTGCGTTAATTACAAGTTTATATCCGATACCATGAACGGTTAAAATTAGTTTTGGATTATTTGAATCAGCTTCTACTTTCTGACGAAGCTTTAAAATGAAATTATCAACCGTTCGGGTAGTAGTGTAGACTTCCTGCCCCCAAATATTTTTGAGAAGTTCATCACGGCTTACTGTTTTATTTTTATTCTCCCATAAATAGTGTAAAATTTCAAATTCTTTATGTGACATACTAATCTCGTGGCCACTTTCTTCAGCGTTGTATGAACTGAAATCCAGATCTATTCTTCCGATTTTGGCTTTATTGGTTCCTTTTTTTAACGCACCGGTTCGTCTGATTACCGCTTTGATTCTTGCTAACAACTCTCTTAACGAAAAAGGTTTTGTCACATAATCATCCGCGCCCAGTTCCAACCCGAGAACTTTATCAATTTCTTCACCTTTTGCTGTTAGTAAAATTATAGGAGTTGTGTTTCCTTCTTTCCTGACTGTTTTACATACATCAAAACCGGACATTTTTGGGAGCATAACATCTAATATAACCAGGTCATATTGATTCGTTCTAATCCCTTCTAATCCCGCTTCTCCGTTATCCGCGAAATCGACTTCGTAACCTTCGAATTCGAGATTATCTTTCAATCCAAGTCTCATACTCGGTTCATCTTCAACAATAAATATCTTTGGCATAATTCCCTCTAATTAATAATTTTATGATTTAGGAAAAAGAAGTTTGAACGTACTCCCTTTTCCTAATTTACTTTTAAGATCAACTCTTCCTTTATGTGCTTCCATAATTTGATAAACAAGAGTCAGCCCCAGTCCCGTTCCTTTTGTATCATGAACCAAACCGGTTGAAACCCTGTAAAATCTATCAAAAACTTTTTTCTGATGTTCATCAGAAATTCCAATACCATGGTCTTTAATTTCTAAAAATACTGAATCCTTATCAACACCGGTTAATATTTCAATTATTTTTTCATCTTTGCTGTATTTTACAGCATTGTCAAGCAGATTCACAATCGCTTCTGATACAGCCTCAAAATCACCCATAAAAATCAACTCTGCCGAGAAGAATGATTTTTTTAATTCAAAACCATTTTTAACCATGTGGTGGTTATAATCTTTAGTGACAGAATCGGTGATAATATTTAAATCCATCTCAGTAAAATTGAACTTTCTTTTGCCCGCATCCATTTTAGAAAAATTAAGAATCGTATTTACAATTCGCCCGAGCCGGTTTGCTTCACGGCTAATAATACTATAATACTCCTGCTTTTTCGAATCAGATTTCACTCTTCCCATTTCGAGGGTTTCGGAGAACATACTTATTAGCGCGAGCGGGGTTCTCAGTTCGTGTGATACATTCGAAATAAAATCTGATTTCATTTGCGCGAGTTGAAATTCCTTTTTCAGATTTACCATCACAAAATAGATTCCTGATAGTAAAACAAAACTTACACCAAGAATAAGAATCAAATTAGTCAGAGTTCGTTCTTGGATTAATTCATCAATAGATTTCCCTTTCAGATCTATTCCAAGTTGATAAATTGGAATCATCCACAAACTCTTCGTTTGAAATGAATTACTTATTTCAGAATCATCGTCAGATTCGTAAATGTTTGTGCCGTCGGTAATTTTCGAAATTGATATCGCGAACTGATCTTGGGTCATCTCTTTAATCTTTGGACCCATAATTTCATTAACGAATTTTTGTGGAGAAATTTGAAGGGCAGCAAGGTAATTGTTTTCACCGAAGTTAACATAAAAAACAAGGTGCATAATTTCATTCTGCAGTTGGACCGGCTCAATTTTACGATATCCGTTTTTGAAATAATTTAGCAATTGATCTTTTTTCAAGGAGCTTTTGGAAAAATCGGATGCTTCCATTTTTTCTTTGTGGGGATTATATAATAACAATGGATTGTCGGATAAATCAAAAAGCTGCAGAGATTCGATCGAAGAAAAGTCCGCAGAAAATTTATTTAATTCTTCAACAGAAGCTTTAATAGAGTTGTTTTTATTAAATATTATTTCGATATCAGTCGCCCAACTCGATGCCACATCTTCGGAGTACTGATTGATGGAATAAAGAATCGCGTCCAGCTGTTTAGAATAAATATCGCGGATAATTCTTTCATTTTGATCAAGTGAAAGAAACTGGTAGAATATAAAAATCCCTGACGGAAGAATGACAGCCAAAACAAGTATGAAAACTATTTTTTTTAGTGACTTCTGCATTGTTCTACTGAAATATTGATATTCTATTCATTAGATTTGAGTTAGAGCAATTATAATAATTATTGCCGTTTAGAAAATATGCAAATTAAGTTAATATCAGAAATATTGACACAATAGCATTTGTAAACAATTGTAATCCCGAATTCCTTGAAATAAATTAAAAAGTAAACATTCTATGAGAAGGATATTAGTCACTGCAAGTATTACCCTGGTTATTGTTTTCGGATTCGTTTCATGTTCCGACATTTCCGATAAAATTCAAGGGAAGTGGAACGTGCAAAGGTTTTTGATTGATGGAGAAATTCAGGACAAACCGGAGCTTACGAAAAAGTGGATAGAATTTTTACCCGATGGCAAATATGTGGTTGGAAACTACTTACACGAGAAAACTCAAACCGGAAAGTGGGAATATGATTTAATAGATCTGGAATTAAAACTTGATAGTGATCTTGGTCCTTTTGACGATTCATTATGGGAAATTACAATTCGAGAGGATGAAATGATCTGGATCGGAAGCCCTGAATTTACTGATTCATATCTTGAAATAATCTACGTAAAGGCTGAGCAAAGTTCAGAATAATTCTGGCAATAATTACAACCCACATCATTTTGCGAAGTTCTCTTCAATTTGAAATAATAGATTAAGTATGAGTAGCTTAATTTTATCTAACCAGACTTTGGCTCAATTTACACAAGTATTAATATTTCTATATTATTTAAAAAATTACAATCTTTGTGTAAACGTGTGACAAAGGATATCGGGGAGAAGTAAAAATGTTCGGATTAGAATTATTAGCGAAATTAATCAAAGTTTTGCGTTCGGGTGATACTCCGGAAAAAATTGCATGGGGTTTTTGTTTTGGAATGATTTTAGGTCTGACACCCCTTTTGAGTCTTCATAATTTAATAATCATATTAATACTGATTGTAGTTAATGTAAATCTGGCAACCGCTATTTTTAGTTTTATTCTGTTTTCCGCATTTGCGTATTTATTCGACCCGCTCTTTCACAGTTTTGGATATTTTCTTCTGGTTGATTTAACCTCGCTGAGGGATTTTTATACAACCATTTCACACTCCCCGATTATTGGCGCTTCCAGATTTAACAATACGGTTGTAATGGGAAGTCTTGTGGTATCCATTATTTTATTCGTTCCGATGTATTTTCTGGTTAAACGTGGCGTTCTTAGTTATCGTGAAAAACTTGAACCGAAATTTCAGAAATTAAAAATTGTCCAGGTTATAAAAGGCTCGAAATTTTATGAATTGTACGACAAAGTAAACTCCTGGAGGTCGTAAATGTGGCGTAAAAAAGGAATAATTGGTCTACTCATTTTTGTCTTATTGGTATTCGCAGCAATATATTTTTTAACCGACGCATGGCTGGAATCTGAAATTGAAGATAACGGAACGCAAGCAGTAGGAGCGAAGGTAGAAATTGATAATCTCAGATTTTCACTTCTTAGTCTTCAACTGGGTTGGGATAGATTACAAGTAACCGATCCTGCCAATACAATGACAAATATGGTCGAAACCGACAGTTGTGAATTCAATTTTGATTTTGTTCCGCTTCTTTCGGGAAAAGTAATAGTCGAAGATTTTATCATTAAAAATGTTAGAAACGGTACACCTCGCGAAACGGATGGCAGAGTTGAATTGCCGGTTGAAGAAGATGGTGAACCTTCAGAAATTGACAAAGCGATAACGGCTTTGGAAAAAGATATGGAGGACGCAGCGATATTAAATCTTGAACAATTTACGAGAAAAGTTAACGCTGATAGTATCCTCGCGCTTTTGGAAATTAAATCTCCGCAGAAAATAGATTCGTTGCAGAAATCACTTACGCAGAAATATGACTCATGGAATGAAAAAATATCAAATATAAAAGTTGATGAAGATTATAAACGGATTGAGAAAAAAATCACAGCAATAAAAATTGATGAAATTAAAAGAGCTGATCAAGTAATTACTGCGGTAAACATGGTTACTCAAATCAAAAAAGATGTTGATTCACTTCGAAATTTATTTAACGAGACACAGAAAGAAGTGAGAGCCGAAATCTCCCAAACAGGAAATTCAATTTCGCTGGTTGATGATTGGATACAGCAAGATTATCAATCGGCAATGTCGAAAGCTAAACTTCCTGATCTATCGGCTGAAAATATCGGTCAGATGCTATTCGGAAAGAAGGTTGTAAATAACCTGAACAATTATCTGAGTTATGTTGATAAAGCTCGCGAATATTATTCCTATGTGGAATCGGATGAAGTCGATAAAGAAGAAAAAACTCCCAGACTTGAAGGGCAGGACATTTATTTCTACAAACAAAATGTTGATCCCGACTTTTGGTTAAAAAACATCGAACTTTCGGGCGCCGCAACCGAAATGCTTTTCCTAAACGGGAATGTTAAAAACATTGTCTCGGATCAAAGGTTAATCGGGCAACCTACTTCAATCAATATTGGCGGTAAGGGAATCCGGGAGTCCTTACAGTTTGATGGAATCTTAAATTACTTGGACGGGAATAAAAAGGAAGAATTCGTGCTAAAGTATAATGGAATTTCGCTGGATGGAATTTCATTATCCGATTCGAAACTTATGCCGAATAATCTTCAGAAAGGGCTGGGATTTATTGATGCCAATTTGAATTTGAATAATGATGAAATATTTGGGGAAATTAAATTCGACGCGAAGGATGTGATTTTCGATTTTTCAAACAGCGAAACTAATTTAAACGAAGCTGAAAAATTTCTTCAAAATTTGATCAAAGGTGTGGATAATATCAATTTTACGGCAAAAATTGAGGGTAAAACCAACAATCTGAAGTTCAGTTTGAAATCAAATTTGGATAAACTTTTTGCGGACAATCTTAAATCGATGTTGGGTGATGAGGTACAAAAATTAAAGAATCAAATAAACGAAAAAGTAAACAACGAAGTTACCAAATACAAAACGCAATTTGATGGGTTCGTTGACGCTCAAAAGCAACAGCTTGATGAAAAGCTGGCGAAGTACGGATTACAACTTGATTCGTTGAATGGATTGCTTGAAGGAAAATTCGACGGACTCGAAAAGAAAAAGAAAGAATTGGAAGGTTCGTTGAAAGACAAGGTTCTTGAGAAAATCTTCTAGAAAAAGATTGAACCGCCGAAGTCGATTTTAATATATCACGGTGCCATGCAAAGCGATAGTATTGCTGGGATTCGCTTCACACGTCCTCTGCACCGTGAAAAAAATTGTTTGCTAATTAAATATAACTATGTAGTAATAAAAAAAGTTTCGTTAAATCTGATTTTTTTTAGAATGGAAAAATCGCGATATGTGAAAAAACCGCAGAATGCTCCACGGTTTTTTATAAAAGAAGTTTTATTCGACTAACTTTTTCAACTCTTCCATTGTAAATAACGGAATAAGAGTTAATCCTGCCTCGCCGAGTTTTTTATATGCTGCTTCGTCTCGAAGAATTACACACAAAACGGTATCAATTATTGCGCCTCGTTCACGAAGTTCTTTAACACTTTTAATTATTTGTCCGCCGGTTGTCACTACATCTTCAATAACACAAACCGACTTGCCATCAAATTCAATTCCTTCGGCAAGTTTACAAGTGCCGTAGGTTTTTGCTTCTTTTCTCACGAAAATTGAAGGCATTCCATTTTGTAAGGAGATTGCGGTTGATAGGGGAATTCCGCCGGTTTCCAATCCTGCTAAAATTTCCGAGTGTGAAGGAACAAGATCTTTCATAAATCCGGCAATTGATGATAACAGTTCAGGATAGGATTCGAATCTGTATTTATCGAAATACTCGTTGGAAATGGTTCCGCTTCTGAGCAGAAATTCGCCGGTTAAATGAGATACATCATAGATTTTTTTACCGAGTTCGTTTTTTGTCATTAATGATCCACATGTTAATAATATTTACAAAACCAAAGATAAAACAATATTATGTATTACACTTACCGAAGTTTATGAGGAATTAGTACTAAAAAATTAATATAAATTTCAATCATGAAACCGGATCATTACAACTTCCGCCAAAGGGAGGAAGGCTGTCACTAATTCTAATATATCTGGATATTTGCCATAAAATGGGAATAATATAATTCCAAATGATGGCTAGCCTTCCTGAATCAAGTAAATTTGCGTTCGAACAATGAAGAGTAATAAAAATTCAAAATAGGATTGAAAGTCTCTTTAGTGTTTTTTTATATTTGTAACATAGAGCCAATTCATCACTTCGTGTGCAATAATTTTCTTTAAATCTTTCCTACGCAATTTGGAGTTCTCTTATGATTCATAAAATTTTAATGTTAATTCTATTCTCCGGCACATTTATTTACTCACAATGGATTGATAATCCGGGATATAAACAAAAAGCAACAGAATTAAGTCTTTTATCAATTACTTCACTTCATATACACGAAGAGAGAGTTATGGTTAACGGAAGTAACGCAACCGGATCCTATTCGCTTCTCTATTCAGACGATGACGGTTCAACATGGACAGAAGCAATTTATGGCGATAAAACTATTTCGATGACCGTTTTTGCGTCAATTTCCGCAGACACCATATTTACTTATGGATCATCTATATTTGGCACAAAGGCGATGCACATTTCAACCGATAAAGGAAACACATGGACAAAACTTGATGGGGATTTTAGCGTTCTTCCTCTGTTTTTTGTTCCTTCAGAAATGGCTGGAAATTCCGAAAGAATAATTCTTACCGGGTTGGATAATAATAATGGAGTCGTTATGACTGAAGACCATGGTAAGACGTGGAGCACTTTGGATGTTTTCGGTACTGAAGGAAATCGAGTTAATATCAATGCTTTATTAGAAGTAAATAATGAGTTTTTTGTAGCCGGAGAAGGCTTTTACAAAGCGAATTTTGATTCAATGAAGTGGAGTTTGGTGAATAATCTCGAAGTACTAGATGCTGTGTATGAAAATGATAAATTTTATGGATCAGACGTAAAAATTTTCGAAAGCTCTGATTTCGGTGTAAACTGGACAGATCATGAAATTCTGGGGAGCAACCTCGGCGAAAGAATCACAATTATAGGTGATAAATTGTTTGTCTCAATCGCTGAGGCTGGAAATCCGAGAGTTGTGATGTTTACTAATTTAGCTGATGAAGTTGATATAACAGAAGGACTAACCGATTATTCACAATCGAGCAGAATATTGAAATGGGTAAATAACTCGGCGTCTATTTATGCAATTCGGAGTACTTCAACAAGTCTTTGGCAATATAAATTTTCCGGGGCTACAGCAATTGATGACGATTCCCAGGTGACGGAATTTCAATTATTCCAGAATTATCCCAATCCATTTAACCCGGCCACAACCATTACATTCAGCATTCCTGATATTAACATTTATCAATCGGGGAGTTCAAATGTGGTTTTGAAAATCTATAATTTGCTTGGTGAAACGGTTGCGGAATTAATAAATGAAAATCTGGCCGCAGGGGTTCATACGGTAGATTTCGATGCTTCAAATTTGAACAGCGGTATATACTTTTACGAATTAAAGACCGGCAATTTTTTATCCACGAAGAAAATGATCCTACTTAAATAATACCCATACAAATATTATAATCTCTTGGAGATCCGAATTCAGCGTTCGGAGTCTCCATGATTTATCAGCTAATTTTGAAAAGAATCCAAGGTTGTAAACAACGAAATCGTTGATAATTGATCAGTTAACGGCATAAAATCCTTTAGCGGGTGTGCAAAATGATGAAGGAGAAAACAAAATCCGCACAAGATTTCTCCAGACGGTCAAACCCGAATTATTTAAAATTTTCCTTAAAGGCGTCGCATCAAAGATTCCTGTTTGATTGTTTAGTTCGAGGTAGAAATGTTTGATTGAGATTTTATGGTACGGGATCGTAACCGCTTCCACCCCAAGGGTGACAACTGGTGATCCGTTTAATTGCCAGCCAACTTCCTTTTAGAATTCCATATTTTTTTAGAGCTTCCAACGAATAATGTGAGCAGGTGGGAGTGTATCTGCAAGAAGAGGGGAACAACGGACTTATAAAAAGTTGATAAATTTTTATAATTAAGATGAATGGAATGGCAAGTATTTGTAAAAATTTTGTCATTTGTTTTCCAACCGGAAAATTAATTCCGGTTAGATGAAATTACTTAGCCAAAAGTTTCGCGGCATCTTTCGCGAAGTAGGTAGCGATTAAATCAGCACCGGCACGTTTAATAGAAATGAGTGTTTCCATCATCGCTTCCTCTTCATTCAACCACCCTTTTGCGGCTGCGGCTTTTATCATTGAGTACTCACCGGAAACATGATAAGCGGAAACCGGTACAAGCACATTCTCTTTTGCAAGTTTGATAATATCTAAATATGCGTGAGCCGGTTTAACCATTACAATATCAGCGCCTTCATCTACATCCGATAAAATTTCACGAAGCGCTTCATCGGAATTCGCGGGATTCATTTGATAAGTTTTTTTGTCTCCGAATCCGGGCGCGGAATCGAGGGCATCGCGGAAAGGACCGTAAAAACATGAAGCATATTTTGCGCTGTATGCCATAATTCCGGTTTTGTAATAACCGGCTTCTTCCAATGCCTCCCGAATTTTAAGAATTCTGCCGTCCATCATGTCGGAAGGAGCAACGAAATCCGCTCCCGCTTCTGCGTGGCTGACAGACATTTTCTGCAATACTTCAACTGTCGGGTCGTTCAAAATTTCGCCATTGTCTACTATTCCGTCATGTCCGTAACTCGAATAAGGATCGAGGGCTACATCTGTCATTACAATTAATTCCGGTGCGATTTCTTTTATCAAACGTACGGTTCGTTGCATCAAACCATCGTTATTTAGAGCTTCGGTGCCAATATTATCTTTTAGATCGTCAGGAACTTTTACAAAAATTAAAACGGATTTCAAACCGAGAGAAACGATTTCTCTTATTTCAGCTTCGAGTGTATCCAGTGAAAATCTGTAATAATTCGGCATGGAAGGAATTTCTTCCTTTATGTTTTCGCCTTCAGTAACAAATAAAGGGACGAGGAAATCATTAGCAGTTAAGAAATTTTCTTGGCTTAAAGCTCTTATAGAATCGGTGTAACGGAGTCTTCTTCCGCGAGAATATGGAAATGTCATAGTATTCTAAGAATTTTTTATAAGGTTGTTGTTAATATAACTAAGAAATTCCTTCTTTACATTTTCGTCTTCAAATTTTCCCGAGTACTCGGCGGTAATTGTTGTACTATCCGTGTCATTAATACCTCTTGCTGAAACGCAGAGGTGTTTTCCCTCAACCACTACAGCAACGTCATCAGTATTTAGAACATCCTTAAGTTCGTTTGCGATTTGTATTGTCATCCTTTCCTGAACCTGGGGTCGTTTCGCGTAATAATCTACGATTCTATTCAGTTTAGAAAGTCCAATGACTTTTCCGGATGAAATGTAGGCCACATGCGCATTACCAAAGATTGGTAGAAAATGATGTTCACAAGTTGAGTGAAAAATGATGTTTTTTTCAACAACCATTTCTTTGTATTTGTACTTGTTATCAAAAACCGTAGGCTCCGGTTTATTCGCGGGATTTAATCCGCTGAATATTTCATTCACAAACATTTTAGCAACACGTTTTGGAGTTCCCTTTAAACTGTCGTCGGTTAAATCCAATCCCATCGTAATCATTATTTGTTCGAACAGATTTTGAATAATTTCTTCTTTGGTTTTATCATCCTTTTCAAAAGCGTCTTTGCGAAGAGGAGTTTCATAACTTGTCCCCACATGAGCTTCGCCGATCTCTTCAATTCTTAATGTGTTAAAATTTTTTGAACCCATTTTTTATCCTTAGTTGGTAATTGTCAATTTTGAGAACAACATTATTGTGAAAAGAATTCATTTTCACTCAATATAAAAGAAATTGTTCCATAAAAGGTCTAAATATACAGTTTAGTTAATCGAATCATGGTAATAAAGACGACTTGATGTCTTTATATCTATTTGAGAAAATTTTTATACATCATCGATTCGACCGGATAAATTGTCTTTTCGTTATACTTTGCGTTCGATTTTGCGTTGTAGGGAACTTCAACATCGCCTTCTAATTTGAAATAAATAATTTGCCCGATCGGCATTCCGGCATAAACGATTACAGGTTGTTTTACGGAGATCTCCAAAGTCCATGTGTTACAAAAACCCGCGTCGCCTTTTCCAGCGGTTGCGTGAATATCGATCCCCAATCTGCCAACACTTGATTTTCCCTCCAGAAAAGGGACGAAATCAAACGTTTCGGTGTATTCTTCAGTAACGCCCAAATACAATTTTTGCGGGATGAGAGTATAACCCTCGGTTGGAATCTCAAATCGTCTTGTTTTATTGTGTTTTTTTGCGTCAAGAATATCGTTTTCATAAACCGCAAGCCATTTCCCGAGATGTACATCATAACTGTTTGTTCCCAGTTGATCACGATTGAAAGGCTTGATTACAATTTTTCCTGCTTTAATTTCGTCAAGAATTTTTTTATCAGATAAAATCATATAACAAGTTCACTCTTCGAATTAGATAGTTTTAGATCAAAGATATTTTTCGAATTTACTAATTATATCCTCAAAATTGGCCAGAATATTATCCGGAAGAGGATTTAATTCAATGACTTCAACCCCAATTTCGTCCGCAATCGCTTGAGCCGATATTTTTGAGTGCTGAGGCGAAACAAAAATTGCTTTTAACCCGTTTAATTTTGCAAATGAAATAATTTTTGAAAGATCGGCGGGGTTTGGTTCGGCGCCGTGATCTTCGATCGCGATTTGATTTAAACCAAAATCCTTCGCGAGATAAAACCATGAAGGATGAAAAACAAGAAAGGATTTCTCTTTTTTTGCTGTGAATAGATCCTGGAATTTGATTTCGATAGAATCTAGTCTCTCAATTAAAACAGCCATGTTCTGTGTTATTGTAAAATGTTTTTCGGGATAGAGTTTAATCAGCTTTTTAGCGAGATTTAAAACGATTTCTTTTAATAGAATCGGACTGTTCCAAATATGTGGATCGTGATTCTCGATTTTTATATCGTTGCTCAAATCGAAAACTTGCAATTCCTTATTTAATGATTGAAACCTTTCCAGCCAAATTTTATCAAATATAAAATCGTTTCCTACTGAAACATAAGTCGCGGATTTTGAAATCATTTTTAATTGATCCGGAGTAGGCTCATAAGTGGAAGGATTCCAACCGGGTTTAATCACTGCGATTGATTTAATTGAGTTTCCCGTCAGTGAATCAATTAATGATTTTATTGGTTGGATTGATGTTAAGATTACATCTTCCTTAATCTTTTCATTACTTTCCGTGCAGCTGAGCGCAACAATCAGAATTGCCGATAGTAACAGTAATTTTTGAATCCTCATAACTTTTTCGCTTTTTTGTGATTCACAAATTTAACTTATTATCAACTAAAAATGACTTAGTAAAAGAGGAAGAATCGTATAAGAAAAAATAAATTTTGAAATCCTTACAAAAATTGGTTTAATTTGTGCCTCGTGTTGATAAATAAAATGAATATTTCTAATAATTATTAAAGTTGAAGAATGAAGAATCTGGTTATTGTTGAATCTCCCGCAAAAGCAAAAACGATTGAAAAGTTTCTTGGTAAGGACTATTTGGTTACTTCGAGTTACGGTCACGTGCGAGATCTGGAGAAGAAAAATTACGGTGTTGATATTGAAAATAATTTCAAACCAAACTATAAAATTTCCGATGATAAAAAAGCGGTTGTTAAAGAACTGAAAAAACTCGCTAAAAAAGCTGAGACAATTTGGCTCGCAACTGACGAGGACCGTGAAGGGGAAGCTATTTCATGGCATTTAAAAGAAGCTCTTGAATTAGAAAACGAAAAAATTAAAAGAATCGTTTTTCATGAAATCACCAAAAACGCGATATTAACCGCAATAGAAAATGCGCGAAATATTGATGATAATTTGGTTGACGCCCAGCAAGCACGCCGAATTTTGGATAGGCTTGTTGGATTCGAATTGTCGCCTTTATTGTGGAAAAAAGTTAGACCCCAATTATCGGCCGGGAGAGTTCAATCCGTTGCCGTAAGATTAATTGTGGAGCGTGAGAGAGAAATTGAAGCGTTCACACCGGAATCACAATTTAGAGTAACAGCGGAATTTTATTCAACTGATGGCGAGAAAAAACTCTTCAAATCGGAATTGGATAAAAAATTCAAAACTCAAAAAGAAGCTGAGGAATTTTTAGCCGTTTGCCGTGATGCTAATTATTCCATAGAAAGTTTGCAGAAAAAACCATTTTCGAAATCACCTTCGCCTCCGTTTACTACTTCAACACTTCAACAAGAAGCAAGTAGAAAGCTGGGTTTTTCAGTTGTGCGGACAATGATTGTCGCTCAGAAATTGTACGAAGCCGGACATATTACTTATATGAGAACTGACTCCGTTAATTTGAGTGATTTCGCAATCGAAGCCGCTGAATCACAAATTGTTTCCGAATACGGCAAAAATTATGCGCATTCACGCAGATTCAAAACAAAAAGTGCATCCGCGCAGGAAGCCCATGAAGCTATCCGTCCGACATATTTTAATAAAGAATCTGCCGGATCGGCAAAGGATGAGAAATCTCTTTACGATTTAATTTGGAAAAGAGCCATCGCTTCACAAATGAGCAATGCTGAATTGGAACGTACCACTCTAAAAATCGCGCTTAATAACCATGATGCAAAATTTGTATCTAAGGGCGAAATCATAAAATTCGATGGATTTTTGAAAGTTTATCTCGAATCTAAAGATGATGAAAATGGGGATAATGAGGACTCCGGATTGCTGCCGCCTTTAAAAGAAGGTGAAAATCTGGCTTATGATTCCATTACCGCGACTGAAAGATATACTCGAGCACCCGCTCGATACACCGAAGCCAGCTTGGTTAAAAAACTTGAGGAATTAGGGATTGGCCGACCATCTACGTACGCACCAACAATCAGTACTGTTCAAAAAAGAGGTTACGTTTTAAAAGATGAGTTGCCCGGATTTGAAAGGAGTTATGCTGTTGTTCGCCTTTCAAATGAAAACAAAATTGAAAGCAAAATAGAAACCGAAATAACAGGTGCGATTAAAGGAAGATTATATCCTGCCGATATCGCCAAACTGGTAAATGATTTCCTTCTGGAAAATTTTCCCAAAATATTAGATTTCAAATTTACCGCCCATGTAGAAAAAGAATTGGATGACATTGCTAACGGACAATTAAACTGGAGCGAAATGCTTAAGGAGTTTTATTTTCCTTTTCATGAAACCGTTGAGCACACAACTGAAAACAGTGAACGGGTTTCGGGTGAAAGAATTTTGGGGAATGATCCCAAAAGTGGAAAACAAATCTCAGTAAGAATGGCGAGATTCGGTCCCGTTGCTCAGTTAACTGATTTAGATGATGAAGAAGCCAAACCGGATTATGCCGGTCTTCGTCCAGGTCAAACACTCGAGCTTATAACACTTGAAGAAGCGTTGGATTTGTTTAAGTTGCCTCGAACTTTGGGCAAATATGAAGAGAAAGATGTTGTTGTAGCTATCGGCAGATTTGGACCTTACATTCGTCACGATGGCAAATTTGTTTCTCTAAAAAAAGAATTTGATCCTTACACCGTTGATCTTGAAACGGCAATTGAGCAGGTTGAATTAAAACGGAAAAAAGATGAAGAAGCTCATATTAAAACTTTCGAAGAGAATCCCGAGTTCAAAATTCTTAATGGAAGATGGGGACCTTATTTAAAAGCGGGTAAACAAAATATCAGGATTCCGAAAGATAAAAACCCGGCTGAAATTACTTTTGAGGAAGCTGTCGCGCTTTCTGAAAACCCACCTCCAAAAGGCGGGAAAAAAGGAAAGAAGGGGAAGAAGAAGTAAGCATCGAATCGAAGTATTTAATTAATGAATACGTGAAATTATATTATGAAAAATTTTGATTGATTAAGATTTCGCGTATTCATTTTTATCCAAATTGGCATTTCACAGCAAGCAAAGTTATATCATCATTCTGTTGTCCGAAATCATTCACTTTCCGCAAAATAGAATTGCAAATTGATTCGGCTGAACCACCCGCGTTCTGCCGAATTATTTTTTTTACTTCATCAATCCCCAAGAGTTTATTCGATTTGTCGGCTGTTTCGGTAATTCCATCAGTGAGCAAAACAAAAATATCATTCGGTTTGTAATCAATTGTTTTAGAGTTGAACGGGAAATTAGTTTTTACGCCAACCGGAATTTGTTTTATCGTTAATTCATCAACATTCATTGTTTCGCTATTATAGTGTAATATTGGCAAATGTCCGGCTACCGTAAATTCTAATTTGTTATCTCCAAAAAATTTTAGAATTGTTGATGTGATAAACATATTTTTCTTTGTCAGCGGCATCAACGTGTTATTAACATCTGAAATAATTTCGCCAAGTGACTTGTTCTGTTGAAGAGAAACTCGCAGAGAACTTTTGAACATTCCGGTATAAACGCCGGAGGAAACTCCATGCCCCGAAACATCCGCAATGGCACAGTAAAGCGTTTTTTCCATTTGCACAAAATCTACCAAATCGCCACCGACTTCAGTCGCGGGATTTGATTTACCATAAACTTGAAAATTGTGCGTTTTGATGTTTATTTCAGGCACTAAAACATCATGAATTCCTTTAGCGAGATCCATCTCAGCTTTTAACAAAAAATGATTTATCCCGACTCTTGTTATAAAAGTAACAAAGAATGTATACCCGAGCATAACGGAAAGCATTATTCCGAGTCCGACGACAATGGCTTTTTCTTTAATAAATTCTGGTGCGAGTTCGGTTGGATTATCTGATCTCAGATAAAAGATATAGAGGAATTGCGCAATTAGAATAATCGGTAAGGCCCAAAGCCTTCGTGTCGCTGCGTATGCATATCCGGCGGAAATCAAACCCGATATCAATACTCCGGAAATTAATGCCGGATATGAATATTTTAATTCGCTGAATAAATCGCCGACAAATCCCATGGATGAGAACATAAAAAATACCGCGAGCAGAAATAGCGAGAAGTATTTTAACTCGATCGTCTTCCAGAATTGACGCGTAAATAATCTTTTTTTTGAGCCGGAGTATTTCATTTGTGTTCCTTCATAATTCGACGATTCCAGGAAACGAATTGTTCGAAATTATTCTTATTTAATTTCCACATTTTTTAATCATTTTATGAAGATTGGATCGGTTTATTCCGATATGTTCTGCCGCTAAAGTTACATTCCCATCAAATTTATCCAACAAATTTTGCACGAATAATTTTTCTACCAATCTAGCGGCTTTATCTGCTTCGGCTTTTCTTAGTTTATCCATTTCTTCCCATGTTTTTGGAATTTCGAATTGTATATCATGCTTTTTCGATGCACGATTTTTAAATACTTCCCTATTAAGATCTTCATGATTAATTATTTCGGACTCGGAAGTAATTAATGTGAGTGTGATAAAATTTTTCAGTTCACGTACATTCCCCGGCCAGTTATATTGCGACATGATTTTGATTGCTTCAGCGCTGAATGTTTTTTTTGGTGAATTCATTTCGTTACTGAAAATTGTCGTAAAGTAGTTGATAAGAGCGGGGAGGTCAGTCATTCTCTGGGATAACTTCGGCACACTAATTGGCAAAACGTTTAGCCTGTAAAAAAGATCAGGGCGAAATTTTTCTGAAGCAACTAATTCTTCAAGATTTTGGTTTGTAGCCGCAATAATTCTTGCGTTGGTTTTAATTGACTTAAGTCCGCCAACCCGTTCAAACTCCTTCTCTTGTATTACTCTCAGGATTTTCACTTGGGCAAGCGGGTTCAGTTCAGATATTTCATCGAGAAAAATCGTGCCGTTGGTTGCCAGTTCAAATTTCCCGATTTTACGTTGGTTAGCTCCTGTGAACGAACCCTTCTCATGTCCGAAAAATTCACTCTCAATCAATTCGTTTGGAATCGCGGAACAATTAACCGCGACAAAAGAATTGTTACAACGTTTACTGTGATTGTGAATTTGTCGCGCGACTATTTCTTTCCCAACTCCGCTCTCACCGGTGATTAGAACTGTATTGTCGCTTTCAGCATATAGTTTTATTCTATTCTTCAATTCAACCATCACATCTGATGAACCGACTAAATTCGAGAATGGTTTACCGGATTCGTTCTCATAATTTTTAGCCTTAATACTCATTAGTTGATACTTAAGGGATTTCTCAATTATTATCTTAAGCTCATCGAGATGCGGGGTTTTCGATATGTAGTCAATTGCTCCCATCCTAATCGCTTTAACCGCGGTATCAACGGAACCGTAATCGGTTATTATTATAACGGGCAGGTTTTGATTTTCTTCATGTATTTTTGATAATACCTGAAGCCCATTTTTCTCCTCATCAAGCATTAAATCCAGAAGAATAACATCAGGCTGAAAAGATCTAATTTTTTGGATTCCTTCGTTGCTGTTGGTTGCAAACTCACAGACAAAATCGTTTTTCAGAAGGAAAGTGAAATCAGATAAAAATTCTTCATCGTCATCTATAATTAAAATGTGCGGCTTGTCCATATCTATATATCCATCAATTCTATTTGAAAAGTTGTTTGGTTGTTTTCAATTGATTCCTTCAAAAAGATATTGCCATTATACTTTTTGAGTATTTCTCTGCTGTTATAAAGTCCGCTCCCGGAGCTTTGAAATCTGCTAAATCCCAGATCAAAGATTTTTTCTCGATCATTTTTACTAATGCCAATACCGGTGTCGCTAAATTCTATAATCGTTTTGGGTGAATAACGATAGATCAAAATATTGATGATTTTGTTTTGAGTTGTCGCTAACGCTTTTATTGAATTCGCGAATAAATTGTCGATTATATTTGCGAGTTCTATTTCCTTTATCAAAACATCATGATTTTCGCGCAGCTCACTTCGGAATTTTACTTTAATAAAATTGCTCGCCAGATGTTCACCGGAATTCTCAATCAACTTTTGAATTATATCAATTGGTGAACATGAGTTCTGAAGAAATACCGACTCCTTTATTTCCGCCAATTTATCCTTTATTATTTTTAAGGATTTTGAGAGTGTCGAAAAATCTAATGCCGGATCAAAAGAGTTGGAAAAGTTTGAAATTGAAGTAGTTGCAAAAATGTTGGCATCGTTTAGAGTGTTTGCCGCAGAATTGTGTTCTTTTATTTTTAATAATATTTTTAACAATTTTTCGATGTTCGGCGAAGTTAGCTCGTTATAAGTTTTTGCCCGTTTTAATAACTTCTGAATAAAATCGTCATCTCTGCATAATTGAGGGGTAACATTTTCGGTAAGCAATATTAAGCTGTTTATATTTCGTAAAGCCCATTCGCCATGTGTGAACTGAAGCAGAATTGTTAAAAGTTCATCTGAGCGATTTTTATCAAAGATAAGGGGATTTTTCGCGATCCAGACAAAAAATAGATTCGGAATTATTATCCCGATGGAGGAAAGGATAAAAGGCAAAACAAAAATCGCGAAATCAGATTTTGAGTTTAAATTTAAAAGATAAATTACCCAGAAAAGACTTAAGTTAACGGCAACCAAGCCGGCAATAAGTTTGTAATCCCAGTCGAATTTATCTGCACCATGCTTAATGCCGAGTGATATAACCAGAGCAGTAAGCAGAAAAGAGAGGAGTGTAAAAACAAAATTTAGGGTGAGAATATTTTTAACAAGCATACCGAAAAAATTATAAGCCGAGGTTGTAATTGAATTGTTATTTGGCAGTATGACCAATTTGCCCGCGTCTAATGAATTCAATTCCATCTTGCTTCCATCGGTGAATTCAATCAATGCATTGACGGAAATTGCGTCTCCTAAACCAAAATGAATTGTTGAATAATTTGCGTTGGCTCTCCCCGAATTTTCCGTACCAAGTTGTTTGTAAGCAATTAACTTATTCGAATTTTCGCCCGGAATATTTTCGAAGAGAGAAATTTTGCAGCCGTTAATTAATTGAGAAGTAGCGTCGTTGCCACGTGAAAATTTCAAGTAGTTTTTGTTATCAAGATTATTTATCCAAAGTTTGTTTTTAGCACTTGTTGTTCCAAAAATATCAATATCACCGTCGCCGTCAGCATCAAACGAAACAATATTATTTACAAATGGATCATCGAGGTTAAATGCTTTTGTGAAATCTTCGAATCTGTTTCCATCAATATTGAGCATTAACAAATTTTCTAACATACCGTTTCTGTTCGTTGATAAAAACAGATCCGAAAAACCATCATTGTTGTAATCGGCAATCGAAATATTTATATCCATATACAAATCACCGCGAAATCTTGGGATTCTAAACCCGACGGAATCTGAGATATCGCGGAAAAATCCAGTACCATTATTTTCGAACAGTTGAATGAAATAATTATCGCTCGCGGTTACTAGATCGAGATCGCCATCATTGTCAAAATCAAACGCACAGGCAGCGAAACATTCTGTTTTCTGCGGATTATTAAAGCGCGATTCGCTTTCATCCTGGAAAAAATCACCATTCCAAATCAGTAGTTTGTTCGTTCTCCATTTATTCGCGATGTACCAATCAAGATCACCGTCATTATCAAAATCGGCAAATAAGGATTTTACATTCCAGCCGGATGTAATCTTTGTAAAGGAAGTATCAAGTTTAAAATCTAAGCCCCAATAATTATTAAAATAAATTAGCTCAGCTCCTTTTTCGCCATTCGGACCATAATAGTAACTGACGCAAATATCAGGATCACCGTCCGCATCAATATCAACGGAATTAAGATTAGAAGGGTTTTGTTTCGCATAATTGTCAGGAATTCTAAAAAGTTCGATTGCAGGAGCTTTTTGTTGCGGCGCAATTCTTAGTGACTTTATCGTTACGCCTAAGGAGTCGAACTTCGAAAAGATAATTTTGGACATGCCTTCGTTGTTAAAATCACAACCAATCATTTTTGGAAGGATATAAGCATTTTTGGAGTCATAAATTTGGTTTGAGCTAAAAGGTGAATTATTGTTATTTGAAAAGAGCTCGAAATAGGCATAGTTGTACGAATTATTTAGTACCAGATCATCAAAGTTGTCGTTGTTATAGTCGAGTACAATAACACCGAGGTTTGATACTCCAATTGCACCTTCTAATCCGAATTTTTCTGCAAGCTCATAAAAGCTATTATGTGATTTTTCGGATGAAAGATATAATTCTCCGGTTGTGGTAAGAATTATAATTCTACTGCTATCAAGATTAGCAATATTCGAAATATTAAAATTTTGGTATAAATTAATTTCCTTTCGATAAAAATCCTTGGATAGAGAAGTTATTCCAACCTCGTTTCGCCTATATAATTTATGACTTTCGACCTTCTTGGCGTAGGTTTTTACAAAACGAACTCCATTAAACTTATACTCGTTTTGTTTTGCATCAACAACTAATATCGTACTATCAAGATTGTGAATACCTGCAATATCGCCTCCTAAGGGATCCGCAAAATCAATTTTACGAATCTGCTTTCCGTCAAAATGAAAAACACCATCATATTTTGTGGCTAACCAAAGATCATTTTCGTTTTCAAGATAGTGGGTGGTGAAGTGGCTTTTTGTCGGGGATTCAATTTCAGTCCAGTCCGAGTTATCGAAAACAAAGAAACGACCAAAATTGGCAGGCGCGTAAATTAAATTATCCTTTACATGAATTACTTTCGTCAGAGGAATGTCAAACACTTTGCTTTGTTTTTCCCATTTACGATCCTTGAAACGATAAACATGAGTGCGCCAAGTTGTATCGGTTCCAACCAACATTAATACGTTTTTATTCAATCTCTGAATTTGAATATAGGATGAACTTTCGTCCACCGGAGAAGCAAAAAACTCAACTTTGTCATCTGAAAAAAATGCTGTTTCTCCTTTTATATTTCTTATCCAAATATTATTCGATGAAATCGGGTATATAAATTGACCTTGATGAATGTTCGTTTTTGCAATTAATTGCCAATCATAAAATTGCGCCCGCGTTGTGGAGGAAAGAAGAAGAAAAAACACAAAGATGGATATTAAAGTCTTTTTCACGAATTAATTTACGATATGATCAATAAATATTCCACTTATGTGTTGCTGTGTTGAGCAACTTGTTGCTTGGCAGAGCAACAGATTTTTTTATGAATCGGTCGAGTCTAGAACAAATAAACCGCTTTTCAATTTGAAATTCCTCCTTTTCCCTTGGTATGAAATATGCAACAGAAGAGAAGGAGGAGTTTGGATGGATAAGAGACAACCTGAATCGATACACACTTATAAAATTTGTCCTAAGTGCAAATATTTCTGCAGCACTAGAGAAAAAGACGAGTACTGTTCGCTCTGTGGAGAGAAACTTTTAACATTATGCAAAAAGTGTAATTCCGAAATCAATAATCCCTATGCGCACTTCTGCAGAATCTGTGGCGAAAAATTTCCCGGAAGGGGACAACAGAAATTGAATTATCAATGATCCTAAATAAATTAAAAAACATCATTTAAAAATAGAGGCAAAGATGAGCAAGTCAATACTAAAAACATCGTTCTACCTTTACTGCTTAATATTTTTATCGGTTGCAAATGCACAAGATTTGACTTTTGTGCAGAATGATTGGTCCGGAGGTGGAGGGCAAGAATTTTACTCGAATACAACAATGTTTTGGTCAGAATATGGAATTGACTTTTCAACAAACGGACGACTTGGAATTGATCATTCTGAATCCGGGTATGTCTACGGGCTGCTTTATCATAATGACAAGATTTATGTCTCAAAAACTTATGGAATGTTTGAATATGACCCGCTGATTAATAAATGGAAAAACTTGATTCCATACTATTACGCTTATAAAAACATGTTTATTCACGATTCCAAATTATATGCGGTTGGCGGGAATTATATCGTCGCTTACAATTTTAACAATGAGGATTATGGACTAGGTGAAAACGGATTTGAACCGGTTACAAAAAAAGGGTTGCCGGAAGAATTCGGTTATCACTATGGACTCGATTTTCAAGGTGATCTTTACATTGCCGGCGTAATGTGGATAAACAACATTTCCAATGGTGGAAGGGTTTATAAACTTGTTGATTCATCCTGGGTGCAAGTCGGACAAGAAATCGAAAATGCGATTACTTCAATAGGTTCTTATAACGGTGAACTTTATGCCGGTACTCATTGGAGCGGAAAACTTTATAAACTTTCGGGTGGTACTTGGGTAAATACCGGAATAGCAAAAGGAATGTCCATCAACGATTTAATTGAATGGAACGGTAACCTTTATATCGCATCTTGGAATACAAATCAATCAACCGGACAAGTGCTTAAGTACAACGGCACCTCCGCAGAAACAATATTCACGGGCAACGGAATAAATAAATTACATGCCGGCATGTCGCTCTATTTCGGTGGTTTTTCTTCAAAGAATGTTTATCAGTATGATGGAAGTTCCACCACAACATATGTAACTCTTCCCGGTTCGGGAAACGCGATCGGTGGAATCACATCAATAGGAACACAAGTGTATTACATGGCGGGTTACAATGGTGTTGTGGAGAACGTAGATAATGCGCTCTATATGAATGGAACTCCGCTTTCAAGAATAAGTTGTGGTCTGCTTTATTCTTCCATTATTGAGCTGCCTTCGGCACAAGATTGGGGAGGAGTTTTTATTCAAACTTATGTCGGGGATCAAACTGGAGTTCAACTATTAACAATAAGCACTTCCGATTTAGACAAATGGGATACTTTCGGATGGAGGGCAGCCTCCAATTACGGTGAATCCAAAATGTTTGAGAAATACGGCAGGTACGCGGCATTCCTTTGGACGGGAAATGATCAGGATTCGCCATTGTTGAGCGAAGTTGTCCTTGGAGCCGATGTGCAAAGTGAATTCCTAATTTATGATGTAGAAGTGAAGGCTCTGGGCGGTAATGATGTTATCGTTGTTTGGAGAACGAACCGACCCGCAAAGGGATTTCTGTTTTATGGAACAGATCCTGAAGGTGAAGGTTATCCTTTTGAAGTTCAAACCAAAGATGATTACGATGAATCGCATCTTGCATATCTTCACGATTTAAATAAAGGCGAAGAGTACCACCTGATGTTTTCGATGGATGATTACGAAAACAATAATACAACAGCGGAAGGATATTCATTTATAGCCGGTGATGAAACTTTGGGAGTACCAAAAATTTTAAGTATAAACGATATCCCGGAAGATCAAGGAAAGTGGGTTTATGTAAAATGGTCTGCTGACCCGTTGGATAGAGATGGTGAAAGACGAATGATAGATTCGTACGGTTTATGGGAATTTAGAGGCGATGATACACTCTCACATGGTTTAATTCCAGCTGTCGGTTTGGAAAAATATACCGTCCAGGCAAGAACGTATAAGGATTCCACCTCGGATGGAATTTTTTGGAGTAAATTTTTAGTTACATCTCATTCATATAGTGAAGGATTTATTTTCGTTTCCCAGTTTGATTCGGGTTATTCGGTAGATAACCTCTATCCGGAAATTCCTTCAGGTCTTAATGGCGAAGTATCAAACGGTAGTTTTCAGTTGACATGGTTAAATCCGGTTGATGAAGATTTTGCGTATTTCAATATTTACAAATTTGAGGGAGCCAATTTTAATCATGAACTGGCAATATTAGCGGGACAAACAACACTCCCAAGTTTTACTGACGATTCGATAAATCAAAACTCCGAATACACTTACTCGATCACGGCTGTTGATGCAAATGGAAATGAAAGCGATTATTCGGATTCATTTTTATTGAGCGTAACAGATATTGGCGTTCAATCTACACTTCCTCAAGAAGTTGCTTTGCTTCAAAACTTCCCTAATCCATTTAATCCTTCAACTATAATAAAATATGAATTACCGGAAGAAGCGCATGTACAGCTAATGATTTTCAATGCTCTTGGGGAATTAATCACAACTCTGGTAAATGAAAATAAAAGCGGCGGCTACCATTCGGTTGAATTTTTTTCCGATTCATCTCCTGACCATCAAAACTTACCGAGTGGAATCTACATTTATAGATTGGTTGTTAATAATAAAATTCTCTCAAACAAAATGCTGCTCATGAAATAATCATAAATACACTAAAAATCGAGTTAATTATATGCGAAAAATATTGGTCTTACTTTTTTTAATATCCGGTGCAATAAAGTTGGATGCTCAATTTCAGCTAAGTTGGGATCAAGTTTACGACAGCGGCAGAAATGATTCGGGAGAAGAAATCTATTTTGATTCGGAAGGGAATATTATCGTTGCCGGAACAGCTTTAGATCAAAATTATATGGAAGATGCTTTGATTGTTAAATATTCGCCTTCCGGCGACTTTCTGTGGGCAAAAACTTACAATATCGGATATGAAGATTTTCCACTAAATGTTTATACGGATTCCGAAGACAATATAATTCTAGGTGTTGTCGGCCATGATTCTTCCAATTACGGATTTGATTTCCACTTTGTAAAATATTCTTCCAACGGTGATTTACTGGTGGGGAAGAGAGTTGCCTGGTATGTTTCTAATTATGACAGCACTTACACCTATGATATAATCAGCTCGACCAGAGTAAAACAACTATTTAGGGATAATAACAACAATTATTATTTGTTTGGTCCGGGTGAACAGCAGGCAATATTTTGGTCTGTTCAACTTGATGCATCCGGAAATTTTACATCTAAAGTGAGTCAGAAACTTGAATCTCTATCCGATCACGCAATTTATGAATATCAGCCTTTTTTTAATTCATCTAATGCTTACGGATATCTGAGATGCTTTTTGGTGAACGGAGCGGGAGATAATCATTTTGGTGTAATTCAATTTGATCATGTTGGAGTTGCTCAAAATTATCAACGGATTTTAACATTCCCCAACCAATATATTTACAGCACAATCCGGAATTTTAAGATTAACAATTCTGCACAAATCTATCTTGCACTTGATATTCAATATCAAAACGTTTCCGCAGATTCTGTGAATTATATGCCAAGAGTAACATGCATAAATCCGGATGGTTCGCTCTTCTGGGACGAAATTATCCCATCGTCCAAAGGATATCAGAATGTTATTACAAATATTCGAGATATTGATTTAGATATCGGTGGAAATATATGGGCAACCGGAACTCAGGATACCAAAGCTTTTATCGCAAAATTTAGCGCTGCCGGAGAAACAACTTGGTTCAGAGTAATTGATGAACCCTGGAGCGCCGGAGAAGAAATTGCCTGTGATTTTAGAAGCGCGGCTTTTTCTTATATGAATGAATCGGCTGATATTTGGATCCGCAAATATGATGAGTTTGGAGACTTTACAACCCAATATTTTATTGATGGAATCAGCAATGTTATTCCTGCTTACCTCAAGGATATGAAATTTGATGATAATAATAACTTAATAACGACCGGGAGCGAATACCAAACAACATGGAACATTCACACTCGAAAACTTTATGATGAAGCAACCGGATTAGCGGACGAAAATAATCCGTCAAAATTCAATCTCTCACAAAATTACCCGAATCCTTTTAATCCCTCAACGACTATTAAATATAATCTGCCCGAAGCATCGAACGTCCAAATAATTATCTTCAACTCGCTTGGTGAAATAGTAGTTAAACTGCTTGATGAGCACAGAAATTCGGGTCAACATTCCATTGATTTTACATTGGGAAATGCGCAAATCCCCAAAAACCTGCCGAGCGGAATTTATTTCTATCAAGTACGAACCAATAACCAATTTCTTGTCCGCAAGATGCTTCTGTTAAAATAATAATGAATGGTAGGGAATGATATATTCTCCACCTTCTCATATCTGCCGGGATGCTCCAGCCATCCCGGCAGGATTTTGGCCAATCATAAATTCTATTGAGTCGCTAGATCAGGATTTCAATGACATGCAAATATTCAGCTTCAGCATCAAATAGCTATCTCTCCAGAGAATGAAATGGTCTATCTTTTTCTGACCTTGTCAAGGGACTCGGTCACGATTAGTTTTAGAACAAAGTTGATTCTAAACCACTTTTTTGGCGACTATAACACCAATTCGAATAGATTTTACGGAGACACTCTTTCGATCAAGCAAAAATGACATCTGTGCATAAAAAACCTTAGTAGAGCGAAATGTGATCTGTACTAAAATAATCTAAATTAATTTTCGCATATTAGTTGTTCATTCATTGATCATATTTAGTGCTTTTTATAGAGAAAATCGAAACAGAGCAATTCAATCAGCCGAGGTATAAATGAAAAGGAAAGTTTTAATAACCGGTTCGACAGATGGAATCGGAAAGGCAACAGCACGAATTTTGGCGGAAAATGATTTTTATATAATTATTCACGGCAGAAATGAAGACAAGTGCAAAAATTTTCAAAAAGAACTCTTGAATAAAGGATATGATTGCGAATATGTAATCGGTGATTTTGCCTCACTCAAATCAGTTTCTGAAATGGCAAATTGCCTAAAAGTTAAACACCTTTCATTGGATATACTGATTAACAACGCCGGAATTTATATGAAAGAAAAGGAGTTTTCTGTTGATGGATTTGAAATGACTTTTGCAGTAAACCATCTCGCCCCTTTTTTACTGACTAATTTGTTGTTGGACACGATTAAAAATTCGAATAATGCCAGAATAATAAACGTCTCCTCAATTGCGCATACAAGAGGAAGAAAAGATTTTGATAATTTAAATTCGGAGCAGATTTTTGATCATTACGCGGCTTACGCTCAATCAAAATTGGCGAATGTATTTCATACATACGAACTTGCTCAAAAACTTAATCCCGAACATGTTACCGTTAATTGCTTGCATCCGGGAGTAATATCGACGAAACTTCTAAAAAAAGGGTTTGGAATGGAGGGGGCTTCGCTTGAAGAAGGTGCTTCAACATCGGTCTATCTCGCGTCTTCTAAAGAGGTAGAAAATATAAGCGGAAAATATTTTGTTCAGTCAAAAGAAACTCCATCTTCCCCTGACTCATACGATAAATCAGTCGGTAAACTTTTGTGGGAAATAAGTGAACAGATGGTTTCTAATTTTGCATCGATTTAATTCCAAGATTAACCCCACATAAATTTCGAAAAGTTGCATATCCCTAAAAGAACTTTTGAAGTACTCAAATTCTGGTCATGAACTCAATTCATTTATAGCTCGCATAAATAAGAAAAATATTTTTTCTCATTTTTTTATCTTCCTTGTAACATTTCCAACCTTCATCCAATCTAACCATTGAAAACGGAAAACAAATGACTGAAAAACAGATTATTCAAAAAATTAGAAACGGTGATGATAGTTCGTATCGGAAACTTTTCGAAGAAAACTACAATCGGCTTTTCAGATTTATGATGCAGTTTTCAAAAAAGAAAGATTACGATGAAGTTGAGGAATGGGTGCAGAAGGCATTTATAAAAGCTTTTTATGGTTTGTCGAATTTCAATTTATCCTCAAAGTTTAAAACATGGCTTTTCACCATTGCAATAAATGAAATGAAACAAGAGATGGGATTATTGAGAAACAAATTGAATTCGGATGAAGAACTCGATAATCATCTGATTGAAGAATATGCGAATGAATTTGAGTGGCATTACGATATGAAAATTATTTTGGAACAAATAAGTGCTGAAAAAAAAGCGGTTTTTATTCTTTTTGAGATTGAAGGATATTCACATAATGAAATTGCGAACATGCTTGATATAAGCTACGCAGCCTCCCGAACAATTCTTTCTCGAACAAAAAAGGAATTACAAACTATCTGGCAAAAGGAGTTTGGAAAATGATAAATCAAAATGAATTTTATTCAAAAAATGATGAACCGAAAAAGTATTCGAAATTTAGAGTTTGGAGAAAGATTCGATCAGAAATTAGATCGACAAAAAGTAAACGAATGGAACTGAGAAGTTTTGCACTCGGTTTTGCCACGGCACTATTGGCAATTTTTGCTTTTGCGGGCGTTTTTAACTTGTACACTCAACTAACGATTGAGCGGCTTCCACAACAAGTTAAAATTAATAATGCCTACAAATCGGCAATTGATGAATTCGAAAAAATATTACCGGTGAAGTCGTTTGATCCCAATCAAGATGTGGATTTAGTGCTTGCTTCACAACTGGAAAAAATGAATGATATAAATACCGCAATTAATACTATTAAAAATGAAAGGAACGATCGCGATTTTTCGAAAATAAACATGCAACGATTGCGGCTTTTATACAAAATGAAACTTGAAACAATTGAGCAAATTATCAAAATAGAAGAGGGGGGAAAATGAAAAAATTACTTTTAGCTTTGTTGATTCCGGCAATGATTTTTGCAGGAACCGAACGTAAAAAAGTGGAGAATACTTTCGATGTGAAGGAATCTCATGAAATAATAATTAAAGCAGTTAACGGCTGCGATCTTCGCGTTGTCGGATGGGAAGAATTAAAAGTAAAATTTGATCTGGATGTAACCGTTACTTCTTCAGATAAAAATTATGAAAAAGAGTATATCGAAAATTTCAAAATTCGTGAGGATATAGGCAATATCAGAGCCGTCTTCGAAATGGAAAAATTTGAAAGGTCGGCAATCTGGGGAATCAAAGACTTGCTTACATTGAATTTCGGGACATCGATAGAAACTGAAATAAAGGGTGTTATTTATGTGCCGATGAAGAATTATTTTGAGTTAGAATTAAAATACGGAGAAGTTGAACTAAGTGAAATCTCCGGGGAGATCGTACTCGAAAGCAGAAGTTCGAAAATTGAACTTGTTAATTGCCCAAATATTCGTGGGATTGAAAATGATTACGGCGAATTAAAAATTAAAAAAAGCGGTGGTAATTCTAAATTCGAAATTAGAAGCGGAATTGTTGATATCAGTTCTTTCTCGGGGAAATTGGATTTAACTTCCGAATATGGCAAGATTGGTATTTCTGAGATTTCGGAAGATTTGAAAATTGAAAGCAGAAGCGCTGATATCAAAATAAATGGCGTTGGCGGAAATCTCGAAATTGTTGCACCATATTCAAACTTAAATATTAGCGATGTGAAAGGAACAGTTCAAGTCGAAGATCGTTCATCGGAAATAAAAATTACAGACGTCGGAGCAATAAAATTAGATGCTCCATATTCGAATGTTTTTGTGCGAAATGTAAGTGGAATTAATTCACTAACCAACGAATTCAAACTTCAGTCAGGGTCTTTGGATATCGCGAATGCCAAGGGTAATTTAGTTGTAAATGACACTTATTCTAACTTTACTCTTAATCAAATTGTGGGTGATGTAAAATTGGATTCGAGAAGTGGATTTATCAAAGCAGATAATGTTAAAGGAAATTGGAGCTCGGAGCTTGCGTATATGAATGTTGATATAAAAAATCTTGATGGTGAGCAGGTTTCAATAGTGAATCGCGGGAATCCGATATCAGTTGAAATGCTAAAAGTACCGGTTCAAATTTATATTGAAAGTGATTATGGTTCGGTTGATCTTTCGATTCCAAATGGATTCGAAGGAAATGTTCTTCTTGAATCCACACATGGAAATATTAATTGCGAGCTTCCGATCGGAATGAGATCGGAAGGTTCAAAAGTCACCGGTTTTAAAGAAGTTCTTGGCAGCAAAAACCAAATAAAAGTTCGTGCCAAATCCGATGATATCAATATAAATGTAAAGTAAATTTCTAATCCGGGGCGTTTTGTTGAAACGCCCCGTTTGTAATTATCCATTTATTATTTATCCAAAAAAATAATCGTTCACGGACTCACTAATTCAATCTGCAGATCTTCAGATTTCCTTCCAACAATTTTGTTTTAAGCAACAGCTAAATCCTACTTTCGCTTATAAACTTTCAATATATTCAAAAATAAATTTCTCCCTACTTAGCAAACATGAGGCAAAGATGAATTTATCCAGACTTTCATTTTCACTATTAACGATTGTTACAATCTTAATTTCGACAAATCTTTTCGCGCAACAAATCGATATGAAATTGTTCGAAGATATGAAACCACGAGCTATTGGCCCTGCCGGAATGAGCGGGCGTGTAACCACTATCGACGTTGTTACAAACGATCCCGAAATAATTTATGTCGGTACAGCTTCGGGAGGTTTATGGAGATCAACAAATGCCGGAATTAGCTGGACTCCTTTATTCGATGAACAACCTGCTGCGGCAATCGGTGCGGTTGCAATTGATCAAAATGTACCGGATATAATTTGGGTTGGGACAGGTGAAGGAAACCCGCGAAACAGCCAAAGCAGCGGAAATGGAATTTATAAAAGTATTGATGGCGGTAAAAGTTGGAAGTTTTTAGGACTCGAAAAAAGCCGGAATATTCACAGAATAATTATTGATCCCGGAAATTCGGATGTTGTGTATGTCGGTTCCCAAGGTTCGGCATGGGGCGAGGGGGAGCAGCGGGGAGTTTTCAAAACCATCGACGGTGGAAAATCATGGCAAAAAGTACTTTATGTAAATGAAAAAACCGGGATTGCTGATCTGGTGATTGACCCTTCGAATCCGAACAAACTTGTAGCCGCAATGTGGGAATACCGAAGATGGCCCTGGTATTTTGAATCCGGAGGCAAAGGGAGCGGTTTGTATGTCACTTTTGATGGCGGAAATAATTGGGAGAAACGGACTGAAAAAGACGGGCTTCCATCCGGTAATCTTGGACGAATCGGTTTAGCGATCGCTCCAAGCAACCCAAAAATTATTTATGCGTTAATTGAAGCGAAAAAAAACGGTTTTTATAAATCGACTGACGGTGGATTTAACTGGAAAAAAACGACCGATAAAAATATTGGCGGTCGCCCGTTTTACTATGCGGATATTTATGTCGATCCCCAAAACGAAAACCGCATTTATAATATCTCTTCTGAAGTTGATCTGAGTATTGATGGCGGCGAAACATTCTCAAAATTAGTGCCGTGGTGGGAAAGGTCGACCGGTGATAATTACGTCCACCCGGATCATCATGCTTTATGGATTCACCCCGATGATCCTAATTATATTATCAATGGTAATGACGGTGGATTGAACATATCTCACGACAGGGGCAACACTTGGCGTTTTGTAAATAATCTTCCGCTCGCTCAGTTTTATCACATAAACGTAGATTTGGAGTGGCCGTATAATATTTATGGCGGAATGCAGGATAACGGATCGTGGCGGGGACCAAACAGAGTTTTGCGCCGAGGTGGAATAAGAAATTCGTATTGGGAGGAATTAAGTTTCGGGGATGGTTTTGATGTCGTACCCAAACCCGATAATTCGCGTTTTGGTTATTCAATGTCGCAAGGCGGCTCGCTTTACAGATATGATTTTATAACGGGAAATTTGCAGGATATTCAGCCTTATCATCCAGAAGACAAACCTCTTCGTTTCCACTGGAATGCAGGGATAGCTCAAGATCCGTTTAATAATGAATCAATTTTTTATGGAAGTCAGTACTTACACAAGAGTAATGACATGGGTAATTCATGGAAAATAATTTCGCCTGATTTGACCACGAACGATTCCACAAAACAAAAACAATTGGAAAGCGGCGGGTTGACTTATGATGTAACAGACGCTGAAAATCATACCACAATTTTATCGATTGCACCAAGCCCTTTAAAAGAAGGAATTATTTGGGTGGGAACAGATGACGGGAATGTTCAACTCACAAAAGATGGCGGAAAGAGTTGGACAAATTTAATCGCGAATATCAACGATGCGCCAAAAAATGGATGGGTTGCGCAAATTCAAGCATCAACTTATAACGCAGCGGAAGCGTTTGTAGTAATTAATAATTATCGGCAAGATGATTGGACCCCATATCTTTTTTATACCTCCGATTTTGGTAAAAGTTGGAGAAATCTTGCAAATTCCAAACAATTGGATGGTTATACCCTTTCGTTTGTTCAGGATTTTGAAGTCCCGGAGCTGATGTTTCTTGGAACCGAATTCGGATTATATATCTCATTAGATGCCGGAAAAAACTGGACAAAATGGACTCAAGGATTTCCAACTGTTTCAACAATGGATATGATTATTCATCCTCGTGAAAATGATCTTGTTATTGGTACTTTTGGCAGGGCTGCTTATGTTCTGGATGATATTACGCCCCTTAGAAATATGGCGAGAAATTCTAAAAGTATATTCGAAGCGAAAGCCAAACTATTTCAAATATTGGACTCATACATCACACTTTGGCGGCAACCCAATGGAGCAAGGTTTGTCGCGGATGGTGAGTTTAAGGGTCAAAATAAAAGTGATGGAACTATGATCACTTATTATTTGAATCCGGATACAACTAAAGTCAAAAAGGACGAAATGAAGGAAAGTAGTGATAAACAAGATGAAGATTTAAAAACTGAAGAGAAGAAAAAGGAAAATAAAGTTGTTTTCGAAGTGTTTGATTCAAATGGTGAGAAGATCCGTACTTTCAAACGAGAACCAAAAAAAGGAATAAATCGATTCTTCTGGGGACAAGAGATGGCGGGTTTTCGATTTCCTACACAATCCAAACCAAAAAAAGATGCCGATGAACCCGGAGGCATGACCGTTCTGCCGGGCGAGTATTTAATTAAAATGAGTTATGATGGAATTGTTGATTCATCGAGTGCAATTATTAATTACGATCCTCGAGTTGAAGTCAATTTGGCGGATATGAAGGCCAGATTAATGCTGGTTGATTCGTTCAAAGTTATAATAGAACCATTTACAGAAGTGATGGATAATATCCGCGATGCAGAGAATTCTCTCGAAATAATCGCAAAGTTAACAAAGGAAAAAGATGAATTTGATGATCTCGAGAAAAAAGGAAAAGAAATTTCAAAAAAAATCAAAGAGTTGTTGGAAATTGTAAATCAGAAAGATGTGCAGGGTATTCGACGCGATCCAACACGATTGGGGAGTAGAATCAGCAACGCTTATTATACAATTGCCGGTTCCGATGAAGCACCGGGTGAAAAAGAGCAATTGAGACTCAAACACTTGAAGAAATATATTGGCGATGCTTTGTTAAAAATGAATTCATTTTTAGATTCAGAATGGAAAGAATACAAAACCGATGTTCAAAACAGTGGTCTTACTTTTTTTAATTAGTCGTTCAGATTTCGGTGAACATGAGAATTTTATGATATATGGTTTTCGGCCAAACTCGATAAGTACTTCGCAGTTAATAATTTATTCACTAAAAATCCGGGGTGGATTAGAATGAAACAACCTCTTTTCAAATTATTTCTGATTACGATATTCATTTCATCAACAATGTTTTCGCAGGAAAACTCATTCGGTGAAAAATTTCTTTCAAAATTTGAATTCCGCGAAATAGGACCTTTTAGAGGCGGACGTTCTGCAGCTGTTACCGGAGTTCCAAGCAAACCAATGACGTATTACTTTGGCGCAACCGGCGGAGGTGTTTGGAAAACTACAAACGGGGGAAACACCTGGGAGAACATTTCCGACGGATTTTTCGGCGGATCAATTGGTGCAGTTGCGGTTAGTGAATGGGATCCAAATGTAATTTATGTGGGCGGGGGAGAAAAAACAGTTCGCGGAAATGTTTCGAGTGGCTATGGAATGTGGAAATCAACAGATGCAGGGAAAACATGGAAAAATATCGGACTGAATGATTCACGCCATATTCCCCGAATCAAAATCCATCCGAGAAACCCGGATTTAGTTTACGCCGCGGTTCTTGGTCATTTGTATGGTTTAAACGAGGAACGTGGTGTATTTCGTTCTAAAGACGGTGGCGAAACTTGGGAAAAGATACTTTTTGTAAACAGTGAAGTCGGAGCTGTGAATTTATCGATGGATCCTGTCAATCCGAGAAATTTGTATGCCGGAATGTGGAAAGTGAAACGAACTCCTTACAGTTTAGAAAGTGGTGGAGATGGTTCGGGATTGTGGAAATCGACAGACAGCGGAGATTCATGGACCGAAATCACCCGAAATGAAGGATTACCGAAAGGTACGATTGGAATTGTCGGGGTGGCTGTATCTCCTGTGAATAATAATTTAGTCTGGACGATAATTGAAAATAAAGATGGCGGATTATTTAAATCGACTGATGCCGGAGAAACGTGGAGAAAAACAAACTCCGAACGAAATTTAAGGCAAAGAGCATGGTACTACACAAGAGTTTATGCCGATACCAAAAATGAAGATGAAGTTTATGTTCTGAATGTTGGTTTTTGGAAATCGAAGGACGGGGGGAAAAAGTTCGAACGAATCCGAACTCCTCATGGCGATCATCATGATTTGTGGATTAATCCTGATGAACCGGATTACCAAATTATCGGTGATGATGGCGGCGCTCAAGTTACTTTTGATGGTGGCGGAACCTGGAGTACTTATCATAATCAACCAACGGCTCAATTTTATCGTGTTACCGCCGACAATCATTTTCCATACCGAATTTACGGTGCGCAACAAGATAACTCAACAGTTCGAATATTGCACAGATCGGATGGCAGAACAATCAGCGAAGACGATTGGGAATCAACCGCAGGAGGTGAAAGTGGTTGGATCGCTCCTCATCCCGAAAATCCGGATATAGTTTATGGTGGTTCCTACGGTGGTTATTTAACGAGATATAATCATAAAACAAAAGAATTTAGGGCGGTTAATGTTTGGCCGGATGATCCGATGGGCCACGGCGCAAAGGATTGGAAATATCGGTTCCAATGGAATTTCCCAATCATTATTTCACAGCACAACTCAGATGTAATTTACACAGCCGGAAATGTTCTCTTCAAATCAACAAACGAAGGACAGAGTTGGGAGGCTATTAGTCCTGATCTCACCAGAAATGATTCGACTAAACTGGGTCCTTCCGGTGGTCCGATCACGAAAGACAATACCAGTGTTGAATACTATTGCACAATTTTCACATTGGCTGAATCAAAGTTTGATAAGAATGTAATCTGGGTCGGATCGGATGATGGATTAATACACCTTACGAAAGATGGCGGTGGGAGTTGGCAAAATATTACACCCGATAAAAAGATTATGCCTGAGTGGATCCAAATTAACTCCATCGAAGCCGATCCATTTAACGAAGCCGGCTTGTATGTCGCCGCGACCAACTACAAGAATAATGATTTTAAGCCTTATCTATATAAAACTGACGATTATGGTAAAACGTGGACTAAAATTGTGAAAGGAATTGACGTTTCACATTTTACAAGGGATATTGTTTGTGATCCGAATCGCAAAGGAATGCTTTTCGCCGGAACTGAAACCGGACTTTATCTTTCGCTCGATGATGGGAAATCTTGGTCGACTTTTCAAAATAATCTTCCGGTTGTTCCTATTACCGATCTTGAAATAAAAGATAACGATTTGATCATCGCCACTCAGGGCAGATCGTTTTGGCTATTGGATGATTTAACACCTTTACATCAATGGAATGATAAAATTAGTGAGACGAATCAACATTTATTTCAACCTCGCAGCGCGTTTAGAATGGGAGGGGGACGAACAGAAAAATCAGTGACAGCAGGTCAAAATGTTCATAATGGCGCTGTTTTTAATTATTACTTCAACTCATTACCCGATTCAAATCAAGTTAGTTTTAATATAAAGGAATTGAATGGAGAGATGATTCAATCATTTCGACCGAAAGCAGATAAAAAGAAAAATGTAATCAGAATGAATTTTGATGCCGGATTAAACCAGCTTGTTTGGAATATGAGATACCAAGATGCTGATAAATTTGACGGTATGATTTTATGGAATGGTGGGGGTTTAAGAGGACCCAAAGCTGTTCCCGGAAAATATCTTGCCGAATTGATTGTCGCTGACGATACAGTCAGTGCGGAATTTGAAATATTAAAGGATCCCCGTTCCTCCGCTTCTATTGCTGATCTTAAAGAGCAATTTGATTTCCAAATTGATGTGAGGGACAAATTGAGCAACTTGCATAATGTGATTAAAAAATTGAGAAAGGTTCGAAGTCAAATAAAAGAGTATGTTGGAAAAGCGGACGGTTTTGAGAATACCGATTCTCTTATTGCGAAGGGAAAAACTATCAATAATTCTTTGACGAATATTGAAAAAGTCTTGTATCAAACAAAAAATGAAAGCGCGCAAGATCCGCTAAATTTCCCGATCCGACTGAATGATAAGTTAGCTGCGGTTGCATCGGGGGTTTCATACGGTGATAACAAACCGACAGATCAATCGTATGAAGTTAGGCGAGAATTATACGAACAAATTGATAAGAAACTATTGGAATTCGATGAAATCATTAAACATGAAGTCCCAAAGTTTAATATGCTTGTAAAAGAGGCAAATATTCCCGCTGTTAAAATTGATGAGCAGTAGATGAAGAATTATTAAACACTGAATTGTTATAAAGTGGATTTTAGTTATTTATGTTTGCCCGCTTCAATGTATGGCTGGAATCGTTCGAAAATAAAATGATCCCATACACCTTCAACAATTTTATCAATGCCTTCAGTCATCTGACCGGAGGCATTTACAGAAACTTTAAAATTAGTTGAATCTTCACCAACAGAAACGAACTCATACGTGAATACCATTTGTATCGCCATACCGGCCAGTCCCAAAGGACCTTCCATCCGAATAAATTTACCTTTATCCACCCCGATTACCGTTGCGTGTAAAACGCCGTTTCCTTCCTCGTCAAAAATTTCATAGAAACCGCCACCGGGTTTGGGATCAATGTAAAATTTTATTGGGTTACCGGAAAATGTATGATCCCACCAACCACTGATATCACCGGTAGCGGCGTCAAAAATTTCGTCCGGGTTTCCGGGTAAAGTAAGCGATTTTTCAAAAGAAAAAGTTCCGAATTTCGGGTCCTCTTTTTTTAGGTCGTCCTCAATTTTTACATCGGCGGTACATGAAATAATTATCGAGCAGAAAAGAAAAATTAAAAGTTTTTGCATAAGGATACCGATTCTATTTTATCATTTTTAGATGCGCTAAATGATGATTACAATGCCAAGCGTAAAGACCAAGATTTTCGGCAAGTGTTTTTTCACCACTTTCCGGGTGGATAAATTTCCTGTTCCAATTTTTTTCATTTATTGATCTTAAAAGAAGAGACCATCTTTTGTGGAAAAGTTCAATTAATTCTAAAGCTTCAGGGATAGAATAATCCCTAAAATCCTCAATATCAGTCCAACCATTTTCGTCGTAGGCTTTTATTCTTGGTTTATCCTCGGTAAGGGTCCATTTAAATCTGATATAACTATTTACATGACTATCGAATAAATGAAAAATCAGTTGCCTGGCGCTCCAACCATTTTCACGGTAAGAGTTATCAAGCGATGTCCCGGGCAAATTTGAGACTACAGCTTTGAGCGCAGCCGGAAAATCTTCAATAACTTGAATCCATTTGGATAAATCAACAGCAGTTATGTCTGTGGGAGGAATATATAGCCCAATCGGATATCTCTTTGGATCTAATTCCATTATTCGATTATTCTATCCTTCGAACCTTTAAAGAAATAATATATTGGACCTACAATAGGTATTAATGTAACCATTAATGCCCAGTAAATTTTATCGCTATCCTTCTTAAAAATACTACTAATAACATTCGAAATAGCGAATAACCAGATTCCCACAGCTGTCATCACCAACAGTATAAGAATGAAATCCCCGACATTTAAATAACCCATTTTCGAACTTTTGTTTTAGTATTAAAAATTTAAGAACCTATGCCGCATTAATATAATAGATTTTTTACAAAAAAGGAGAATTTTATACAATTTTCTTGTTTAACAGAATTTAAATTTCTTTACAGAATTTGTCAATTTTATTATTGAGATGAATAATTTCGTAACTTTTCACGTCAATTTTTATTCACCAATGAGGATTTATGGTTAATGTAATTTTTGTTTGTATGGGTAATATCTGCCGCTCACCTTCGGCTGAAGCAGTAATGACTAAATTAATTTCTGATAAGGGGTTGTCTGATAAAATTAAATGTGATTCCGCCGGCACCATCGCGACGCATACCGGAGAGAACGCCGATTCCAGAATGATGCGGCACGCGTCAAAACGTGGTTATGATTTGACAAGTATAGCCCGTCAATTTAAAATGGATGACTTTGATAAGTTTGATTACATCGTTGTTATGGATAAGTACAATTATCGAGATATTTCCGCTCAATCGAGAAACGAAAAAGATCAAGCAAAAATATTATTGATGACAGATTATTCAGGAGATAATTCACTAAATGAAGTTCCTGATCCTTATTATGGTGGTGCGGCCGGTTTCGAAAATGTGCTTGATATATTGGAAAAATCATGTAACGGTCTGCTTGCGGAAGTAATAAAAAAACACGGTCTGAATGGATACAGCTAAACTCCAACAAATTCTTAATGAAAAAATTTCCGTCCGGTCAATTGGGGGAGGTTCGATTGCTGAAACAAAATTAATAGAAACAGTTTCGGGAAAAAAATATCTTATAAAACAATACTCCGGAACCGAATCATCAATTATTGGTAATGAAGTAAACGGATTAAAAGAACTCGCAAAAGCGGATGTAATTCGCATTCCGGGAATAATTTATTACGACAGCGAGTTTCTGATAATTGAATACTTAACTGCTGCGAAACAAAATCCAAATTTTTTCGAAGATTTTGGCGCTAAGTTTGCGAGACTTCACAAATACAGAAACGACAAATTTGGATTCTTCGAAAACAATTTTATTGGTGCGACACCTCAAAAAAATTTACCTCCAAGTGACAATTGGGCAGATTTTTATTATCAAAACCGTTTATTATATCAATTCCGGTTAGCAGAAAAAAACGGGTATGTAGATTCCAAATTCTCCGGATTGTTTGACAAACTTGCATCTAAACTTGATAAAATTCTCGCAATTGATGATGAAGAACCATCATTGCTGCACGGTGATCTTTGGTCGGGAAATTTTATTATTGATGATCTCGGAGAAGCCGCGCTGATTGATCCCGCAGTCTACTATGGGAATCGTGAAGCAGATTTAGCGATGACCAAGTTGTTCGGTGGATTTCCACCAGCTTTTTATAGGGCTTATGACAATGAATATCCATTACAATCCGGATGGGAATACCGGGAAAATATTTACAAATTGTATCACGTTTTTAATCATTTAAATTTATTTGGGACCGGTTATCTCTCTCAATCATTATCCTTGATGAAGAGCTATTTATAACCTCAACAAACTCTTTGATTAATTTTGCCGTCAATCCCCAAATTATCTCATTATTTGTTTTATAAATATAGATCTCATGATTTTGAATCGGGTATGGTTTATTGTACCGCTTTGGCAAATTTAATTTATCGGCTGGAAATGAATTTATTATTTCACCTGATTCATCTCTATAAAACGGTTGACATTTTGTATGGAAAGTGTATTGCTCCGGAGCATTTTCTAAAAAGTAGCTTAGTGGAGTCGTAAAAATTTTCTCAACTTCGGTTGTATCAATTTGTGTTGCATTTAAATTTGGAATATCAATTTCGCCGATAAAAGATTCGATAATTATCCCCATTCTGCCAACCAAAGTTTTTAATTGGCCTATAACTTCAATTTTGTCTTTAGAGATTCCTAATTCCTCTTCGGTTTCTCGAACAGCCGTATCTTGATAATTATTGTCTAATTCCACGTCAAATTGTCCGCCGGGAAAACAGATTTCCCCACCTTGCCTAATATCTTTCGCCCGTTTTTCAAAAATAAGATGAAATTCACCATCGAATTTCACCAATGGAATTAGCACAGCCGATTTCATGTATTCATTTGTATTCAGAATTCCGGTTTGGTCAACTAAAACCTTCTTCAAATTTTCAATATCCATCGCTAATGTGTCCAATATTTTTTTGAAAGAATCATAATATCACTTTTGAATATATCAGTCAATTTTTTAACTTATAAGAATTATTTATCTATCAATTTATTTTTACCTGGAGTCGCCGTTGAAAATAATATTTTACGGTACCCGAGGATCAATTCCTGTTAGTGGTCAGCAATATAAAGAGTTCGGTGGAAACACAGCTTGCGTATGTGTTGAATTCGATAATGGCGATATCATGATAATCGATTGTGGAAGTGGTATCAGAAACCTTGGCAATGAATTAATTGCCAACAAACATGAGCAGTACGAAAATATTTATATCGGAATGACTCATACCCATTGGGATCATATTCAAGGTTTTCCGTTCTTCAAACCCGCGTACGATTCAAGAAGAAAGTTTACTTTTAGTCCGGTTTTAGTGCATCGGCATCTCAGGTCACTTGAAAGTGTATTTGCCGGACAAATGCAAAATGAATATTTCCCTATTCCCATGTCCAAAATGGGTGCACAGTTTTACTTTCCAGAATCGAAAAGAACTTATATGCGGATGGATAATTTTGAAGTTTTTGTGAACGAACATAATCATCCGGGTGGAGCATTAGGAATAAAGATTATCGCTGATGAGAAAACTTTCGTCTTCTGTACGGATGTTGAGCATGAGGATGGGATTGATCAGAATGTAGTTGAATTTTGCAAAGGCGCTGATTTGTTAGTACATGATGCCCAATTTACTCCGGAAGAATTAAAATCCAAACATGGTTGGGGACATAGCAGTTACGCCCAAGCTTGCGATGTTGCAACTCAAGCCAATGTAAATAATCTTGCTCTGTTTCATCATGATCCCGAACATACTGACAATATGCTGCTTGATATGGAAGGCGAATCACAGAAATTATTTCCGAACACTTTTTGCGCAAGGGATTATCAGAGTTTTCAATTATAGAAACTCGACTAAGTTTGGGCAATTTCTATTCTCCAAAATCTAATTTCCGCCTCTCATTTTCTGAGTTTTTTCCCAATCAGAGATTCGACCTTTTTGATTTTAGATTCGAGACGGCTTTCTTCTCCTTTTCTGTAATCCATTTTCAAATTTAGACTTATACGGTTGCAATCCTTTTCCATAATTCTGAAGCAACCTGAAACCACGTCGATAACATCATCCCAATTTCCCTCGAGAATCGTCCCCATCGGAGTAAGTTTGTATGTGATTCCGGATTCGTCTATAAATTTGATAATTTTTGCGACATTTTCACTTAGACTTTCCCCTTTATCAAACGGGCTCATAGCAAATTCCAATAAAACCATATTACCTCAAATTATTTCTTTTATAAAAAAATATGATAATGCCGCGGCATTAATCAGCTTTATAACAACGGCGAAAATCGAAAATATGAATGAAACCAAACCCGCTTTAAAAGCTTCCGAGTTGTTTTTCCCGGCGCTCAGTTCACCGATAACCGCGCCAATCAATATTCCGGGGAAAATTCCCAATGGTGGGAAAAATATCATCCCCAGAAACATTCCCAAAACAGAACCCCAAATGCCGCGTTTTGAGACGCCATACAATTTTGCCCCGATAGCGGGAAGTATGAAATCAAAAGCAAAAATAAAAGCCGTTATTAAACCCGAATAAATTAAAAATTTTGTTGAAAACGGCTCTCTTACATATTGTAAAAGAATTAGAGCCAAATAATTAAGCGGAGGACCTGGAATCGAAGGTAAAACACATCCTATCAGTCCTCCTAAAATTAAAGCACAACCCAAAATTATTACAAATGTTTCACCCATCACTTTTTCTTTGAATGATCCGGTGGTTGCGGTACTGAAATACTTTTTGGCGGATTTGCCGCTAATTCATCCAGCATAATTTCAATCGCTTTATCGAGCGAAGGATCAGCTCCTTTTGCCACCAAATCCGGTCTGTCGACAACTTCAATATCGGGTGCAACTCCTTCGTTTTCAACTGCCCATTGGCTATCCGGTCCGATAAAACGAAACGTAGGAATACTAAGCGACCCGCCATCCATCAATCCGGGGTTACCCGAAAGCCCGATTAATCCACCCCAAGTTCTTGTCCCTATCAATTTTCCCAATCCTTTTTGCCTGAAATAATAAGGGAAAGCGTCACCACCCGAACTCGAATAATGATTTATAAGAACTGTTTTCGGACCATTGTGTGCAAATCCGGGAGTTTGAAACGGTTCAATTCCTCGCCTCGCCCATTTACTCATCGGGGTTCTTTCGAGAAGTTCAATCATTCGGTCCGGAATAAATCCGCCGCCGTTGTAACGGACATCAATAATTAGGGCTTTTTTATTTGCTTGAGGATAGAAATATTTGAATAGCTCCCTGTTGCCATCTGTAGCTGTATTCGGTAAATGGATATAACCGATTTTACCATTCGATTTTTCATCAACATACTTTTGTCTCGATTTTACCCAATCCAAATAACGCAGATCGGTTTCGCGTCTAACGGGTTTTACGATCTCTTCATGCGCTCCTTCAACCGAAGCTTTATTGTTAACAAGCAAAGTGACTTGTTGATCGGCTTTGTTTTCAAGGTATTTATAGAAATTTTCGGAAGTTGAAACATCCTTCCCATCAATCTTCAATATATAATCGCCCTCATTTACATTAACGCCGAACTCAGTTAAAGGCGAGCGAAAATTGGAGTGCCAATTCTCCCCGGCAAAGATTTTATTGATTTTGTAATATTCACCCGATGCCACAATCTCCGCGCCAAGCAGTCCGCCATTTGTCCGTTCCACAGAAGGTTGATCACCACTGTTAACATAAAAATGACCGGCATTTAATTCACCGCCCATTTCTCCGAAAATGTAATCCAAGTCGGCACGCGAGGATACGAACGGAAGCAGTTGACTGTATTTTTCTCTAATATTTTGCCAATCCATCCCGTGAAGATTTTTATCATAAAACCAGTCACGTATAATTCGCCATCCATCTACAAACATTTGCTCCCATTCCATTTTTGGGAAAATTTTCATATCCATTTTGCTCAAATCTAATGATTTGTCTTTCGATTGATTCGGTTTGGTTTCTACAATTCCGAAATTCCCCCGAGAGCCAAAGATCATTTTTTTCCCATCCGCCGAAATTTCGTAACCGCCAATTCCTTCGAAAATGGTTGATTCCTTTTCTTCCTTCACGTCATAATATTTTAATTTGTTTCCGTTATCATTATCAACAAAATAAATTCCGTTTTCGCCTGCGGATAACTGAGAATAATTGCCCGATGATCCGGGAATTGCATTTACACGATTTTCAAATCCATCGACATCAATTTCAACTTGAATCGATTTGTCTTCACCTTCTGATTTTTCCTCAGCGGATTTATTTATCTCTTCGTCATTTTTATAGTCAAAAATAGGATCTGATTTTTTGGATAAAGCGGCTACATAAACTCTGGTTGCGTTATTGTAGAGATAGTTAAATTCATACGAGCTGAATGATAAATTATAATCCCGATTCGAAAGGAAGTATAAATACTCGCCATTTTTATCGAAGACCGGATCAGAATTTCCAACCATCGGATCTGTCAGAGCAAATTTCTCTTTTTTATCTAGTGAGTAAACCCAAATTACAGACATATCTGTTTCCGCTACTTTTGTATATGCAAGCCATTTACTATCCGGCGCCCACCGGTAATAGGTGATATCGTTTCTTTCACTATTATCAATTGTCGATACTTTTTTGGATTCCACATCAACAATATGCAGCATCTGATTTTTATCGGCGATAGCAATTTTTTTACTGTCGGGCGACCAACGAAGTCCGAAGTACCAAATTGCGCTATTTTCTGTGATTTGCACTTCTTCACCGGAACCATCGCTTTTTTTCGTATAAATTTCATATTCACCGGTTCTATCGCTTAAATAAGCAATCGTTTCGCCATCGGGTGACCAGACGGCATTTATCTCCCTAATCCCCGGAGTGTTGGTGATATTATTTACAGCTCCGTTCTCGGCAGGCACGGTAAAAATTTCGCCGCGAGCACAGAACAGCGCTCTTAATCCGGTAGAGGAAATTTCATAACTTTCAATATTTTCTTTTACATTCTTAAAATATGGCTGGGTGAAGGGGAAATCGCCGAAAACATTTATCGGGATCATTTCCGAAGTGGATGTAGCAGGAGAGTATTTATAGATGTATCCTCCATTTTCATAAACAATATTTTCCGGTCCCGCGCTTACCCATAAAACGTCATAAAAATCATGATTTGTAACCTTTTCAATTTTTTGTGTAGAGAGATCGTACGAGAATAGATTTAGAGTATAATCCCGATCTGAAGCAAAATAAATTTTATCTCCGACCCACACCGGTTGATTATCGGTTGCCGGATCGGTAGTTATTTGATTTGCCGAATGATTCTCAAAATCGTAAATCCATACATCCTGGGCTCTTCCTCCCCGGTAACGTTTCCATGTTCTAAATTCGCGATCAATCGGAGTATAAACCATTTTTTTACCATCCGGTGAAAGCATTCCACCTCCGCCTTCCGGTATTTCAAGCGGCGTTTCCATTCCACCATCTATTGAAACGGAAAAATATTTCCCAAGTCTGATTCCCCATGGTAATCTGTTTGCGCGAAAAATTACGTTTTTACCATCCGGAGTCCAATCAAGAATCCGATAATCAAATCCACCACGCGGGGGCATATTTCCTACATCATTGTAAAAAGTTAATTGTTTTGGTGAGCCGCCATCAACGCTGATTACAAAAACCTGGCGGTTTCCGGCGTATTCACCCGAAAATGCAATCCATCTCCCATCCGGTGAAAATTTTGGAAATAGTTCCATTCCTTGATGCGATGTTAATCTTTTTGCGGTTCCACCGTTTGTATTTCCAATCCAAATATCACCGGCGTAAACAAAAGCCACTTTGTCTTTGTAAATATCCGGAAACCTTAATAATCTGGTCGTTTGCGTATTCTGTGCTGAAATTACAATCGAAATTAGCATAAACAATAAGATCATTTTTTTCATCTCGTCCTCGAAATAAATTAGTTAAAAGTAGATAAGTACTCTAAACTTACTAATATTTGTTGAAAGAATATTTGGGTGAATAATGGAAGAGAAGAAAAATGATTTTATACCGTTATGGTTGAAATGGGCGAGGGAATTACAAGCGATGGCTCAAACCGGCTTAGCTTTTAGTAAAATTGAATATGATATCGAACGTTACAAAAGAATGAACGATATATCAGCCGAAATTTTAGAACAACACAGCAACTTAAAAAAAGAAATTACTGCTCCGTTATTTTTGAAAATGCCGGGATACGCAACTCCCAAAATCGATGTTAGAGCCGCGGTTATCAAAGATGATAAAATTTTATTGGTTCAGGAGAAACAAGATAATCACTGGGCGATGCCGGGAGGTTGGGCTGATGTGGGTGACGTTCCTTCAGAGGTTGCCGAGCGCGAGACCAAGGAGGAAAGTGGTTTTGAAGTTGTCGCCAAAAAGGTGGTTGGGGTTTATGACGCTAATCGTTCGGGAAGACCAATGGAGTTTTTTCACGCGTTCAAAATTATATTTTTATGCGAGTTGATCGGGGGAAAAGCCGCTCCCAGCAATGAAACCTTGGATGTCGGATTCTTTGATTTTAATGATTTACCTCCGCTTTCAACACAAAGGACGAACCAAAGGTATCTCGATGATGTGATAAAACATTATGAAGATCCTTCCTTACCCGCAGATTTTGATTAATGTTTGTGTTGCCCACATGCCGTTCCTACGGAACTTGATAAATTGATTAAACTGAATGGTTATTGAGCAAAATTCAAAATCGAATTGTTATGCTACAAATTACATGTAGCACAAAAACAAAAAGTGGCAGAGCCACGACATATTTATAGAATTAGTATTAGAATTGGAAAACGAGC